>NZ_DKST01000015.1:0-343952 GCF_002472835.1 Sphingobacterium sp. UBA7249 | reverse complement strand
CCGCCCTAGGTACAAGAAAGCCCATCAGTCGATGGGCTTTTCTTGTTATATATCCTATTCCTATTAATTCCCAACTTTCTTCTGATCAGCTTCGCCCTTTCCGGCAATTTTCATCGGGTTCGCTTCGGGATTTCATCGAGAAAATAGCCGGAGGGCCCGATGAAATCCCGAGCAACACTCGATGAAGTGCAGAAGTTGGTGCGAAGTTGGTCAGAACTTAATCCAAAGTCTTTAGCTAGCCAAAAGCCTATAATATGAATATTTTATTTCAATTCCAAATTTAAACGGTTCTGACCCGCTTCCAGGTGGATTGCCTTACCATTGCGCACATTCGCTGGTGGATAAAAGGTTGCTGTGGCATTTGCGGGTATCTCAATCTGATATTCGACTTTGTTTCCTCTCGCTTTCCAACTGGATATAATATTTCCATAGGGCGAATTGTAAGAAACAGAAGACTCCTTGAGCTCCTTCGGAAAAATAGGCTTTAACAGCACATGTTTAAAACCGGCCTGCGACGAATCTGGCAAAATACCGCCTATGGATTTAAAAAACCAGCCCCCGATTTCACCAAACATCATGTGATTGTCAGAGATATCCCGCGTTGCATTTAGATCCCAATTCTCGAGTAAGGTGGTCGCCCCATTGACAATCCACCAGCCCCAGGAGGGATAGGTATCCTGTACCGCAACTTTATATGCCGTTTCCCCATAACCGTTATCCTTCAATGCATTCAGGAGTGCTTTTGCACCCAACACGCCAACATCCAGATGAAAATCGGTCTCTTCTACCCTCCTATTTAAGTTGGCAGCGACTTTGGCTTTCATCGCATCTGGCACCACTCCCCAATATAAAGGTACGCTTAACTCTGTCTGTGTCCCGGCACTGTAGATCCCTTTTGCGGTATCCAAAAATTTGGCATTGATGGCATCTTTGATTTTTTGGCTTAATTGTTCATATTTCTGCTGGTCATCTGTTTTGCCAAACATTTTTGCAGCGGAAGCCAAGATCGTCGCATCCACATAAAAATAGACCGATGAAGTAAGTTCAAGATTAGACTGCGATTTGACTGGCACCCAATCCCCCCGGCCAAAGGTCGTCAATCCAGTAGGACTGATTTCATCCACATAATCCACATAACGTTTGATATTGTCATAGCAGTCAGCCAATAGGCTTGCATCACCGTAAAATAAATAAGTCTGCCAGGGAATAATAGCAATGGTACTTGTCCAGTCCAAGCCATTTGCCGTACCATAACCCCAGCCCCCTGTTGGGATGATATCGGGCAACACACCGTTTTCCTGCTGCTCGTCCCGATGATCTGCCATCCATTTCTCATAGACTGTAATACCGTCAAAATTATAATAAGCTGTTTCAATAGCGAGGTGACCATCCCCAGTCCAGCCATTTTTCTCCCGCTGTGGACAATCGGTGGGATACCCCATCAAATTGGATAAGTAGGCATTATTGGTTGCTTTCCATAATCCATTGATCAACGCAGAGGAGGTTGTCAGCTGGCCAATAGGACGCACATCGCTATGCATAAAATAGGCCGTAACAGCCGACTTATCCAGCACGATCGGCTCACTGCTGCTCACTTCGACGTAGCGGAATCCTTTATAGCCAAACTTTGCCATAAATTCATCCTCTTTCTTACCGCTCAGTGTCAAGATATCGGTTTGAAAGGGTTCCAGCTCTTTATTCCCACGATAATAAACATCTATATTGGACTGATCCAAGCGTCCATTTGCATGCAATCGTTCGCCATGTTTGATCTTGATCACAGTCCCGGCTTTCCCCCGCATCTTGACCTTTGTCACACCGGCCATATTCTGCCCCATATCAAAGACATAGGTGCTGTCATCAATCTTTTTTATTGATTTTGGGTCGTAGGATTTCACCAGGCGTATGGGCACGGTCTGCTGGGAGACAATATTTACGGAGGGAGGATTCCGATACTGAACGGTATGCCACTGTGCATCGTCAAAGGTTGGGGTATCCCAACCCGGTACCTCCAGACGCGCATCGTAATGTTCGCCCGTATAGATATTGTTGTAGCGAATAGGTCCTGCAGCAGTCTTCCAGGTTTGATCCGAACTTATTGTTTCCTCACTGCCATCCTGATAGACAATGCGCAGGTCCAAACAAAATGTTGGACGATCCCGCCAGGGCGCTTTGTCGAAATTCCATACAGCCAGAGGCTGATGATTATACCAGCCATTTCCCAAGACGATAGCGAGTACATTGTCTCCCTGTTGAAGTTGCCGGGTAACGTCTTCCACCACATATAAAGTACGTTTATCAAATCGGGTATACATTGGATCCAGCCTGTGGTCGCCGATTTTTTTGCCATTTACCGATAGTTCATAGAGTCCCGCTACCGCGATGTAAGCACGGGCCGACTTGATTGCTTTGCTTGTTTTAAAAGCTCTTCTAAAATAGGGAGCCGCCTGTTCATGGATATTGTGGTTATCACTGATCCATTTCCCTTTCCAGTTCTCTATCCCCATCATACCTGTTTCGAATGAGGCAATGGTTGACGTACTTGGATGTCCGTCTTTGTCCCAGACCAGGACTTTCCAAAAATACTTTGTCTGCGGTTTCAGTACCGTCCCATTGTAGTGGACCAACATAATAGAATTTGACTGCTTTCCACTATTCCAGCTACTGGGTTTATTTTTCACCAATGCCATTGAATCCGTGTCTACCATAATTTGATAAGCAGATTGCTTTGCTCCCTGTCGTTTATCATCGAGTTGCCAGCTTAGGCGAGGATTTAGTTTATCTACGCCCATTGGATTTGCGAGATGCTCACAGCTGAGGGCAACGGGGAGACATTCTTTTTTCTGCTGTGCATATAGGGCTGTGCCCATACCCAGCATTGTCATCAGTAAAATTTTTCGCATATTTAGTTTATACATATCGACCTTTTGTATCTCCCACAATAGAATTGAATGCATATCCTGAGCAATCATCGATGAATTCAACAAGATTACAAAAGGTGTTAAATTGTTTTAGTCGATTCAAAAACGAATATATTAATTATTTCCAAGATAGTAAACTGTACTGTCGTGTTAGGCGAAGTATTTAAAATTAAAGCTAATGTTTTGGATTTTTCATCAAAATAGTCCTATATTAGTTCCAACTTTAGGGGTGTCTGCATTTGCAGGCTGAGATTTTACCCTTATAACCTGATCCAGATCATACTGGCGTAGGGAAAAGTAAGCCGTCTTTCAAATACATTACTGTATATTGTTGTGGCCATTCCTAAAGTTTTACAAAAAATAAAAAGGAATGGAACTTACAATCAATCATCAAATCCGATTTTTCGACCCCGCACCAAACTCGTTAGCCGATCTTTTACAGGCTGAGCTTTCCGGTAAAACACAAGGTGTCGCCGTAGCGCTCAACAACCAGGTTATTCCCAAAAATGACTGGTCCAAAACCTACTTACAATCTAATGACCAACTCCTGCTCATCACTGCTACACAAGGTGGTTAAACTCATAGCAACATATTCAATTCAATATACCTAATTCCTCATTAACATGACATCAGAAAAAATCACACAGACAGCTTTTCCAAATTCCATTAAGGTTTTTGTTCCAGGAACGCTTTATCCTATCCAGGTCGCCATGCGCCAGATTTCATTGAGTCCCACCAAATTGAGCAATGGACAAATCGAAATGAATCCACCTATCACCATATATGATACCTCAGGGCCTTATACAGACGGGACACAGGAAATTGACATTCGTAAGGGACTTCCGCGTCTTCGCGAACAATGGATCCTGGACCGCGAGGATGTACAGCAGCTGGAAGGTATCAGCTCGACATATGGACAAGAGCGTCTGGCGGATAAAACATTGGACGAACTTCGTTTTACCTACAGCCATAAACCCAAGGTTGCGGCGCAGGGAAAAAATGTGACGCAATTGCATTATGCCAGAAAAGGAATCATTACGCCAGAGATGGAATATGTTGCCATTCGTGAAAACCAACGTATCGAGCAACTCGCCGACAGTACACCCGGTATGGATCATCAGCATCCGGGGGAGAACTTTGGCGCCCGAACAACCGGAAAATATATTACACCCGAGTTTGTCCGTGAGGAAATCGCTGCCGGTAGGGCAATCATCCCCAACAATATCAATCATCCGGAGAGTGAACCAATGATTATTGGTCGTAATTTTCTGGTAAAAATCAATGCCAACATCGGCAATAGTGCGGTCAGCTCCAGCATTGAAGAAGAGGTAGAAAAAGCAGTCTGGGCCTGCCGTTGGGGTGCCGATACCATCATGGACCTGTCTACAGGCAAAAATATCCACGAAACCCGCGAATGGATTATCCGCAACTCACCGGTACCGATAGGCACTGTTCCAATCTATCAGGCGCTTGAAAAAGTGAAAGGCGTCGCCGAAGATCTTACCTGGGAAATTTTTCGGGATACCTTGATTGAGCAGGCTGAACAGGGTGTATCTTATTTCACTATCCATGCCGGTGTCCTACTGCGCTATATTCATTTAACGGCAAAGCGCGTAACTGGTATCGTCTCAAGAGGGGGATCGATTATGGCAAAATGGTGTCTCTTTCATCATCAGGAAAACTTTCTGTATACCCATTTTGAAGAGATCTGCCACATCATGAAGCAGTATGATGTTGCTTTCTCGCTTGGTGATGGCTTGCGCCCAGGCGCTATTGCAGATGCCAATGACGCTGCACAATTTGCGGAACTTGAAACCTTGGGTGAGTTGACAAAGATCGCCTGGAAACATGATGTACAGGTGATGATCGAGGGGCCGGGGCACGTTCCTATGCAACTTATCAAAGAGAACATGGAAAAACAGCTGGAATGTTGTGACGAAGCTCCATTTTACACCTTAGGTCCGCTTACCACAGATATCGCACCGGGATATGACCACATTACCTCAGCTATTGGCGCGGCAATGATCGGCTGGTATGGCTGTGCCATGCTATGCTATGTAACTCCAAAAGAACATCTTGGACTGCCCAACAAAAAAGATGTAAAAGATGGTGTTATTACCTACAAACTGGCGGCACATGCTGCAGATCTCGCTAAAGGGCACCCCGGGGCACAGTACCGTGATAACGCTCTGAGCAAGGCCAGATTTGAATTCCGATGGGAGGATCAGTTCAACCTATCCCTTGATCCAGATACTGCCCGTGAATACCATGACGAAACGCTACCCGCGGATGCCGCCAAAGTAGCCCATTTCTGCTCGATGTGCGGGCCAAAATTCTGCTCCATGAAAATTACACAAGAAATCCGGGATACTGCCGCACAGGGCATGTTGGAAAAATCGCAGGAATTCATCGCTCAAGGAAAGGAAATCTACTTATGATTATTGCGTTGACAGCAGCGGAGGAAGTTGCCTCAGAAATGAATATCATCCATCATCTCTTTGCACATGGGCTTGATCTCCTGCATCTACGCAAATATCATTTTACGGATGAGCAAATGTATCAGTATGTCGCATCCATAGATGCGACATACCATGATCGATTGGTTCTCCACTCCCATCCGTGGCTGTCTGACGCACTTCATATAAACAGAATTCATTTCAATGCGCATCTTCGGCAAAGCGACCCATTCAACAGGCAGCATTTCGGGAACATTTATTCGACTTCGGTCCATCACATCAATCAGTTCAATGCCTTGGATAAAAGATGGAATTACGCCTTTTTAAGTCCATTATTTCCAAGCATTTCTAAAGCAGGTTATGGACAAGAAAATGCCCTTTTGAATCAACTTCCCTTGCGGACCAATTTGGATGTCCGCTTAATTGGGTTGGGAGGAATAACAACCGCAAATTGTCTACTTCCCATCCAAGCGGGAGCCGATGGAATTGCCTTATTAGGCGCCCTCTGGCAGGATACTGACCCTATTCAACAATTTAAAACATGCAAACAGCTATGCTCGAAAAATTACAATATATCTCCCAGGGACTGACACTGACAGACCAAAAGAACAATATCCTTAAAGCATTGGACGCCGGTGCCACCTGGATTCAGATCCGATGGAAACAAGCGGAAGAACCGGAGTTTTCATTACTTGCGAGTCAAATATTACATATTTGCCAACAGTTTGGTGCAAAATGCATTATCAATGATCATGTAAAACTAGCCAAGGAACTGGATGTCGATGGCGTACACCTAGGCTTAACGGATTGCGGTATAGCTGAGGCCCGCCAGTTATTAGGACCATCGAAAGTTATAGGTGGGACAGCAAATAGCTTGGAAGATGTACAACGTCGAATAGTAGAAAAATGTGATTATATAGGACTCGGTCCTTTTAAGCACACGTATACAAAACAAAAACTCAGTCCACTGTTGGGTATAGCTGGATATGAAAATATCATCCAGGAAATCCGGAGGCAGGAGCTTCCTCCTGTTCCGATATTCGCTATTGGCGGGATCAGCAGTCTCGAAGATATCCAACATTTAACACAGATAGGAGTTTATGGTGTCGCAGTATCAGGATTGGTCACTCAAACACCGAACATTATTTCATCCATTAAAAATCTTTTACCATGAGCACATTACAAATAGCAAATCGCAGCTTTGAATCCAGGTTATTTATGGGAACGGGCAAATTCGGTAATTTGAACGAAATGAGCACCGCCGTTAGTGCTTCCGGCTCACAGCTCGTTACCGTTGCACTTAAGCGTATCGATCAGCTCGCGGCGGATGACGAATTAACTGCTGTACTCAACTTAACAAAAATAGACTTGCTTCCCAATACTTCGGGTGCCAGAACAGCGGCGGAAGCTGTTTTAGCGGCTCAACTGGCCAGGGAAGCCCTGGAAACAAACTGGGTAAAACTTGAAATTCACCCTGACCCTCGTTATCTGTTGCCCGACCCAATTGAAACTTTACGTGCGACAGAGGCACTTGCAAAACTGGATTTTGTGGTCATGCCTTATGTTCATGCTGACCCCGTACTTTGTAAACGCCTGGAAAACGCAGGTACTGCAGTTGTCATGCCTCTGGGGGCACCGATCGGTAGCAACAAAGGGCTTCGTACATTGGATTTTCTGGAAATCATTATCGAAGAAAGCAATGTGCCGGTGGTCGTAGATGCCGGAATTGGTGCCCCTTCAGATGCTGCAAAAGCCATGGAAATTGGTGCCGATGCAGTATTGGTCAATACCGCAATTGCCATTTCCAATAATCCAGTGCACATGGCTGAGGCTTTTAAGCAAGCAGTCATCGCTGGACGCATGGCCTATGAAGCAGGTTTGGGCCCCATTACTTCACGGGCAGTCAGTTCAAGTCCGCTAACTTCATTTTTATTCGATTGATCCAAAAACCATGACTGATTTTAAAGAGATACTTGACCAATACAGTTGGGAAGAAGTCCAAACAAAGATCTATGGGACGTCCGATCAGGACGTACGTCGGGCATTAAACAAAGAGCATTTGACACTCAGTGATTTCATCGCCCTTATTTCACCTGCTGCAACACCCTATCTGGAGCAGATGGCCGTCAAGACACAACAGGTCACGCAGCGGCGGTTTGGCAAGACCATACAGCTCTACGCACCGCTTTACCTTAGCAATGAATGCCAGAATATCTGTACCTACTGTGGGTTCAGCATGGACAATAAGATTCGGCGCAAAACACTCAATAATACTGAATTGTTGCTCGAAGCGATGGCGCTTAAATCCATGGGAGTCAACCATGTACTATTGGTCAGTGGTGAAGCAAACAAGACCGTGGAAGTTAATTATTTCCTCCAGGCCATTGCGCTGTTAAAACCACATTTCTCACAGATTTCCATTGAGGTACAGCCCTTAGATCAGGTAGAATATCAATTGCTACAGGCCGCAGGAGTCTATGCAGTGCTAGTTTATCAGGAAACTTATCATCGGGAGGTATACAAGAAATACCATCCCAAAGGCAAGAAATCGAATTTTGATTACCGACTTGACACCCCCGACCGTATCGGGCAGGCAGGCATTCATAAAATTGGATTGGGGGTATTACTCGGATTGGAGGATTGGCGTGTAGACAGCTTTTTCACGGCGGCCCACATTTCCTATTTGCAAAAAAACTATTGGCAAACCCGATATTCAATTTCCTTTCCTCGGCTGCGTCCAGCTGTAGGTTCAGTTGCACCAAATTTTCATCTTTCGGACAAACATCTGCTGCAATTGATTTGCGCTTACCGCTTATGGAATGAAAATCTCGAGATTTCCATTTCTACCCGGGAAAATGAAAGTTTTAGGGATCATATTATCCCCATCGGGGTAACCACAATGAGTGCAGCTTCCAAAACAAATCCTGGGGGTTATGTCGTCGACCCACAAGCGCTGGAACAGTTTGAAGTCAGCGACGAGCGGGATATGGAGACAATAAAAAATCAAATCCGAAAAATGGGCTATTCCCCGGTAATGAAAGATTGGGAAAGTACATATTCAGGACTAATTCGTTAAATGGATGAAAGAGGATCTTATTTTCGAACGCTATAGCCGACAAATCTTTATCGAAGAAATTGGTGTCTCGGGGCAGCGAAAAATTATGAATGCCAACGTACTGATTGTTGGAGCCGGCGGGCTGGGGAGTCCCGTATTGCAATATCTGGCCGCTGCTGGCATTGGTAAGCTTGCTCTGGCTGACTTTGACCAGGTTGAACTCCATAACCTCAACAGGCAGGTGATCCATAGCGAAAAGCAGCTCCATAAAACCAAAGTCAGCAGTGCTGCTGACTTTATGCAACAGCATAACAGTACAATTGATTTCCGGCCCTTACAGCTAAAAATAGATGCTGGCAATGCAGTAGAAATCTTGCGACCCTATGATATCATTGTGGATTGTTGCGACAATTTTGAAACGCGTTATCTCCTCAATGAAACCTGTTTAAGACTCAACAAGCCTTTGGTGTATGGGAGTATATATGGATTTGAGGGTCAATTGGCCGTATTTAATTACAATGGCAGCAAAAATCTACTGGATTTATTTCCGACTGCTCCGCCATCGGAACAAGTACCTAACTGTGATAAAAATGGTGTACTGGGTCCATTGCCAGGGATTATCGGAAGCATGATGGCCATGCAGGTACTTAAAATAGCCGCCGAACTTCCTGTAGATTGTAATCAATTGACACTAGTGGACACTTTAAACTGGCGTTTTACGAAGCTATCTTTCTAAACATAAAGCTTAAACAGTTCCCTAAAAGGCAGGGAGCTCCGCATTTGTGATGAAAATTCTTTTATAAACAAGCATTTGAAAACAATAATTCCTAATATTAGTTTATATATTAGGAAGCTAATATGTCAACTATACAATCTGGAATGAAAAAAGTAATTTATCCATTACTATCCCTCGCTTTATTACCTTTATTTTCAATTGCCCAAGAGACAAAAATCACTGCTGATGATCTCTTCGCCAAAGCACGCAAGGTAGCCTTCGATTCAAAAGATTATCCGCAGGCCATTCAATTATCGAAACAGGCACTCCTACAGGCTCCAGATTATACCGACATCAGTATCTTTCTTGGGCGCCTTTACACCTGGTCAGACAAGATTGATTCAGCCCGTACGCTCTTTCATGAGCTCGATAAGAGAGATACAAAGGATGAAGACTTTTTTTTAGCCTACGCAGCGCTTGAGTACTGGAATGACCAGACTGAGAAAGCAACTCAGCTTACAGACAGGGGGCTAAATTACCACCCAGAATCACAGGATCTACTGTTGTTAAAAGCCAAGATCAACTACAGCGCAAATCACTATGGGGTCGCCGAAAATGCGGTTCACCAATTATTAAAGATTGACCCGAAAAACGCGGAAGCGCGATCATTGGCTAAGAACATTGAGGAATATACCGCTAAAAACGCCATCGGGTTAACCTATAATTTCGTCTATTTCGACAAACAATTTGATCACAACTGGCACATCGTTGGATTGAGCTATAAACGGGCTACCTCTATTGGATCTGTGATCTTTAGAACAAACTATGCCAATAAATTTGCCGCAAACGGTATACAGTTTGAAATGGAAGCTTATCCACGTCTATCCAAGATATTTTATCTCTATGTAGGTGCGGGGTACTCCAATAATGTTGGCATATTTGCAAAATACCGAACTGGCGTCTCGCTGTATGCCAATTTACCAAATAGTTTCGAAGGGGAAGTTGGGTACCGTCAACTCTATTTCAGCGACAATATCTGGATGTATACGGCCTCAGTCGGAAAGTATTATGAGAACTTTTGGTTCAATCTGAGAACCTATCTTACACCTGGTGAGGAAAATATCTCCCAATCGTATACCGGCACAGTACGGTACTACACGAAAGGCGCAAACGATTACATCGGATTTAGTGCAGGAACAGGGTTGAGTCCAGAAGAAAACCGAAATAATCTTTTGAACAACGCTTCCTACAAATTGAAGACTTTCAAAGTTGGTGCCGAATATAATTTTTCGGTCAGGCAAAATAACCTTTTTTCGATCTCCGGTACGTATTACAACCAAGAATTCCGACCAAAAGAAAAGGGAAATCAATTGGACGTCATCCTTGGTTATATCCGCAAGTTTTAGTCTTTCGGCAAAGTACCAAAGTAATTCGTATAAACACTGTCGGGCAGCAGGCGCTTTTGGGTATAAAATAGTTTATTTTTACGCTTAAACAAATCAAAGTGCCTGTACATCTCGTCTTTCATGTTATCCGGAGCGGGGTCTTCATTCAGGTTTCCATCCAGTTTATATAATTGTCCTTCCGAAAGGTGATAATTGCCCCGTACAAAATCGATCAGTTGACTTTTGCTCTGCATCATGGCTATCCCAGTTCCTTTTCCCGAAGTACCTTGATCAAGGCCCTGACCAATCCAGGTCACTTGTTGAGGGGTTTTGATGCCAAAATTTGCCCTATAGTAGGCCAACAATGAAGGAGCAACGTCAAAGTGGCTCACAATATTACGAAAGGTCTTCGCTTGTTTTAGCAATGGCGAATAAATCAATAACGGTACATGATACCGGTCAATTTTATTTTGCAATGGGATTTCAGGCATGGCATGATCGCCTGTAATAATAAAAATAGTATTTGCAAAATCCGGTCTCTTTTTATATGCTGCAAAAAACTTTTCTATCGCATCATCCAAATTTAAGACGGATACAAGTTGTGTCCGGTTTTCCTGGGCCCATTTTTTTTGCATTGGTGAGAAATCCATCGCTGCAATTCGTTGATCAAATAACCGCTCGTAATATCCTGTATTGTTGATCAAGAAAGGATTGTGCGTGGATAATGTCAAAAGCAGATGGAAATACGGCCTTTCCTGTAGCTTCTGTACTTCAAGCAATTTGCTAAACACCGCCTGATCTTCATAACCCCAGCTTTCGCCTCCTTTTTCAGGCAGTTTTTTATAGGGTGGACCAAAAGCATCCTGATCAATAAGCTTATCGATTTTATTATAGTCCATAAATTTTTTCATAAAATCGAAATTGGAATGCCCTCCATAAAAGAACCCCGTACTGAAACCATTGTGTTTCAATATATTAAAAAGATTAAAATGATTAGGCAATGTATCCTGTTCAAGAAAACCATGCACTGCGAATGGCAACGAACCCGTTAGCGTAGGCAAAACAGAAAATGTCCGTCCGGACGAACTTATGTTATTTTCCCAATACAACGATTGTTTTTTTAACGTGCCTATAAATGGCGTAAAATTACCGATGTAGCCATTTTCTGAACTATAAGCATGTCCTAGGCCTTCGATCACGAGGACGACCAGATTTGGAGCTCTTGTTGTTTTCTGTAAATAGGCTCCCAAAAAATCCTTCGTATCTTCCGTTTTCAAAAAAGGGAATTTACGATCCATTTCTTTTGGATCCACATCGTCATCATCTTGATAGAGCGCAGTCAACATTCCGGGATGCTCTTCAGCATAATTTGATAAATTGGATTCAAAAAAATAACGCCACTTGCTTCGACTAACATTGGCCACGAATTCATCCTTTGTAGCAGGAGTGCCCAAAATCAAAGCCGAAGAAATAAAATAGGATACAGCACCCAACGACAGGAGTGCAATCCCTACATAGGCCTTTTTAAAGGTTCGCTTATTGGCAATCCAAAGCGGAATCCAAGTCGTCACAATCAGTAACAAGAGTAAGGCGATATTTTTAAAGCTCAACATGCCGCTGGCTTCCAAAATCTGCTTCATCTCTTCGGAGCTGTAATAAAAGAGATCTGCACCAAGCAGATTTCTTGATTCTCCAAAGTACAAAAACAGGATAAATTGGATGACAACGATAGATGAAAACGAAACAACCAATAGGAATTTGGCCCAAAAACTGCTGAGGAATTGAAACAATAAATACCCGAAACCTACACAGGCTAAAGCTTGAAAAGCAAACAGCAAGTTATCAGCAAGCAGGTATTTACCCGCATCTGCAATTTCTGCAAAACGTCGGCCATACCACCACCATTCCACCCCAATAGATAACATGTATAACACAAAGAAAACCAGCATCACGGGGCTTATACCCTGCAATGCTGAAGCGAATCGCAGACCGATATATTTCCAAATGGACTCGTTTGCCTCTTTTTGCTGAAAACCTTGTCTAGTCATTTCACCCCAGCCATGCTGTTTACGGAAGTAATCGACCACGCCCTGTACACTGGCTTTAACGACAATAGGGTGAAAATATAGCGGCTCAAGTATAGCGGTTGCGATAAGCGTGGAAAGGTCTCGTTTTTTTGTATACACTTGGTGACTAACCAGATCCACTAGGATAGCATAGATCGAATAGAGTACTCCAGCGGCAATTACCAAACCAAATAAGGCGAAGAAAAAAGGCCAATTGATAATACCGAGAATAAAAAAAACCGCGAAAACAATGTAACCTGTAAATTCGACCACTGGCCCCAAAAACTCAAAGAAAAACCAATAAGGCATACTGATCATACCAAAACGGCCATATTTAGGATTAAACATCAGTTTGCGATGCTTCCATAACGTTTCCATGGTACCCCTCATCCAGCGGTTACGCTGTTTACGCAAGACCTCTTTGGATTCAGGCACTTCGGTCCAACATAAGGGATCTGGAATATTGACAACTTTATAGGCTTGCTTTTGCTCTTCCATATAGCGTCGCATCCGAACGACAAGTTCCATGTCTTCGCCCACCGTATTTTTGTCATATCCCCCGCAAGCAAGGACGATCTGACGGTCAAAGGCACCAAATGCCCCAGAAATTAGGATCAGTCCCGAAGCCCTGGACCAAGCCATCCGCCCTAAAATAAAAGCACGGATATATTCCAGCGCCTGTGTGCGTCCTAACCACGATTTTGGCAGGTTGACATCCACGACAGATCCATTAACCACATGACAGTTATTAGCCAAACGTATGACGCCCCCGCAAGCGATAACACGCTTATCTGTTTGTTCCAAAAAAGGCTTAGCTAGTTTTAATATGGCATCTTGCTCAAGAATACAATCTACATCAATACAAACAATGTAATCACCGGATGAGATATTGACGCCAACATTAAGTGCATCCGCTTTACCACCATTCTCTTTATCAACCACGATAAGTTTTTTAAAAGCAGGATTTTTACTTTTATAAATTCCTCTTATTTTCTTGGTCTTAATATTTCCCTGAACAAAAAAGGAAGTTGGCTCGAGCTGATAAGATGCGATCAGTTTTTGTATGGAGTCATCCTTACTGCCATCATTCACAATGATAATTTCCAAGTTATGGTAATAGAGAGACAATAATGACCGAACATTTTCGACAATCGTCATTCCCTCGTTGTAAGCTGGAGCGATCAAGCTAAAAGTAGGTGCATTGGGATTTGTGGCAATAATACTATAATCCGTAAAGGTATTATTATGTTTGTAACGAAATACTGCCCCATAAGCATATAGACCTATCCACGTGTAAATAAGGAATACCGCAGCAGAATAAAGCAAAAATAGCCAAACTAAAATTTCATATACAATATGGGAAAATTCTAACATTTTTTCTCTTGCAAAGCGTGTTTAATAATTTGTTGAAGCTGGTCGTATGTATCTGCCCGCTGCGAAATTTCTTGTAAATAATATCTTTCCCCTAAAACGACGAGCACTTCTGCCGCAGCGATTTTGATAGAGACCTCCTGATGATCCCACAATTGTTGCCTCAAAAACCCTTCACTTTCTCTACTCCTTGCGACCTTCATGGATTTTAAAATTTCGAGCTGAACTTCAATTGGCTGTTGATCAAAGCAGGCTATAAACTGTCCGACCGTCATGCTGTTTTCAATGGCTTGCATCGTTCGTATAGCCTGCACACGAACGGCAGTGGCGCTATGGCTGAGCAATTCATAGATCGCCGTATAATAGGTCATTAATCTAAATTTTCTAATCAAGCGAAGGGTAAATATAACAACGGAGTCATTTTTACTCTTTAACCACACATCCACCTGTAAGTCAGATTGTTCAGGTATTTTATGGATGGAGTATAAAAGACGGAGTTGCTGCCAATCTGATAAGGGTTTATCAAAATGCTCCAAAAACCCGAGACCTTCATAACCCTTAAAGCTCACCATTGCATATTGCGCCTCTTGATAAACGGCCGTACGATCATCATTTAGCTTGGCATTAATTTCTGGAATTGCTGCTTCAACATTCATCGTAGCCAGTTCCCGTATACCACCAGCGACAAGATAATCTTTCCGCTGACGAAGTTTTCGCCAAGCTTCATCTTCTAATTTAAACTGATGAAACAACGAATGAATAGCTTGTTTGGCTGCCCCTGAAAATTTTCGGTCAGAGTCGACCAGCACATTCAAAAAAAGCGTCCGGAATGATGGCTCTTTCAAATGCTTACTGAATGCACTATCCTGTTCGCTATTTCCCTCACCGCCAACAATCGTCTCCATAACCTTATACTCGATAATTTGCTTCCACAAATGACGGTAATGTAAAATTCTATAGCTATAAAAACTATAGGCCAATACCGAAATAATCAGTAGCAATACCAGGATCAAGACGACGATGATCGCCAAGATAAGTTCGTGTAGCGCGATATCATAATGCATAGTTTAACGCTATTTATCTGTTAGCCGTTTTATTCTCAACATCAACTCATTTGGACTAAATGGTTTAACCATAAAGTCGGAAGCACCAAGGTCGAAGGCATCCACAACAACCTCTTCCTGTCCCATGCTCGACAATACAATGACCGGAATCTTTTTTCCGATACTTTTAATAGCTGAAAGAATTTCTATTCCAGAGGCAAAAGGCATCATGATATCAGTCACCACCAAGTCTAAATCCAATTCACTGATTTTTTCGATGGCCTCGCGGCCATTTCTGGTTAAAACTACTTCGTGGCCTTCTTTTATTAATTTGTGTTCTACGGTGCGTAAAATTAACTCGTCGTCTTCGGCAATTAAAATCAACATAGTCCTATCTATTTAAAATTTTTGTAATCAAATCCAACCCGGTCTCCATCTCTTCTTCAATAGCCACAAAGGCTTCTGACAGATCGGTTTCAGACGAAATATTGGTTTCCAATTCTTTCGTCAATTGTGCAAGCTTAATGAGTCCAGCCGTTGAGGAGGTTCCCCTCAATTTATGTAAAAGTTCCTTAATACGCTTCAGGTCATTGTCGCTTTTTACCGCTGCAATTTGTGCTTTGGAGGCAGTAATCTCTTTGATGACCAAGTCAAGGAAGAAGGATAAAAATGCAGGATCATCGCCGGCTTGTTCATTTAAACGCTGCATATCCAAATGCATCGCTAAATCATCTGTTTCTGTTCCTGGTGCTTCAGAAACTTCGACTGATAACATAGCCTGTTGTAACGCATTGAACAAGTCCTGCTGCCGAATGGGTTTAGCCAAAAAGTCAGACATACCAGCCGCTAGACAGCGCTCCCTTTCTCCAGAAACATTACCAGCCGTAATACCAATAATCGGCGTGTTTTGATATTGCTGCATCTGGCGGATTTTTTTAGTTGCTTCGATACCGTCAACTTCCGGCATTTGCACATCCATCAGGATAAGGTCAAAATATTTCTCTTCACAAGTCCGGATCGCTTCTGCTCCGTTTGACACCTCTGTCAAAATTGCATCCGGCATAATACTGGCCATCATTCTTAAATTTAAGGCCATGTTTACGGCGTTGTCGTCAGCCAGCAAAACTTGGATCCCCCTACCGTAAGCATTTGCATTTAGCGATGGATTAGCTTTCGCCTGTCCTATTTCTTCCTTGTTCTGTTGGATTGCTCTGCGCAAGGTCTGATATAATTCGTCCGATTTAATGGGTTTCAGTAGGCAAAACGAGCGTTCTTCCTGTCTAAATGCTGAAATTACCTCGTGTTCTTCAGAAGACGTATGCAATACAATCAATGGAATGCCCTCTCCCTGGTGCCGAAAGAGTTCCTTAATCTTTTCAATGGTTTCAAGTCCAGATAAAATAGGCATATGATAATCCATTAAGATCACATCGAATCGTTCGCCTTTCATTAGCAATTGCAATGCTTCCATGCCATTTTCCGCCAAGACAGATTCAACCTGCTTATAAGCAAGCATGTGTTGCAGAATAATACGGTTGTTGGCATTATCATCCACCACAAGTACTCTATTTAATGGCAAATCTGCATCTTGGCTTTCCATATCTTCACAGGCAACTTCAATATCAAAGTAGAATGTCGATCCTTTTCCTAATTGACTGGTTAGGTTTAACTTGCTACCCATATACTTTAATAAATTATTAGAGATGGTCAGTCCTAGCCCAGTTCCGCCATATCGTTTGCTGACAGAACTGTCCTCCTGGGTAAATGCATCAAAAATACGCAGCTGTTTTTCCTCAGGTATTCCTATTCCCGTATCACGCACCTCAAAGCGCAGACTTAGTTTATCGCTTTCATGATGGAGTCTACTTATTTTAAATTCGATTTCACCCTTTTCCGTAAACTTAACCGCGTTGCCCAATAAATTAATAAGGACTTGTTTAATACGCGCTTCGTCAACCCATATAAAGGCCGGCAATCCTTGTTCGATATTCAAAAGCAATTCGACTTCTTTTCTTTGCGCTTGGTATAATACGACATTAATCACTTGGTTTGCGATATCATATACATTATATTTATCGACAAAGAGCTCAAGTTTTCCGGACTCAATCTTCGAAAAGTCCAGAATATCGTTGATGATATTCAACAAACTGTTGCCAGATTCATTAATATACCCTAGATATTGCATTTGGGTATCATTCAAAGGAGTTTTCAGTAATAAATCTGAGAATCCAATTACGCCATTCAATGGCGTGCGAATTTCGTGACTCATGTTCGCCAAAAATTCGGATTTGGCTTTACTCGCCAAATCTGCCAATTCTTTTGCGCGTTTTAACTCTTCGTTGATATGTACAGATTCCGTAATATTCTGCGTGAAGATAATTATTCCGCCTATACTTCCATCCGTCAGGTGCCATGGTCTTACCTCCCAGTTGAAGTGTTGTGGTTCGGCAATTCCGCCGACCTGAATAACTTCGTCTACATTCTTATAGGGTATGCCCTGCAATGCATCTTGATAGATTTTCTTTCGCTGATCCGGAATATCAGGAAAAAGTTCAAACAGGTTTTTAGTGATCAATTGATTTTCATCCTTATGAAAATCTTCAATCCATTGATTGCTCAGCGACACATAATTAAAATCACGGTCAAACATCGCAACGGACGCGGGCACGTAATTTACAAAGGCACGCAACATGGATTCTTTACGTTCCAGTTCCAAATACAGCGATTTACTCTTATCAATATCCTGAATGATACCAAATACACGCTTACAGACATCATTCTCAAATTCAGGGATTCCTTTTACCCTGACCCAGATTGTTTCTCCATTCTGTTTTAACAGGCGAAGTTCCGTATCATAGGGTCTTCTATTACGGACCGATTCTTCGAATATATGCCGCAGTGCTAGTTGGCTATCCGGTTCATAAAAGCCAATAGCGTGTTCAAAATCAGGTGTAAAATGCGGATCAACACCATGAATTAATTTTGTTGAGTCGGACCAATATACTTTATTTTCAGCGAGGTTCACTTCCCATCCACCGACTTGAGCAACGGCATTGGTCTGTTCTAGAATCTGTTTGGTATGCAGTAGATCGTTCTCGAGACGCATGCGATCAGTCATATTTAATGCCGTACTGACCACATAGGGTTTGCCCTCTTCATCAACCTCCACCATATTATGATAAAGCCAATAAATATCTTCACCGTCTTTTGTCTGTAAGACCATCATTGCGGAGTCCTCTTTATTCTTAGCGATACGCTTTAGGTATTCTTCAACCAGTCCCACGTGATGGGGTGGAACCAATTTCCTCAGATTAAGCGACTTAACCTCCTGCTGTTCGTATTTAAGCATCGCCCTACCTTTTTCATTCACAGCGAGAATATTCCCCTCCATATCATGCATACTCATAAGCCCGATTGCGTTCTCAAAAAAACTTCGGAATCGGCGCTCCGAATTCTCCAGTTTCAGTTTTTCCTGCCGTTCTTTTGTAACGTTACGGCCAAAGGCCAGAATTTCATGATTGATGGCGTCATATTTAAAGTGCCATTCGATAATCACTTCACTGCCATCCGCTATAAGCGTCAAAGAGGTAGATTGAATATCATAATCCACACTCAGGATCTTTTTTAAATCAGCTGCTAAGATCTTTGATTCATCCTGCAGTAATGTAAACAAGGATTTCCCAATGCTATCGAGCCTCGGGATCCCTAATATGTTGGTAAAGGCTGGATTAACATCTTTGATTTGACAACTTTCATCTAATACACAAATCACATTATTCGTTAATTGGAAGATTTCGGAGAAATAACCTGCCTGTCGTTTTCTTTTTTTTCCCAGAAGGATTTTAGTCACTCCTTTTCCTAATTCTTCCAGGAGATGACGTTGTTTATCAGAAAGTGACTTGGGTTGAAAATCTATGACACAAATGGTTCCCAGCGCGTCTCCGTCATCATCTAGAAGCGGTATACCAGCATAAAAACGAATATTGCCTTCACGTATCAACGGATTAGAGGATGAGCGCGGATCTTCAAAAGTATCTTCGATAACAAGCACCTCTTTACTCATTATAGTGTATTGACAAACGGTATTCTTTCTCTCAACGGTATCCAGCTCCATGCCCACACAACTTTGTATACGTTGTGTATGCTCCTCCATCATGGCAATCAATGCAGCTGGACAATCTGTTATCAAACAAGCAGCCTGGGCAAATACATCCAATTCTGGCTCTTTCCCTAATCCCATTAACTCATAGGACTTTAATTTCTCTATTCTTTGCTTCTCATTTTCGGGGAAATTTTGACTTGCCATAAATTGCTATTTGTTATATATGGTTTATTGTGTTCGTGAAGTTAACAAAAACATTGTTGCACACATAAATAATAAGGAAATATCATTAGATACGTTCTCTAAAGGAACAATCCTAATTCAAAATAGTTGGTTCTAGAAATGAAGATTAGCTTAATATCATTGTTGTCGTTTGATCGATCTTCTTAAGAATTAAGTTTTTTCTAAAGTAAAGTGTACTTTAAGCTGCAGAAATATTGACCATTACACGATCAAGAGATAAATGTATAAAACGACTTAAAAACAAAAGGTCCTACAATTGTTTAGTAGGACCTTCTTCTCCGAGAACACAGTGATATTAAAAAAGATGCTCAATATTACGTTCAGCATATCCGGCACTGGCCGTCATCCCTTTACCTCCGATACCGGTACGCACATGTATTCTTGGACTGACATCAACTTCGAGAATGTGGTCTTTATGCTGCGCGTAGAAACCTGACCAAGAGGAAGCAATCCAATCTTGCTTCATCGGAATAATACGGTTAGCTTCGGCAATCATGAGCTCATTGACATAGGTATCAACAGCAAACCCCAAGTCATCCAATCGATTTCCAGCCGCATATTCATGTGAATCGCCCACGATAATACTGCCATCCGTCGCCTGTTTAAACAGAATATGTATACCGTATTTACGCAATTCATTGTAGTGTTCAGGTACTGGAATAGAACCGAATGATGGGCAATATTCTTCAAAGCTTTCATACCGGCGAATTGTTAATCCCGTCAGGATATTTCCAGGTAGCTGGAGCTGATGCAAAGGTTTTGTACGCATCATTTGCAATTTGCTAATTTCGAGACCACTATCGTCAAACAAAGAGCGATATAAGATCTTAAATTCGTAGCCATTACAAATAATGATTTTCGCTCCCTCAAAAACTTCGAGGCTACTTGTTGTCAAGCGTGCCTTTTCATTGGCATCTTCACAAGCGATAACAGTTGTATCATATTTAAGCGTATATTTTTCGAATTTTGTCTGCATATAGATATGCAACTGACGGATCATTGTTTCGGGTTCGGCACTCAGCTCCTGATCAAAAACAATAGCTTCTTGAACGTAATCGGCACTCATAGCTGGATATTTTGCCAGAATTTGCGCTTTGGACCATAGGGCGTGTTCATATCCCTTCGTTTGATAATGTGCAGACAGCTCGTGAATGACCTGAACTTCGTCAGCATCAGAAGCAATATAAATACTGCCATTGTTCCGAATGGATATATCCATGTCCTGCTGGATGGATTGATATATTTCCAATCCGCGGACACCGTAATCAAACCATTCCCCCGCCATCCCTGATGGCACAACCTGTCCGAAGTTGCGCACGGTGGATCCAACAGGAAAATTATCCTTTTCCAGCTGGAGCACTGTTAAGCCTTTTTTCAACGCATGATATGCATGAAAAGTTCCCAAGATACCACCGCCGACAATAATTAAATCGTATGTATTTGTTTTCATTCTTTAAAATAATTAGCATTAACTTATTTGTACTTCGCCACTCCCCGCTTGCCAGGGCTGAACCAATTCATCCTCTTTCTTCGTTTTCATCTGCTCTCTCTTCCGAACGAAATAAACTAACGAAAAGATCCCCAAAATAGCACCTATAATGGACGCTAGATAAACCAGCTGAATAAAATAAGCACCCCAAGTGACTGAATTTGGTAAAAATTCTTTATTCATTAAAATTAAAAAGCTCCCTAGATAGCCAACGGAATCAGCCATATACATGACAAAACCAATATTACTTTTCATACGGTAAGTCGCAATCATGCGTTCAAAAAATATGGCATTATAGGGAATATAAGCCATATATAGCCCCAAACCGACGAGTAACATCCAACTGAGCCCCCCAATCCAATGCATGGAAAATAAATAAGTCGAAAGCCCAGCGGTAAGAAAGCCCAAAATAATCATATAATGGATCAACCTAAATGCCTTCAAATTGTCTTTTACCATAATTAAACAGCCTATTAAAATCAAGACAATCAAAGCAATCGTTCCATCAACTTTTGCAAATATCCCGGCTCCTTTCAGATGCAGCATCTGCCAGATCTCTATCTCAAAATTATCGCGAACGTCACGTAAAATCGTCAACATTGTATAAATAATAATGGTCAGAATAATGCCCGGCATAAATACCTTGAAAAAATGTCTACGCATGCCGGCATCCATCGCTACACGTTCGGTCCGCAACTGCTTATCTTGCGCAGTTGGGCCTGGCGCATTTTCCAGAATCCAAATACACAGGACAAAGGGTATAAAAAAGAGCATACCTGTGAAAAAAGGCATCCAGAATTCATTGACATGAAAAGTGGACATGAGCCATTTTCCTACCGTTTTAATAAAGCCGGACGCGAAAATCAAGCTGACAGACATCACTGCGCCCATAATTTCCGTATATCGTCTACCTTCCAGATAGCTAAATACCAAACCCCAAACCATTCCCAATGGGAAACCATTGATAAAAAGAAAGAGTACATTCCATGGTTTGGGGAATAGTGCAAAAGCCAATAAGCCAATCCATGAAATACAAATTAGAGTAAGTAGATAACGTCCTCGATTCCGATGTTTGCTCTCTGAGATAAATTTAATCCCATAGAATTTAGAAAACAGATAACCCAACATCTGAATAATAACCATACACACTTTATAATCTATACCCAAAATAGATTCATTGGCAAAAGCCGAAGCCGTAAACGATTTTCGGAATGAATACATACTTGTATAACATAAAAATGCTGTAATAGCCAGTAAAAAGGCTACTGACCGTTCGTCTAACCCTGCTATCCGTTTTTTTATTAGCTGGTTCAAATCCATGATTTAGAATTGCTGACGGACCTCATTGTCCGCAATCAAAAGTAAATTCTGGAAATTAACACAACACTAAACTTTTGTTAAGTATTTATAAACAAATATAAGTAACCGAACTGACATTGTACAACCATCAATAAAAAAGCATCAATGAAAATTTTCATTGATGCTTTTTTATTGATGTGTTAACGGAATGGAATTACCGTTTATTTTCGAAGAAATATATAATGAGCATTAAAGCCTTTTCCTTCCCTATATTACGAGGTGTATGTGAAAGCCGCCCATTAAAGAATATGGAATCTCCCTCTTCCAGCTGAATACTTTGATCCTGAAAGATATATTCAATTTGTCCGCTGATGATATATTTATACTCATAAGCTTCCGTCTCTACCATCGGGCGTTGTGCATCGGGCAACAGTTCCAGAAGTACAATATCCATCGTGGAACTCTCTATTGCTGAGGTGAAAATACGTTTGTAGTGAAATCCAAGGGCATGCTCTTTTTCGAAGGATGTATAGCTATCCTTTTTTCGGACAACAACCGGCCCTGCATCCAATTCGGAATTAAAATCTTTAAAGAATTCATTCAGATCAACATCCAGTGCATTAATAATATTAATTAACACCAACAGAGAAGGTATGGTCCGGTTATTCTCAATCTGTGATATCAGCCCTTTGCTTACTCCGGCCTTATCAGCAACTTCCTGTATGGTAATCCCCTTCTCCTTGCGGATCTCTTTTATTTTATGACTAATCTTAAATATTGTATTATCTTCCATAATTGGGATCAAAAATAAACATTATTTTTCTGCTCGGTATGTTAAGTTTTTGTCACTTAATTTCGACTAAAATCCCATCTTACTGGTACACAGCATTTCTTCTAAATCTTAGTTCCTGTTTATTATTGGTAAACCTTGACCCAATCTATCCGCATTTCGACCGGTAGCTGCTTCAAATCCACTTTCCCTACCCAAGTTCCGCCAAGCTGCTGATCAATCAACAGGTAAAAAGGTTGATCGTAGGGCCATTGGGACTCATCGACACCAGATATCCGTGGATAGGTAAATGTATCCACACCATTCAGCTGAAATACAATCCGATCTGGATACCAGCTGATACCATACACATTGTAGTCCTCCGCATTGACTTTTGCGGTTCCTGAATGTTTGGGATTATCCTTCTGTCCTAAATTCAACGTATAATGTGAATGGGTAGTTTGATAAATAATATCATCAAAATTAAGGTGCTCCATGATATCAATTTCACCATTTCGCGGGTACCGCCCATATTTATCCAACTCGGCAAGCATCCACATAGCCGGCCAGGCGCCTTGGGAACTGCCAAGTTTGGCTCTTATTTCAATACGTCCATATTGGAAAGCAAATTTTCCTTTACTCCATATTCCTCCGGTAAGAAACGGTCGTGCATCTTTCTGCTGGTCGGTATTTTTGATTGCTTTCAGAATCATTTCTCCTTTTTCCCATCCAAAACAAGCATCATCCTGACTCATGTGCCGATTCCAGTCTGATCCCCCTGCTGGAATCCGGCTCCATTTGCTTGTATCCAAATTTGATGAATTAAAATTTTCCTCCCACACAAGCTTCCATTTTTTCGTCTCCCGCCCAGGGTTTTGTAAATACACATATGGATTTTCTTTTGGGGTGTGATGGACGCTACAAGCGGAGATAAGGATATAAAAAAGGCCTGCACCTAAGATTCGCTTCATTTAGATTAATTATTTTCTACTTAATAAATGTTACCTTATTTAGGATAGTGTATTAAATATAGGCTTTTTTTATAAAGGAACAGCATTCTTAAACCAAAAACACGCTAAAAGATTAAAACATGGGATGACTGTTGGCAGACTCTTTGGGTACATCTTGCTGTGCATCCCAGTGTTCAACAATCTTTCCGTTTTCTAAACGAAAGATGTCTATCGTTGATTTAAGACTGCCATCAGCATTTTTATTTTTAAGGTGGATAAAAACCAGATCCCCATCGGAAGCAATATGCTGTACATCAATCTTGGTTTTTGGCTGCCCTTCAAACCACTTTGCAGCAGCAGCCTTAAATGCGGCTGCACCATCCGCTACCGCCGGATTGTGCTGAATATATTCCGGGGCTATATAACGGTCGACGGCAGAAAGGTCTTTATCTCCGAACATCTGCTGATAAAAATCCAATACAATTCGTTTATTCTCTTTGTTGATATCCAACTGCGTCTGCCCTTTCTCCTCCTTAGCCTGTTGGCTCTGCTGGCATCCGTTAAATAGAAGAGCTACGATTGCTGCCGACAGTATAAATTTTGTACTTGTTTTCATTGTTTGGATCTATTTATAACATAAAAAAAGAATTGATTACATTCCCAGCCCGGTATTTACTGTATCCAATAAACAACATTTGGCCCAAAATTTTGTTTTCAAAACAATCGTCCTTTACGCAAAAATTGACCATAAAATATGGCATGATAATTGAAAATCATCTCGTAGTACACTATTCAGAAATATACATTTCATAAATTTAGGTTAATAATTGGTTAGGTTAAAAACACCTGAAGTCTCCAACTTCCGGTGTTTTTTGTTTGCGAGCTGATTATTTTAAAAGTTACCAACAAATTAAAACAAAAAATCAATTCCTGTTTTTTATTAATCTAGTTCAATGATTTTGTTTTTCAGCTGCCGTAATTTTACAACAGTTAAGAAAATAAAAAAACAATTATGAATAATAAAATATTAGGACTGCATCATATTACCGCGATAGCTGATAATGCAAAACGAAATCTTGATTTTTACACAAAAGTCTTAGGACTTCGACTTGTAAAGAAAACTGTCAATTTCGACGACCCGGGCACCTATCATTTTTATTTTGGAAATGAGCAAGGCAGCCCAGGCACCATTCTTACATTTTTCCCTTGGGAAGGTATTGGCAAAGGTACACAGGGTGCTGGAATGGCGACCCACATTGGTTATGCCGTCCCAGAGGGTAGCCTTGTATTCTGGAAAAACAGATTAACAGCGCACAATGTAGCTTTTCTGGAAGATGAAATTTTCGGAGAAAAATTAGTCTCATTTACCGATCCTGATGGATTACAAATACAATTTATTGAACCGTTGACGAAAGATGATAGAAGTGTATGGACAACGGCAGATATCAATAGTGAAAATGCATTAAAGGGATTTCATAATATAACCCTCTCCTTAAAACAAGCTGATCCTACGCTAAAAGTTCTAACAGATATATTAGGATACGCAGTACAAGGACAAGAGAACGGACGGTATAGGTTAAAAACCGACAGCATAGCCACTGCGAACATCGTAGACATTCTCGCAGACCCGAATCTCCCTTTCGGCCGTAATGCTGCTGGTACGAATCACCATGTCGCATTTCGGGTAAAAGACGATAACATCCTAATGGAATATCGCGAAAAGGTGCTCTCCGCAGGTCTGGATATTACACCAAAAATCAATCGGGATTACTTTTTCTCGCTTTACTTTCGTGAACCGGGAGGTGTATTATTCGAAATCGCAACAGATAATCCCGGATTTACTGTTGATGAACCCCTAGAAAGTCTCGGTACAGCGCTTAAATTACCAAAACAATACGAAAGCCACCGGCCACAAATCGAAGCGACTTTACCAAAATTAGATTAAGAATAACATAAACAATATTAAATACAGTAATACAATGGAAAGAACAGAAATTGTACTGGATAAAAATCAGCGTGGTGAACTTCAATTATTCTCCGATGAAACAAAAGCTGGTTTAATGAGCATTGCCATTATAGATGGAAGATTGGTCGTCTACCATACGGAAGTCGATGAAGCCTTTGAAGGTAGAGGATTTGCAAAAATATTATTGGAAAAATTGGTGTCCTATGCACGGGAAAGTGCGATGCAGATTGTCCCTTTATGTCCTTACGTAAATGCACAATTTCACCGGCACCCTGACACCTATGCCGATGTATGGTTTAAGAAAACAATATAGGAAGGAAAATCATGCGTCATTCGAATAACATCAAAACAGCAGGACATAGTCTAGAAAATGCAAAAAAAGCATTGATCATGATACATGGCCGTGGTGGCAATGCAACAGATATCCTGAGCATGTCGGCTTATCTCAATGTAGGCGATTATGCATTACTCGCCCCACAAGCAGACAATTACACCTGGTATCCACATTCATTTATGGCGCCTGAACAAAATAATGAGCCCTGGTTAAGTTCGGCAATTGAAGTCATTGAAAATACGGTGCAACTTGCTTTGGACAAAGGAGTGCAAACGGAAAATATCTATTTTTTTGGTTTTTCACAAGGTGCCTGCCTAACACTTGAATTTTTGGCGCGTAATGCCAGACGGTACGGCGGTGCGGTCGCCATTATTGGGGGACTAATCGGTGAGAAAATTGATTCAGATAAATATATGGGAGATTTTGAGCAAACACCAATATTTATTGGCACCAGCGACCCAGATTTCCATGTTCCGCTGGAACGTGTCAATGCAAGCGTTAGTATCCTAGAAGCCCAGCATGCTAATATCAAACTCGCTGTATATCCTAACTTTGGTCATTCCATTAATCAGGAAGAGATCCACATCGCTAACGAGTTTGTTTTTCACTAGGTGCATCCAGCCCCTTAGTATTCTTATCGAAACAAGGATCAACAGGCCGCTCAATATCTAGGGCATATCCTGCGTTTAAGCTTCTAAAATTATTTCAGCTTAAACGCAGGATATACATTGGTCAACCTAAATACCCTGGCGATTGAGCAATCTCTTCAATAAATCCTTTTTTCTACACACTTAAACTTTGGGGTATTTATAACCGTTATGATAGACTGAAGCTAGGTATTTATTTGCTTCTTCATCATTAAAACGCTGTTTTTGTTTATCCCAATAGAGCTTTTTTCCCGTCCTATAGGCGATATTTCCCAATTGCGAAAAAATAGCGATATGGGCTCCGGCTTCAAGTGGAGCATTCAGTATGAGGGGATTTTTCTTGCGAATGGCGTCCACGAAGTTGGCCATATGTTTCTCCAAACCATTGTCGACAGAAGGCTGCAAGGCGACAGCCTCCATTCTTCCCTTCTCAGGGATTACTTCCCAGCCGCCGCGATTTAGGACCAAAGTTCCGTTGTTGCCAATAAATGCTACGCCATGGTTGCGGTTATAAGGCCCTAAATCTATACCCTTTGCATGCTCCCACTGAACATTAAAGTTGTCAAATTCGTATACTGCAGTCATAGTGTCCGGTGTCTCGCCGGCATCATCCGGAAAGGCAAACTTGCCACCGGAAGCCATAACAGATTTCGGGTCAGAAACTTTCATCCCGAGCAGAGCATAATCCAGCATGTGTACCCCCCAATCGGTCATTAGGCCGCCAGCGTAATCCCAAAACCATCGGAAGTTGAAATGAAAATGATTACTATTAAAAGGTCTTTTTGTGGCCGGCCCTAACCAATTCATATAATGTACCCCCACAGGTATGGGTCCATCGGGCTGAATCGGAATGCTATTTTTCCAGCCTAGATAAGACCAAGCCTTTACCAATCGTATTTTCCCTAGTTTACCCGAATGTACAAAATCAATGGCGTCCTTAAAATGCTGCTGGCTACGTTGCCACTGGCCAACCTGGACAATCGCATTATTTTTAGTTGCGCCCTGCAGCATAAGCTGACATTCCCGAATGGAATTACCAATGGGTTTTTCAATATAAATATGCTTTCCGGCATTTACAGCATCGATCATTTGGAGGCAATGCCAATGGTCAGGGGTCGCGATGATTACTGCATCTACATCCGGACTAAGCAGCATTTTTTTATAATCGACATAGGTTGCCACCTTGATATTTCTATCCTGAAGTTCTTTCGCCCTTTTACTTAAGATATTTTCATCTACATCACAAAGCGCTGTGCAAATCACACCACCCTGCTTTAACAAGGCGTTAAGGTCAGACCAGCCCATACCGTTGACCCCGATCACGCCCACCCGGAGTGGTTGATCAAATAAGCTGGCGGCCTGGCTCTTGAGCATCAATGTAGAGGCGGCTAAAATACTGGAAGTTCGGATAAAGTCTTTTCTATTCATCATCTGTTGGTTTATACGCGCAATAGTTTAAGTTATTAATGAAAATACAAAATTCAATTTAAGCCTATATTATAAACATTGTAAAATATATATCGACATTCGAAACGATCAGAATAGCGGTGTTCTTTAGAGCGTTCCTTGAGCATACGGATAAAATCGGTCGATCTGTACTTACTGATCATTTGCTCTTATAGATACCCCTGTTACAGAGCGAAGTAATTGATATTTCCTCTACTGCCTTTGAATTCAAACAAAAAGCACTCTCAGTTCCATTTAAAGGTTGATTAGCTATAGATAAATATTGAATATGAAAAAAAACTTTGTTATTTCAACGAAAAATAAAAGATTAGTCATTTATTATACCTACCTTGCAGAACTTAATTAAAAATAATGAATACAGGTAAAATTAAATTTTTCAATGAAACTAAAGGTTTTGGTTTTATTACACCAGAGGATGGTAGCGCAGACGTTTTCGTACACGTTTCTGCTCTTAAGAACCAAGTATCTGAAGGCGACGTTGTAACTTATGATGTAGAAAGAACTCCAAAAGGAATCAACGCTACAAACGTAAAATTGGCGTAATCCAAAAAATACACTTTCTTGTTAATGGGGTAATTCTTAATGATTTATCCCATTTCTTTTTCGTATTCTTCCCTTGTTATTTTCATTATACATATTCATAGCAGATGCTGCAAAAAATGCATCTAGTCGCTTATTGAATACTGATAAAATTATATAAAGGGTCTTACTTTAAGCTTATTTTCCTAGTCATATTTAATGGAATTCAAACAACTCAATTTAATATCTCCTCTCCTCAAGGCAATCTCTGAAACAGGATATACAACCCCCACAGCAATACAACAAAAAGCTATCCCCGTCATATTAGATGGCCAGGATCTTATTGGTTGTGCACAAACAGGAACGGGAAAGACAGCGGCATTTGCCCTACCTTTGTTACAACGTCTATCCGAAAAGAATATACATGCTGATGGTAAGACAATGCCCATCCGTGCCCTGATCCTCACCCCCACACGTGAGCTTGCTATTCAGATAGGTGAGAATATCAATTTATATCGAAAACACCTAAAGCTAAATTATTGCACCATTTTTGGCGGTGTCAATCAAGATAGACAGGTCAAAGAAATCAAAAAAGGTGTGGATATTTTAGTTGCAACACCGGGTCGACTATTGGATCTGATGAATCAGAAATTGATTTTCCTGGATAAAATTGAGGTATTAATCCTTGATGAAGCTGACAATATGCTTGACATGGGCTTTATCCATGATATTAAAAAAATCCTGGCAAAAGTACCCGAGAAAAGACAGACGCTGTTTTTTTCGGCGACGATGCCGCCCAATATCCGTAAATTTGCCCATGGTATACTACATAAGCCTGTTGAGGTGGATGTAACTCCCGTAAGCTCGACCGCTGAAAAAGTGAATCAGTCGGTTTACTTTATTGAGAAAAAAGAGAAAATAAGATTGCTGACGACCTTGCTTAAACAGTTCAAACAAGATCGTACGATTGTATTTTCGCGCACAAAACATGGTGCTGATAAGATCGTCAAATTGTTGGCCAAAAATGGACTACGCGCAGCTGCAATTCATGGTAATAAATCACAAAATGCGCGACAAAAGGCACTGGGAGAATTTAAGGAAAATCGACTGAAAATTCTGATTGCTACCGATATCGCCGCACGTGGAATCGATATCGAGCAATTGCCGATGGTCATCAATTATGACTTGCCTAATGTGCCTGAAACCTATGTACATCGCATTGGCCGGACAGGTAGAGCGGGTCTAGAAGGTAATGCCATTTCTTTTTGCGATGTGGAAGAGAGACCTTATCTCAGTGATATTGAAAAATTGATCGGATTGAAAATCAAAGTGAATAAGGTAGCAAAATAGCTTCCAGTTCTATTATTACAACATATACAAATCGGGCCGAAACTATTTTGTTTCGGCCCGATTTGTATATATTCTTATTTTTTTCGATCAGCAAGTAGCAAGGTGGACGGCGTATGGTGGAGCCAATCCATCTTTTTATTTACAATCTTATGCCAACAAGGTAAACTAATCAGCATTAGGTCTTGCTGTGCCCACAAGTCAGCATCGAGATTCTTCTCTTCCAATATGGTCAAATGATTGGGCACCAGTTGTTCCAGCTGTCTTAGCCTCTCCCGGAAGCTTTCTTGCTTGCGCAAGATTTGATCAAAATCCCATACCATCACCTGTGCATCTGAATGATGAATTAAGCGCTGGATGATCGCTGTTAGGAATTCATCATTTTTCAATAGTATTGGAACGATAACACGACGGGCCTTGACAAAATTTTTGTCAATCAAAATTCCTACCATCGCATTGACTTTGGCATTGATCTGCTGATTTCTGTCAAAAGCAGTAAACGGTGATTCGGCATTTGTCACGGTATGGAACAATTTCTCTGGATTGATAATTCGTGACGTAAAATCCAAAAATCGCCCCAAAAGACTTCCTTCATATATCGATTCACTTACGCCTAGCAAAAGTAGATCCTGGCGCTGTTCATTTGAAGTCTGAACAATTTCGCTATCAATGTCACTGGAAATTTTGAAAATCGTCTGGATAGGCTGTTCTAAATTTGCTGCAACCTCCTTTATTTCCCGGAAACTATCCTGTTCCTGTGTTTCAACTTCGTAATGATGAAGTTCATTGGAGGGCTCGATGTGCAACGCGGTAATCTCGGCCGTGTTTTTGGACTTTAAAGTAAGTGCATCCGCCAGATGAAGCAATGAAATTCCCGTATTACTCTTCGCGAATGACAGTAGGATCTTAAATTTTGATTTATTTTGAATTTCCTGTTGGATCGAAGGCTTCTTGAGCCGATATAGATAGTTGATCAAGTCAAGCGAAGGTCCGGTCATAAAAGTAGTGATCAATGCCATAACGACCATCATTGAGAATAGTTCGGCGCTGAGTACGCCAAGGTCATACCCGATATTCAATACGATCAGTTCCATGAGCCCCCTAGTATTCATCAGTGCACCGATGCTTAAGCTGTCTTTCCAGCTTTGTCCAACAAAGCGGGCAGCCAATGTGCTCCCTGCAAATTTACCGATTACGGCAACCAAAATAATCACAGCGGTTATCATCCATAGCTGTGGATCATTCAATAAACCGATCTGTGTACGAAGTCCAGTGTATACGAAAAATAGTGGTAGCAACAAAAGTGTGGATACATCTTCAATTTTCTCAATAAATGCTGTTCGGAAACGACTACTTTCAGGCATGATGGCGCCCGCCATAAAAGCANNGGCCCCCCGCCATAAAAGCACCGAATAGCGCATGTATGCCGATGACTTCAGTTGCATAGGCAGAAAATAAAAGCACAATAAAAAAAATAGCGACAACAGGTTTGCTCAAACCTTCACGCGTACCTTTTACTTCTCCCACCCGCATAAGGAAAGGACGCACAATTTTTATCATTAGTAATACATAAGCTATTGCCAATGCTATCGTATACAAAGCACTGGCAAAATCCCCAGCTTTCACAATCGCAATTACCACAGCCAAAATACACCAGGCCGTAATATCATCCGCAGCAGCGCAGGTAATGACCATCGCACCAAGCTTACTTTTCTGAAGCCCCCGCTCCTGTACAATCCTAGCCAAGACAGGAAATGCAGTAATGCTCATTGAAATACCGATAAACAAACTATAGGACAAAAACTCTACCTGAGCAGGTGGATGATATAGGTATAAAAAATAGGCCAGGGAAATCCCAAGAGTAAAAGGAATAACGATACTCGCATGGGAGATCACCACGGCGTCATGTGCTTTATTCCGCAGCACATTCAAGTCCAGCTCCATCCCGATAATGAACATAAATAAGATCAATCCAATCTGGCTTAAAAACTGGAGGTTACTTAAGGACTCTACTGGAAATAAGGTATGTGAGAATTCAGGGAAATAAAGTCCCAATAAGGAAGGTCCTAGAATAATGCCGGCCAGCATTTCACCAATAACGACTGGTTGTTTAATCTTGATACATATCCACCCCATCACGCGGGCGGCAATGATAATCGTCACAATCTGTGCAAGCAGTATAGCTAATGGATGCTGAAGACTGTGCAACAGGGTAGATTTAAAATCCGCCCAGGCACCCTGACTTGTTTTTGCACCGGTAAGTAGCTCCTGGCTTTGCAACTGTGTACCCAAATGGATCACCCAATACATCACTATAAGTAAAGTACCGATTAAGGTCACATAAAAAATCGTATTCTTGTATTTCTTCATCTTTTCGCTTTAAATAAAATTGTTGTAAATAGCAGATACATGTCCGTCCGAAAGTTGACTATCCATCAATTCGAGCAAACAACCACAACAAAAATAAAACTCTATAGCCGCTTTAAATATTACTGGGGACTAAGAAACGGAAAATATGTAATGAACTCGATGAATTTTGTAATCAATCAAATTTCTCGATGAATGATTTTTTATAAGATTCTCCCAAGCTAAAAAGAATAGGCAATTCCTGCTCATCAATCAGGTTACTGGTGATCACATCAGCCGAAAAGAATTTCACAATTTTGAGGGCGATAATTTCCTTTTTGCTGATACGGATAAAATCTTGCTCGGGCAAAATGGTTAGCAACTTGTCGAAGCTGATATTTTTCAATAAAATGGAGGATCGATCCGACAGGAATACCGTCTTATCCCGACTGTCTACTTCTGCAATTTGAATATAGTCTACCTGATTAAAATGGAGTATTGCTTTTCCCTTATTTGTATTAAATTGAGCGAAGGGAGAAATGTCTGTTTGTCGATTATTTATGGTCTGTTCAACCTTTAAAATCGCTTGCTGGAGCCGTGGCAAAGATATTGGCTTACGCATATAATCGACTGCGTTGATATCAAAAGCATCACTGGCGTACTGTTTATACGCTGTCGAAAAAACAATGGGATAATCTTCCAGTACCTTCGCGATATCAAAGCCGTTAAATTGAGGCATCTCAATATCCAGGATGCAAAAATCAAAATCTAAACTTTTGTATTCGTTGAGTAATACAGCTGGGTCATTAAAGGCCCTGACAACCTCTAAGCCCGGAATTTGTTCACAGAGCATCTTCAAAAATCGCAGACTGGGCAGTTCATCATCCAGTAAGATGCATTTCAATGCTTTTTCAATTCTCATACAATCTGATCTGAAGGTAAGCGTTATAGACATCATTTTCTACGAAGCGCTTTAATTCATGCCTATCCGGATAATAGAGCATCAACCGTTCTTCCAAAGTCTTGCTTCCTATTCCCCCCTTAGTTTTGTACAAGGGAGACCGCTTCGATATTTTATTGCTGACGGTCAATTCCAACAAACCGTTACGAAAACTAAGCACTATAGAGATAAAGGAGTCGCTATGGTGAAAATCGGCGTGTTTAAATGCATTTTCAATAAGATCTACGGTCATCAATGGAACCAGCGCAGGACGCTCCAATAAAGACTCGTTCAATTCGTCAATATCAAATTTAACACGCATATCAAACAAAGGGCTTAACTTGACCTTGTTGACTTCAATTAGATTACGTGCAAATTCTATCTCGGCTTTTGGAGAGACAAGTTCCGCTTCACTTTCATATAATACATAGTCCAACACCATCGCCAACTTATCCATGGTATAGTAGGTTTGATAGGCATGGGAAAGAATGCCATTGAGCGAATTTTTCAGCAGATGTGGGTTTAGACGATTGCGATGCACATGATCCATTTGCTCATTATCCATGCGTTGAAAAAGTTCTTTATGCCGCAGCTCCTCCACGCGCAGCTTATTGTATTTCCGTGTCAATAATATATAAAAAATCAACAGGACAATAAAAGCTACAAGCAGTGATACAATGAGTATGTTGGAAAGTTCAGTAGTCATGATTCCTATCAAACTTAATTAAAATTTTATTAGCAATGAAAACATTCCGTTACATAAAGCCACATTTGGCTTTGTTTATTTGAATACAATCGATCCCAAATTTAATATAAGGAAAGGTATTTATTGACTGTAAAATTTACATGTATTGATTACAAAAATTAACAGTTTCATTACAATTTAGTCACTTTAAACTATTAATTTCAGATTATTCTTCTTATATTGAGAGTATTGTAATTAGCCGATCAAATGATTGTCTACGCTATTTTGGTTAAACCTGCCTGGTTTATTCTAACTGGGCTTAATATGAAACACGATGGAAAAGCTCATTTTCGAAACTAATGCACAACATCCCAGTCTTGTAGATAAGATCAAACAAGCTGTAGAGAAATTAAATGGTATCCACGAATGGAAAATAGACCTGGATTCTATTTACAACCTGCTCACCATTGAAGGCATCCGGCTCAACCCAACACAAATAGAGTCCGAACTTGCTCTTCATGGTATTGAGGCGAGTCGCCTATATGAGGAATAACTCCGGTCTATATTCTGGCACTTTGTCCTCAAAAAACAGGCTTCGTCCAGATCAGGAATTACGGATATAAACCAATTCTTGATCTGGACGAAGCCCTACAATTTTTTAATAATCATTCCAGAGGCCCCGCCCCCACCGTTGCAAATGGCAGCGAGGCCCATCGTGCCACCTTCCTGTTGCAATATACTGGTCAATGTGACTATTATCCTTGCCCCGGAACAACCCAATGGATGGCCGAGCGACACTGCTCCCCCATAGATATTCACCTTATTTAATGGAATATCCAATATTTTCGCGTTCGCTAGTGCTACCACAGAAAAAGCTTCATTAAATTCAAAATAATCAATATCGTCCTTTGTCAATCCAGCTTTTTTTAGCAACTTATCCGTTACTAGGCTCGGGCTGGTCGTAAACCATTCTGGTGCTTGTTCAGCGTCGGCATAGGCAACGATTTCGGCCAGGGGATGTAAACCCAATTCCTTTACCTTCTCTGCGCTCATTAATAATACTGCAGCAGCACCATCACTCAAGGTTGACGCATTCGCTGCTGTCACAGTGCCATCTTTCTTAAAAGCAGGTCGTAATTCGGGAATTTTATCGAAATTGACTTGGGAAAATTCTTCATCTCTGGAGATCGTCTGTTCGCCTTTGCGTCCTTGAATGGCAACCGGACTTACCTCCTTCATAAATTTATTTTTTTGCCATGCTTCAAGGCTTCGTTTGTAAGAACCTATGGCATACTGATCCTGTTCTTCTCTTCCGATCGCATATTTTTCGGCACATAGCTCAGCAAAACTTCCCATTGCTTCATTCGAATAGGCGTCACTTAAGCCGTCCCGCTGCAAGCCATCGACAAAACTTTGGCTTCCGAACTTCGCTCCCCAGCGCAAGGCACTTGCGTAATAAGGCACTCTGCTCATGCTTTCCGTCCCTCCAGCAACTACCACATCTGCATCACCCAACAGAATAGACTGTGCTGCAAAAGCAATGGCCTTCATGCCACTTGCGCATACTTTATTAACCGTCGTTGCTGGCACCCGATCAGGTAAACCCGCGAGACGGGCCACTTGACGGGCCGGCGCCTGCCCCAAATCGGCTTGTAGAACACTCCCGATCAGAATTTCATCGACTTGATCTCCAGCAAGACCAACCTCGTCTAACACCGCACGGATAGCATGGCCCCCCAACGCTGTTGCAGAAATGGATGACAATCCACCACCAAAACTTCCAATTGGCGTACGCTTAGCCGCAACAATAAATACACTCTTTGACATATTATTCTGTTTATAATTGTTTACGTTTGAATTCTATAGAGGTAGCGCCCACCATACCCTTGAATGCATCGTCAAAAATGGGCCATCATTCCTTTCTTAAAGATAAAAAATATAAAACAAACAAGAGAACCTTCTTATTCTATTTTACAGGCAAAAACAGAATAAATAGAAAAAAAATAGACTATAAAGTTCCCTACTTAATATATTTTACAAAAAATAAACAATAAATATTTGTAGAAAAGCCATCACTTTTCATTAAATTCGAGTAGACACTCCACTTTGTTTAACAAGGGCGATGTTGTTCTACGATAAAGCAATAGATGAATCGCTTTCAGTCTACTATCGCGTAACTGAAATCAATAACCAAAAGTAAAACAAACAATTATGCAGGCAAACAAACTCACAGCCGAACACCAGATTTTTCGCGAAACCATTCGGGCATTTGTTTACAAGGAAATTACCCCCTATATAGATCAATGGGAACAGCAGGGCAAAATAGATCGAAATATTTGGAAAAAAATGGGTGATATGGGTTTTATGGGCCTCAATTACCCAGAAGAGTATGGTGGTCTGGACGTGGATTTTTATTACTCGCTGATTCTGTGCGAAGAACTTTCCTATTGTTTTTCAGGAGGATTCACGATCTCAGCCTTAGTCATCCAGTATATGTCAGCTCCCTATTTATTAAAATATGCATCTGAAGAATTGAAAGAACGTTATCTCAAGCCGGTTATTGCCGGTGATATGGTCAGCGCTGTTGCCATCACCGAGCCGGGGGCTGGATCTGACGTCAAACAGATTAAGACGACAGCCGTTCGATCGGGTGATCATTATATTGTCAATGGTTCCAAAACCTTTATCACCAATGGTTATTATGGAGATTTTTTTATTACTGCGGTTAAAACGGCTCCAGACAAAGGAACTAAAGGCATCAGTCTATTGTTAATAGAGAGAAATGCGGCTGGTGTCTCGGCAAATAAGATCAATAAATTAGGCTGGCATGCCTCCGATACGGCCGAATTGGGCTTCGATCAGGTACAGGTTCCGGTATCCAACCTTATTGGTATTGAAAATGAAGGCTTCGGTTATCTCATGGCGGGTTTACAATTAGAACGCTTAACAGCTGCTATACATAGTCTCGCAACAGCGGATTCCGCTTTACAGTATACCCTGAATTATATCGGTCAACGGGAAGCATTCGGCAATAAGCTCCATGACTTGCAAGCCATCCGACACCGCATTGCTCAAATGGCTGCTGATATCGCAATCACAAAAGCCTTTGTTTATCAATGTTGCGATCTTCAAAACCAGGGTGAATATGCCGTCCAAGACTGCTCCATAGCCAAACTCCAAGCCAGTGAACTCGCCATTCGGATGGTCAGTCAATGCTTGCAGCTATTTGGCGGCTACGGATTTACCGAAGATTATAAAATTGCGCGCTTGTATCGGGATGTACGTGCGGGAACAATCATCGGTGGCACGTCAGAGATTATGTTGGAAATCATCGCGAAAATGACAATTGACAAGATAAATTATCAGTCCAACAAACCTAATCTAGCATAAACATTTTCAATTCACAAAAGCAAATCAATATAATGGATTATAGCACGCAGTCCTATTTTGACATACAATATGACGAGCAACATATTGTCACCATAAAACCATTCGCCGAGACAGCAAGCGACGAAACTGGTATTCTAGATCGTATTCAACAGTTTGTAGCCCTAGCAACAGATCTTCTTCTTCAAAAAGAGGTTCGCGGATTGATCTATAGCTGTCCGCTAAACAGCAACCAGATGGATTATCTTCCATTATTCAATCAGGTACTCAGCGGCCGATTTGATCCCGAGATCATATTAAAATCCACCCTGCAAGCACTCCAATGGAAAAGCTTGGGTAAACCCATAGTCTCCATCTTTAACAACAGCTGTACAGGCATTGGTCTAACAACGATGCTTTGGTCAGACTACCGAATCGCAGGCCCTGGAATAAAAATCGGCTTTCCCGAAAGTAAATTTGGACTATTCACAGGCTTTGGCACAACCATCTGTCTACCACAGCTTATAGGCTCTACCAATGCACTGAACTTGTTGACACAAGCCAAACTTATCCCAGGCCAAGCGGCGCTTGAATTGGGTTTATTGAACGAAATCGCAACCGATTTTGATCTGTGCTTACTGCAAGCGAAAAACTGGATTCTTGAAACTTCAAAGCAATCTGTTTCTGCTACCTATTCCGCTATGCCATCAGCAGAATTTGAAGTGGCCTGCTCCGCTATTTTAAAGAAAACAAGAGGATTATTGCCCGGCAGCAATGCTGTCGTGGAATTGCTAAAAACAAACCCCGCTTTATCATTAACTGATTCTGTGGCGGCTGAAACAACACGCTATCATCAGGTATTAAGTGCACCGGAACCCCTCCATATGGTCAGGACGCTGCATGAAGGAATTCTAAAAGCACAGCATCCCGGCCGGATAAAATCACTTGGAGATTATAAGGTCAAAAAAATAGGAATTCTGGGGGCAGGTATGATGGGATCCGGTATTGCCTATGAAGCCGCCAAAGCAGGCATTGCAGTGGTTTTAAAAGATGTGACTATCGCACAGGCCGAGCAAGGAAAAACCTATTCGACCAAACTTTGCGACAAACGGCTTGCCCAGGGACAGATGAGTAGCATACAACAACAGGAACTTTTATCCAATATTCAACCCAGTGCGCAAGTTGCCGATCTTGTCGGTGCTGATTTAATTATTGAAGCGGTATTTGAAGATCTGGAGCTAAAAGCTAAGGTTACCCGACAAAGCCAGCCCTATCTCGCCGAAAATGGATTTTTCGCTTCCAATACGACTTCGCTGCCCATTACGGCATTGGCCACTGCAACGGTTCGGCCGGAGCGTTTCATCGGCATGCATTTTTTCTCTCCTGTAGACCGTATGCCCCTGGTTGAAATTATATGTGGTACACAAACCGATCAGATTACATTGCAAAAGGCAATTGCAGTAACGTTGCGCTTGGGCAAAATTCCCATTGTCGTGCATGACGGCCCAGGTTTTTTTACATCGCGAATTTTCTTCCATTATTTACTGGAGGCAATCACGATGCTGCTGGAAGGTGTTCCTGCGATTCAGATCGAAGAAGAAGCCATACAGGCAGGATTTGCTGTTGGCCCATTAGCCGTGCTGGATGAGATTTCATTGGAATTGATGGTGCATGTGTACGATCAATTTCCGGCACTCCATAACAGTCAGCGCCGTGCCTATGCCCACTTACACAAAATGATTGCCAATGGCAGAAAAGGTAGAAAATCAGGCCATGGATTCTATGACTACGACCCTGTTTCTAGAACGAAAACAATCTGGCGGAATCCTGCTCTACCGATTTCTGAGGAATCCTACTCAGCCGATATAATACGTAAAAGACTTCTCCACGTCATGGCTTTGGATAGCTACCGCTGTCTGGAAGAAGGCATATTGGAACAAACCATAGATGGCGATATCGGTTCAATCCTGGGCGTGGGATATGCTGCACATACCGGAGGGGTATTCGGCCATATCGACCTAACAACACTCCCAATCTTTATTGAGGAGTGCCAGTCGTTTCTGCCATTTGGCGAACAATGGGAAATCCCCCAATCATTAAGAGAACTTGCCAATAGAAATTTTAACTTTTATACGGGTTTTGATTCAAACTGGACAGGAAAACAGCCCGTGAATTAAACTAACAGCATTTTATTAAGAAACGTGGGATCAAGCAAGGTGTCTGCCTGAGGCTAAAGCTCATATAGTAAATAACAAGCGCTAAAAAGCCATTAACCGGTAGTAACTCACTTACAACCGGTCAATGGTTTCTTGTCCTTATCGGGCCAGAAGATCCATCAGTTCAGACACATCCAGATCAATGAAGGTATCGTAATCCAAGGTCACTTCGAGCAATTGTTTTTGTTGTTTTTCAGAAAAAACACGAGCAAGATTCGTTTTATACTTTTCGATAAGTTTAGGAATTCCTTCCTCCCGACGTCGGGGATGTCCAATAGGATATTCCACAACCAGCTCCGGCAAAACTGTCCCATCTTTCAAGACGACCGTAAGCGCATTGGAGATCGCCCTTTTCTGTGGATCATGGTAATCCATTGTAAATTGAGGATCTTCTACACAGGAAATTTTATCACGCAAGGCATCAATACGGGGGTCTATCGCAATATGGTTTTCATAATCCTCTGCCGTTAAACGCCCAAAAATTAAGGGTACCGCAACCATATATTGAATGCAGTGATCACGATCGGCTGGATTATGTAAAGGTCCCTTCTTGTCGATAATGCGGATAGCTGCCTCATGCGTGCGAATGGTAACACGCGCAATATCTGCACTACTTTTCCCAAATTCCTTTAGCTGCTGATGAAGCTGCATCGCTGCTTCGGCAGCTGTCTGTGCATGAAATTCAGCAGGAAAAGAGATTTTAAACAGGATATTTTCCATCACGTAAGAGCCGTAATCACGTTGAAATTTAAACGGATTGCCCTTGAATGAGACATCATAAAAGCCCCATATAGGTGCTGTTAACACAGAGGGATATCCCATTTCACCAGTTTTGGCGATTAAAGCAAGGCGTACGGCACGCGAAGTGGCGTCTCCGGCAGCCCATGATTTACGGCTTCCTGTATTGGGCGCATGACGATAGGTGCGCAGGGCCTGCCCATCGACAAAGGCCAGTGATACGGCATTGAGCAATTCTTCCCTACTGAGCCCCAAAAGCTTACCAACAACGGCCGTAGAAGCAACCTTCACTAAAATGACATGATCCAAACCCACTTTATTGAAAGAATTTTCAAGCGCCAATACGCCCTGAATTTCATGGGCCATAATCATTGCTTCAAGCACCTGCTTGGCCTTTAGGGATTTTTCGCCTGTAGCGATCTGTGTTCTGCTCAACCAGTCTGCTGTAGCTAAAATACCGCCGAGATTGTCCGATGGATGCCCCCACTCTGCCGCTAACCAGGTGTCGTTAAAATCCAGCCAGCGGACAATAGTACCAATATTAAATGCAGCTTGTATGGGATCCAACTGATAACTTGTCCCCGGCACTTTCGCACCATTGGGAACAATCGTACCTGGCACAACTGGCCCCAGTAATTTGGTACAGGCCGGATAAGTCAGTGCCTCTAGCCCACATCCTATGGTATCCAAAAAACAGTAGAATGCTGTATTCCATGCAACTTTACTTTCAATCTTGTAATTTAACACATAATCCACTATGGCCTCCAGGACCTGATCGGGCTGTGGTCGCTCATTTGATATCGTTGAACTCATTTTTTTCTTATAAAAGCTATCGTTTTTTCAATTTATTTATTTCAGAAACTGCCCGTGCCCATCAAACGAAGGAGCATCACGACGCACTTTCATCAGGGTTGTAGGCAGTTTCTCCAATTTTTATTCACTGTGTTATCTATACCAATTTATCGTTCTGAGATCGGTACAAAAGGCCTGTCGTCAGGACCGATATAATTTGCACTTGGTCGGATGATTTTCCCATCTTGTCGTTGCTCAAACACATGGGCAGACCACCCTGTAATACGTGAAAGCACAAACAATGGAGTAAACATTTCAGTGGGAATCCCCATCAGGTGATAGGAAACGGCCGAATACCAATCCAAATTAGGGAACATTCGTTTTTCTTCCCACATCACTTTCTCCAGCCGTTCGGCAATCAGGTACAATGTCATATCACCGGCCTCCTCGGATAATTCCTTGGCGACCTGCTTGATCACCTGATTTCTTGGATCTGAAATGGTATAGACAGGATGTCCAAAACCAATAATAACTTCTTTATTTTCCAGTCTTTTCCGAATATCAGCTTCGGCTTCATCCGCATCAGCATAGCGGCTCTGGATCTCAAAAGCAACTTCATTTGCGCCGCCATGTTTTGGCCCCCGTAAAGCCCCGATTGCGCCGGCAATACAGGAGTACATATCGGATCCCGTCCCCGCAATTACCCGTGCGGTAAAGGTAGAGGCATTAAATTCATGTTCAGCATATAAGTTAAGTGAAATCTGCATCGCCTTCACCCACGATTTAGAAGGTACTTTACCATGTAGCAAATGCAAAAAGTGCCCCCCAAGGGTTGCAGCATCGGTTTGCACCTGAATTTCACGTCCATTTTGACTAAAGTGGTACCAATAAAGCAAAGCCGAAGCCATGGATGCCATTAAACGATTGGCAATGTCCCTAGCACCTGCCAAAGCATGGTTATCCTTTTCAGGATTCACACTTCCAAAAAATGAAACATAGGTACGCAATACATCCATGGCATGTGCAGTAGCGGGCAACTGCTTTAGTACCTGTTGTACCGTAATCGGCAGACCCCGCTGATTCACTAACTGATTTTGATAGGTCGTTAACTGCGCCTGTGTAGGAAGACTCCCATAAATCAACAGATAAGCGACTTCTTCAAAAGTGGCCTGATGTGCTAAATCTAAGATATCGTAACCCCTATAATGGAGGTCATTACCACTTTTTCCAACTGTACTCAAAGCTGTATTCCCGGCAGGTACACCGGAAAGGGCGACGCTTTTTTTCGGTTTAAAACCCGTTTCGTTTGTCTCTTTCATCGGAATAAATTATACATTTATAGTAAGCGTGTCTTTTAAATATTAAATGTGCGCATTCACTCGGCTTGGGGTCTTAGTCATTTGGTATTGAACAATTGATCCAAGCGATCTTCGTAAGTATAGTAATCGATGCTCCGATACAATTCTTCACGCGTCTGCATGCGATCTACTACAGCTGCCTGACCACCATCCTTACGAATATGGTTATACACATCGGTCGCCGCCTTATTCGCCGCGCGGAATGCAGACAATGGATAAAGCACGATGGACACATCCGCATGACGAAGTTCGTCGAGATTAAACAATGGCGTTTGCCCGAATTCGGTAATGTTAGCAAGTATCGGGAGCCCAGTTATCCTACTGAACTGCATATACTGGTCCAGGTTGTGCACAGCTTCGGCAAAGATAAAATCCGCACCAGCCTCTTTATACGCCAAGGCCCGTTCCAAGGCCTTTTCCAAGCCCTCAGAAGCCAAAGCATCGGTACGCGCACCAATGACAAAATGCTGATCTGTCCGCGCATCGACAGCTGCTTTCAGGCGGTCTACCATTTCATCTTTTGAAACCAGCTCCTTTCCCGGGCGATGGCCACAACGTTTGGCACCCACTTGATCTTCCATATGTACTGCTGCAGCTCCGGCTTTAATCAGACTCTTTATTGTCCTTGCGACATTAAAAGCTGAAGGACCAAACCCCGTGTCAATATCGACCATCAAAGGGAGCTTGCATACATTTGTAATGCGATCTACATCAATTAATACATCCTGAAGTGTTGTAATACCCAGATCAGGAATACCGAGTGATCCCGCAGCAACACCGCCCCCAGAGAGGTAGATGGCTTTGAAGCCAGCTTGCTCAGCCAAAAGCGCATGATTCGCATTGATTGTTCCAACGACTTGTAAGGGGGTTTCATGCTTGATTGCTTCCCGAAAAAGGAAGCCTGGAGAATCTATCATATCATTGCAATTTGAAATTCCACAGCTCATTAGTCCGGCAAGATAAACCCTATTAGGGACGCGATGAGCAATATTTAAGTTTATTTAGTTTGAACAACAGATAATTCGATCGTTCATCCTAAAGATACTAATTATCATGGCATTTCAACAAATTATTTTCTACCTTTCAAGTCTTTAGCAGAAGAAAATACGGTTTCATCCAAGCACTTTTAATCGTGCGCACAGCTCTCTCCTTAAAAACAGGTCGATAGTTACCGCCATAAACAATATGAGTCCGGTATTTGGCCGGACTCATAGGATCAGCATCGTTGTTTAAACGATGCTGTCCACTTCATTACATAGCACAGGGCATGATATAAACAGCTTAAAGGTGGCAAAAAAATCACATTTAATGCCAAACGGCATCATAATCCGGTCATTGCTCTTTAAATTTCGGTCCGGAGAAAATACGTTTAGAATCCCCTCGCCGGACATCAATCTGATTTTTCCAGGACTGATTTTTCCCTGCATTTTTCTGCAACCGTTCCAGCTCCAGCAATCGTTCTTCCAAACGCAAAACAGCAATTTCTTTATTTTGCAATTGGGAACGGGTGTCCATTACCTGTACCATCAGTCCTGTCGGAAGGTGAGTCGCGCGAACTGCTGAACTCACCTTGTTTACATGCTGTCCACCTGCGCCACTGCTGCGCATCGTCTGAAATTGCACATCCTTCAAGTTCATTTTCGCGACAGCTTGTACTGGAGACCAGTTCTTGACCTCCACAAACCAATTTTTACGTCTATGGCCAGGCCGAAAGGGACTTGGACAGATCCAACAGATCGTTCCTATCCAGCGATCAATAAATACGGTACTTATCTCCCCTGTCACTTTTAACACCAATGAACAGGGAAGTCCATCGATCTCTTCGACTTCCAGTGTCTCCAGCTTCACTCTATATTGATTCGCTTCTGACCGCATCCTTTCCAACACTAGCTTTACGGCAAGATTACATTCCCTCGGCCCTCGTCCAGAAGTCAATAAAATATACTTTTCCATGTTCCTCCTATTTATCCATGCGAACAATCTTGGGACGAAATGTTCCAAGTACATTAACCAACTCCTGCTGTAGGCTCATCACCCGGTGAATATCCTTGTAAGCATGTGGAGCTTCATCCAATGCGCCCCCGATCAGTTCCACATCATGTTTCTCCAATTCCTTAAGCATGGCACTTTTGGTGAAGCTACTTTTGCAGGCTGCCCGTGACATCATGCGTCCGGCTCCATGCGATGCCGATTGCAGGCTCAACGGATTGCCCCGCCCCTCGACGATAAATCCGGGTGCAGTCATGGAGCCCGGGATAATCCCCAGCACTCCCTCCCCGGCGGGTGTCGCCCCTTTGCGGTGAACAATATATTCTTTTCCATCCACAGTTTCCTTCCAGGCAAAGTTATGGTGGTTTTCGATGGTCAAAACAGGCCGTTCCCCCAAAGCCTTTGCCAAACGCCTGTGGATATCCTCATGACAGGCCCGCGCATAATCACCCGCTAAATTCATCGCTAACCAGTACTCTTGCCCTTCTTGACTGTCCAGATCCAGCCACGCCAGATGTTGCACATGACGCGGTAAAGGACACTGCTTTGCCGCCAGATCGGTATACTGTTTGGCAATATTTGCGCCCAATCCCCGCGATCCACTATGTGACAGGGTCGCCAGATAAGTGCCCGGGGTCACTCCCCACTCCGGGCGGACAGCATGCAGCTCAACCACGCCAAATTCAACGAAGTGATTACCGCCACCTGAGGTCCCGAGTTGTTTGTACGCTTTATCCAACAATGATTTCAGCAGTGGGATATCTTTAAATTCGGACCGGCTAAAAATCGCATGATCCTGTTTCTCCCGATGCGTATCGTACATACCGAATTGGGTATTTTCTTTCAGTATATTTCGCAACTGGAATTCTCTTCCTTTGAAATAACTTGCCGGTAGATCAAAGATAGACAGGCTCATCCGGCAGCCGATATCCACACCCACCCCGTAAGGTATCACGGCATTATCTGTTGCCAGCACCCCGCCGATCGGCAGCCCATAGCCCATATGTGCGTCTGGCATCAATGCCCCCCGATATGCTATGGGTAACTTCAACGCTTCATACAACTGCTTTTTGGCCTGTTCATCAATTTCATTTTCACCAAAAATGGTAAAGGGAGCCATCTGTTTATTTAGCTGCCACATACGGGCTTCAACCGGCTGAATCAAACCTTCGGCAAGCTTAGCCCAAATTGCATCCGTCCTAAATTTTTCAGGTGCCTCGAGCACCGTTTTTACTTCCAAAAGGATATTTTCCTTCTTTTCTCCTTTTCGATAGCGTGTTATTAGCCCTAAGGCTACTTGTATTATATTATGCTGTGGAAAACCGATTTTAACAAGGTCTTTCCCCGATAATTTACTTCCCATATTTTTTAAAATAATTTAATATGCTAACTTATCCAGCTCAGGGATAAGCATTTTAAAATATCCGGGTTTTCTTTTCTTGAATAAACAGTCTACCGACAGTGGGGTCATCACATTTTATAGCATGAACAAAATGACATGCAAAAACAGGTCGGTTAACCTATATGGGCCGACACAAAAAATCGACCGATAAAAAACAGACCCGGCATAGCCCGGCTAAATAGAAAATAGAAGGAAATAAAAAACCCGAATGATCTTCGGGCTTTTTTTCATGTCGCAACGAATACGTTATAAGTGAAGAAAAGCACGAAGAATGCTTCCAGCAAATCCATTTGCCGTAAAAGCGTCTTTTGTTTTTATCTTAGCGACCAACATAGTTCTTCGTCTTTTAAATTGTTTAAAAATTAATATCAGCGGCAAAGGTAAGTAAGTTAAATTCAATTTTCCAAATTTTGAAGAAACTTTATTTTGAATTAAAAGGCAGCGGATCTTCTAGAAAGAAGGTATAATCGAGTTCCTGCCCAGCTCTTTCTATCTTAAAGCGGATCTCTTTGCCTTCCTCTGATTTGAAAAGTGTATGGATCGCTTCCAAGGTATAGGAAGACGCTGATCGACCATTGATCTTTAACACTTTATCATCCGGCTTTAAACCTACGATTGCCGCAGGAGAATCTGCCCGGACGGTTGCGATTTTGTACAAATTTTTCAACACAAATCGGTATTGTATCCGATTGTCCATGCGAACTTCGGTTCCGCCGTCTTTTTTTAGGTAAATAGGCACCTCCTCCTTTTCATATTTAATGCCGTCATGAATGATTTCCAGGCCACTCATATTCAAATAATAGAATTTATCAAAGTTCCTATTTTTAACAAGGTAAACAGCGTTATTGGGATAATCGAAAATTACCTTAAATCGACGCAGAAGTTCGTTTCCAACAGAGCCGATTCGTTCATTGACAAAAGTCGCATGCTGGGTCGAACTCAATTCAGGATAAGCCACTAGTGGATAGTCCATAGTAAAGGGACCAAGTTCCAACGATTTGATTCGATTTCTTTTTCCGTAAATTTCACCATTGAAGCCTTGCCCAATATAATCGTAAATAAAAGGTGGTTTGATGGCAAAATCGTTTAATTTGCTCGGGATAAGCATCAGCGCGTCGCTATTGCCCATGTCAATCAATACACGACCTTCGATATCTGTGGAATCCTGATTAAAAGCGATCGAAATATAGGGTCTGTTATTTAAAATATCCAGCGGTATACGCTGCATTTTAGCAAGTCCCTTAGGATATTCTCCTTTCTGATAAAGCGTAACCCGATGTTTCAAAAAATCCATTTCAACCACATGATCGTTAAAAAAACGGCTTCCCATGATACCATTTATTTCAACGCCTATACGGGTAGAAATATCAATATGTGCATTTTTAAGGATATAGATGGGTTGATCTGTATCTTCATAGACACCAGCAATGTTAACATTGTTATTTACAGACAGATAACCATCCAATCCTTCGTCCTTCCCCAGGCCTTGAAATTTATTAACAAAGACAGCACTATCTATAGATTTAAGGGTCTCCCCAAATATCATAGTCTCTTTGACCCCTGTATCCAACAAGAAGTTCATGGCATAGCCGTTGACCTGTACAGGGATAATAACGAGGTTATGGACAAATAAAAAAGAGAACTTAGCCTTCTTTCTTTCTTTCAGAACAAAACGATCCTGCCCCAATGCGAAAACGGAACAGAATAATGCTAAAGATAAAAATACTGCTTTCATCCAAGTTTATATTTGGTATTTCCAATTTAAACAAGAAATCCCATAATAAAAAAGGTTTACACAAAAAAAGCTGTATATATCTTTTCATCAACTTTATTAGCGTCTATTCGAGCCTTATCATCACTTTGCTTGCAACAACATACTACTTGCTTTGCTGTTTCTCTACCGTTTGAAGCTTATTTTATTGCCATTATTCCAAAGAAGTAGTAAAGAAATGGCAAAGAAATGGTAATAAACAAGCAAAGAAACATCGAGAAAATAGCAACAAATAAGCAGAGAAACAGCAAAGGAATACCAAAGAAAAAGCCCTATTTTCCTTTAACGTTTAAGATGATTTTCCAATCATATAGATGCATCATCTGGTGAGTCAAACTAGATATTACGTCTATCATCTTCTAAATTTCGAAGATCATTGGCTTTAGCAATAGTTAGGTTCTATTCAACAAGCATCTTACGGCATAATTAGAAAAGATTCTGCTTGCAAAAAGCCCTCTCTACGTGACGTAAAGAGGGCTTTTGTACCCGGAGCCGGAGTCGAACCGGCACGGTTTCCCACTGGTGTTTGAGACCAGCGCGTCTACCAATTCCGCCATCCGGGCATATCCGTTTGGGATGATGCAAAAGTAGGTTTTTTATTGACAAAGAGAAAACTTTTTGAACAAATTTCTCGTCAAAACCAATATTATACTGAAATACAGTCAAATAATTTTTCGTTAATTACTCAAAAAACTCGCCCTGACCGTTATATTCGCTGTTTTCTTTCGTGAAGTTGTATTAAAAGCACCTCCGGAAGAATATTCCTCATTGTCATTTTGACCTGTTATCTGAAAAATACCCAGATCAGCTTTTACTAGACTACCTAACCCGGCATTCGATTCTTTAGCGATATTATCCGCACGTTGGTGTGCATTCTTCGAAGCTTGGGAAATAAGTTCCAATTTTAGGTCCTCTAATTTTGAGTAGTAATAATTTGGGGTGCTCGAACTCAACTCTATTCCTTTCGAGATCAATGTCGATATCTCCCTTGAAGCATTGTCTACCTTATTCAGATCCTTGGATTCCACACTTACCGTCTGTGACAACGTATAGCCTGAAAATGTATTATACCCATTGCCTTTCCCATCGGTATGGTATTCAAAGTCTTTGGCGATATTTACAGCTTCAAAACGAATTTCGTCCACCTTAATCCCTTGCTGAACTAAAAAATCGCGTACCAGATCACGATCTGTTGCCAATTGGGCCGAAGCAGCACTTAATTCGAAGTTCTTTCTGCTAAATGTGGCGTTCCATTTTACCAAATCCGATTCAAAGTCCTTCTTAGCATTGCCATTTACAGTAATAGTCTGTGTGGATTTAAATTTATACCGGTAAGCATTGCCCAATATCCACGCAGTAAGGAGCACAACTACGCCTACTATGATAGAAACAATAATAGATGATGATTTCATAACCAGTTTTTTATATTTACGTAACAATGAATATACTAAAAAATCGACGTTTTTTTATTTTTTATAGATAAATTGCGACAAAAAGATTTAAACATGAATAAGAAAAATATCTGTATCCCATTCTGTTTTCTTGCGGCCTTCGCTGTCCACGCACAAAAGAAACCATTGGATCATACGGTATATGATAGCTGGCAAAGTATATCATCTCCCTATATCAGTAAATCCGGTAAATTCGTACTCTATCAAGTTTCTCCACAAGAGGGCGATAATCAACTCTTCCTAAAAACAAAAGAGAACAAAGAATTGATTCAGATCTCACGGGGATATAACGGTAAATTGACGGACTCAGAAAACCACTTAATCAGTTTAATAAAAGCACCCTTTGCCGTAACACGCGAGGCAAAAATCAAAAAGAAAAAAACAGAGGATTTTCCCAAAGACTCTTTGGCTATTTATAATTTAACAACTTCTTCACTCGTTAAATTTGCACAGGTCAAGTCCTTTAAGATTGCGGAACAAAATAGCAATTTTGTTTCCTTCCTTTTTGACAAAGAAGCGAACGAAAAAACAAACTCGTCCAAAAGCCCAGCAGATTCTACGCAAAACAAAAAAAATACAACGGATAAAAAGAAGAAGACAGTTGCGACATTAGCTTTATATGATCTCAATTCGGGAGATTCGGTCCAATTCTCTTTAGTCGATCAATATGAATGGAACAAAAACGGAACGAAACTTGTCTTTTCAAAGAAAACGGATGCGAAAGACAGCTTATCTAAAGAGTCTGGTGTTTATCTGTATGACATAGCTACTAAAAATCTGAAGAAAATATCAACGGGCAAAGGTGAGTACAAAAACTTCCGTTTTGATGAGACAGGTAATCAATTGGCTTATTTGGGAGATCTTTCCAAGGAAAAAGCGATGGTTAAAAATTACAACCTCTATTATTATACGAACAGCATAGATACTGCACAGTACTTAGCGACCAAAAATAGCACAGGCATTCCTAAAAATTGGGCTGTTAGCGGAGATGGGAATATCCGATTCAGCAAAAATGGCGAAAAACTTTTCTTCGGCATCGCCCCGATACCGCGTGTCAAAGATACCACATTGGTCGATTTTGAACACGCCAAAGTCGATGTATGGGGCTGGCAGGATGACTACTTACAGCCTATGCAATTGGTTAACTTGAAAAAAGATCTTTCCAAAAATTTTTTAGCGGTCACCTATCCCAAGAACAATCGTACTGTTATTCCGCTAACGGATGAAACCTTCAACGCAACAACGCTTACACCGGATGGAAATGCAGAATATATTTTGGCACGTACAGATTTTGGCAAGCGGATCGAAAGTCAGTGGAAAGGAGGCACAAAAGAGGATATCTACCTTGTTTCGACGAGAACAGGTCAAAGAGAACTCATTCTCTCCAACTTCTCGGGAAATGTAACCTTAAGTCCAGATGCGAAATATATCGTTTATTTTGATGAAGAGAAAGGGAGCTGGAATTCGTACCAGATCAGTTCGAAGAGAAAGACCGTATTAAATGAAGGTATCCCAGCCTCTTTTTCGGATGAAGAGAACGATATGCCTACGCCTGCCCAAGGGTATGGCATGGCGGCCTGGAGTCCAGATTATAAAGGTATCTATGTCAACTCGCGTTATGACATCTGGTATTTTAATCTGGATGGATCCAATAAATCCATCCTCACCAACGGTTATGGCGCGGCCGCCCAAACAACATTACGATATCTACCTTTGCGACGTGAAGAGGACCGTGATCAGCCATTGACATTGGATTATAAAAAAGGAGGTTTCCTGACATCATTTGATAACAAAACAAAGGAATCTGGTTTTTATCAATTTAAAGGTCAGCACAACGACCCCAAAAGGCTCTTTGTTGAGCCAAAGACATTTAAAAATATAAATGCCTCCGCTGACCAACAAACCATTCTTTACACAAAAGAAGATTATGTCAGTTCACCGAATATCTATATCAATAGTATTAAGTTCAAAGACGAATTGCAGCTGTCGGATATTAATAAGCAACAGGCAAACTATAATTGGGGCACTGCCGAACTCGTCCATTGGACCACACCGGCAGGCCATCAGGCTGAAGGTATTCTTTACAAACCGGAGAATTTTGATCCGGCAAAGAAATATCCGGTCATTGCTTATTTCTATGAGAAGCTTTCAGATGGTCTATACACCTACCAACCACCCGCCCCCACTCCTTCGCGGCTGAATATCCCGTACTTTGTGAGCAACGAGTATTTGGTATTTGCGCCTAATATCAGTTACGAAACTGGACATCCAGGAAAGTCAGCAGAAGAGTATATCAATTCCGGCATGCGTTATTTAGCGCAAAACTCCTGGGTGGATAGCACCAAAATGGGCATTCAGGGACAAAGTTGGGGGGGCTATCAGGTCGCACACCTGATTACGCGTACCAATATGTATGCTGCAGCATGGACCGGAGCTCCGGTTGTCAACATGACTTCCGCCTACGGGGGAATACGCTGGCAGTCGGGCATGTCGCGTCAATTCCAATATGAGCATACACAGAGTCGTATCGGTAAAACACTATGGGAAGCACCCGAACTGTACCTAGAGAATTCGCCACTATTCCATTTAGATAAGGTAAACACACCTGTTGTTATTATGGCCAACGACAACGATGGAGCTGTGCCCTGGTACCAAGGCATCGAAATGTTTACCGCATTGCGCAGGCTAAACAAGCCGGTCTGGATGTTGAACTATAATGGCGATGAACATAATTTAATTCAACGACAAAACAGAAAAGACATACAGATCCGCGAAAAGCAATTCTTCGATCATTACCTAAAAGGTGCTCCAGCGCCAAATTGGCTAAAGAAAGGAGTACCTGCCACCTTAAAAGGAATAGACTGGGGACTGGATTACAACTAAAAATACACAAGATAGGTCGATTTATCTGAATCGACCTATTTTTTTTAACCAAAAACCTACCACAAATACATATTTTATAAAAAAAATCAAAAAAAATTTCAGTTTTCCGTAAAAACACAATATTTTTGAAAAACAAAATCAACAAAACTGTAATTTAATTATAAAATACAAATGTCGAACCTAAGATTCAAAGCAGTAGAGGCAGCGGGCTCACGCCAGATTGCACAATTTGAAAAAGTTGAAACTAAAAAAGCAACTGACATCTACGGAAAGAACGTTTTTTCCGTGAACAAAATGAAAGACTACCTTCCTAAAAACTCATATAAGGAGTTAGTTGCATCCATTGAAGAGGGACAGATTATTTCTAGAGATTTAGCTGAGCACATTTCGCAAGCAATGAAGACTTGGGCACTTAATCACGGCGTTTCTCACTACACGCACTGGTTTCAACCACTGACAGGTTCGACAGCGGAAAAGCATGATGCATTTTTCGAACCAGATGAAAATGGCGAAGCAATCGAAAAATTCACTGCTGATGCTTTGGTTCAGCAAGAGCCAGATGCTTCATCCTTTCCAAATGGTGGTATCCGTAACACATTCGAAGCTAGAGGATATACAGCATGGGACCCATCTTCACCAGCATTTATCTACGAAACGGGTGCTGGTAAAACACTTTGTATACCCACAGTATTTGTTTCTTATACTGGTGAATCATTAGATTATAAAGCTCCTTTACTAAAAGCAATCAATGCCGTTGATAAAGCTGCAACTGACGTAGCACAATATTTTGACAAATCAATCACAAAAGTAAACGCTTCTCTTGGTATCGAGCAAGAATATTTTTTAGTTGACCTATCTTTATACAATGCACGCCCTGACCTTCAATTAACTGGCCGTACGTTATTTGGCCACATGTCTGCTAAAGGCCAACAATTGGAAGATCATTACTTTGGTGCGATTCCAGAGCGTGTATTAGCTTATATGGTTGATCTAGAAAACGAAGCACTAAAACTAGGTATTCCATTAAAAACGCGTCACAATGAGGTAGCACCCTCACAATTTGAGTGTGCACCAATGTACGAAGAGATCAACTTGGCAATTGACCACAATCAATTGTTGATGAACGTGATGGAGCAAGTTGCTTTGAGACACAACTTCAAAGTATTGTTACATGAAAAACCATATTCTGGTGTAAACGGTTCCGGAAAACACAACAACTGGTCTTTGATTACCAATACGGGTATCAACCTATTGTCTCCGGGCAAAACGCCTAAAAATAACTTGATGTTCCTGACATTCTTTGTCAATACTATCAAAGCCGTATTTGAAAATGCAGATTTAATGCGTGCGTCTATTGCAAGTGCCAGCAACGACCACCGTTTAGGTGCAAATGAAGCTCCGCCAGCAATTATTTCGATCTTCTTGGGTTCTCAATTAGATGAATTGTTGGAAGAAGTAGAATCAGCTCGTGTAGCGAAAAAAGTAAAAGCTGAAGCTAACTTGTGGCACGGCATCCCTAAAGTTCCAGAATTGAAGCTGGATAACACGGACCGTAACCGTACCTCACCTTTCGCATTTACTGGTAACAAGTTTGAGTTCCGCGCCGTAGGTTCCTCAGCAAACTCTGCCCTACCAATGACGGTATTAAATGCCATCGTTGCTGCACAATTAATCGAATTCAAAGCTGAGGTAGACAAACAGATCAAAAAAGGTACGAAAAAAGACCTTGCGATCTTAAATGTTGTCCGTAAATACATCAAAGATTCTAAAGCAATCCGTTTTGAAGGAAATGGATACAGCGAAGAGTGGGAAAAAGAAGCAGCAGCACGTGGTCTTTCAAACATCAAATCTACACCTAAGGCATTAGACGTTTATGTAAAAGAAGAGTCATTGGCTTTATTTGAGTCATTGGGTATCTATACAAAACGTGAATCAGAAGCTCGCCATGAAATCTTGTTAGAAAACTTCTACAAGAAACTTCAAATTGAGGCCCGCGTTATTGAAGAAATGGTTAATAACCAAATCGCACCTGCATGTTTCACTTACCAAAATGAACTAATCGAAAATGTAAAAGGTCTTAAAGACCTAGGACTTGCGCAAGCAGCATTTAGTTCACAGCTGAATTTTGTGGAGCGTATCTCAACACACGTAAACACCATTCTGGAACAAGCTGAAGCCATGCGTCAAGAACGTAAAAAAGCAAACCAGATCGACGATGTACGTGAACGGTCAATCGCTTATGACGAATTGGTAAAACCATATTTTGACGTGATCCGTTACCATGTCAACAAATTAGAAAAAATCGTTGACGATAAAAAATGGCCTCTTCCAAAATTGAGAGAGATCTTATTCTTAAGCTAATCGCTTCATACAAAAACAAGAAGAGCATTCCGGCTGGAATGCTCTTCTTGTTTTACTATACGGACAGTTAGTTTGAACAAAACCCTACCGGCCGCTATTTTTTCAAACGGTTATCCTCATCATTATTTCCGGCACGCTTATTCACGGATTTAATATTGATGTTTCCAAAACGGTAAGAAAGTGAAAGCCGGATCACTCTACTATCATACCCATTGCGAATGCGATAATCTCCGTTTTCCTGAACACTAGACAAGCGACGCTGACCTCTGGTATTCAAAATATCGTTGACAGCCAACTTGATATTCAGCTTTTTGTCGAAAAATGTTTTCCCTGCTCCAAGATCGACCCCATAGTAAGATTGAAAACTAAACACACCATAGACAGCCGGAGAGAAATAATTTGCGGTCAGTTCCACATTGGTTGTCTCTCCAATACGGATATCATGATTGGAGCTCACCTGAAAAGATAGTTTTTCCAATTGCCGCTGAGCACCCGAACGCTCGTCAAAATTATATTTGCTGTAGAACGCAGTCAAGTTGTTGGAAGTAGTCCACCATTTAAGTACTTTAACCGGTATATTGATATTCATATTGTAATAGTCGAAATAGGTCAGGTTTCGATCTGTCTGTGCAATGGCTTTGGTTTCTGAATTGCTTTCAATTACCTGAGTGATCGCATCGTTGGTCCTCTTATAGCCAAGGCTCAACAAATAACGCTCTTTAAAGGTGTAATTCAATTCATAGGAGTTGGTATATTGAGGATTCAAATAAGGATTACCGTATTGATAGGTATATTGGTCCAGGTAGTAGATAAAGGGATTCAACGCACCATAATCCGGCCGGTCTATCCTTCGGCTATAACTTAGACCAAGCTTATGATTATCGCTGATCTGTTGCTGTATAAATACCGTTGGAAAGAAATCCGTATAATTACGTTTTGTCTGCTGTCCTAAGGTGACTGAATTGCCCAATGAACTGGTATTTTCAACACGGAGACCCGTTTGCACAGAAAACTTTCCAAAGGACTTATTCAAGGTAAGATATGCCGCCGCAATGTTTTCGTTGTATAAAAACTGATTACTCTGATCTTCATTTCGGACAAATTCCCCAGTTGTGTTTTGATCCTCGTAGACCAGATTATTATCTGTTTTTACGCGGCTGTATTTTAAACCCGCTTCGAGTTTTGTCGTTTTATCAAAAGGATGGACAAAATCGGTTTTGAAAACTAAAATTTTGGTATTGGATAACATATCGTTTCGGAATACCTTTGGCGTCTTAAATTCCACCCAATTTGGATCCAGGAAACGATTTTTCACCGTGCTGTTATCGTGATTTTTGGAATACGAATAATCTGCATTGGCTGTTAGCTCAGTCCCCAAGGTATCGAATGTCTGTTTGTAATTGAGGTTATAAGCCAGGTAGTGATAGCCGAAATCCGAAAAGTTGCTCCCCTGTACCACGGAGTCCAATTTTCCTTTTTGTGAAGCAATCAGATTATCCCCTTGTCGTGTTGAATTGCCGCTGCTGACATTACCATTGACAACAAAACCCAATACCTGCTGTTCGCCGAGGTTAAAATCAGCAGCGAATTTAAAATTATGCGCACGGTAACGAAATTTGGAGTAAGAATCTGAATTGAAATAAGTGGTCCCCGTTGAATCATTGACAGAGCGATCGATCGTTAAATCATTAAATCCTAAACTGTTATTATAATTATAGGACGCGAAAATATTCGCCCAATTATTTCGATGATTGACTAAGAAACCGCCGTCACCTTTCGTATATTTCCCCTGTCCCAGATTCAGATTTAGGCTAACATTGCTACCAAATTGCGTATTTTTTTTTGTTTTGATATTGATAATACCTGCATTACCGGCGGCATCGTATTTCGCCGGTGGATTGGTCAGTACCTCAATCGAAGCAATTGAATTTGAAGCCGTATTTTCCAGCAATCGGCTAACTTCATCTGCCGAAAGATAAGTAGGCTTACCATCAATCATAATAATTACGTTACTTTTTCCGCGGAGATTGATTTTTTTATTATCCAAAGTAACCCCTGGAACTTTTTGCAGGAGTTCCAATGCATTATTCCCCGTCGCCAAGATACTGTTCTCCACATTCAGCACAATTTTATCAATTTGACTTTCAATTAAAGGTTTCTTACCAACAACCTGAGCCTCGCTCAGCACTTTCGATACGGCCTCTAAACGAATGGTATCCAAAGACAATATATCACCCTTCTTTAGGGTTATTTCACTGGAACTGTAAGTCGTATACCCCACCGCCGAAACCTGCATCGTATATTTACCTTCGGGCACCCCAAAAAATTCAACTCCTCCATTCTCCTTAGACACGGCTCCTTTCAGCGGGATACCACCGGGATTACGGAGCAGTGAAATACTCGCCGCAGCAAGCGGTCCACCATCTCGGCCAACCACAACCGCATTTAACTTCCCGCCATTCGATTGTGCAGAAACAGTTCCCAAAAAGGAAAATAGCATGATAATAATAGCGAATAGCAGCAGTTTATTTTTATTTAGCTTCATAACATAATTTCTTTATTCCATCAACTGGATAGTCATTGTTTATTTAGATGACAACAAACATCGTGTATTCATTACACCTTGACCAGTGGAAATAGACGGATACCCTAAAACCGTCGGCGGATGGCTAAATAAGCTCGGTAAATTGCTTTTTAGGTTTTCTCGACCACATCATACTATTCATCCCAAAAAAGTATCGGTACATTTCTTTCAGACGCGCCGGAAAACAATACTGCACATGTCAACTGTTTCGAAATAAAAATTCAAAAAATCAACAATATTCAAAATAAATAAAATGAATACACAAAATATTAAGCATAATATTTGTATTTTTGCATCGAAAATTAGTAAACTGATTGATGGGCATTGTATCATTAAAGAAAAGATTTTACCGTATTTATAGCCAAGTTACGCGATTTATCCAAGGTGAACACTTTGGTGATGCATTACGTAATGTCTCCATCAGTATTCTTCCAAGCCTGACCATTTATTTATTGGGCACTCCCGCAGGCACCGCTATTGGTATTGGTGTCGGCTCCTTGTTGACTACACTGACTGATCCTCCAGGCAACCGAAAGGATAAACTATCCTCCGCCCTGGTCTGCATTCCCACTTTCTTTTTTGCGTCATTTCTTACAGCATACTTCTTCCCTTACCATTGGCCTTTGGTTATTCTGCTGAGTGTAGCGGGATTTACCTTTACTTTATATGGTTTGTTCGGACCACGTTATGCTGCTATCGGCAACATGGCATTGATCTTAATGAGTTTTGTCATCGGCTTGGCACCAAAACATCCGCTGGAAGTGAGCTTGCAAATTACGACCGGCGCGGCGATCTATTATGCATTTAGCCTACTACAGGCCTATATAAGGCCGTATCGCTCCCTAAAACATGCGATGGCCAATGGCTTTCAGGGCTTATCTCAATTTTTACTGATCCGCGCGCAATCCTATGATCCCGCTATTCCACTGGATGTTACCTATAGTCGTGTGGGAAAAATCCACGGCCAGATCAGTGAGCAGCAAGAGCAGATACGTTCCTTGCTATTCCGTGAGAAAAAAATCATCGGCCATCAATGGCCTAAGAGTAATTATTGGCTGAGTCAGGTTTATGGTCTAATTGATCTACACGAGCTTATTATTGCGCTTGATCATGACTATGATGCCATTCGGAAGAATCTTGCCGATACTGGAAGCCTTCCTCTGATCCGCCGTGCAATAAAATTACTGGCACTGGAAATCGACAGCTTTTCACAACCGCATAAAAGGTTCCGCTATGCACAACAATTGTATTATAATACGATTAAACTGAATGAGTTATTGAACGAGCTCAAAAATATTCAGCAGCAGCAAGTCGGATCAGCCGGCCCGATCCTATCGGCTATCATCAACAACATGGAATCTATTCTTGAAGCACTCCGCCGAATCCAGGTTGCATTTTATCAGAATCAGGAAATTCAGGACAAAATCGGTACCGAGGAATATCAACAATTTATCAATCGTCCCCTGGGCAGTCTAGGGGAGATCAAAGATAAGCTTCACCTAAAAAATCCATTGTTTCGTTTTGCACTCCGCATGGCTATACTTTTTGGTATTGGTGCGTTGATCGGGATTCTGTTTCTGGATTTCAAATATACCTATTGGATCTTATTGACGATTGCCATCGTGGCAAGGCCAGCATTTTCGATGACCAAGACCCGCAATATCGAACGTATTGCCGGGACATTTTCAGGTATTTTGATTGGCATCTCCTGTTTGGCTTGCTTCGAAAGTCTCCCCTTATTACTTACTTTATCGGCAACGGGTCTCTTCGGATTCTTTTTATTCAACCGATCCAACTATATGATCAGTGTAGTTTTTATCACACTGGGTGTTGTCATTGCACTAAATTTATTCGAAGGTAATATTAATCTTATTCTCGGTAGCCGTATGGCTTTTACCCTCGTTGGCGCACTGCTCACCATCGCAGGATATTTCCTGATTCCCGTGCGCCAAAGCTCAAGCATGGTCCACCTGGCCAAGGAGGTTGCACGCTACAACCAGCATTATTTTCAGATGATCAACAAGCGCCTATCCGACAACCTGCAGAGCTCCTTTGATATCAGGTTAGCACGAAAAAAAGCACAAACGGCAATGGCTCTATTTTCTGATTCCATTAACCAAATGAAGAAGGAACCTGAGCATAAGTGGATTGATTGGTCCCATATTCACCACTTTCAGGCACTCTCCTACCGCATCAACTCGCACCTGGTCGGGCTTTCGATTTCCATCAGCAAAAATCCTAAAGTCCTGCACAACGACATTTATAACCGAATAGATGAGCTAAAACCGCTTTTGACAGATTTGGATCAAATCGCGGAACATATTGCGCTCGCTAAAAGGTAGTAGAAAATCCTGCTTTAAAACAGCAAATAAACCTATGATTTCAGCTCAGCATCTATTTTCGTAGGCTGTGGCGAACATGTATTTACAAAATAGTTTTAATTAAAAAAAATGATTTTCTTTTGCATTAATAGAAAAGAAGTTTATATTTGCAATGTCTTCAAATGAAGATTTCTAATCAACACCTTCCTTAATCAGCAGGTCTTGATTTATAAAGAAGTGGCGAGAGACTGGCTCTATGACCCACTGGCAACCTTCAATTTGGTTGAAAAGGTGCCAAATCCTGTCCAAAGCAATATCGTTTTGGAGCATATAAATGAAATAAGACAATGATTATTACATTACAGAAAACCATCAACAATTTAGGTTTGTTTCAGACAAACCAGCCAACAGGTAAAGATGCGACACATAGCAATGCCATGTCTATGCGAATGCGCATGCATACGCACCTTCCAACTTGTTAAGAATCATTTTCCTTTTTCCCGGATCACGATATTAACAGACCTTTTCAACAGGTGTGTATGCTTTCTTTTTTTCTTGTGAATACTTTTTTTGAACCCTTAAAATCTGATATATTATGTCTTCCAACAAAAATTTAAAATTCGAAACCTTACAAGTTCACGCCGGCCAAGTGGCAGATCCTACTACTGGATCCAGGGCTGTACCTATATATCAAACTTCTTCATTTGTCTTTGAAAATGCCGAGCATGGAGCCAACTTATTTGCGCTGAAACAATTTGGCAATATCTATACGCGGATCATGAATCCCACGACGGATGTTTTCGAACAACGTATCGCTGCATTAGAAGGCGGGGTTGCGGCATTAGCTGTTGCATCCGGACAGGCAGCACAATTTATTGCTTTAAACAATATCCTTGAAAACGGCGATAACTTTGTGGCAGGCTCTAATCTATATGGCGGTACCTTCAATCAGTTTAAAGTTGCTTTTAAACGATTGGGTATCGAAGCCCGTTTTGCCACAGATGCCGAAGCCGATAAAATTGAAGCACTTATTGACGACAAAACCAAAGCAATTTATGTGGAGACGATCGGCAATCCGAGTTTTAATATTCCTGATTTTGAAAAAATAGCGGCTGTTGCTAAGAAATACGATTTACCGTTAATTGTCGACAATACTTTTGGTGCCGGTGGTTACCTGTTCAAACCCCTGGAATATGGTGCCCATGTGGTCGTTGAATCCGCAACAAAATGGATTGGCGGTCATGGAACAAGTATCGGCGGTGTGATCGTTGATGGTGGAAACTATAACTGGGGTAATGGAAAATATCCACAATTTTCCGAACCATCCGAAAGTTATCACGGACTGGTCTTCTCCGAAGTATTTGGTGAAAAGGGACCTTTTGGCAATATCCAATTTGCTATCCGCGCCCGTGTTGAAGGTCTACGTGATTTTGGTCCGGCCCTGTCGCCATTCAACTCCTTTTTACTACTACAAGGACTTGAAACATTGTCCTTGCGTGTGCAACGTCATGTGGATAATACCTTAGAGGTCGCCAAATGGCTCGAGGCTCACCCACAGGTAGAAAAGGTAAATTATCCGGGATTAAAAAGTTCACCAAGTTTTGCAAATGCGCAAAAATATCTTAAAAATGGTTATGGTGCAGTCCTCTCCTTCCAATTAAAGGGGGATGCTGCTCAAAAAGCAAATGCTTTTATTGACAGCCTGGAGCTCATCAGCCATTTGGCCAACGTAGGTGATACCAAATCATTGATCATCCATCCATCAGCGACTACGCATCAACAGTTAAGTGATGCGGATCAGGCAAATGCGGGTGTATTTCCGGGATTGTTGCGCCTTTCAGTGGGGATAGAACATATTGATGACATTAAAGCTGACCTGCAACAAGCATTCGAAAAGATCAAATAATCAGATACAGTCCTAAATTTAAACGTAATGAGCAGGCATATATATCAGCACCACGAGCCCTTTGTATTTGAAAACGGCAGGGAGCTTGTCAATTTACAGATCAGCTATGAAGTATTTGGAAAACTGAACGCAGACCGTAGCAATGTGGTCTGGGTCTGTCATGCCTTGACGGCGAATGCGAATGTGTTGGACTGGTGGCCGGGTCTTTTTGGAACAGATGAGCTGTTTAATCCCAATGACTACTATATCGTATGTGCAAATGTAATTGGATCAGCCTATGGGAGTAGCAATCCCTTATCTATCAATCCGGCAACGGGCCAGCCTTATTATCTTTCTTTTCCCGAATTTACGGTAAAAGATCTTGTCAATGCCCATCAGTTGCTCGCAGCGCATCTGGATATCAACCAAATTGAAGTTTTAATCGGCGGATCACTGGGTGGCCAACAAGCATTGGAATGGGCCGCTTCCAAAACGATCGCCATCAACCAACTCATTGTTGTGGGAACAAATGCAGTACATTCTCCCTGGGGTATTGCTTTTAATGAAAGTCAACGTTTGGCCATCACAGCAGACCGGACTTTCTATGCTAATCATCCTGATGGCGGCGCGAAAGGGCTAAAAGTCGCGCGTTCGATTGCATTGTTGTCCTATCGCAATTACACCACTTATGATCATACGCAACGGGATAATGATGGAAATAAAGTAAATGATTATAAAGCTGCTTCTTATCAAAATTATCAAGGCGAAAAACTGGTTAAACGGTACAATGCATACAGCTACTTCTACTTGACAAAGGCGATGGATAGCCACAATTTAGCACGGGGAAGGGCTTCCTTAGAGGCAGCATTGGCAGGTATTAACTGCTCAACCTTGGTACTAGGGATCAATACGGATATGTTATTCCCTGCAGATGAACAGAAATTTATTGCCCAACATATTCCAAATGCTAGTTACCAGGAGATCGAATCCACCTATGGTCACGATGGATTTTTGATCGAGACAAAAAAACTAACAGCAATTATCCATAATTTTTTAGAAAATAAGAAGGAGTATATCAACGAATTAGTATAAGAGAAATAAACAATAATATAAGAGCATACAAGAAGAGATATGAGTAATAAATTAACGATAGGGATGTTCGGTTTTGGCGTTGTAGGTCAAGGTCTCTACGACATTATAAAAACTAAAAATCTAAATCTGGAAATCAAAAAATTTGTCATTAAAAATGCGGATAAAAAACGTTCACTACCAGCCGATCTATTTTCGACTGATCCAGAGGCAATCTTGAGCGATCCGGAAATCAATACTGTTGTTGAATTGATTGATGACGCCGAAGCAGCTTACAAGCTGACTGTACGCGCATTGAGATCAGGCAAAAATGTAGTATCTGCGAATAAAAAAATGATTGCTAACCACCTTGAGGAGCTGGTGGATATTCAACATGAATATGGCAGTAGCCTGCTTTATGAGGGAGCGGTCTGTGGAAGCATACCTATTATCCGAAATTTAGAAGAATATTACGACAATGAGCTTCTACATTCGGTCAGCGGTATTTTTAACGGCTCTTCCAACTATATTCTTTCCAAAGTTTTCAATGAAAATCAACTTTATACAGACGCGTTAAAAAAAGCACAGGAACTCGGCTTCGCAGAAACAGATCCTACACTTGACGTCGGCGGATACGATCCTAAATTTAAAGTCTGTATCGTCGCTTCACATGCCTATGGCATCTATGTTAAACCAGATGATGTATTCAACATCGGTATCGACAAATTAGGCCAACAGGATATTCGTTTTGCAAAAGAAAAGAACTTTAAAATCAAATTGATCCCTACGGCCAAAGAGATCGATGGCAATAAAGTCGTGCTTTATGTATTACCTCGTTTGGTAGGCAAAGAAAGTATGCTGTATAACGTAGAAAATGAAAATAACGGTGTGCTGGTTAAAGCTGCATTTGCAGACGAACAATTCTTTTACGGTAAAGGTGCCGGCGGTCATCCGACGGGTTCTGCGGTCCTGTCCGATATTGCAGCGCTACGTTATGGCTACCGCTATGAATATAAAAAGCATTTAGAATCCAGCGCCTTAAATTATAGTCAGGATTACCTGATCAAGGTTTATTTGAGATACACCGATGATCAACTGATCGAAAAGCTGAATTTCAACGAGATTACTGAAAGATATTACGCAGCAGATTTCAAATATGTAATCGGCCACATTAATCTTCAACAAATTGCTGCCCATAAGGCCGATTTGGACCAAGAGGGCAATTTCATTGCAGAGATCGCGTAGGCAATCAACAAACCAACCTACCTACGGGGTGTCCGATTATTTTGGACACCCCTATTTTTTATTTTATATACGTTCCAAAGGCTTTTTGAAATGTGCTATCCGATGCAGGATTTCCATTTACCCATCAGCACTCTTCTTTTACCACTTAGTTTCCACGCGCACTACTTTTTAAGTTCAGCGTCATGACACCACCTTTAACCAGTTGTTCAAAGGGAAGCTGCCATCCGGTCCAGGCTTTATTATTCAGGCGGACCTGATCAACATAGTAACTATCCGGGGCCTCTTTTTCAACCTGAATCGTGAATTTATTTTTTCGTAATGCCTTGGGAAGCTGTATGGTAATTTTATCAAATAAAGGCGCCCCAATCTGAAATGCCGGATTTTCTGTCGTTAAACTTCTTACGTCGAATAATCCAATCCCCGATAAAACATACCAAGCCCCCAATTGTCCCTGATCTTCATCCTGTCCGTAGCCGTAACCGTGAACAGGCTCCGTGCCATAAAATTCATTTGAAATCGCCCGCACCCATTTTTGGCTTAGGTCAGGTCTCCCTGAAAAATAAAACAACCAGGAGATATGCAAGTTGGGCTGATTTCCGTGATTATAGAGACTCTCAATACCGGCAAAGGCATCAATTTGGGTTCCACCTCCAAAGACATTCCGCTGGGATACCGTAAATATGCTGTCCAAACGTTGGTTGAATAAGTCTTTTCCGACCAGTTTGACCAGATCTTGGGGAACGTGCGGTACATAAAAAGTATATTGCCAAGCATTTCCCTCCTGAAATCCACGCCAGGGTTGATAGGGATTAAAGTTCGGAATAAAGTCTCCCTTACTGTCCTTTGGCCGTATAAATTTAGTTGAAGGATCATATAATCCTTTCCATGCGTCTGAAAGCTTTAGAAACTTCTTATAATCTGCATCACGACCAAGTGACTTGGCGTATTGCGCAGCAGCAGCTGCCGAAAAGGCATATTCCAAGGTATGAGAAGCGCCAAAAGGTGATCCTTGGGTTAATAATTCAGGACTACCGGTATTGTCCTCGATATAAGGTGAATAACCTTTTTCAACAAACACCCCCACATCAAGCTTCCCTGCTCCCGGAATCCGTCCACGTGATTCAAGTTCATTTTTCCGAACAGCTTCATAGGCAAAATTTGTATCGTAATTCCGTATTCCGACATTATATGCTGCAGCAATTGCCAAGCCCGTAAAATTGGTACCCACACCGGAAACATACTTACTATTGGCGATACCGTCACCGAGCCAGCCCGCATCGCGGTACACCAGCAGCTGACTTTGTATCCAATCGTTGTAATAATCAGGATAGGCGATGGACCAGAGTTGTGTCAGGTTCCAAAATGCTCCCCAGATCGCATCTGTATTATAGTGCTGATGAACCGGCTTCCCTTGCGCATTTAATGCAATCTGGCCTACAGAGCCATCATTTTTTGGATAAGCCCCATTAATATCACTGGCAAGTCCCCGTCCAAGTAAAGCATGATATAATCCGGTATAAAATTTAACCCGGTCCTCTTCTTTACCACCTTCCACCAATATCCTTCCCATTTCATTGTTCCAGGTATTCAGTGCTTCGGATTTCGCCTTATCAAATGTCAGCCCCTTTGCCTCCTGCTCCAAATTTAACCGTGCGTTATCTACCGAAGTATAGGACAAACCGGTTTTGATGGTGATAGATTCATCCGATCCTGTATCGAATCGCAAAAACAGTCCCGCTCCTTGCCCCCGTATGTTTTTCTTCTCCTCAAAAATCGCGTTGTCCTTAAATGTTCCATAAGATTTTGGCCGCTTGCTGACTTCAGCAAAGAAATACATCTTCACAGTAGCGCCTTGTTGATATTTTTGGACATATACCGGGTTTGTCACCACGTATCCCCATACACATTGATTATCGTAATTTACTTCGGCATCGACCACTGGTCCGCTCTCGCCCATCACATGTCCAATATCAAATATAATATTGGCCGCATCGGTTTTTGGAAAGGTATAACGATGGAAACCTACCCTTTTTGTCGCCGTTAGCTCGGCGAGGATTCCGTAATCTTTCAGTTTCACCCGATAGTAACCTGATGTGGCAAATTCATCTTTTTTGTCAAATGATGAGCGATAACCACCTTGCGGCTGATCCAACTTGCCAGGAATAGTCCTGATCTCACCAACAGATGGAGCAAAGACAATTCCACCAATTTGGAACTCGTGAAAATTGGTAAAGCCTTCGATACTACTGTGTCTATCATCATAGCCTACCGCCTCCCAACCAGACTTATTACCATAACTTCCATTCGTGCTTGGAGCTAACTTGGCCATGCCAAAGGGTACTGCTGCTGGTGTATAAAAAAAATATCGGCTATGGACGGATCCAATATTAGGTTTTACCAATGTAGTTAAATCAAACTTCTGCTGCCCAAGCGCAGACATCACAGTGGATAGCATGCAAAGGAAATAAAATATAAGACGCTTTATCATCGTAGTCAATTAGGTTTAAAAACAAATTTACAAAAATAAAACTATGTATAAACATTAAAACAAAAAGATAAATAAAAAAACAAGCAACAGAATAGGTCATAGTACTCCATGGGTAGTAAAAATTTAAATATGGATTTAATTACACCACATTATAAGTCAGATAGGATAGGTATTTTTTTATTTAATCTTGTATATACATAATAAATAACATTCATAGTAGATGGTCAAGCTTCATCACAATCAAAATGGCGATAACTTGACCTGGTTTGGTTGTCGAATAACCGAGCCCCCCTAGATGATTTAGAACAAAATTGTACGAATGGTACGAGAAGAACGATATACCGAGTGGATCCAGAAAATTCAAAGTTACAGTACGAGTGGAGAGATCACATTATTCAATAAATAGAGTCGGAAGATACGACAACAATCAACTATTTATTAGGTCATCAAGTAAACAGGCTATACTTGATGACTCGACATTTTAATAATCTCTTCGGCTTTCCACGGTATAGGTAAAGCTTTCAGCACGATAAAATCCTAAATTATATTCGATTGGTTTTCCAGACTGGTCGAAAACAAATCTTTTACGTGATAATATGGGATCCCCAGTATTAATTTCTAGTTTGTCTGCGATAAATTTATTAGCTGCAACGGCGTCTATCTCTTCTTGGGAAAGATCGGCCACTACATGATAATCAGCCTCCAGTATCTCATACAACGGGCGTTTAAAATCTTCATCTCCTGTCAAGCCAATGCGAGGATGAAAATAAGATATAAAATAGACGAAGGGATCATCTTTCTTGCCCCGTAATCGTTCCAACTTTAATAGCTTTTGATCCTCATCGACAGCGAAAAATTTGGTAATTGCTTTATCTGGCACGACCCAGCTCACATGAAGCTCAAAATTCTTGACTTCGATACCACGGTTTTTCATCTCTTGTGAAAAACTTAGCCAATTTTTGGATTTCGAACTGAATTTGGCGCTTGCAACCTTTGTGCCGATGCCTTTCTTCCGGATCAATAGCTCCTCATAAACCAGCTTGTTAATTGCCAGACGCAAAGTAGAACGGGAAATAGCCAGACGTTTGGCAAGCTCTATTTCATTGGGCAACATTTTCCCCTCAATATATTCCGGTTGTTTTATCAATTCTCGCAATAGATTTTCTGCCTGTATATGCAAGGGAATCGGACTTTTGTGATCTATTTTTAAATTCATTACATGAAATTACTTAGGCTAAAATAAGATTTTTTGCATAATTAAAAAAATAGATATATGTTTGTATGTATATACATAATAAAGAAATAAACCCATTATGTCCAAGAATTTTATCCTCATTTTATGCATCGTTTCTCTGGGAGGGCTGCTTTTTGGCTTCGATATGGCAGTTATTGCTGGAGCTTTGCCGCTGGTGAAACAATTTTTCGGATTGTCGCCCTTTCAGGAAGGTGCTTTTGTTAGTTCAGCACTGATCGGATGCATTATAGGTGTATTCTTCACAGGATCTTTTACGGATAAATATGGTCGTAAACCAGCCTTTATCGTGGCTTCTTTGCTTTTTTTATTGTCTGCAATCGGATGCGGATTCAGTCCCAACTATACACTTTTAATTCTGAGCAGAGGCATTGGTGGATTAGGTGTTGGGATAGCTTCTATTGTTGTACCACTTTATCTTGCCGAAATATCTCCCAGTAAATTCAGAGGTAGATCGGTCACCTGTTATCAATTAGCCATTACCTTTGGTATCCTTATCGCTTATATTAGTAATTATTTTATTCTTCAACGGCATTCATTACCGCAAGCGGAACTATGGCGCGGTATGTTTTTAGTCGGCGCGATCCCTGCCATCTTACTCAGTTTAGGTGTTTATATTATACCTGAGAGTCCACGCTGGCTTGCCAAAAACGGGCGAAACGAAGAGGTAGCAATAATTCGTATCAAGCTTGGTTTAACTGATCTATACGATTCGCCAAGTCCATCCAAGAGAAATATCAGCGAGCTGTTTTCTCCAATCTACTGTAGAGCCTTTCTGTTAGGCCTATTCTTACCCCTTTTTTCTCAACTGAGCGGAATCAACGCCATCGTCTATTACGGTCCGAGCATACTGCTGGAATCAGGTATTTCCTTAACGAATTCGTACCATGCACAATTATTTTTTGGTGCGGCAAATGTATTATTTACCTGCTTTGCCATCTGGAAAGTAGATAATTGGGGAAGAAGACCCTTATATATTTTAGGAACATTGGGGGCCACCATTAGTCTGATTGTAACGGGATATCTCTTCAGTCAGGAACAACCAAACAATGTTGCTTTGATTGTTTCCATCCTGCTCTTCCTTTTTTTCTTTGCTTTTTCTATCGGTCCGTTAAAATTTGTGGTCGCGGCGGAAATATTCCCAAATGCCATACGGGCAAGAGCAATGGGAATAAGTATAATGGTGATGTGGATTTCCGATGCGATCGTCGGTCAGCTGACTCCTATTTTGCTCGCATCTTGGGGAGCAAGTTATACCTTTTGGTTATTTGCTTTTTTCTGTGCGATAGCTTTTATCGTTGTGCTGGGATATTTACCGGAGACCAAGGGCAAACCTTTGGAAGAAATCGAAAAATATTGGATTGAAAAATCAAAGAAAAAGCAGAATAACAACGCATAACTTCGTTCAATATCCTCTATTATTTTAGTCATCTTTTTTACATACGCAATAAATAAAATCTTATGTATTCCAATACTCAAACAACATCTTTTCAATACGACATCTTACCTACATTTCCAGTTCAGGGCAAATTGTCAAACTCTTATGATGAGTTGGCCGATCACCTGATCCAAAATCATATACACTGCATAGATGGGTTTGTTGGCATAAATTGGGAGACACCAATAAAGCATATCCAGCAGGAATTTGCAAAGCGGGGATTAACGGTACGATTTGTTTCCATGGAAACAGCATTGCTCCCTGAAGCAGTGATCGAGGAGAAAGCGGCTCCTTATCTTGGAGGAGATGATCCATTATTCGGAAAAAAAACGCCACTCGAACTCATCGCATACTACGATACCGGCAAGTTGGCTGCACTTCAGAAAATGCTAAGCCAAACAACCGACAATGAATACCTTATTTTTTATGGCCCGGGTGCAGCCCTTCTGGAAGCTACTAGCCAAGTGATGTACATTGATCTGCCCAAAAATATACTTACCCAACGGATGCGTGCGGGACTGGCCGGGAATCTGGCCTGTGGAAAACAAACAAACCAAAAAGAGCTTTATAAACGATACTACTTTGTCGATTGGGAGCTTCTAAACCGACATAAGCGGATGATATCATCACGCGTGGAGATTCTCGCCGATCAACAATCCGCTGAAAATCTCCCTTGGATCTTAGGAAATGATTTAAAAGCGACCTTGCATGTGATGTCCAAAAATTACTTTCGGGTGAGGCCAACATTCGAACCTGGAGTCTGGGGGGGGCAATGGATGAAAGAACATTTAACCGGTATTGATCAACAGGCTAAAAATTATGCTTGGTCTTTTGAGATGATTGTTCCCGAAAACGGCATTTTACTTGAGAGTAACGGGCTAGTGCTAGAAATTTCATTTGATCAACTGATGTTTCAGGAAAGTTCAAATGTCCTGGGCGCTGCGCGGCCACGTTTTGATGTTGAGTTTCCAATCCGGTTTAACTTTCTAGACACTTTTGATGGCGGCAATCTTTCCATTCAGTGCCACCCTAGTCCAAGTTATGCCAAAGCCGAATTTGGAGAAAATTTCACACAGGACGAATCCTATTACATTGTTGACAGAAAGGGAGATGCGCAGGTTTACCTGGGATTTCAAGAGGATATCGATGCGGACAACTTTCGTACCGTTCTTGAACAGAGCTTCCATACGGGCGAACCGATCGCCATTGACAGGTACGTGCAAAAATTTGAATCGCAAAAACATCAGTTATATTTAATTCCGCATGGTACCGTGCACTCTTCGGGCACAAATAATCTAGTATTGGAAATCAGTGCCACCCCTTACAATTATACGTTCAAAATGTACGACTGGGTGCGTCCTGATCTGGACGGTAAGCCGCGTCCATTAAATATTGACAGAGCTTTCGCCAATCTTAATTTTAACCGAAAAGGCGACGTCGTCAAAGACACACTTCTATCCCAGCCTCAGGTTTATTCACTCGATGACCAGGCATCAAAAGTTCATCTACCAACACATGAAGATCATTTCTATGATGTTTACAGGTATGAATTCGGAGATGAGGTACATATTGAAACAAAAGGTCAATGCCATATTATGATGCTTGTTGAGGGGGAAGCGGTAGAACTGACAACTGCCAATGGGATGAAAAAAATCTTTCATTACGCCGAAACGTTCGCTGTTCCTGCCGCGGCACAATCCTATTCGCTCCGCAACTTAGGAATTGGCCAGGCCAAAGTAATACAATCTTTTGTCAAAGACCATAAATGTTAATTTAGTATAAAAAAACAGCATCATGAGAAATTTATATTTCGCGTTATCTACTTCATTGCTGCTATTATCCTGCAATGGAGGTAGCAATAAATCCACAGCAAGCAACACACAGCAAGACGTAGCACAGGATAGTAGCTTCCAGCTCGTCAAAGATATGGCCGGCAAGGTTATCAAAGCTGGATTTAATGCTGGCGACGGGTATAATGAGGTATGGATCAGAGATTATAATACCTTTATTACTTTAGCAACCAAAGAGCATCCCCACGAACAGATTAAAGATCAATTGGCGCTATTTTTTCAATTACAGGAAGCCGATGGCAATATAGCAGACGGTTTTGTCAAAAAATCAAGTTTAAAGAATGGTGTGTCCGACTATTATACGATCACTAATCCGCTTGCCCCGGACTATGCTGCACATAAAAACACAGTTGAAACCGATCAGGAAACGTCCTTGATCCAGGCGGTCCATAAATATGTTGTAGCGACCAAGGATACCGCCTTCCTCGCACAAAAAATAGGCGAAACGACTGTGAAAGACCGGATGGAACAGGCCATGCAGTTTTTAATGGACAAACGTTATAATAGCACTTATGGTCTATTGTGGGGGGCCACAACCGTCGATTGGGGTGATGTGCAGCCCGAGCATGACTGGGGGGTCCATTTGGATAAAAACTCTCATATTGCCCTAGATATTTATGATAACGCTATGTTTTTAATTGCTTTGGATAATTATATGGATCTTTTCCCTGACAAAAAGGAAAAATGGAGTAAAGTGAGAACGATGATTGCCAGCAATACGATGAAACATCTTTGGGACGATAAAAATCAAAAATTTATTCCGCACATCTACATCAACGGTTCGCCATTTCCAAAAGATTTTGATGAAAACCAGATCTATTATCACGGTGGAACAGCCATTGCCATTGAGGCAAACCTACTTAGCAAAGAGCAGATCAAAACTTCCTTAGATAAGATGATCAAAAATGTAAAGAATGCGGGTGCGGCCACCATTGGATTAACCGTATATCCAACTTATCCTGCGGGTTTCTTCAAAAACAAAGGAATGTATCCTTATGGTTACCAAAATGGTGGCGATTGGACCTGGTTTGGGGGAAGAATGATTCAACAATTGGCTAAAAATGGTTTCCAGCAGGAAGCACATGAACAGATCAAACCCATGTTGGCACGCGTTATTAAAAATAAAGGGTTCTACGAATGGTATACCAAGGACAATAAACCCGAAGGCTCTGGAACTTTCAGAGGTGAGGCGGGTGTACTTTATGATGCGATCACTTTATTGGAAAATGCAGCTAAATAAATCAGCGCAAACCTTCTGAAGGGTATAAAAAAATGAATTTGTTGTCAGGGAAGTAAGCCGCCCAAATAAGACATTATACAAAAGAAAAGGGGGAATATATTGTTCCTTTTCTTTTGTACTTATGGTTACAGTTCCAGCTACCTTTGTGTCTAATACCTAAAAGCTATTCCTATCGTTCAATCAAAAACTCGGCTTTCGGCAATCTAAATTTTTTCAATTTTAACAACCAATCCTCTTCACCCAAGCGGTAGCCTAATGGTAGCAGAACGACACTTTTTAACCCCAATTTATCTAATCCCAATAACTTATCCAGCTCCTCGTTAGAAAATCCTTCCATTGGTGTGGCATCCACTTTCAATTCCGCAGCTTGAGCGATTGCCATCCCAAAAGAAATGTAAGCCTGTTTAGCAGCATGTGCCGCTTGTTGTTCATCAGTAAGCGCAGCAAACATACTTTTTAATTTATTTTTGTAATCGTCAGTTGTATGCAATGGTAAACCTCTATGGTTATTCATCTGGTCAAACGTTGCATCAATACGTTCATCCGTGTATTTATCCCATGCCGCAAAAACCAAAAGATGCGAACTTTCTGCAATAATTTGTTGTCCCCAAGCTACAGGTACAATTTGCTCTTTCAATTGTTGATCTGTAATCGACACGACACGAAAAGGTTGCAAACCCGAAGAACTCGGCGCCATACGTGCTGCTTCGATAATTTTTTCTACATCTTTCTGATCAACCTTCTTTGTTGAATCATATTTTTTGGTCGCATAACGCCATTCGAGTGTTTCTAATAATGCCATTTTCTTTTCTTTATTGTTAGTTGTTCAAATACTCTATTACAATTACAGGTACAGTATGACCATAAATTTGATAAAAAAAAATTAAACCTGGAAAATAGTATACGCACTATTAACCTATTTTAGGTTCTATTTATAAGATAAATATAGCAAAATATAAATGTTTAAACACAAAAAAAACCATAGCAAATGAATAAACTCTTTATGCGATCCCTACCAAACACGCTTGCCGATGATGAGCCTTGTACTAATGTCTTTTTTTCGCAAAGGGATTAAAAGAAAGTCCGGCATTGACATAAAACGATGGGTCCGCAGAAGCTTCCCATACATAATTATTTTGCCTTTCACTTTTTTCAAATATCCGTGACCTCGGAATGGTCTTCATACCAGATTTGAGCGTTGCAATAAACGATCTTCCCAAATTATGTTCGTAGGTCAATCCCGAGTTGATCTCCATCTGGCTAAAGGTATAGACCTTGTCTGATCCCCAAAAATCATTGAGGTAGAATGTCGTCGTGCTGAGATCTGCCCCCAGAGAAAGGCGACCATTTCGCAACATTGCTTTTCGGACGTAGGCGCCCTTGGGTAATAGCACATCTATCATCCACCCATCGCGATATTGCTGCTTATAGGTGAAGGTCGGAACAACAGGAATAATTGCCGCAGGATCAATAAACCCGAGTAAGCCGATTGCCATTTGTACATCTCGAGTTGCTTTTAATACCCATGTTCCTGTCAATATCCCACGCATCCGTTCAATCCCCTTATCGCTTCCATCCGTCATGAAACTAGCGGAATAAATAACCATTTTTCCAAATAATTTTGAGAAGTAAGAAAAATTAAGTGATTCATAATGGTAATGGAAATCCTGTGTACGCATTTTTTGCGGCTGCGTGCTTAAATCTGATTCTTGTACATTGAATGAAGTATACTGATAACCAAGGCTAGTACCTAACGTCCAGCTACGCCGGTTTAAAAAATTGACATTCAAGCTCCCGCCAGCCTGATGGAGTGACTCTACCTTACCTCGCGTAATGACGCCCCCTTTAACATTGGATGAATATTTGTAACCGCCATTATATTCATAACTTAGATTTAGCACCCGCGCTGCAGGAAATTTGTCGGCTACAATGGCCTGTACTTTTTGCGGAATACTATCTTTGGTCTGTGCGGAACTGCTGCATACAAGAGCAAAGCTCCCAAGCAACACCAGGTTCTTTTTCATGTGGATATTCGTTTTTTTTTATCTATTCTTTTTCAATTAAAGGAAACCCGAAAAACTGCTCTTTCGGAAATTAGAACGGAGCAGCCGACGTGTTACAAGAATAGATCAATCGGAAACGCTCATTTTATTTTTTATACAAAAAGGTCAATATTTTATACGAAAGGTAGGCAGCTTTAAAAGAGCTTTTATCCATTCTACCTACCGATTTCACTTTGGTATAAAAAAAAGCAGTGTTCATATAAAACAAAATCATTTTGAAACAAAAAAAGTTACATTTGCGAAATCAGGGTCAATAAACCAGATCAATATGCTAGACTGCAACAACCGTATTGTTTTACGCTACCTAACGGAAAAGAAATTCAGATTTTTACGACATGGTCTGTTCTTAATTGGTTTGCTTATTCTTTTTGCCAATGCCAATACAAATGCACAATTTTTAGGAAATTATAAGACCTACTTCTCCCTGGCGCTTTGGACGGTTTTCGTCGCAATGTTCTATATCAATATGTACGTATTGATACCGCAGTTTTTTTTCAGGGGAAAATATGAAATCTACACGATATTGCTCATTTTGCTGGTGACAGCGAGCCTGCTTGTTGTCATGCAGATCGCAATCTATATCTTTAGCATCCATATTCCGGCAATTGAAAGGCAACGAACCAATACCATGAGTTTTGTGAGCGGTCTTTTTATCTGTGTTCCCATCATTTTGACCACCACTACGTTTAAACTTTTTAAACGTTGGATCGAAGACAATAAACGCATTTCAGATTTAAAAAACTTGGCGCTTACAACGGAGTTAAATGCATTAAAGAACCAGATTCAGCCACATTTCTTGTTTAACATGCTCAATAATGTGAAGGCTCTGATTCGGAAAAACCCGAGTATGGCCACCGAGGTTATTATCAAACTATCCGATTTTCTGCGGTACCAACTGTATGAAAATGATGCAGATAAAACACTCTTAAAATCCGAAATAAACTTTATTTTCAATTTTCTAAAACTTGAGGAAATACGCCGGGATAATTTGAAAACCTCACTTTCCTGTGCCACGGAACTCGAAAAACAAAGTATTTTTCTGCCGCCACATCTTTTTACCGCTTTTATCGAGAATGCGATTAAACATAGTGTCAATATACACAATGAAAATACCTTTATTGCCATTCACTTTACACAGACCGATGGGCAACTTTGTTTTGAATGTGAAAATTCGAGCGATCCAAATTTTTCGACTACTAATCCTAAATACGGTGGATTGGGATTAGTCAATGCCAAAAGACGACTTGATTTGCTATATGGCAATAATTACGAACTTAACATATCAAAAAAAGACCTGTTGTATCAGGTAAAATTAAAAATTCCATTATGAATTGTATCATTGTAGATGATGAACCCTTAGCAAGGGAAGAAATGCGAAATCTGGTCGAAGAAATTTCATCCATAGAAATCCTCGGCGAGTTTTCCAATGCCTTAGCTGCCAAGGAATATCTCGCAACTAGATCTGTTGACCTTGTTTTTCTGGACATCGAGATGCCCACTGTCAACGGACTGGATTTTGCACAGGCCTTACCGAAAGATGTCCTGGTGATACTGACGACGGCCTATGCCCAATATGCGTTGCGGGGGTTTGAGCTGGATGCACTTGATTACCTACTTAAACCAATTAAAAAAGATCGCCTGGTCAAGGCTATTGATAAAGCGTTTAGCTATAAAAAGCTGCTCAATTTAAAAGAAAATCAAAACACCTTTGAAGATGCGAATGAAGATGCTGTATTTATCAAATCGGATCGAAAATACTATAAAATCTTATTTGGCGATATTCGATTTATTGAAGCACTCAAAGATTATGTGGTCATCTATACCCGTACCAACAAACTGATTACAGCAATGAATCTAAAAACCATTCACCAAAAACTACCGGCCCATATATTCGTTCGGGTCAGCAAATCTTATTTGATCAATTTGTCCTTTATTGATTCTTTTGACAACCATACGATATACATCGACAAGTTCGAAATCCCGATTGGCGACATCTATCGTGAGCTATTTTTTAAGCAGTATACAGGCGGGCTATTGTAAGATCATCTGTACGGCGATCTGAATAGTGCTAAGCAAGGACAAAGCGGTCCAAAAAATCAACTTTTATACCATGTCTATGCAACAAAGCTGTCAATAGATCTACGGAACAGTCCTCTGTTTCTACCCGAAAGATGGCGTCTTCATCATCCAGATCCAAGGTAGCCGACTGTATCTGCGGTAGATGGAGCTTTAGCAGCTGCATCAGGAAGGTCTTCTTCTCCTTTGTTCTCACCGAGCTTTTAAAAATCAATATCTGCTTCGCTTTCATGTTATAAATTTAAAATTGCACCCAAAATTCGATCGCTTCTCAGTTTATATTCATCCGAGATTTATCACAAATCTATCATTTAAAACTATCGCCAGTTGAGATTTTATACGAAAGCAGGCCTTTCTTATACCAAAACTCCCGTAATTCGTCTTGCAATCATTAGCCCTGCTTTTCTTTATGGGATTATCTAATTTTTTTTAAGACCTTTGTCTATCTTTAATTCAATAAGCAAAAACACAAAAAAAGCGCAATGTCTATTACCAACGAGAACGAATTGACCGGAATGCAAAAAGCGAGTGCGGCAGTCGCCAAAACGCTTAAAGCGATGTGCGATTATGCCAAGGTAGGCATGTCAACCAAAGAATTAGATGAATATGGCGCAAAGATATTAACTTCATATGGTGCCAAATCAGCGCCAGCGTTGACCTATAATTTCCCGGGCTGGACTTGTATCAGTGTAGACAACGAATTCTGTCATGGTGTTCCTGCTGCGGACCGTTTATTACAGGAAGGAGATCTTATTAATATTGATGTATCGGCTGAGCTGGATGGTTTTTGGGCTGATAACGGGGCTTCTTTTGTAATCGGTCAGGATATTCATAACCACCAAAAATTGGTGGACGCTTCGAAGGAAATACTTCAAAAAACCATAAAAAATATACGTGGTGGTGTCAAAATTGCGGACATCGGTCAGCTGATGGAAACCGAAGCAAAAAAGAGGGGGTATAAAGTGATCAAAAATCTAGGAGGGCATGGCATCGGACGAAGCTTACACGAAGATCCCGACGAGTTGCTCAATTATAAAAATAGATTTGACCAAAGGCGGTTTAAGAAAAATTCAATTGTTGCTATCGAAACCTTTATTTCCACCTCTTCCACTTATGCTACTGAATTAAATGATGGCTGGACGATGGTTGGTGACAAAGGCGGTTACATGGCACAACATGAACACACCATTATGATTACAGATGGCGCTCCAGTGATTTTAACGGCGGAGAATGGTATTTTCAATTAGGGCTATTAACTATCATCGGCATTCCGTTTTATCTAATTTTGCATGTAAGGTATTGCCTACGCTTACTTAAATAGAACAATTGATAGATATAAATGTATCATTGTCACATTTAGAATATATAAAAATATAAGGGGCCTCTCTTACGAGAAAACCCCCAAATAATATATTTTATGGACAACTAGATTATTCCGATAGGTATTAAATAATTCCTTCCTTCTATAAAAAGGATACGATATGGACGTTCAAAGTAATCAAGCGGGATGAACATCTGTATTTAAGTTTCTCAATTGGACTGTAAACAAAGGTAAATGTATTCTCCCACTTAAAAAGTGACAAAAATCACATTTCGCCAAAATTCCTTCCGATTTTAAAATGTTTTTATCCGAACTAATAAACTATGTCTGTCGGTCGGTATGCAATATGCTTTGTGAAAACGTTCTATTTTTGGTTTTAAGATGTTTACTTTTGATTTATAAAGTGTAAGGCTATTGAAAACAATAAAGTTCCATAAAGGCGAATGTGGCGTCGAGTTTCTAATAAATGTACTCACCCAAAAAGAGACAGACTATACGCACGGCGAGACGTATCACAAAGACTTTTTTGAAATTCTATTTTTTAAAAAAGCGAAAGGGCGTTTGCGATTGAGTCAGGAAATAATCGACTTAACGGACAACAATATTATCTTTATTTCAGCCTTTCAGAAACATACTTGGGAGCTGGATCCTCTACATCTGGAATTCACGACATTGATCTTTCAGGAAGATTTTCTCAATGAATTTTTTGCTGATAAACTTTTTACCTATAGACTGTTGTATTTTTATCAATTAAACCATACGGCTAAAATAGAGGCTGACGATGTGCATATGGCTAAATTTTGTGAGCTGCTCACGGAGATCAAATCGGAACTTATTCAGACACAAGCAGACAGCGCACATATTATTCGCTCTTTACTTTATTATCTGTTACAGACCTTGAATCGAAAGTACGCCAGGTTAAACGGGCTTTCTTCCCAAAAAGCAGAGAATAATTTTGCGTATCAATTTAAGAAGCTACTTGAACAACATATTCAACAGAAACAACGCATTCATGAGTATACAGCCCTGATGGGTATCAGTCGCATAACACTGAATCATGCGGTTAAAGCACAATTTAACACAACGGCAGCGCACCTGCTCAAACAACGCTTGCTAGTTGAAGTGCAGGAACTATTAATACATTCAAACAAATCTATTAACGAAATTGCCTTTGAACTCAATTTTTCGGAACCTAACCACCTGATGCGCTTTTTTAAGGCCCAGACGGGCAAGACGATCAGTACATTTATAGAGGAACTGAGATAAATTCTCAGTTCCCGTTGGCCTGAATTACTGTTTACAGCTGGCTGAATTGCTATATACTATCAGTCCTAAATTTCCTAGTTTTGCGCTAAATAAGTTTCTGTCGTCTGAATCTCAGCGTAGAAGAATGCCAATGCAGCAAGAAAGGCCAGTTGTACGTCATCAGCTTTTACGGTAGCACCATTCATTTCAAGATCACGCGTTGCACAGGCATCGCCTATTACGGTACATTGAAAACCAAAATCAGCTGCAGCCCGAGTCGTTGCATCGATACACATATGCGTCATCATACCGACAACGACAAGTTCTGTAATGTGATTTGCTTTCAGGTAATCAAAAAGTTCGGTTTCCCGAAAACTGTTTGGAAAATGTTTCTGAATTACTTTTTCTTGTGATTGCGGTCGGACATTTGGGTGGATCTCGGAAGCGGCTGTCCCAGCAATAAAAAATGGTATTTTCGCGGGGTCTGGAGAGATATGCTGGATATAGATAACCGGTGCTTTTTTGTCCCGAAAATGACTGATTATTTTTCGTGCATTTAAACTTGCGGCAATGGGGTTTACAAGTTCCATTCCGCCATTTTCAAAATATTCATTTTGAATGTCTATGACAATTAATGCTGTAGTATTCATGCGTTATATATGATTATGTTTTCGTTACTACAAAATTAGCTTGTCAAGAATGGAAACTGCTACCAAATAAATCGTCGACACTACCATTTTGATAAGGCGAGATGTTTTAGCTATCTTAGCCGTAGGAATCACCTTTTGAGGGTGACATTGATTCGATTAAAAGAAAGAGATATCGTGAAACAGATACTACACAGCAAAATATACGGAGCAGAAAACGGCGGAACACCACTTGTGGTTATGCATGGCCTTTTTGGTATGGCGGACAACTGGGGATCGTTTGGCAGGAGTTTTGGAGAAAAAAGACAGATACATTTACTTGACCTACGTAATCACGGTCGAAGTTTTCACAGTAATGGGATGTCGATTGAGGATATGGTCGAGGATTTAAGCGTCTATATTGCTTCAATTGACTCGAAGAAAGTCCTCTTATTAGGCCACTCTCTTGGTGGCAAGATTGCCATGCAATTTGCTATTAATCATCCCGAACAGGTTGAAAAGCTGATTATTGCCGATATTGCTCCTAAAGCATACCCGCCACATCACGAAGATATCTTCAACGCACTTTGTGCAGTTGATATGAATCATATGGACAATAGGAAAGATGTACAGACAAAACTCGAAACTTATCTTGATGATCCGGGGGTCATTCAATTTTTACTAAAAAACGTGTATATTAAAGAAGACCGTAAATTAGGTTGGCGCTTCAACCTGGATGTTCTACAGCAAAAATATGCGGATTTTATCACAATAAGTGTAAAAGCTGGCATTTATGCTGGACCTACGCTATTTCTAGCGGGCGAAAAATCGCGCTACATTCTTCCGGAAGATAAAGTTAAAATCAAGGAGCAATTTCCAGATGTCAGTTTTGAAACGGTACCAAATGCCGGACACTGGGTACAAGCAGAAAACCCACAGGTATTCGACAAATTTGTTGCCGATTTTTTGGAGCAATAAAAATCTAATCCTAAGTAGCTCAATCCTAGTTAACCAATCAGCGGTCACTGGGGTTGGGTTATCACGAGGATCGCTTATCCCAATGCTGCCGCATAGGTCTTTAGTGCACGTTCTCTAGCAAAAGAATGCGCTACCATCTGCTCTGGATATGCTGCACTCTCCAGTTCGGGAATCCATTGTCTACTATATTCTTGCTTTTTATCGAATTTTTCGGCTTGAATAATTGGGTTGAATACCCTAAAATACGGCGCCGCATCACAACCGCAACCCGCTGCCCATTGCCAATTACCGTTATTCGCAGACAAATCATAATCATTAAGTTTTTGTGCAAAATAAGCTTCCCCCCATCGCCAATCAATCAACAAATGTTTACATAAAAAACTAGCCGCTACCATGCGTACACGATTATGCATATAACCAGTACTATTTAATTGCCGCATTCCCGCATCGACCAAAGGATAGCCCGTTTCGCCCTTACACCAACGTTCAAATTCCGCTTCATTATTGCGCCACTGAATACCATCATATTTCTTTTTAAATGATTCGCTGACAACATTTGGAAAATGATATAAGATTTGCATAAAAAATTCACGCCAGATGAGCTCCGACAGCCATACCTCATTATGCTGTCTCGCAAAGGCGACACACTGACGAATACTAATCGTACCAAAGCGTAGGGCAATACCAAGATTCGTAGTACCAGCTATGGCAGGATAATCACGATATTTATCGTAGTTATTAATAATATCTGCCCTTAATTGTGGCTGATGGAAAGTCAAATCTGTCTTTTTAAACCCAATTTTTTCAAGCGAAATTATTGGCGTATAAGCCTGCTGGACAAAAAGCCCCCCTTTATAATCTATGGGCTGAGAATCTTTGGTCGTTAATTTTTCCCGCCACTTTTTCGCATAAGGTGTATAAACGGTATAAGGTGTACCATCATTTTTCAACAGCTCATTTTTATCAAAAATAACCTGATCTTTCACTGCTTTAAACGGAATCCCTGCTAGTTTAAAAAATTCAAAGATCTCTCGGTCTCTTTGGATTGCTTTAGGTTCGTAATCTCTATTACAATAGATTTCATGAATCCTGTATTTCTCACGTAGCTCCTTATAGATTGTCAAAGGGCTTCCATAGAACGTGTTCAATGCCGCTCCAAAACCCTTTAATTTGTTGTTTATCGCCAGCAGTGCCTGATGGATATAATCTACACGTCGATCTGATTCATCTTCAAATTGCTGTAAAATATCTTCATCAAATATAAAAACCGGCAGCACAGGGAGTCCTGTTGCCAAAGCCCGAGTTAATCCTGCATTGTCTTCCAAACGAAGATCCCTACGGAACCAAAACACAACCACTTTACTTTCTTCCATAAAAATAGCGGTAACTCCATCAGATACCTACGTGTCTAATCAATTTAATTAAATAACACAAAAAAACAATTTTAAAAATTAAATTAATCGGACAAAGCCAAACCTACAGTAGCTAGCAGCGTTTTCCTTCGGTTCAGCTTTGCCTTAATTTTATTAGTTTTTTAAGCTTTCCATATCGATCACAAAACGATATTTTACATCACTCTTTAGCAACCTATCATACGCTTGGTTAATATCCTGCATACGTATAAGTTCTATATCTGAAGTGATGTTATGCTTTCCACAGAAATCCAACATTGCTTGGGTTTCGGCAATCCCACCGATCATTGATCCTGCGAAACTCTTGCGGGCAGGGATTAAGCTAAATGGGGCTACTGGAAGGGGATGTTCCGGAGCTCCCACAAGCGTAAGTGACCCATCGCGTTTCAATAAGCTCAAGTAGGCGTTGATATCGTGTTGCGCAGAGACACAATCCAAAATAAAATGCAAAGTGCCGGCATTGTTTTTCATCTGTTCCTGATCTGTTGACAAAATGACTTCGTCAGCACCCAAACGTTTGGCGTCTTCCACTTTACTCTCAGAAGTTGTTATCACAACGACATGTGCCCCCATCGCTTTCGCAATTTTCACCCCCATGTGTCCCAAACCACCAATGCCCACAATACCTACCTTCTGTCCGGGACCAACGTTCCAATGCCTTAATGGTGAATAAGTTGTAATGCCGGCACAAAGCAAAGGTGCAGTTGCCGCCAGGTCCAAATTTTCAGGAATACGTAAAACAAAGTCCTGATCCACTACAACCCGTTCTGAGTATCCGCCAAAAGTCTGTTTGTTCAGATGTTTATCATGACCATTGTATGTTTGGATATTTCCATTCTCACAATATTGTTCCAGTCCTTCTTTGCAGCTCTCACATTCACGGCAACTGTCCACCATACAACCCACACCGGCAAGATCTCCTACTTTAAATTTAGTTACACTAGATCCCACTTTAGTAATTCGTCCTACGATCTCATGACCAGGAACATTTGGATAAACTGTCCCGCCCCACTCGTTACGTGCAGTATGCAAATCGGAGTGACAAACGCCACAATAGAGAATATCAATCTCCACATCTGTCGCTGTTACTTCACGGCGTTGAACTTCCAGCTGTTTTAAATCGGCTGTCGGCGCTTCAGTTCCGAAAGCTTTTATTGAAAATGTACTCATATTAAAATAAATGATCGATGTTAATTGTTATCTATTTCTAAACTATCTACGTTAGCCACAACTTGGAAAACTAATAACGTACTTCACAAGTTAAGAATAACCCTTAATAAAAAGAAAAGTTTGGTTTGAAACATCATCATTGAAAAAATAATTTATGGGCAATATCTATCTAAAAGTAATACCCATTTGAATACCAGCTTTCGTCCTTTGCATGAGAGATCTTTCGATACACTGAAGCATACAATTATTTATAGGTACCATGCAAAATTATTCCCGCTTCCATATCATCATATAGGATCTCTTTCCGAAAGGTTCCAAATAAGATTGCTTGTCAATTCTAAAACCGCAATTCTCAAAAAAAGTAACCAGAGGATCACTTTGAAGCAATTCTATCCAGCATGCGTTGTAAAAGGTCGTTACAGATAAACATTTTTTCCACAGGCATTCCCGTATTACTTGGTTATCATATTGATCCCGTATGTAAAAGTTGGCATAATTGATTGCTTTCAACCCCTTTAATACTTGGGGACTGGGAGATTGCTTGATCATCGCATACCCCACCGGTTCAGCATCCGCAAAAACGGTGATCAGTTGTGTACTCAGATTATTTAATTCGTCCGCAGCACGTTGATTATTCAATTGTGTGTCGACATAATTTCTAAGTTCCTTTGAGTCTACCTGATTACTATACATCCGTTGGATATGTTCTTGTCTCAATAAGAATAATATTTTCAATCCTTCTTCTGATGCAATGGTAAATTTAGTTTGTAAATTCATATTATATTATTTAAATACAAATTTATAGACTCCTGGGTAGGTTTACCGATTCAGATCATGAACGATAGATCAGTACAGTTAGTTTTTGAGCACATCTCTACGTTTTTCGATGGATGCGAGAAATCTATTTTAGTATCTTAACGGTGATTTGATTTAACTCATCAATCAAAATCCCCTTATCTTTCAGTTCATTAAAATTGCGCGCCAATCGAACTTCTTTATTTATATTTTCCAATGCAAGCGCCAATTCATCCAAACGTTCAATTTCCTGGTGTACCAGTAAATAACAATCAAAGTCTGAATCCAATAAAGCGGTAGACTCAGGTCGAATATTCTCATCCGTTTCTACCAATACAAGCACGTATTTTTGGGTAGTTAATTTATTGCTTACCTTCCCTATTTTTGCATTTAATATCATGTTATAGCGTATTTTTCATTAGTCACTCCTATTGTTGTATCAAAAACCAATTCAACCTACATAGACATATTTTGTATTTTTGTCGAAATAAATTGTTAAAAAAAGAGCAAATGTGCTCTATTCTTAAGATAGATTCAAAACCAGCTATCTCAACCCTTTTACGCAAATGTTAGTTAACCAAGCAAGCCTTGCTTCGAAGTCGGGAAAGCGATCAAAGAGCAATACCTCCTGTTCAAAACAACGAGAGGTCGTCACTAACATTTCTGCGAGAAAGAGAATATCTTTTTCTTCTAAAAACTTAATTTCCCCTTTGGCAATAGCTATTTCGATCATTTCGCGAATTAATTTGATTTCATCATCCAACATATGGCGTGTTTTGGACACCATTAATGCAGGATCTGATTTCATATCATCAAAAGCCAAATGAAAACGTTTGGTAATCAAATTGATCTGGCGTAATTTCGCTCTTAAAAAACTAACTAAATTTTCCTCTAGGGAAGCTGTCGGACTATAGCTTTTCTTAGCGACGTTAAACACTTGCAAACATAAACATTCGGCTATCGCGTCAAAAACATCCATTTTGTTCGTAAAATAGTAATATAACGTACTGCGGCCCTTACCGCAAGCTTTAGATATATCCTGCATTGAAACTCGTGTAAAACCATATGTCTCAAAAACCTTCATTGACGAAAGGATAATTTCTTCCCTAATATTTTCTTGTTGCATTGTCATCACTCGACAAACGTACAAAAAATGTCGAAAAATTCCATCATCATTCAACAATTGAACATATTTTTTTACTATTTTTACTTCCATGATATCGGACATATTCCCCATTTTATCAACTGAACGTCTTTCTTTACGTCAGATTCAACATTCGGATGCTCCAGCATTGTTCTCCTATTTCTCAAAAGATGAGGTAACACTATATTTTGATTTACCAACTTTTCAGCACGTAGATGAGGCCTATAAGCTCGTAAAAACCTGGCAGGAAAACTTTCAGCAAAAAAAGGCAATTCGTTGGGCGATCTGTTTAAAAGACAATCCGAATCAGCTGATTGGCTCTTGTGGTTTTCATAACTTTTCCTCTGAGCACTTTCGTGCAGAGATCGGTTATGAACTTCATCCTGCCTTCTGGCAGCAGGGCATAATGACAGAGGCCGTTTCCGCGATGATTTCATTCGGATTTGAAGGCTATAAACTCAACCGGATAGAGGCATTTATTGACCCTGATAACTTGGCCTCTCGTAAGTTGCTTGAAAAAATGAATCTTGTTTCCGAAGGAATTCTTCGGGACTACTTCTTTGAAAAGGGGCGTTTTGTGGATGGCGAAATTTTTGCATTACTTAAAAAAAATTATATCCAGCCTACTTTCTTTCGCCAGATTGTATAGTCGGGATCTTGTTGATCTAAAATCACAAGTTGATCTAGATTATAGAGCGTATCGAGTTGCTTTTTGCTGAGTTTGGGAAGATCCATCAGCAATCGCAAGTTATTAAGGTTATCTTTGTCCTCGACCGGATAGATTCCCCCGTCCGAAGTTAACTGTGTTCCAAAACGCTGTGGCTTGCTCTTAAAACACTCTATTCTATCGTATAAATAGGCTATATGAGCCAAATTAATATCCTCTTTGTTCATGTTCATCAATTGGTAACAGTTTTGCATGAACATCGGTTCCGATACCGCATGCTGTACAATCAACCAAGCAGCTTCACTGGCTTCTTCGCCGACTTTTGAAATACTAGGATACCCTATCTCATCCATTATTTCCCTTAATCGCTTCGCATTAGCGCGGTGGACGGCTTCCATTTTCGGATGATAGCCCTTCCCAGGTACATGGCTCTTGGCTAATTCTTCCCTTAATAGCCTATCGTCATTCGTTAATTGAATCAATTCCTTTGCAAGCTTTTCGTGTACCATAAATACATGTTATCTCTTATTTGCGTAATCGTCATACATTTTTGGTTAGGTCCAAGAAACTTCGACCATATCGTATAAGTATTGGGTTTATAACACCTTGGTCATTTCAAGTTGATTGATTCCATTTGCCAGGCCTTGCTTCTCCAAGAATAACTTCAGATCATTCCCTTCTGCGTCGACGTTATTGAACTGTATTATTTCTGTAGTCATCTCTTTTTTAAGAGCCTGAAAAAGCAACGTTCCCACGCCTTGTCTTCGAAATTCAGGAGCCACGGCGATATGATATATTCTTTTGTTCACAAGATTAAAAAGGACATAACCAACGAGCTTACTATCAATATACGCGCCCAAGGCTTTCGGCTGCAAAGTATCCATACTTTGCAAAGCACTTTGCCAGCTTGGTAAAATATCCCAAAATCTTTGTAATACTGTCCAGGGAACATCAGACAAAGAGCGGATTGACACAACATTTTCCACTTTCTCAGATTGAATGACGCCAGTGAAACACAACAATTTTCTATTGATCGAAAAGCCGCTCTTTTCGTAAGCACGAATAGCAGATTGGTTACTTTCTATAGCCTCCAAAACAATCCGTTTTACCTGATGTTGGTTCAGGAAAGGGACTACATAGTCATACATTTTCCCTACCAGCCCAAGTCCACGAAATCCAGGTAACACACCTGTTCCACCGTTATAAACAACACGCTGATGATCTAATTCACGCACACCGTGCAACATAAAGGCAACGAGTTTACCTGCTATGAATGTACCAACGGACCATGCTAGGTCGATATCTTCCGCTCTGATCTTCTGCCTTAATTGTTCCATATCAAGCTGAAATGGAACACTATAATCGACAAAAGCTCGATTAATTGTCTGCAAAAGCTCCGGGAGATCCGATTGAGTTAATTGTCGAATTCTTGTTGACATATTATTTAATATTAGTAGAGACGAAGTAGTCCTGAACGTATCAAAAATCGCTTTACAGGAAGGTTTTATCGATTACCCCGCCCCCCTGTTCATACTTGATATTTAATGATGGTTTCAATGTTTTTACAGTACTCTTCCAATGTAGCGATCAATTGTGCCACATGAATTCCATCACAGACGGCATGATGTACTTGGATAGCGATAGGCATCAAGATTTCATCGGCCTGTTTTTGATATTTCCCGATGGTAAAAGAAGGAGCAAAATAATCTGTAAAGTCAGCAATATGGAGGTTAAAACTATCAAAATTTATCCACGGAAGTGCTGAAATATTAAAATGATTCTCCGGCGGTTGTTCCGGAAAAAAATGCAAATTGTCAGCATACCTTTCCTCAACACCGTTATAGTTAGCCATAAATTTCTTAAAATCCTCTTCATATAAAGCCGTTAGCGCAGAAAAAGTTTCTGTTTCCGAATGCAATACGGTATATATGGGGTTTACACAATCCCAAACAATGAGTTCGCCCTCCTTCATTGCCATTTTAAACGCTTCATGCTTGTTTACCGCACGTGTGATGAGATAAATCATGACAGGATAAAATTTATAGCCATTTTCCTTTATGAAAGGAAGCACTTTGGCGATATTAATTTTTGTTGTCAGGCTAAAGCTGCATTTCATCTGACTACGATACACAGAAAAGTGTTCCTTTCGCTTCCAATCCGCTAAATTAATCTTCCTATATGCTGCTGTTATTTTCTCCATTGCGTTTACTGATCTTTTTGTCTGAATTTATTAACTGTACCGCAAAATCACCAATTTTTATTCAGATTTTCTTTCCAATCAAAAGGTAACAATTCTTTTTAAGATTTAAACATCCAATTTTTCACTTCTATCCCTCCCCTTATACCATTTCAATGCGGTTTTTTCATGTACTTTCAAAAATCGATCTTTCGCTTCGTTGTAATCATTTCCATCAACCCATTCGCGTTCGATTAACTTTTGTTTAAGTGTCTGATAGCTTTCTTTGACCGTTGGATGCGCTATTAGATAATCACGAAACGCAATATGTCTTATCCAATCGGGCGTTCCTTTTACAAAAACATGTAAATGAGCGACTCGGAGATTGTGATCATGCAAAATCGCCGGCACCTCTTCCCCTATCTTTACAATATCCGGAACTGCAATTTTATATGTGGGTTTATTAAGCAATATAAAAAAACGACGTTCCGGCCAATCTTGATTATATTTTTCATAATAAACAACATTTGGCAATTTTAAGAGGCTGGGTAAGCGATCTAAATCGGCCTCGTTCGCCACCCCTAGCTGAATATCAATGATCGGCTTTGCCGAAAGTCCTTCCACAGAAGTACTACCAATATGGTCAATTTGTGGATCAAGTGGCTTAAGCGCGGATTGTAACGCTAGTTTAATTGACTTGAATTGTGTTTTCCATTTTGGATCATAGGGTTGAAAAGGTAATTTCATTTCAATAATTGTTTAAAATCCGATAAATATTTTTGAGATGTAGACCTAACCAATCCAGTCTCCCAAGCCGAAAATTCATTGTCGATACTGTACATTTATCTCCTACATGCTAATTAACGTCAACCTTCGGCCAAAATAAAACATAATTTTTAGCATTTTAGTTCCTTGCCCTTCACTATCCAGTACCTTTCTGTAAAATCTTGCTGAGATGACTAACATCTGTCAATCCAAACTCATCGGCTATTTCTTTTAAAATCATTCGTCCAGCGGAAATACGCTGCCGAATAAGCGTGTCGCGATAACGTTGGATATAGCTTCTTATGGTTATACCGGCTTTACGTTTGAAGTAGGTGCCTAAATAATCAGGAGTAATATTGAAATGAGGAGCCATTACCTGAGACCGCAATAAATCTGGGGTGTATATATTTTTGTGAATATAACAAAATATAGCTTGCAGATCGCGGCTTCTACCAGCATTTGCTTGTAATTCGGGCATATTTCTCATCAGAACCGTAGAAATGCTAAGCAACTGATACCATATTAGATCTTGGTTCGCAAAAGTATCGTATTTTAGTGACGCAATTACCTGAAACAGCAGACGAACCGTTAGTAGATCAGCAGATAGTAAGGAAAATCCATGCTGGTGGGTTTCTCTGCTTTTTCTTAAATACTCTAAATGACGGGTTAATTCACCTGAATCCGTTGCATTACGGTAAATATATGCATCTGTAAATTTTAAATAAATAAAATGCGTCTCCTGCTCGATTTCAAAATAATGATACTCTTCTGGCCCGATAAAAAAAACAGCACCACTTTGATAAGGAACAGGATGGCCATTGATGACATGCATTCCCATTCCATTCGCAATAAAAATAAATTCGTAGTGATTATGATTATGCTCTGGATGTGTCCAATCGGAGGACTTAAACTCCGACACAAGGATAGGCTCAAATTGTCTATAGCGTTTCATTCAAGAAATTTACAAAATTATAGCCGATTTTTACATCTCTTCAGTCTTTATTAGCGCTAAGTTTGTTAAAAAGAAATTTATATGGAAACAACACAAAATACTGCATTGATCGTAGGTGCAAATGGTGTCATTAGCACAAACCTTATTGAATATCTTAGCAATCTCGGGAACTGGGATATTATTGGTCTATCTCGTCGTGGTGGGACCGATCACGACCGTGTTCGTTATATTGCTGTAGATTTACTTGACTTAACAGACTGTATCAACAAATTAAGCGCACTAACAACCGTCACTCATATCTTTTACGCGGCTTATCAAGACCGGGAAAGTTGGGCTGCATTGGTCGAACCCAATCTAAAGATGTTAGTCAATGTGTTAACGGCAGTTGAGCCAGTGGCTGAATCTCTGCAGCACGTTAGTCTAATGCAAGGTTATAAAGTTTATGGTGCCCATCTCGGCCCTTTTAAAACCCCGGCTAAGGAATCCGATGCCGGCCATATGCCGCCTGAATTCAATAGTAGCCAACTTCAGTATCTTCAACAGCGGCAAATCGGGAAACAATGGACCTGGTCAGCCATCCGTCCGTCAGTTGTGGGCGGGACAGCTCCGGGCAACCCGATGAACCTTGCATTGTTGATTGCCGTATATGCTACAATCTCCAAAGCGTTAAATATTCCGCTCCGTTTCCCGGGTAAACCAGGTGCATATGGGAAGCTATTGGAAATGACCGACGCTACCTTATTAGCAAAGGCTACTGTATGGGCCGCTACGGAACCACTAGCAGCCAATCAAGCCTTCAATATTAATAATGGGGACTTATTCCGTTGGGAAGACCTCTGGCCCAAAATTGCTAAATATTTCGATATGGAAGTCGACTCCCCCATTCCCTTACCACTTCAAACAATGATGTCCGATAAAGCAGAGCTATGGGAAAACATAAGAACTCAGAAGAGCTTAAAATATAATTATAATGAAGTATCGGCCTGGGCGTTCGGCGACTTTGTTTTTTCCTGGGATTATGACTTTTTCGCAGACGGTACTAAAGCTCGAAGATTAGGATTCCATGAGTACGTTGATACCGAGCAGATGTTTTTTCGTTTATTTGACGAGATGAGGAATAACCAAATCATCCCTTAAGCACAATTTTTCTTCATGGTGGCGATAATAACCACCATGAAGAAAAAAAAATCTGCGTGCTATTTGACCACAGTAGCTTCCAATTCGACCTTCAAGGTCTCAAACAACCCCACGACTTCCAATGCCGTTAATGCTTGTTCGATTTGGTGTTTAGAAACCCATTCCTGTAATATTGGAAAATGCGGCCACAGCTGTTGCATAGAAGTAGTATACAAGTTTAGACGCACGATTCCATTACATTGATAGCCCGCAGTCCCGATGACCGTTTCCAGATTGGCGATAGCCTGCCTCAATTGCGATTCCATCCCTTTGTCACTGGAGGTTCCATCTGCATCTATTGCCGCCTGTCCTGAACAATACAACGTTCCTTCCACATGTTTTACTTCGACAGCCTGAACGTAACTACGTTGTTGTTGCCATACCCATGGATTAATTGATCTTTTATTCATTTTTACAAAATTTTTGATAGACAACAAAATTGTGAAATGGCGGTTGCAAATACCCTTGATAAAACGCACTATTATCGAGTGACAAAAGTCACATCACTGCGGTAACCGACTTAGTGCCTCCCGAGATACCCCCAAATAAGCTGCAAGTAATGATTTTGGGACACGTTGTACTAATGCGGGGTATTTTTTCAGGAGCTGTTCGTAGCGTTCTTTAATTCCCACTGTCATTGTTGAAATGATGCGTTGCTGTGCAGAAATAAAACCCTGGTAAGCTTTCTCTAGGAAAAAATGTTCCAATTTTGGAACCGCAGCACACATTTTTTTATAATCAATCAAGCGAAGACACAACACTTCAGTATCTTCGATACACTCGAGTGACATCGTAGCTTTAGATTCTGTATAATATGCTGCAAAGTCAGTCTCCCACCAATCTTCCTGTGCAAAACCGACAATATGCTCCTTGCCGGCGTCATTGGTATATACGAGTTTTAACAGCCCTTTGAGCACAAAAAAGTTGCATGGTACCGGCTCCCCTTCCTGGATCAGAAATTGATGTTTTTTATATCTTTTTAAGCTAAAAAAAGAAGAAATCATTTCAAACTCAGTATCGCTGAGGGGTACAACACGTTCAATATGATCTCTTAATTGTTTTGTCATGGTATAAAATTTATTTGCTAAAAATACAATTTTCCACTGAAGCTGCCGTTGGTTTCGCTCAAAAGCTGCTTTTAATGAAAATTGTGTATGATTCGGAGTCCCATCTGATTTATTTCCATGACCGGAGAAAGCCTGGTGTCCTTTCCAATCCATGGCAAAAAATCTTTATAACCTTGGCCAAGTTCCCCAGAGATCTGATTTCCCAAATGCTATGAATGTAATACACAAGAAATACATTTTCTATAGCCAAAATCAATTTTAAAGAATAAGCGGCATTTCTGCCGCTTTAATATATCGATGACTGTGCGAAAGCAGTTTCTATTTCCTGCATTCAATTATGCTTGAAATTTCTGTTTCTGTTTTAATTAACCTGATAAATTTGAGCCCCGCTCTTTCGATAATTGTCCTAAATTCACTCAGCGTCCGTTCTTGTCCGGTAGTCATCGCTAGAATATTAATATCCAAAAGTTTTCCTGCATGAGGACGATTTCTAGAATCATCTGGAATAACAGAGTCTATGATTAATAATTTTGCACCCAGGGGCATCGCCTTTTGGATATTTTTTAGGATAATAACAGCTTCGTCGTCATTCCAGTCATGGATGACCCATTTTGTCATATATAAATCTGCTCCGGGTGGAACCTCATCAAAAAAGCTACCTCCTATGACCGCACATCTGTTCTTTAATTGCTCTGGGATCATTTTTCCCGTTTGATCAATTACATACTGCTCATCGAAAATAATTCCTGTACTTTTGGGTGTTGCGTCTAATACAGCAAACATAAGGGCTCCATTCCCACCACCGATATCAACCAATTTTTTGTATGGATTAAAATCGTAGACATCAATAATAGTTTTAAGGACAGCACCTGACATTCCCGCCATTGCTTTTGCAAGATTGGCTCCACGTGCTGGATTATCTTTATAGTATTCCCAGACTGGTTTTCCATGCGCATGTTCGAATGGCACCTTTCCTGTTTTCACACCATATGTTAACGCGCCGAAAGCAGGATAATGTTCACCCATATTTGCCAATGCCCAAGGTTTTACCGAACCGGGAACATCAGTAAGTAAAGTTGCTCCAAAATCATTCAGCTCAAAGGTGCCGTCTTCCCTCTCTGTGAAAATTCCAACACTAGTAACGGCTCTTAATAGGCGACTTAATGATTTTTCATCTGACTGTGTTTCCGCAGTGAGTTCAGCTAGTGTTTTGGGGCCCTTTAGTAGTATATCCGCTATACTTAGTTGTGCTACGGCGTGTATACAACAGGCTACCCAGTACCCACTGATCAATTCATACATTTTAAAGGTCAGTTGTGGTTGTTCAAGTAATCTTTCCATAAAAAAATAATATAATTAAATTCAACAATATATGAATTTAATTATTTTTTTATTATAATTTTATGTTATAACAAAAATAAACGCCATAATAAATAAAAGTAAACAAAATGTTAACACAGAAATCTTCAGTTTTATCTTTATTTGAAACTTCAGCAAGTCTCAACCCAAAAAAGACTGCTCTTATTTCCGAAGGAAACAAAATTTCGTTCTCAGAGCTAGAAGCCCAATCGAACCAGATAGCAAACTATTTAAAGCTCCGGCGGATATCCACAAATGTCCCCATCTGCTTTTGCCTCAACCAATCCATTGAAAAGGTGACTGTTATGCTTTCGATATGGAAATCAGGTGGCGCTTATGTTTCGCTCGACCCGTTATATCCCGAAACAAGGCTTACGCATATTTTAGAAGAAACAAATAGTCCGGTGCTCTTTACAACAAAAGAATTTTCTGAAAAATTTAAATTTTATAAAGGAGAAATTATTTTTATTGACCAACAGAGAAGTGAATTCGAAAAAATAGAGCCAGAAAAAATCGATCGTTCCATTGAAAAAGGGATTGCCTACCTAGCCTATACGTCCGGAAGTACGGGTCAACCAAAAGCTGTCATGGCGGAACATATCGGCCTGGAAAATTTTATTAGATCATTCGGTGATTTTCTAAAGGTCGAGGAAGAAGATGTCGCCCTCAATATTTCCTCTTCAAATTTTGACGGGATTGTTTTGGATTTATGGGTCCCCCTTTCATTGGGAATTACAGTATATCTTTATCCCGATAACAGAATTGTTGGTGAACCACTTTTAGAATTCATCTGCAAGAATAAAATAACTATCCTACCTTATTTGCCAGTTTCCATATTGGCAACTCTGCCGCAAGATAGACCTATAGGAAACCTAAGAAAAATCTGTACGGGCGGCGAAGCTCCGATTGTAAACGTCATCGCATATTGGAAACAGAAAGTTGAACTAATTAACATTTATGGCCCTACAGAAACAACTGTTGTTGTCTGCGGATTTAAATTTGATGATGAACATCCTATAAATACCATCGGGAAACCTCTTCCTAATGTTGATTTTTATATTTTAAATGAACAGATGGAAACCGTTCAGCCCAATGAAATTGGAGAACTATACATTGGTGGTATACAGGTTTCCAGGGGATACTATAATCAACCCAAGCTAACATCAGAAAGATTTTTACATTATGTTACCTCAAAAGGAGAATCTGTAAAGATCTATAAAACGGGAGATCTCGTCCGCGGATCAGCGGACGGTACGATTGAATTTATTGGAAGGGCTGACCAGCAGGTCAAAATAAGGGGCTTTAGAGTCGAACCTACAGAGATCGAGGAGAATATCCGTCAATCCGGACTTTCAGAAAACAGTGTAGTGATTATTAGAGAAGAACTAGGGGAAAAACAGTTGATATGTTATTATAAAAATTCCCCGAACAAGAATACGTTGGCTCACGATCTAAGGAGCTATCTCTTCGAGAGGTTACCTTCTTACATGATTCCATCCAAATTTTTGGAGGTAGATGCATTTCCGCTCACCGCAAATGGAAAAATTGACAAATCTCTTTTAAAAGAACTGGAACTGACTGAAGAAAAGAGAAATTCTTTCGTTGCTCCCATCAGCGAATTTCAGCAGCAAATCGCTTCAGCCTGGAGCGAAATTTTAAAAACGAAATCCGTTGGCATTCATGACAATTTTTTCCAATTCGGTGGTAACTCCATTTTTGCATATAGATTGACAACAAAAGTTCGTCAAAAATATGGTATCCACCTTGATGCCGCGGACCTCTTTTTACATCCAACCATTTACGGGCTAGAAGAATATATTAGCAACAAAAAAGATAATAAAAAAGAGCTAGTCTTGTACAACGATGTCTTTGATAGGTTATCCATTCAGCAGCAGAGTCTCCATTTCTTGGACAAGTTGCACGGAAGTGTTGCTTATCATGTAGGAGCAGTTTATCCTTTAAATGAAAAGGTCTCGTTCCAGGTTTTAGAAAAAGCCTTTAGACAATTGATCAGAAAACATAGCATTTTAAGAACGGTTATGAACGAAAAAGATTCAACGCACCTGCTGTCTCTAATGACCGAAAAGAATTGGCTACTTGAGAGGTTACATCATCCTGATGATGTAAAAAAGATCGTTAGAATACCCTTCGATTTAGAAAGGGATTACATGATTCGTGCCTCTGTAATTTATAAAGATAATAGGCCTGTATCATTATTTTTGATGATTCACCATATCGTTACTGACGGATGGTCAATGCCTCTTATTCTCGAGGAACTGAATGACCTCTATCAGAAAATCATCGATGATCAAGATTTTGAGGCGATAACAAATTATGAATATAGAAATTACGTACACTGGCAATCCAGACAAAATTTTGCGGAGGGAATCGAATTTTGGAAAAATTACCTAGATGGAGTCCCCGTCCTTCAGCTTGCGCATGATTTTAAAAAGCGATCAGTTGATACAGATGAAGGAAAGCAATACCACTTTGAACTGGGCGAAAATCTAATTGATAAGTTACAAAACTTGTCGCGGGAAAATAATACGACCTTATACACTACACTATTGTCCGCTTTTGGTCTCCTGATGCAATATTACAGTGGCCAATCAGATATTTGTATCGGGAGCCCAACTGCAAACCGTTTCTATCCTTTTGACAGAACAATAGGATATTTTGCCAACATGCTTCCCATACGCATGAAAATTGAGAATAACCCCAAATTTTCAGAACTGTTAAAACTCAATCAGACAATGATTTCCGAAATCTTCAAGCATCAGTCGGTTCCGCTGGAAACCATTGTCAATCATGTCATCAAGGACCGTTTCGCCGGACATAATCCCTTATTCCAACATGTTTTTGTACTTCAGACCCTACCTGAAGAAACAGAAAATATCACACCTGTCAATCCCAAAGGCATTCAGTGGGTTTTTAACGGAAAGTCTAAGTTTGATCTACAGTTTGAAGCTATCCCCACAGAAAAAGGGATAATTGTTAATATCGACTATAATAACGCTCTATTCAAAGAAAAGACAATCGAGGAAATGGCGACGGCATTTATATTTATCCTCGAATCAATCGCCATAGACCCAAATCAGAAAATTGGAGAAATCAAGCTGGGATCATTATTATCTGATTTGGAAATAAGATCAACACAGCTCACCGAAAAGCCAAAAAAATTAATAGCACTCTTTGAGGAACAGGTAAAAAAAACACCTACAAAAAATGCACTTATTATTTCTGGTCAAGCCATTTCTTATCATGATCTCGACCAAAAGTCGAGTCATGTTGCCAATCAACTTATTGCTTTCGGTGTTCGACCGAATGACTTTGTCGCATGTTTCCAGGAACAGTCTATCGAAAGAATCATTTCCTTGTTAGCCATCATCAAAGCCGGCGGAGCATATGTCCCATTGGATACGAGCTATCCCCTAGAAAGGCTCGGATTAATTCTTGCGGATGTAAAACCAAAGGCGGTCATTGCCTCAGAAAACTATTCGAAAAATATTACTGAATTACAATACGATGTTTTCAGCATTGAGCAGTTGTTAGCTACCCCTTTCGAATTGATAAACCGAAGCTATTGCAATACCCATAATGACGAGGATCTCGTCTATGTAATACACACATCCGGAACCACTGGTATTCCTAAAGGAGTCATGATAGCGCATCAGTCCTTAGGAAATTTTATTACAGAATATGGCAACCTTCTGGCGCTGGAAAAAGAAGACAGCACATTGCAGTTTTCAGCATATAATTTCGACGGCTCTATGATTGATCTTTGGATCCCCTTAACAAAGGGTGCAACGGTCTATTTATATCCAAACAATAAACTTCTTGGTACACATCTTGCCGAGTTTATTTCACTACATTCGATTACTGCGCTCCCTTTCATTTCACCATCTGTACTCTCTACCATACCACAGGACTTCAAGCTACCGTTATTAAAGACTATTGGTACCGGTGCGGAGACCTGTCCACCGAATGTCAGTCAATATTGGAAACAGCAGGTGAAATTATTCAATATGTATGGGCCGACGGAAGCTACCGTAGCTGTAAATCAGTTTAGGTTTGATGATATTCATCCACAGAATACCATCGGTCGACCGATCAAAAATATGCATTTCTATGTCTTGGATCAATATTTAAGGCCTGTTCCCGCAAACGTTGTCGGTGAGCTTTACATTTCTGGAATTCAATTATCACGCGGATACCTGAATAATCCTGAACTGACCACCGAGAAATTTATCCAAAACTCAATTGTTGAAGAAAAGTCCGGCCTTTACATGAAAATGTATAAAACAGGGGATTTAGTTAAATTATTAGAAGACGGGATGATCGAATTTGTAGGTAGATCTGATCATCAGGTTAAGATCAGAGGTTACCGGATTGAATTGTCAGAAATAGAGAAAGTGCTCTGTCAGACGAAAGGGGTAATAAACGCGGCCGTCCATGTTCATCAGTCTTCAGAAGATGTGAAATTGTTACGTGCTTTTGTGACAGGATCAACCCAAACTGCTGATCTTAGAAATGAACTAAGCAAAAAACTTCCAGCGTATATGATACCAAATGAGATTTACCACATTGAAAACTTACCCTTGAAAACAAATGGTAAAATTGACTGGCAGGTGCTTTCCTCAATAGCTAAAGATAGGATTAAAGAAACAAAAGATCTGGATGAAGATAGCCTAAATCAGTATGAGAAAACAATAAAGAAAATCTGGAACGAGGTTCTTGAATCCAAAATAACAAGTCTGGAGGATGACTTTTTCCATCTTGGGGGCCATTCGCTCTTACTTACCAAACTTTATAATAAATTGTATGCGGAATATCCAAATAAGCTCACTTTAGGTGAACTCTATTTAAACAGTACGATCAGAAAGCTAGCGGATTTAATAGAAGAAAGGGACGCAAATCCACACATTCATGAATACGGTTTAGGAGAAGATCCGTTGAGCAGTGAGATAAAAAAAGATGCAACAGTACCTTCTGATTTCTTTGTGTTTAATACCGTAGAGAAAGGAGATTTTGAAAACCCTGATGCTATTCTGCTGACCGGTGTAACGGGTTTCGTTGGAATCAATATTTTAGTTGAGCTGCTCAAGTCAACCACTGCCGACATATATTTATTAATTCGTGCTGAAGATAAAAAACAGGCCAAAATTCGTCTGTTAAAAACCATGACTGACCAGCATATTTCACTAGATAGTTACAACGAAGCGCGCATCAATTATTTATGTGGAGATCTCGCAAAACCGTTTTTAGGACTGGATGCCGACAGTTATGACCACTTAACCAAAATCATTGATGTAGTATACCACGCTGGTAGTTCCGTAAATTTTATACAACCATATTCTTATATGCGGGCAGCAAATGTTGACGCATTACATAAATTAATCAGATTTGTGACAACCTACAAATTAAAACAGTTGTCCTTGCTATCGACCGTAGGCGCTTTTAGCTGGGAACATTATTTTACCAAACCACCTCTTCTGAAGGAAGATACCGACATAAAAAGTGCTTTTAAATATCTGAGCCGCGACATGGGCTACATCCAGAGTAAATGGGTCATGGAGCAGGTTGCACAAGAAGCAATCAAACAAGGTGTTCCTATCATTATTTTCCGGCTTGGCTATGTTTTTTGCCATAGTAAGACAGGTGCAACAGCGAGTTATCAATGGTGGTCCCTCTTGGTCAAAACATGTATTCAGTTAAAAACATATCCAACGCTGGTCAATCAAAAGGAAGAGCTGATTATGGTCGATTTTGTGAGTAAGGCAATTGCACATATTTCCAAAAATCCAGCATCAATCGGTGAGGTTTTTCATTTAAGTCCGGAACCGAAAGACAACATGACAGTAACGGAATTTTTTGAAATGCTTAGGCATGAATTTAAATTTGATTTACAGCCAGCCCCTTATCAGGATTGGTTGGCGCTCTGGGAATCTGATGAAAACAGTCCCCTGTACCCGCTCCTCAATTTATTCAAATTCAAGGCTTATGATAATAAGTCGCTTATTGAGATCCACCAGAATACACCTGATTTTGATATAAGCAACACCAAGCGCTTTATAAAAAATAGCGCTATAGAGATCACCAAAATTAATCGCAACAGCGTAGAGGCATTCTGTAACTATTTAGGTGTGCTATAAAATGAGCATAAAAATATTTTACACCCAATTCAACTCAGAAAACAAGACAGCCATTCTAACGCAATGGCTGTCATTTCTACCCATTAAATTTCGAGATATCATATCACGGTATAAGATGGAAGAAGATAAAACAAGAAAATTACTAGGTAAATTATTGTTGATCGAGGGTATGCGACATTTCGGAATACCAAATATATCTCTTGATGAGGTGAAATATAACCCTTTTGGAAAACCTTATTTATATGACCGCATCGACTTTAACATAAGTCACTCAGGCAATTATGTTTTCTGCGCTATAGCAGAAAGATTGAAGGTTGGTATCGATATTGAAGAGTTAAAGCCAATTAATTTCTCAGAAGTGCATCAAATCATGAATACAACGGAATGGCTACAAATTAGGACTGCAGCTGATCCATTGCGAGAATTTTATCGGATGTGGACATTAAAAGAAGCGGCTTTAAAAGCTGAAGGAACAGGTTTCCTCACTGATCCGGACAAAGTTTGCGTAAAAAAAAATATGATCTTCATTGGAAATAACAACTGGTTTTGTCATGAACTATTTTTTGACACGGATTACTCAGGCCACCTAGTAACTTCAGAAATGCAGCATGATTATAAAATGATTAAACTTGATTTCACATGATTTATTCAGTCGTTTTGATCCGTTTAATCTAATAATAACTCTCTCGTATGCAGAAAATGCCTTGTATGAATTTAACTTATCCAATACGGAAATCTGGTTTTTATGTATTTTAATTACTTCGATTTTAAAAATCGTTGGGTCAAATATTTTCGTACAGGGATGTCGTATAGTTTCAAACAGCTATAAGCAAGTGCAATACTGCCGACAAATACCGCTGCAGCACCGGGTAAAGATTCTTCAAAGCTGAGATTTCCGTTTTTGACCCAGGCGTAGTACAAATAGATAAAGGGATAGTGCACCATATATAGAGGATATGAGATGTCTCCCAAGAATTTACACAGTCCTTTTGTGAAATCTCCTCCTTTTCCGGATGCCCCCAAAACAACGAGCAGAGGAAAGATCAGTACACAACATAGGGTATCATAGAGTCCATTCATCCAAAGGTTCTCAGCACCACCCATACGCGGAATGGACAAAAGCGAAACAAGAACAAATCCACAGATCCAAAATGCCCACTTAATCCGAAAAGGCTTAAATACGCGTGACAAAAATAGCCCCGCCGTGAAGGAAAATAAGAGCCGCAGAAACCCCGCCGTAAATTCCGTTGTGGTCAGTGAAAACCCCGCACAGATATCTCCCAAAGGTCCCCAGATCGCAAATACCGCCAATCCGCATCCTGCAGTTGCAACAAGTCCTCCAAGCACTGTTGTCGAAAATTTACGGATGATTAAAACATAAAGGATATTACCGATATATTCAAAAAATAAAGACCAGCTCGGACCGTTCAACGGAAACATCTCGCCTAAGCCTCTTACTTCATGCCCAGGAAGAGCAGGAATTAACAACGCATTTAATACTGTTGCAATAAATAGGGCTGAAACAGTCACTTTTGACACATCCCAAACCGAACAACCCTGAAAATAGAACATAACTGCACCAACGATTGCACCAATAATAACCATGGGATGAAGTCGTATCATCCGACGCTTGATAAACTCCATTGTCGTCATTGTTTCCCAACGGTCATCATAAGCATAACCGACAACAAATCCAGAAAGCATAAAGAAAAAATCAACCGCTAAATATCCGTGATTAATACGTTGATCCAAGTGACTGGTTGCAAAAGCTTCGAAGATATGAAAACATACGACTGTAATGGCTGCAACTCCACGTAAGCCATCCAAAACAGTATAATGCGGTTTGGTATCAGCATACGCAGAGATAGAAACGGTTTTATCGAGCATAAAAATAAAATGAGTTTGCTTGATTTTCTAAAACAAGGAAGTAAATATAAATAAATTTCAAAAACAGTTTTAACTTACGCCGTTCAAACCAATCTTTTCTTATTTAACAACAGGGATATATTCTCGCAAGTAAACCCGCTCTTTTCTCATTTCCTGAATATATTCTTTACTAAAGATTTCCAAAAGAATATCGGAAACATCTGTTGTAGCTGGACGCTCAACTTCAGGTTCACCAAAAGAGAAAATCAATTCCTCTTTTCTATCCTTTTTTGTTAAGAAATAGTAAAAATACGAGCTTTCCCAGGCTTTTACTCCAAAACCAACTTCCTCCGAAATTTTTAGTTGAGTATAGGTTTTTTGTAGAAAATCCTGAAGATTTTGAAAGTCAGCTTTATTTTTCGACGTTTTGCTCGCATATAAATAAGCGAATTTGCCATCGTTATTTTCAACCATAGTTACCGCTGGGAAAACAACGCCATTCAACATGGCCAGCGTATCCTTTTCTTCATTATAGGATACCGTTGTATATCGATAACCATAATATTTCTTCGGTTTTACATTCCTTGTCCCCCAACCTGAGGTAGATTCCAGGTAAAATGCTGTCGGCAAACTTCCTTCGCTATCAAAGATCGCTATGGTGTCTTTCTTAAATATAGCGGTCTCGAAAACTTTTTTTAATTCCTGCTTATCCATGTTTTTCACATCGGACGTCAACATAGATTCCGTCTTTTTTATTTTCGGAGCATAGAACTTCGATACTTCAAACGATTTGTCCAATTTGTCCAAGAATAAAACATCCGAATCTTGAAATTGACAAGAATATAACAGTGTCGATAAAAATAATAAGGAAAGAATCCATTTATGTGAATTAAATAGCTTCATTAGTAAATTGCTCAAAAATTATTCCGTTTTTTATCTTAAACAACCAGTAAAAGACGCTCAAATATACTGAGTATGAAGCTATGTTAACGCTATTATTTACAATTCCGTAGAATCTATCTCACACTTCGTAGTCGAGGTGGTAGTACATTCTTAATAAATTATGAATAACAGTAGTAATTAAAGGTAAAATTTAATTCAGTTATAAAAATTTCATTAGGGAAATAGAAACACGTCGCGGTTAGCTCCCTCTTGACTATAAGTTACCCGATAAAAGTTGATCTACATAATCCCTAATCTCTTCTGGTAACATAAGATAAACAGGCGTTTTTAGATTCTCTCTATTTGCTTCTCCCTCAGTAAAAATATTTCTAAATCCTTCATTGAGCCATTTTCCATCATCCTCTAAATAAGCCTTGTATCTATTGTCCAAAATCCCAATAATGTCGTTGCTCTGTTTCATGTGTTCCATCATTTATTCTATTGTAAACTGCATATAAATATTCGACAGGGAAACATCAACATTGGTGCCACTCCTCGTTTAGATTTCTAAAAGAAGATTGGAAATGGAAAATTTTAAGATTTCTTAACATTTGCGTTTATTTTACAAGATTTAAGTAAAAAAAACGGCTGCGTTATTTTTATATTCATGCGCATAAAAAACAAATACCAGTAATTTTTGCCACTGATATTTGCATTCTTTCATAATATTGACGATTTTTGCTTATAGGCAACCAAATCATGTTAAGCAAATTAACAAGCTTATATTAACATGAATGTGGCTCTTTACAAACCAATTGATATGATACTTATCGCTGTACTCCTTCCTTGGTTATCCTTTTTTTTAAGAGGTAAAATATTCAGTGGAATTATTTGTTTAATTCTCCAACTTACAATTCTAGGTTGGTTGCCTGCAGCGATTTGGGCCGTTGCTTCGCGCGTTGACGGAAAAAATAAACAACGCATACGAAGTTTAGAACGTAATATTCGCCATTAAGCATAACAATACGCCTTAACGAAATCACATTGATCCGGTGATTTTATCCTTAAAGCAATAAGATGTTATTTGGCTTCCAGGAATTTTCTAACCTGAAAAATGGTAAAATCAATTAATCCTTCATCAATTTCTCCGTCAAAATCCTTCATCATGTAGTTCCCATGATTAGCTGGTAAAATCATGAGACGCGCATTCGGGATTTGTTTTTGCATTTCGGCTAAATGCACTCCGTTAACGACATCTTGATCTCCTCCCATAAGAAATACGGGGCAACGTATATCTTCTAAAATTCCAGCTTCAAAATCTTGGAAATTTATCATTCGTTGGCTATCTTTTTCATACATATTTTTAAAATCTTCGGGATCAGGATTTAATTTTAGAAAGTTTTCTTTTAAGTAAGGCGGCATCACCTCGATCGTTGAAGTAGCCATGCTGTCGAAAAAGCCATCTAACAATCCCGCCCTTTTTGTATTACCGGAAGCCGCAATCAATTTGTCTACCCGACCCGGAAAAAGGGAGGCGAGCTTCAAAATTGTGGTTGCGCCATTACTGAAGCCAAAAAAAGAGGCTTTGTCGATTGCAAGGTGATCCAGGACCTTTACAATGTCCTTTGCGTCTTGCTCAAATGTTGCTGGTACTTTTCTATGTTCCGATCTACCGTGATTTTGCATATCCAGTACAATTAATTGATACTGTTCCTGCAATCTTTTCACAGTTTCTTCAAAATCACAAAAGCCAGAAGATCCACCACCATGGATAAGCACCAGAGGCTTTCCGGATCCATATATTTCATAATATAACTTAATTCCATTAGCTGGAGAATAGCCAAATTTACTGTTCGATATGCTCATTGTTCGATGTCATTAGTTTGTTTATTATGGTGCTAAACTATCTGCTTTCCATAAATTTTTTAAAATTACCCAAAACGGAATCGGTGAAATTTTGCTGAAGATCCAATGCTGTTATCGTGTCAGGTTCAAATATTTCCCTTATAATTGTATTGTTATCGATAGCCTGAAATTCGACAATGCAGCTTCTGCCATCACTTGTGCTTTCGATATATTCCAATGGAATAATACGATTATATACACCACGATAATCAAAACCTTCGTGATCATCCCGACGTTCCATCCGAAAATTAAATTGCCCTCCTTCCCTAAAATCGTTCATAACAATCGGACAATGCCAATCATCAAATGGAATGTTCCATTGTTTGATGAACGCTGCCCCGATCCAATGTTCCCAGACGTCCTTGATCGGTCTTTCTACTAAAACGACTGAAACAAGGGTGTTCCTAATTGAGTTTGCGCCTTCCATATTTTAAATTAATAATTTTCGTCTATTTATCCCTAACTATTTATATTTCAAGTTCCCGCTGGGTCTAATTTATAATGATCATCACATAGCAACTACAAGACAATATTAATAAACGGTATACTAAATCAACTTGCCCTATGACAATAATTGTGAGCGGCTTTCTTTTTTTGATAAAGAGTTTAATTTGACAAGTATGGTATATTTATTGTACAGCAGAATCAGAATATATAACACACCGATTCAAATGAAAAAAATAGCGATGCTAGCACTAAGTGTGATCCTATTTGCAGGATGTAACAATGCACAACAATCAAAGTCTACTGGTAAAACAGAAGATCAGGCCAAAGAAGAAACACCATCAATTGGCGGAGATAAAGATGAACATGGCTGTCTTGTAGGTGCTGGTCAAACCTGGAGCGAGCTTAAACAGGGGTGTATCCAGGTCTTCAATATTGGAACGCGCTTGAATCCTGTTGATACCAAAGAAGGTGACGCAGTCATCAGCGCATTTGCTGTTGCAAATGATGATAGATCAAAAATGGAACTGTTTTTGCCAGATGACAATAAAACAACCATTATTTTGGATAAAACCAAAGACAACCTGTACGAAAAAGATATTTATAAATATGATGCAAAAAAATCAGATTTATATGTCAATGGTACGGTCAAATATAAAGGTGACGTTGAATAACGTCCCTGAAACTTTATAGGACGTAAAGGTAATGCCAATGTTTATCACATTGGCATTTTTTATTTATCTTCTAAAGAGCAATTGCTCCCATTAATTAATGATAAAAATGCGTACATATAGCGTCTGCTTAATCAATCTCAAAGACTGCCTGTATCTCAACAGACGAATTTAAGGGTAATGACGCCGCGCCAAAAGTTGCACGGGCGTGTTTTCCATTATCACCAAAGATAGTGACCGCAAGATTCGATGCTACATTCATTAGATCGGCATGTTTACTATAGTGGTCTTCTGTATTAAAAATTCCTGTTAACTGCACACAGCGTTTCACTCGATTCATATCTCCGTCTACTGCATCATTAAGGACAGAAAGTACATTCAGCATCGTAATTTCAGTTGCCTTTTTAACTTCTTGTTCATTTACTTCTACACCTAATTTTCCAGGTTTAAATATTTTACCGTCCTTAAGTGCAACCTGATTGATAAATACCAAATTTCCAGAACGGACATAGGGTTGATAATTACCCGCAGGCTGGGGAACTTTTGGTAATACAATATGTTTCTCTTCCAGGCGCTGATTGACAGACTGTTTGTCGTCCAAATCTGTTATTTTATCGTTTTCGCTGCGCTCCCCATTGTCTCGTATCCCTACCAAGCTTGCGGCAACTTTCGCAAAGCTGATTCCCTGCAGCTCGGCCAGATAGCGTTCACTCTTGCTAGGTCTTTCGGTATTTGTTAATGAAGCAAGACTTGTTGTTCCCAGGACCGTATTTCCCTGTGGAATAGATTGATCTATTTTGTCGCTTCCCTGAATACCCATAGGCACCAGAATCATCCCATGTACAGCCAGCGTATTCCAGAATGATTGCAGCGCCAGCTCCTTCCCTGCACCACTACCCGCAGACATAAACACTGTTGCAGGCATTCCTTGCAAAGCATGTTTGGACCATAGATCCACTGTTTTTGCCAGGAATTCGCTCATAGCCGTACTGATATTACCAAAATAAACAGGCGATCCAAAAGCGATACCATCATAATTAGGCAGTTCTTCCACTGTTGCGACAGCAAGGCCACTAAGCTTTGGATTGGACGATTTCTTAACAAGTTTAACGACAGCGCGCGACTTACCACTGCGCTCAACACCTTTTGCAACTTCTTTTGCCAGTTCATACGTTCCACCATGATCCGAATGGATAAGTATTAAGACCTGTGTTTTGTGGTCCTGAGCCATTGTAAAATTCGTCATTAACATTAAAATCACTCCCATAAAGGAGGTATATATTTTTCTCATTTTGAATCACATATTAAATCCAGCACAAAACTAAAAATCTGACTTTTATATATTCTGCCATAAATTACACTCAAAACGACATGTAGAAATAGCGCATAAAGCAATTGGGAGTATATAAATTTTCAATATCTTTAAACTAATATATATTTTTTTAAAATGATCGAAACTAATGCTTGCTTTCAAGTTGCGATAGAGAAGGCTCCCCATTTTAATTATAGCTTCTGTTTCCATAATTTGTCCCTTGTCGAAAGAGTTGACATCACTGCAATTCAAAAGGACCTTGAACAGATTAAAATTGAATTTACTTCTGAAATCGGATTGTTTTCCCCATATACAATCCATATAGATAGGTTTTTGGAAGGAAAATCGGTGACACTGAAAAATTTAGATTTCGACTACAATATTCTGTTTATCAAAAATTTAACAGAGAATGACATGGATTCCATTGCCTGTACAATCTCTTCCAATAATGAAATCCTCCATGAACAAAAATTCACGGTAAAGATATTACCGATGGACTATTTTGGTGGATTAAGTAAATACCCTGAGTTATTGGCTTCCTATGTTTTGCCCAATCATGCCATAATCTATGAAATTAAAGCGGAGGCAGTCAAAATTCTTGAGAAAAATAGATTAAGACCAGCGTTTGAGGGCTACCAATCCAATAACAAAGAGCGGATCTTACAGGAAGTAATGGCTATATATCAGGCGATTTTAAATATCAATATTACCTACAGTGCCATGCCGCAAAGCTTTGAAGCTGAAGGTCAGCGGATTCGTCTGGTCGATCAGATCTGGGAAACCAGATTTGGAAACTGTATTGATATCTCACTATTATTTGCAGCCTGTCTGGAAGCAATCGATCTGAATCCGATTCTTATTGTTACACGTGGTCATGCATTTATTGGAGTATGGCTCAGCGACCAGCGGTTAGAGGCGATAGTCAACTATGATCAGGCAGCTATCTCAAAACGAATCGCTCCTGGAATTGACGATATCGCTTTAATTGAGTCTACTCATCTTTGCAGGGGAAACGCCTATACTATGCGGGAAGCAATGAACATTGCAGAAACACAGCTATTGCATGCAAAAAATTTCATCCTATCCCTTGATATCAAGCATGCTCGTTCACATGGCATTCTACCCCTACCTTTTACAGGGAGAGAAGAGCTGAACAAAGCAGGTATTAAGAGCTCATCGAACCTATCTAACCAACAGGCTATCGATCATTTTAATCTAGATGACAACAATCTGGATCTAGCACTTAGTGACACCAAAGACCTAACTAAACAAAAAATCTGGGAAAGAAAGCTACTTGACCTCTCACTCAGAAATAATCTATTAAATCTTCGTTTCACGAAAAGCATGCTGCAAATCGTAGATCTGAAAATAGACCATTTGGAAGATCATCTATCAAACGGAAAATCACTGTCCATTCATCCAAATAACAATCAACAACTCTCGCGCCGTTATAATCTATATTCAGAGCCTATGCATTTCTCCGAGCCATTGTTTAAGCTCGCAGAAGATGAATTTCGGTACAATCGCCTACTAACACATTACCATCAGGATGATCTGGATATCATTTTAACACACTTGTTTCGTAACGCGAAACTGGCCGAAGAAGAAAATGGGAAAAGCACATTATACCTGGGGGTTGGTCTATTGAAATGGTTTGAGCCCAAAAGCAAGCTGCAGGCTAGACTTGCTCCCATTCTATTGATTCCGGTTGAGTTATCCCGTCGATCCGTTAACACCAAGTTTACGCTCCGAAGTCGCGAAGAAGATGCTATGATCAATATTACACTATTGGAATATCTCAAGCAGGAATTCAAGCTTAATCTCAGTGCTTTGGAGACACTACCAATGGATGAGTCTGGAGTAGATGTCCAAAAAGTACTTTCCATTTTAAGAAAGTCCATATTAAATCTGGAAGGGTGGGACATCCTGGAGCAGGTTGTTTTAGGAAACTTTTCTTTTAACAAACTGATTCTATGGCAAGATCTGTCCAAATATGCCGAAGAAATTGAAAAAAGTACGATTGTAAAGAGTTTGATTGATGGAAAGCTTTCAGAAATGCTGGATATCACAGACGATTCGGAAAACCTCGAGCTGATGCCATCTGCACAGTTAACGTTACCGATACCAACCGACAATTCACAATTGGATGCTGTTCGTCACTCGAATGCAAATAAAAGCTTTGTCTTACACGGCCCTCCCGGTACGGGTAAATCCCAGACCATTACCAATATTATTGCAAACGCCTTGGCAAATGACAAAAAAGTGCTTTTTGTAGCTGCTAAAAAGGCGGCGCTGGACGTGGTGCATCGCCGTTTGGAAAAAATTGGCTTGGGTTCTTTTTGTTTGGAGTTGCATTCAAATAAATCCAAAAAATCAGATGTGCTTCGTCAACTGGAACAGAGCCTGGAGACACCAAAATATCAAAGTCATATTGATTTTCAGGAAGAAGCTCAACGTATTGATCAGCGCAAAGCGGTATTAAGTCGCTACGTAGACGCCCTACATCAGTCCTTCCCGATCGGCTGGAGTCTATATGATTCTGTCTCCTACTTAGACAGCAATCATATTGCTATCAACACAACATGGTTGCTGTCTTTACAACTGGAGCTTATTGATAAAAAGACTTGGAATGATTGGCAGGATTGGGCAATTCCTTTCGGCGAATTAACACGCAAATTACCTACGATTGAGAAACATCCGTTACGTTTGATCTTGCTGAAAGATCAAAACTTTGCCCATAAAAATCAAATTGAAAAATCTATCGAAGATTATAATCTGGCATCAATTAATGCGACAAAAGCCCAAACGGATTTACATTTGACGCTTTCGGACAATTGGATCGCAAACAAAGCTTCGCTATACGCACTCCTCGAAAAAACAGCTCATTTTCAAGCACATCAGACCATAGTGAATGTATGCTTTGATCCACGTCAAAAGAATTTACTTGATCACTGGATTGAACTGCAGACCCAAAAGCAGGCGCTAGAGCAGCTCCTTATTACAGATTTTGGCAACCGAATACTCACAATAGACTGTAACGCTATTGAATCCAGCTGGAATCAGTCAAAGCATTCCTGGTTTCTGCCTAGATGGCTGAAACAACGCAAAGTAAAGAATTTCTTAAATGGTTTTGCTACAAGCAAAATCGGTTCTGAACAACAAGTCGATCAATTCTTTAAACAGAAGAATTCCTTTGATCTCCTTTCAAAGAATTTACGCGAGCCGCAATTTAATCCCATAAACGAAGCAACGAGCTATTATCTTGTTGGTAATGCGTTTAACCTAGACTCCCTATCAAAGAACCGACATGAGCTGGGAGAATTAAATAATTTGGCACAAGATCTCAAGTTTGAAAACTTTCAATCCTGGCTCAACTACATCCTCACAAATATAGATGCAAAGCTGCGAATTCCAGCTACTATCCTAACACTACAGCAGTATGCGGATAAACACCAGGCAATTTCGACATTTTTAGTATATGTTCCGGAAGTTGAAGAATTAAACCAAATAAAACAGCATTTAGATCATCTTGATGACTGGATCCGATACAATTATTATAAAGATCAGGGAATAAAACTTGGATTATCCTGGTTGATTGACCTGCTTGAATCAAACAAGATCGATAAAAATGAGTTAAGCAAAGAAATGGAAAGTGTGCTACATCTCAATTACTTCATCAATGCGCTGGATCAGTCTACTGTTCTAAATGGTTTTGATGCAACTCTATATGAGGCACAGATCTCACAATACAAGGCACTACATCAAGAATTTACACGACTGATGCGGGATCAATTAGTTTTGGATTTAAGCAATAAAATTCCGAATCTATCTCAGGAAGCAGTTCATAGTTCGGAAATAGGCATTTTACAGCGAGCCATCCGCAGTAGGGGGCGTGGCGTCAGTATCCGCCGTTTATTTGATCAGATTTCGACATTACTTCCACGGTTAAAACCCTGCATGCTGATGAGCCCGATTTCGGTTGCCCAATATTTCGATGTCAATACCGATCATTTTGATCTGGTTATTTTTGATGAGGCTTCACAATTGCCAACATCCGAGGCCATAAGTGCTCTTGCACGAGCAAAGCAGGCCATCATTGTCGGGGATCCCAAACAAATGCCACCAACCAGCTTCTTTGCCAGCAACAAAGTGGATGAAGATAATCTGGAATTAGAAGATCTAGAAAGTATCCTTGATGATACCCTTGCCTTGTCCATTCCATCTAAATACCTGTTACGGCATTACCGCAGTAAACATGAAAGTCTAATTTCTTTTAGTAACACTAACTTTTATGAAAACAAATTGCTGACCTTTCCTTCTCATGACGATCAGGATAGGAAGGTCAGTTTTCAATTGATCAACGGTCATTACGACAAAGGGAAAACACGAACAAATCCGAAAGAAGCGGAGGCTGTTATCCAATACATAAAACACCATTTGGAACATCATCCCCATCGTTCATTGGGTGTCGTTACATTTAGTCAGACGCAACAGAATCTAATAGAAGATTTGTTACAGATTTTATTTTCCGAGCAACCTGCTTTGGAGGAAACCGCACTACAGGGCGAGGAACCAATTTTCATTAAAAACCTGGAAAATGTTCAAGGCGACGAACGTGATTTTATTCTTTTTTCAGTTGGTTATGGTCCAGATGAAGAAGGAAAAGTTTCCATGAATTTCGGTCCATTGAATCGTGATGGTGGCTGGCGTAGGCTAAATGTCGCAGTAACCCGCGCCCGATATGAAATGCGCGTTTTCTCTTCATTGAAGGGAGAACAAATCGATTTAAGTCGTACCAATTCTGCTGGTGTGCAAGGGTTGAAAGCCTTTTTGAACTTTGCAGAAAGGGGTCTATTGCAAACAACGGAAACTGTTGCTCTAGACCAAGAAAAAAATACACTTATCCAATCTATTGCCAGGCATTTAGATAGAAATGGTATAAAAGTAAAAACGAATATCGGAACTTCGGACTACCGTGTTGATATTGGTATTATTGACCCGATGCATACGCAACAGTATATTTTGGGAATTTTGGTCGATGGAAAAAACTATTTCAACACAAAAACGACAAATGACAGAGAGCTGCTTATTCCCGATGTCCTGCAATCTTTGGGATGGCATATCTACCGCATCTGGACTTTGGACTGGCTAAAGAACAAAGAAAAAATACTGACTGATATAAAGGCTGAAATTCAACGCTCCATAAACGATGCTACAATGAAAGAGCCTGTCATCATTGACGCTTCGCAACCGCAGTCTAAGGCCAATATTTCAGTGATATCTGACGATGCGATTGTTTCAAGTAAAATGAAACCCTATATAAGTGCTCATGTCAATGCAATGGCAACAGCTAGTGCAGAATCAATTTATGATGAGGCACATCGAGCAGTATTAAGCAATCAGATCCTAGAAATCGTCCGTACAGAATCTCCAATTGGTCAAAATCATCTGTTTCGCAAAGTAATACGTTTATGGAATACACCAAGATCCTCAACAAAACTTACCCAGTACCTCAGTGAGCTTATAAAAAAGCTGCCAGATGTAAGGGAGGAGGTTGCACATCAAAGCTTTTATTGGGATCAGAAACAATCGACCGAAGAGCTGACTTACTATCGGAACAACAGCATAGAGAAACGTGCCATAGAAGATATAGCTCCGCAAGAAATAGAAGTTGCCCTGATCGAGGTCATGGACAACAACCTGAGTTTGTTGAGAGAAGATCTTGTCCGCGCCACAGCCCGAATCTTTGCGTTTTCCAAAACTGGAACTCAGATTGATATTATGATCAATAATTCAATCGACAAACTTCTGCAACAAGGCTATTGGAAATCAATAAGTGGTCGAATCGTTTTGACGGATTAGTTCCACCGGAGTCAAAGGGAATCTCCATCTTATTTGAGTCGGACTATATAGATCAGGCCTAGTTACCTGATCTATATAGCTGATTGATGTAAGCAGTATAGATTCCGATGGGAATCTTCCCAGCCACCATTCCCCGTCGTGATAAAGGACAAGCTGCCAATATACTGTCCAATGAAAAAACAAATATATTCTCCACTGCATTCTTGAGCCTCCACTCTCCTTTTTCATGTATGTATTCCATGAGGTGCAAGGCCTTTCCCAATTCCTTTTCCTGTCCCTCTTCGATCATTTTTTTGATATATACTGTAAAAATCCGGATTATTGTGATAGGATTTCCAGTATTTTCAGGGCGTAAAATTTCTCTTTGCGCCAATGGTATTACTGAAATAATTATTTCTTGAGCTTGTTTTATATTCATAATTTATTCACTTTAGGTGCCGAATCCGGCTCAAACATCATTGCCGTACAATAGCAGTTTTTAAAGCATGTATTTTTTAAATTCTGATAATTGACACATTGCTCACATTTTTTCCAAAATGATGGGTCCTGTGTTATTTCAGAAAAAGTCACTGGTTGTAGTCCTAGTTTTGAGTTAATCCGCATTGTCGCCAATGTCGTTGTAATGCCAAATATCTTGGCCAGCGGATACTTCGCCCGTGTCAACCAAAATATATTATCCTTCATCTGCGTCGCCACCCCAAGTCTTCGCCAGCCTGGAGCTACAATCAAACCGCAATGAGAGACAAAGTTACCATTCGCATAAACCTCCAGATAGATGTAACCGACCCATTGCCCTTCTTTAGTCAAGGCGATGATAGCATTTCCTTCGGCTATTTTTTGACAGATAGAGTCAGAACTTCGTCTCCCTATCCCAGTTCCCCTTGCCCGTGCGGAGGCATCCATTTCCTCCGAAATCTGAGCTGCATATGTGCAGTCGGCCATACTAGCCTGCCGTATTATTACATCAGTTATTTTCATAGGGACGATATTCAGCATGCTTGTTTTTTTCTTTATCGTAAATACCTTCGGGCAAAACAAGCCGTTGTAGTGAAAGTGGCAAGCGGGCTTCAAGGTAATTCCATTCAATCGAGTTGCATGCTTTTTTTAATTTGGAGAAGGTGTTTGGAAGTAATCCGTTTATCACAAACTGGAGTTCGGAGGTTCCCCGATCATGCACATAAGCCATGACTTGCATAATCCATTCAAAACGATGCCAATCCTTGGCATAAATGACATCTTCTGCAAACTGTGAGATCAATTTTACAATATTTTTGTAGTCTCCTTTAAGTTCGGATTTTCTTAATCTTAGATTCAACTCAGGAATTACAGCAGCAATAAAATCCACTGTCTGTCCTTCATCCATTTTTTTTCTTACTTCCATTGCATCGTTTTTTATGTATAATGTTATCCATTGTTAAACGGGATGAATCAAACAATATTCCATAACAATAAAAAAATAAGTAAGAATCTGATATACAGAAAGATAATTTTATTCTAAAAAATATAAAAAAGAAATGGCCTTATCATTTTGATAGGGCCGTTCTCAATTTGGAATAATCTCTACTTCATAGGAGCCCGTATAATGATTCCCAACCATCTTATTTTCATTAATCGTAATAAAGTATTTCCCACTATCAATAAAACGGTAAGTTAGTTCTTTTCCAAATGGGCCATCTGCTGTTCCATTTGGAGAAAACAACTGGCTAATTCGAATATTGGCTGTATCCGATGGAGTTTTGATTTTTATCCGAACAGAATCTGCTCGATGAACGAAAATAAAAATAGTATCTGTCTGTCCGGACTTTATTTCCATATGCTTTACCAAACGGCCATCGTTAAAAGAAACTGCTTTTTCTGCTGATTTCGGATCAGTTGAGTTATTTCGCATATTTCTATCCTGGTCTGACGGGGACTGACACGCTGCCTGTACGATGAGTGCTGCCGAGATCAAAATCGTTGATGATATTTTATTCATGACTTTTTACCCGATATAACAATTCTCAACACATGCTTGTTTTCATGATCTGATCCTTCTTACATTGTCCAGAGACTCCATTTCGATTTTACCGCAGCAGGGTTTACTTGCTCTATTTTCTTATAAAATTTATAGAAATCTTTATTCCATAGGGTATAGTTATAGGCAAACTTAAATACTATCTTGTGATTCCCAGCTTTCTGAATAATGACTTGCCAGACCCTGTCATTGGTGATTGTTATCGCAGTCTTGCTCAGTTCGATTATATCCGTCAGCGGGAAAACCGCCTTTCTCTGCTGTTTATTATCGATAGCATAAAAGTTTATGTCATCAAAATAGAAATCTTCATCGCTGACAAGATTATCTTCCAAGCCAAACAGGAAAGGGCGGGACGAAATCTTTCTGATCTTTTCGCCCACTAAATCAGCTGAAGCTTCATAACTGATCTGATTATTTTCAGGTTTAAATCCAGCAGTATACTTCCTGAAAATTAGGCTAAATAGTACAATAAATAGTACTAAACCTGCCAACAATATAAGGTATAAATACATTCTTCTCTTTGTTAAACGATATTTGTGTTTCTCTCCAGACATCAAAAAAACGTCTAAATATATAATACGGTAATTAATTAGCAGCGCAAAATTATCAAATTTAATTCAATATGCAGATTTCCATGGCCAACGGGTAAATAAAAGGGATCAAAGTTTCAGATTGGGGGTGATATCGAGATGGAGTCATAAAAAATCACTCGATGACAAGCATTGAGCGATTTTTTATAATAAACAACAGTATGATAAGCCATCCGTTTCTCGATATAAAAAGACTAGCTTCCAAAGCTGATATAATACAGCGGTACATCACCCGTATAATTTCCTACACGATCAAGCCCTTCAAAGAATATGTGATCCCCCAGTTCCTTCCCTATCAATTGTTTCTCCATTTGATACAATAGATCCAGTGCGGTAAAATTCTTCCCATTGGATGTGCGAAGGCGGGCACAGATTTCCACTTGGTAGTATCCACTGTCTTCATTGTCCCCATCAAAAGCCTCGTCTTCGTCATCCAATAATGTTTCGTTCGAATTCAAGTCTTCCATTCCCTTAATCCAACACATATAGCATAACTCCATTTCTGGAACATCAACCACAACTTCAGTGGCGTCCCACTGCGCCCGTTCAGCTAAAATATCATGCTGATATTTTACGACACTAGCATCAAACTCGTCGATACTATGGTAGGATTTGGCTTGAAATGTCCAAACAATAGTTGACATTACACGTTCCGGCAGGATTTGGCTGTTCCAAACAACATTCTTCCATGGGCTGCCGACTTTCCCCCGCAAATAGCCAATGTATCTTTTCAAATAAGACTTTCCTATGTTGTTGTTCAGTCCAATTTGTTGTTCTCCTTCTAGAAATTTATCGGAGAATGAACTCCAATCTTCAAAATGCAACCGTGCGTAAAAGGACAGACTTTTCAACATCTCCATGGCTGCTGGTTTGGACAGGTAGCCCACATCCGTAGCCGCAGTCACTATATGACTAACGACTGCAACGGCAAGTGCATCCACCCCAGGTTTGCCGATGTCCCAACTTACACTGTCGATTTGATCTTCCCGTCCCTCCAGAACTGTACCCTTAGTCTTTATTCCAAGCAAATTAAAATATGCTGCTAGAATTTGAAAACAACTTTCCCTGTCTTCGATCGCAAAATCCCTTTTCAGTAACTTTACGAATTCATTTCTGTACTCCGCCTGTCTGGGATAATTTCCAAACTGATAGAGATGGACTGGATAGCTGCCGTCATCACTGGCGCTACCGAATACCGTAAACCAGTCACCAAAGACGATAACCCGGAATGCTGCCCCTAACGCCGTACCAAATTGCTCATCGTATGAAATATCATTCAGCAACTCTTTACTATTAACTTCCTCCGTCGAGGTTTTATCCATTTCTCTCTCCTGCGCAAGTTCCTCTTGTGCTTCTCTTACTCCCTCCTTTGCTGCACTCAATAATTCTCTAAAAAATTTAAACATGATCTTAAATTTGTTTTTGGCTAATGATGCCAGTTTACATTTATTAGCTCATCCAAAATACACTGGTGCTGAAATCATTTTCATCCAGTCAGCAGTTTACTTAACATTTCATTTTGCCGTCGTAAAGCTGAAAATAAATATTTACATATTATTTTGAAATCCATATTAGCTCGAAAGCCTACGATATTTGTAGCTGGAGATTCTATATTTGAGGCAAGATAATGGGAATAAATATATTATAAGATAAGCTTCATTTGGTTAAAAGCATATCAATGCTGCAGTCTTTATAAAATGACTATGATTACAATGAAACGGAATCTACAGATATAGGCTGATGCCTTCAGGCTATCTTAAAAAAGATCAGCTTTAAGATAAAAATATATGCTACAATAGGCCTTTAAGGCCAACTAACATGACAACTATCGCCATTAGGAGGAACGCAATGTAAAGAGCTCTATTACCCGCTCAAGCGGCCGTCCGATAACAGCTTTGCCATCCTTAATAATGATTGGCCGTTCAATCAATATGGGATTTTGCAGCATCACATCAATCCACTGCTCGTCTGTCAAATGAAGATGTTGAAATTTTTCAAGGAATAAGGCCTCATTCTTTCGAATAAGTGCTAATGGTCGAAGTTCAAGCTTTGACAGGATTTCAATCAGTTCTGCTTTACTCGGTACCTCGTCAAGATACTCCTGCACGTGCAGATCTAGCGCATGCTGTTTCAAAAAATCCAGGGCTGCACAGCTCTTGCTACATTGTTTATAATGGTATATTTTAATCATAATTGCTCGTTAATATCTTTTTAGATTCAAAAAAAGGCCTTCATAGTTGATCCAAAAATAGGAATAAGTTGGTGAAATTCGAAAAATTTCGCCAACTCAGCATCGACATTATTGTACAAATACACGATCCAGATATCGAACAGATAGACTTCAACATAAGCATAACATAGTAAAAAATTGAACTGTAAATGACCATGAATTATAAAACGAATTTTATAATTTAGTACTATGAACTCAGCAGAAAGCGTAACAGACTTTTATAAAAGACAACCGGGCTTTGCTAAGCTAGACTTACCGCTCAATAATACGGGTTTTGGTCACTTCAACGTATTTAGCAGAGAATCCTGTACAGTAGTCTCCCCTTATAACCGTCGTGATTTTTATAAAACCTCGCTGATTATAGGTCGGGGCAAATTATATTATGCTGATAAATGGATACAGATCGACCGCCCGGCCATGTTATTTGCTAATCCGGTCGTACCCTATGCCTGGGAACCGGAGTCTTCCGCCCAAGCAGGATGGTATTGTGTCTTTACGGAAGAGTTTATTCAACATAGTGAACGCATAGAGAGTTTAAAGGATTCTCCTCTTTTCAAAATCGGGAGCAATCCTATTTACTTTCCGAATGCAGAACAACTGGATGAAATTTCAACAATTTTCAAAAAAATGATGTTGGAGATGCGATCAGACTATGCGCATAAAGACGATATCTTGCGCAGCTATCTGCATTTATTGATCCATGAGACAATGAAATCGAGTCCTGCTCAAGAATTTGGCTCATATACAAACGCTTCCACGCGGGTATCCAGTCTTTTTTTGGAACTTCTGGAACGTCAATTTCCGGTAAATATAAGTAATACTGGTCTACAGTTGAAAAGTCCGGGGGACTATGCCCACGCACTTTCGGTACATATTAATCATCTAAATCGATCTGTTAAAGAAACAACCGGCAAAACGACAAGTGCACATATCGCTAGCCGTATTGCTCAGGAAGCCCGTGCACTGCTTTTACACACAAATTGGAATATCGCGGATATCGCCTATAGTCTAGGCTTTGAATACCCCTCTTACTTTACAAATTTTTTCAAAAAGCATACTGGAATGTCGCCAAACCAACTGCGGACAGCCACTGTTTGAATACTATAATTATCTGTTTGATTGTTTTAAGCAAGGCACGAGATACCTTCACTACTTTTGTATTAAACAAAATATAATCGTCATGAAATATAGAAATCTTGGAACAACGAACGAACAGTTATCTGCTATTGGATTAGGCTGTATGGGAATGAGTTTTGCCTATGGACCTACAGACGAAAAAGAGAGTATTGCTACACTTGAAAGAGCTTTGGATCTCGGCATAAATTTCTGGGACACCGCAGATATGTATGGTAATGGTGCTAATGAAGAATTAATTTCAAAAGTGCTTGTACCCAATCGTGATAAAGTATTTATTGCGACCAAATTTGGTTTTCGCTTCAAGGATGACAAAGCAGGACCAAGTGGCACAGCAAACACTTATTTTGACGGGTCACCGGCATGGATAAAAATAGCCGTAGAGAACAGCCTCCGACGCCTTCGTATCGATACTATAGACTTATATTATGCGCATCGGGTAGACCCTAATGTCCCTATCGAAGATACAGTTGGCGCGATGGCGGAATTGGTCAAAGAAGGTAAAGTAAGATATTTGGGACTCAGTGAGGCATCCCCAGCTTCAATCATTAAAGCTAATGCTATACATCCCATTGCTGCTTTGCAAAGTGAGTATTCACTGCTTACACGTGATGTAGAAAAAGAAATACTGCAAACTGTCCGTAATTTGGGTATCAGCTTAATTCCTTATTCGCCACTGGCCAGAGGTTTATTTTCTAATACCTTAAATTTAGATAGTCTGTCGGCAGATGACTTTAGAAGAACACTCCCCCGCAATCAGGGCGAACATGCGGAAAACAATGCGCGATTAGTCGCTGAGTTTGCCCGCTTGGCCCAGGACAAACAATGTTCACCGGTACAACTGGCATTGGCTTGGGTACTAGCTCAGGGAAATGATATCATTCCTATTCCGGGCACAAAAAAAAGAAAGTATCTGGAAGAAAATGCAGGAGCCATAGACGTGCAATTGTCCGATTCGGATTTAAATGCCATCGAAGAGATACTGCACAAATACCCAAATGTAGGCGCCCGTTATAGTGATGGTGCAATGGCACTCGTCAACAACTAATATCGAATCGTTACCAAATACGGAGTACCGCAGGCAGTTTTCACGAATTCCTGTGGTACTCAGTATTTGCTTTGTCGAAATATCCCTGCCCACTGTTTTTAAAACTGTCTTATTCCGTCATTTTCATTTAGCTCGCGTTTAGTGAAAAATAAAACGAACTTCCGGCACCGTATTCACTGTTTACCCCTATTATACCGCCCTGAGCTTCAATAAATTCTTTACTAATACTCAATCCCAGTCCAGTACCCCCTTTTTTGGACCCCGGGACACGGAAATAACGTTCGAAGATCTTGTCAAGGTACTTCGGTTCAATACCTTGTCCATGATCCGTGACCGAAAATTGGATCGCCGATTCCTTTTTTTCAACCCGGATCTGAATACTGGCGTCTTCGTAGGAATAGCGTACCGCATTGGAAAGAAAATTTGTCAATACCCAAGCGGTTTTTTCACTGTCCGCTAAAACCGTATTTATGGATGGATCCATTTCCAATACAAACTTTATCCGCTTTTGATCCGCCGCAAACTGATTTGCCATCACCGCGTAATCGATGATCGGTTGTACATCAGTCTCATGTAAGCTGATCTGAATAGCACCACTCTCTACCTGAGTCATATTCAGCAGTTCTCCGGTGATCTTAAGCAAGCGATCCGAATCATCTTTTATCCCATTTAACAATCCAATTTGCTCGGGATTGAGGTGACCAATCTGTTCATTTCCCAATAGTTGGATGCCCATTTGAATCGCTGCGATAGGTGTTTTAAATTCGTGTGAAACCGTGCCAATAAAGTTTGTTTTTGCCAGATCAAGCTCTTTGAATGTGGTTATATTTTTCAAGATCACAACCTGTCCGATAAACGTCGGATTAGACTCCCCAGTAGGCAATATATTGATATCAATAATATCTTTTTCAAAATAGCTTTCCCTTTCATTTGCATAAATCTTAATAGGGCGCTTTTCCCGTTGATCCGGTGCAAGAGCAAGATCTTTAAAAATATCCTTTATCAGATCATTTTCATTGGAAACTATCCCTGCAGATCGTCCAATCAGCTGCTCCTTTTTCAGGGTTGTAATGTGAATCGCTTCTTCGTTGGCGAAAATAATCTGTCCATATTCGTCAAGTCCAATGACAGGATCATGCATATTATCAACCAGGGCCTCAATACGCTTTTTCTCTTTTAAGATTTTATCCAGCTTACTTTCTGAATACTCTTCAAGTTTCTCTGCCATCGTATTGAAAGACTTAGCCAATTCCGAAAACTCTCCTGTATTTTGCAAATGCAAACGTTCTTTATAATTCTGACCAGCAATCTGTCGAATACTTCCGGTTAGTTTGGCAATTGGATCCGCAATATTCGATGGCAAATTGACGAGTAATATAAAAGCAATAATAAAACAAAGTGCCCCAGCAAAGGAAATGACCAAGATAGCCTGTTCGGCGGTACGATCAGCTACTAGGCTTTTATCTGCAATTGCTGTCATATTTTGCTGCATTAGCAGCGTGATTTCCCTCCTTATCGCCGAAATGCCCCCCCCATCCTGGGGATTACTTTTTAGCAATTTAAAATGCTTGGCAATGACGTCAGTGGTCTGTTGTTCTCCAGGTTCGGTTACATTCTTCCGTTGTTGGTTAAGATTGTTTTCAAAACTAGAAAAAGCAGCGTGTTTTGTGGGCATATCCTCAAGTGCCAGCAACATATTCTTCGCGTAACGCAGTGTATTATAATTTGCGGTCAATATATTTCCGGTATCTTTCTTTAGCCTATACACATACCAACCGCTTAATGCGGCAAGCAGGAAGATCATAAGAAACAGGGAGCCTACCCCAAAAGTAAGTTTCGTTTTTATTTTCATTTGTTTTTGTCAGTTAACTTATCCCCTAACATACGTGCAATATATCACTGTTTTACGACAATATAATAAGGTCAATATCTTTCTTTGACAATTGCGCCAATAACCTACGGAAAGTATCAGTTGACAATAAAATTCTGAACAGAGACAACCTTGGTTTGCCGATACATACGGTAGTAATATGACGCTGCTCACATAAGGCTAATATTTCATTCGCGACATTGCGTGCTTCGATCTTAACTATTTCTCCGCCCAGTTCTGTCGCCAATTTAAAATTATTGATCAAATGTCGCTGCTTGTTCAGGGCAATCCTATCCCCACGTTCTGCGGGCATCTGAACGTATAATACCAACCAGCTACTGTTATAATAACCAGCCAGACGGGCAGTCTTTCGGATGACATTTTTGGCCTTCACCTCATTAGAGCTGATACACGCAAGAAAACGTTCTTTGCGTGTCCAACGCTGCGGTTGAACTTCAATTTCTACTTTGCGCTGTACCTGTGAAGCCACTTCCTTTAAAGCCATTTCCCGTAACTGGAGAATATGCTCACTTTTAAAGAAATTCTGTAACGCCGCCTGAATTTTTGATGACTCGTAGATCTTACCATCTTTTAAACGGGTGATAAGCTCTTCCGCAGTAAGGTCTATATTGACAACTTCATCAGCCGAATCCACCACGCTATCAGGTACGCGTTCTTTCACTTCCACCCCTGTAATTGCCTTTACTTCCTCATTGAGGCTTTCAATATGTTGAATATTGAGCGCACTAATCACATTTACACCCGCATCAAGAATCTCCAGAACATCCTGCCAACGTTTCGTATTTTTACTTCCTTCAATATTTGTATGTGCCAGTTCGTCAATGATTACTACTTCGGGGTGAATGTTCAGCACGGCGTTTACATCCAATTCCTCCAATTGTTTTCCCTTGTAGAAAAGGTTACGCCTTGCAATGAAAGGAATCCCTTCAAGCAGCTCGTGTGTCTCTTTGCGATTATGTGTTTCGATGTAACCAATCCTTACATCAACTCCGCTATGCAGTAGGTTATGTGCATCTTGCAACATACGATAGGTTTTCCCGACACCGGCACTCATACCAATATAGAGCTTGAATCTACCCCTTCTTGATTTCTTGATCAGATCCAGAAAATGTTCCGCGCTTTTTCTTTCTTCCATTTTACCTATCATTTCGCTCACCTTGCTGTTGAATCAACGTACAACAGCAAGGTTTGTTTTTAATTAGAAACTAACAGTTAGCGCCATCACGGCAGTTGTGCTATTTTTTACCAGATTATTTTTTCGGTCGAGGAAAATAGCTTCCTTATTCGATAGATTGCGTAATTCCGTCCGCCAAAGTACATTCGGGAGGATTGCATAATCAGCATTGATTGAATAGCCAAATGTCTGGAAACCATTTTTGGCTTCGGTTGAAATAATGACTCCCTTCTTGTCCTGATAATATTCGCCTCTAACGGTAAGACTAAATTTATCAGAGCTTGTATAACGTGCAATCAACACCGGCGTATACCACACATTATAGCTACTGCTTCCTTTTTCTTTTTGTTCGGCGCCTATGTCAAAACCAGCTGCAACGCCAAACTCTCTATTTAACTGGTAAATGACATATAGATTATGGAAATAGCGCATCTGTCTGACGCTATCGGCTTTATCACTGCCGATAAAAGACCCGCTGTTGATCGTTAAGTTATCGGTTGGCTTATAGACAAGCTGATGTCCAAAGGCAGGCAAACTATTGCCATCAACCCGCTGTATACGTTGCCAACCATTGAGTACAAGCCCACCAAGGAATAATTTTCCCGACGCGGATGTGTATGATACTTTTGCACCAGTTTCAAAATATGGCGAGTTATCAGCGAAAAGGCTCCTGGTCAATGTCCAATTGTCTTTTCCGATGGCACTTTCGAACCCCAAATGAGAGGAAAAAATACCAGCATCGATCCATAAATTGTGTCTCTTTGAAATACGTACACCGGCATTAGCCTCATAGATGTTTTTCAATACTCCTGGCTCAGCAGCGTAGTTGGCATTCATGTAAGTACCTGTCGCCAAAGCAACAGTCGCACGTGTATTTTCAGTGCCGTAAGTTGCTTTTAGCAATGCCATATTAATATTCACTTCATTATTTCTGTTGTGACTGTAAACAAAAGCAGGACGTGTGTTGGCAATGGGATTGTTGAAATCCCGCATATAATAGGCTTCAACATATCCACTAATGGAAACTGTCTTATTCTGAATTGTATCTTCCTGTGCAAATATGGTTATCGTTGACCCTAGCATGAAGCAGGCCAACAAGGCTAATTTTTTCATCTATTTTAATTATTTGATCGTCATTTATTGTGTTCGTATCGTCAGGCCTCGACATTTATTTTTCAGTCATCTGATCCAAGGCAATATTCAGTTCAAGTACATTTATTTTTTCAGGTCCAAACATACCCGCAATTGGTTTTTGCACATGTGCATCCACTAGTGACTGTAAACTATTTGCATCTATCGCTCTTGCTTTGGCAATACGTGCAACTTGTATTTTGGCTGCTGCCACGGATATATCGGGATCCAGTCCACTACCGCTTGCTGTGACAAGATCTACAGGCACCTGCCCTCTTGACACTCCTGGATTATTCCTTAAAAATGTATCAATACGGGCTTTTACTTCTATCAGATATTCCGGATTGGAAGAACCTTTGTTGCTCCCTCCCGATCCGGCAGCATTGTACGCTACAGCTGATGGCCGCGACCAGAAATAGGCTTCATCAGTAAAAGACTGACCGATATTTTTATAATATTTCTGATCATGATAGCTTATAACCGCTCCCTTTCCGTGATTGGGTGCCAGTTGTGCGATCGCCCAGACAACAGCTGGATAGATGACTGCAAGCAGCACCAAAAGCACCACTGTGATCTTGATAGCGGGATAGATATGTGTTTTCATGTTAATTTTATAAATGATATTTTAGATAAATAGGGCGATCAATAGATCGATCGCTTTAATTCCGATAAAAGGTACGAGAATGCCCCCCACACCAAATACAAGTAAATTTCTGCGCAACAGCGCACTTGCACCAATAGGTTTATAGGCGACGCCTTTCAATGCCAATGGAATCAATAATGGGATAATGATCGCATTGAAAATCACTGCCGAGAGAATAGCGCTCTGAGGGCTATTCAAATGCATAATATTTAATCCTTGTAGTGCGGGAATTGCCGTGATAAACAACGCTGGGATAATGGCAAAGTACTTGGCGACATCGTTGGCAATACTGAAAGTGGTCAGCGTACCACGGGTCATCAATAATTGTTTTCCGATTTCCACTACTTCAATCAATTTCGTAGGGTCATTGTCCAGGTCTACCATGTTCCCCGCTTCTTTGGCGGCCTGGGTACCACTATTCATTGCTACACCTACATCTGCCTGTGCAAGAGCTGGCGCATCATTGGTACCATCCCCCATCATGGCAACCAATCGTCCATCTGCCTGCTCCTTCTTGATATAATTCATTTTATCTTCAGGTTTGGCTTCGGCAATAAAGTCATCCACACCTGCTTTGTCAGCGATATATTTTGCAGTCAGCGGGTTATCGCCAGTTACCATCACGGTCTTAATCCCCATTTTGCGCAGTCTTTCAAAACGCTCCTGAATACCGGGTTTAATCACATCCTGTAATTCGATCACACCAAGCACATCTTCATTCTCGGCCACGACCAATGGTGTCCCCCCATTTTGCGAGATGGTCTTCACCCGTTCGTCTGTCTCAATGGGAAACGAATTCCCCGCTTTGGTCACGATATTACGTATCGCATCTGTCGCTCCCTTGCGGATACGTGTACCGTCAAAGTCTATCCCAGAGCTGCGTGTTTCGGCAGTGAACTTGATAAATACAGGTTCCTGAATGCCGTAACTTGCAGGTTTTACTGCCGCCAATTCGACAATGGATTTTCCTTCTGGAGTTTCGTCAGACATGGAACTTAAAACGGCGGCACGCACCAAACTGTTCATTTCAACCGTATCTGCAGGATAAAAATTGGTCGCCTTCCGGTTTCCTATCGTAATCGTTCCCGTTTTGTCAAGGAGCAATACATCAATATCGCCTGCCGTTTCGACGGCCTTACCGCTTTTTGTGATGACATTCGCACGCAATGCCCTATCCATTCCAGCGATACCAATAGCAGACAATAGGCCTCCTATAGTCGTTGGTATCAAACACACAAAAAGTGATATAAAAGAAGCGATCGTGATACCTACATTGGCATAGTCAGCAAAGGGCTTTAGGGTAACAGTCACGATAATAAAAACAAGTGTGAACCCTGCTAAAAGTATCGTCAACGCAATTTCATTCGGCGTTTTCTGGCGACTGGCACCTTCAACCAAAGCGATCATCTTATCCAGGAAGCTTTCGCCCGGTTCAGTCGTAACCTGCACGACAATTCTGTCGGATAATACCTTCGTACCTCCGGTAACAGAACTTTTGTCGCCACCGGCTTCACGGATGACAGGGGCAGATTCCCCGGTGATGGCACTTTCGTCTATCGTCGCCAATCCTTCTATAATTTCGCCATCAAGTGGTATGATATCTCCTGCCCGACACACAAAGACATCATTCTTTTTTAACGCTGCAGAGGAAACTATCCGACCATCCTGTAGTTTAGCTGGTGTTTCCTCACGGGTTTTGCGAAGACTATCCGCCTGTGCTTTTCCGCGGGCTTCGGCTATCGCTTCCGCAAAATTCCCAAAAAGCAAGGTGAGGAATAGAATGACAAAGACAGTGAAATTGTACCCAAGGGAGCCCTGCGAGGTTTCCCCGGTCATTATCCAAACACAAACTGCGGCCATAATCAGCGTTCCGATTTCAACCGTGAACATCACTGGATTGCGGAACATTACCTTCGGATTTAGTTTCACAAAAGATTGTTTTAACGCTTGTTGTACAAGTTCTTTCTGAAACAATGTTTGTTGATTGCTCATTTCTAAAATTTTATTATTTTAATTATTGCATGGAGAAATATTCAGCGATTGGCCCTAACGCCAATGCTGGGAAGAAGGATAGTGCTGCTATGATGACAATCACCGCAAATACCATCATTCCGAATGTACTCGTGTCCGTCTTCAGTGTACCTTCGCCCTCTGGAATAAATTTCTTCTCAGCCAAAAGTCCTGCGATCGCCACGGGGCCGATAATGGGTATAAATCGTCCGAGCAACAACACGATACCTGTGGAAATATTCCACCATAGGGTATTATCTCCCAACCCTTCGAAGCCACTTCCATTATTTGCCGCCGAAGAGGTATATTCATACAATATTTCGCTAAAACCGTGGAATCCAGGATTGTTTAATGTAGACGCTCCCTGTGTCGGAAACGCGGTCGCCAGTGCTGTACCAACGAGGATAAGGAAAGGGTGCGCCAGTGCCACAATCATAGCTATTTTCATCTCCCGGGCTTCGACCTTTTTACCCATAAATTCTGGGGTACGGCCGACCATTAATCCGCTAATGAATACCGCCAATATGATGAAAATAAAGAAATTGAGTATTCCCGCCCCAACACCACCATAAAATGCATTGACCATCATCGCAATAAGTTCGTTCATACCGGACAATGGCATGTAACTGTCATGCATGGAATTCACTGAGCCTGTCGAAATCATAGTCGTTACTATGCTCCAGAAGCCAGATGCTACAGCGCCGATGCGGACTTCTTTACCCTCCATCGCACCGAGGGAAGTATCTATCCCCATCTGTGTTAAAGCCGGATTTCCCGCTGCTTCCATCCTGATATTTGGAATTGTCAGGATCAAGAAACCTATTGTCATTACCGCGAACATCATCCATGCGAACTTGCGTTTGCGGATAAAGAAACCAAATGCAAAAATCATGGCCATAGGAATAAGAAACTGAGCGACCATTTCTACCATGTTGGTCAAATAATTTGGGTTTTCCAATGGATGTGCGCTATTTGCGCCAAAAAATCCACCACCGTTTGTGCCAAGGTGTTTAATAGGAACAAATGCCGCGACAGGCCCCCTGCTCACCTGCACGGTGTCACCCTGCATATTGATCATGGTATCCTTCCCCTCCATCGTCATTGGCATCCCCTGAAAGACAAAGATTGCTGCGATCAGCAGACAAATGGGAAGTAGTATCCGCGTGCATGACTTGAGGAAAAACTCATAGAAGTTACCCAATTTCGTTGCGGTTTTATCGCTAAATGCCTTAAAAATGACTACCGCTGCTGCCATTCCAATACCGGCCGTAACAAACTGAAGAAACATCAACCAAATCTGACCGAAGTAACTCACTCCGGTTTCACCCGAATAATGCTGGAGATTACAGTTGACCAGAAAAGATATTGACGTATTGAAAGCAAGGTCAGCTGACATGCTTGGATTACCATCGGGATTCAAGGGTAAATGCCCCATATTCATCAATACGACCATACTCAATAGAAACCAAACAAAATTTATAGTCAAAAGAGCGACCAAATGTTGCTTCCAGGTCATCTGTACAGTCGGATCTATACCACTAATTCTATAAAACAAACGTTCCAAGGGTTGAAAAACAGGATCAAGTCCTGTTTTCTCGCCCGCATATACTTTGGCGATGTACCTGCCAAGTGGAATTCCCAACAGCAATGTGATCATAAACATTGCAACGATTCCAAAAATTTCTGTATTCATTTCAGTTGTGTAATTGTTGTTTGAAAGATTTTACTGTCTACCTTATTCACTATTTTCTTTTACCCACCAGGATCTGTCGCGCTGCGAGAAGAACTATGGATAAAACTGAATTTTGAGGTATTTTTAGTACTGCTAAAATTTTTCGGGTTTGAGGAGTACATAACAGATATATCCAAAAACCATGAGTGCTACTATAAATAAAGCTGTCATTTGTCTTACTATTAATAAATTGCCTGTTGTTGCCTTTTTTGGATTTCCAAAAAAGAAAGTGGAAGACGGTTTTCAATCGTTATCCATTCTTCTACCGTATAGATCCGTTTTATTCCCGTCAAAGAGCGTACAAATAAATTTTCCATCATGTATTGGACGTAACGGTTACCCCGGCTATATAGTGCTCCCAAAAAGTGGATATGCCGGCACAACGTATCAATATCACGAGCGGCACTTAACGTACGAAGGTGGTTGACCACGGCCTGTAGCGCTCCAGCAAAATTGTGTTTCCGAATCAGAAGATTAATTTCCGAACGGATCTCCCTGTAGTGGAGTATCATATACAAACCGATCCGGTATTGATTTAATTTTTTCATCTTATGCTTTTTCAAAATTTAACTGATATACAGTTGATAGATCATCGTTAGGATCAAAATGATCATCACAAACTTTGCGATGCGATCCATAGATAATTTTCTTGGAGCTATATGCTTTTTATTTTCATTTAAATCTTTCATGGCTGACGTTGACTTAAGTGCTGTTCTATTCTGCGTTTTCCTAAATTTTCTCGAAGAAATCCACCATTTTAAAGAATAACCAAAAACAAAGCAGGCCAGTTAGTATCAGTACGAGTGTTATCATTATTGTGGGGATTATTAGTAAAGATTCGTAAACTATATCCTATCGTTTTTGGGGATATTATATCTATCCCCGGCTTGTATTTGAACTTCACGTTCGGCGGACTTTTTGACGATTCTATTATTTTTCTGATCATTTCCATTTATGATTTGTCCCTATAGGCCAAACAGCATTCCACAGTTGTAACAAAGAACATAAACAACTATAAAACAGTAAATTAAAAATAAAATACTAAAAATTCAACTGATGAAACCTTATCAAAATGATAGGGTTATTTTATCAAAATGAGAACTGATTTATGATAGGAACTATCGAAAATATCGGATTCATATAATGCTAACAGCAGATTAATTGGTGAACAATAACGCGTTTTTCTCAGGCGAGAATTGGCTGCAACCTACAGTAAATTAAATTACTGTACTATCTTCTAAGTTGTCAACGGAAATTGGTTTATCTAAAGAAAAATTTATATTGATTCCATAAGGATCACAAATGTTGAATAGGCCTACAGCAAACCGTAATACCCATTCCTCCTCCTCGTCGTAAAGAATAATTTCGGGAAGATCCACCGGAAATTCTTCAATCTCTTTATCCAAATATTCCTTTTCCTAGTCGGTTATTTTGAAATCATAAGGTTATTCGGTCAATGTTTTTTTCAAAAAGGATATCCGGTTTCAAGATAGTTTTCCATATTATCAAGGATAACTTCCGCACGCCCTGTTATGTTAACACTTAGATCTTCCGTTTTTGTCAATATATAAAGTGGCATTTCTCCTTCAAAAAAACGGTTGTTCACAGCAATCCGGACAGACCAAACAAATGTTTCTTCAGGACCTTCAGTACATTCTAATGTCCCAAAATTCACTTTCAAAGTTTTATTAACCATGCTCTTAAATTTAAAAACAAATAGTATTCGTGAACAAAAAAAATAAAAAACATGAATAATATGTAAATTGGACTATAAAGATAGATCTTGGAATTAAACTTACATAAAAAAGAATACAGGAGAATAAATACGACGAGCCCAAATTCTTTGAAGAATATGGCAAAATGTATCGGTTGCAGAAGAGCTTATCAGGAGCTGGTGACTGGATTTGTGTAACAAATTCGCATAAATGTCTTTATTTATAAAAGAAAGTAAACATTAAAAATTATTTTAGTGCATCAAATTCCTAAGAACACTTCATATACGACAAACTTTAAACAATGATAAACTTAAACCTATTCAAAAAAATCGTTATAGCTGTCTTTATCGGCAGCCTATTCTATTCATGTAAAAATGATATGAGTGCCCCAAACACACTAAGTGAGAAGGAGCAAGAAGAGGGCTGGCAGCTACTATTTGATGGCACAACATTGAACAATTGGCATACGTACAACAATGAAAAAAAAGTGCCGACCGCTTGGGTGGTAAGAAATGGGACAATCTACTGTGACCCAAACAACCAAAGTCAAAAATATGACCTTGTATCCAATAGTGATTATAAAAATTACGAATTCAAATTCGAATGGAAACTTGAAAAGGAAGGCAATAGCGGTATTTTTGTCAATGTACAGGAGCGGCCTGACATCAATGCAACTTATCATTCAGGGCCAGAATATCAGCTACTTGCTGACTCGCACCCCGACTTTGACAAACCGTTGAAACGCGCAGGTTGTCTATACACGTTTTTACCTCAACAAAATTTTGTCAATACCAAAGCAAAGGATGATTGGAACCAATCGAGCATCGTACAGAAAGATGGTAAAATCACGTTCTATCTAAATGGTACAGCTACAGCAGAAATGGATTTCAATTCACAAAAATGGCAGGATCTGGTAAAACACAGCACCTTTAAAGATTTTCCTGAATTCGGTAAACATACAAGTGGTAAGCTTGCCCTTCAGGACTGGTCGAGGGGTGTATCCTTTAGGAACCTCAAAATAAAACAGCTATAACAGCTACATATATAGCTTCAAAAGCCCTTCGTTTTTGTATATATAAATGAAGGACTTTTTTATGGCTAGTATTCGTATTATCGTCTTTGACCATTGGTTGTAGAATCATGTAGATTATGTATTTAGCGTCACTCTGTAAAAAATATAGATTAGGCCATATGCTCATCAAAAGCTACCGCATCCCGATATAGCATAGACAATAAAGGGATATAACCGGATTATTATATTGAACAAACTGTACAAAATTCAGAATGGGTTGACTACATAATGAAGCTACTGGAAAATTCAAAATAATTGTTAGTTTTTCAAAAAAGATCCAAACAATTCGACTCTTTTTTTATTATTTAATATATATAAAACACAAATCAGCGATATCAACCTCATTTGCACTCATTTATAACAACACTCACCATCCATAAGATATTTCAGAATTAAAGTTCAAAACAATACACAAAAACGGAATAAAATACTTTTATCTGGATAAGGGCAAATTGAATCTATATGGCAAGGGTGCCGTAGGATACGAACAATATCATAATCGTCAAAAAGAGAGCTCTGACAATTTTGGTGCACTGTCCTACCAAGCCTCACCAATCGGTATTCGTTATGGTAATAAAATTGGCCTATACGGTGAATTTGGATTCGGATATTTGGGGATAGCCAATGTTGGTATATCTTTCAAATTATAATATTTCATACCTATAAATTGGTATAGTTTTTCAAACATTTAAATAAAAATTACTATGATCAAATCTATTATAACATTGCTATCTGTTGCATTTATAAGCAGCAGTTGTTCAACAATCCAACAAAAAGAAAAAATAGATTCAACTAAAAACAGGATATCGGTAAAACTTCAAAACTCGAATGCTCTTGCAATTAAAAATCCATGCGGTAAAATTAAGTTATATGCAGTCGCGGCGAACATTGCCGATGTTCCAGCAACAGTAATCGCCGAAAAAAGATTTAAGCAGAATGAATTACCATTTGAAATCAAACTATATCTTCCAAAAAATCATTACAAATTAATCAAACCGACCATTAACGAAACGGATCCTATAAAATATTACGTTGCTTTAGAATGGGATTCAAATGCTGACGGTACAGTTGGCAAAGGGGATGTAGCGATTGACTTTAACAAGAAATTTCCGACCGTATCCGTTGGAGATAATAATGAAGTATTTGTCATACAGACAGATTAATCCTGTTGACAGCTTCCCTGTGACACTAGTCACAATTCTATTATGGGAGGTTTAATGCGGAATAAATACCGCTATTACAAATCAGCGCAGTTAACGCAAATCAATACGTGCATCAATCCAAAAATAAGCCTGGTTTTTGCGGAATAGATCATCAGGTATTTGATGGTTATAAATTAGCTCTTCTAATGAGTTAAAATTGTAACGCAGCATGTCATCGTTCTTGAATTGTATAGGACGTAAAATTGCATCCTCATCATCAATAAAAATATCTGATTCGAATAGATTAATTTGATTTGAAGCAACCCAGGCCATAGCGGTAAATCTATCCATTTTTATTAAGGCCTTCGCTGCTTCTTGATAATGTTTCATTTCCCAGGGGAGATCTTCGGGATAGTGAGAGGCAACATAATCTTGATACACTTTTATATCTCCTATACGCAAACATTCGTTGCGAAGTAATAACCTTGTTGTATCACGTGCAAAGCTAATATAGTCTGGATGCATAAACAATCCGTATCGTTTACTATACATTGCTATCTTATCTACCAATTCCTGCCTCATAATTTACCTACGCAACAAAAATCATCCCAACATCCTCTTTAGCAACACGTTTTGATCCATATTATTGATTTTTTTGCAAAAAAATGTGATTTATCTAAAGTCAATGAGGACAAACAAGGTCTAATATTTCATATCAATAGAAAGGATTTCTAATAGCATTCCTTTTTAAAAACAAAGCGGTATCAGAATCCGCTGACAGCTATTAAAATATTTTTAAACCGAGAATACCCGCCACAATTAGCGTCGCAGACAAGAGCATGAAGACATTTGCCGAGTCGCCAAAGAAGAATACTCTCACTACCAAATTATCAACAGCACCTAATCCGGTCCACCACACCGCATAGGCGGTACCAATCGGAATTGCCTTCTGTGCATAAAACAGTAATCCCCTACTGATTGTCATGGAGACGACAGCCAATATAATCCAGCCAAATTTATTCCCTTCTGGCTGTTGCGCCGTCTTCAATCCCAAAGGCCAGCCAATTTCAAAAATACCAGCAATAATTAATGAAATCCAATTCATTTTCAATTATTTAAATGATCTACCACAAAAGTAATCACTTGATTGACTGCATTTTTGATGTATATCAAAATCGTTGTTTAGCGCCGTATGTGACTCAGAGTTTCTTGGGTGATTCCAAATAGGATGCAATATGACCGAGATTGACTCGATTTAGCAAATTCGGTTGTAACTTGATGAGTGAATGATAACGCCCTATGGCAGATTCAGTATGTAAAGAAAGAAGGATTCCTGACTAATTTTTAAACGATGGCTAATTCTTTTCGATACTATGTATTCCTTATCTGGTATTTTAAAAGCTCCACATAGGGGGCCCCCTCAAGCTTCAATAACGGGCAAAATGCAGGCTCTGTCTTTACTCCTTTTGTTTTTAACATCCGTACTTTAGCAGCAAAATCTTCCCCTTTGACCTCGATAATTTCATACTCTTTGATCATGTGTAAATAGCCGTTTTGCTCCTCTGTTTCTTTATCCGTAGCATATGGTTCAAAAACTTGCCCTTCAATGGAAAAACCGCATACAGCGATATTTTTAGCTATTCTCTCCAGCAGAAAGTTTTGAAACTGTGAAAAATCATGCCGCAGTTTCATCTCCAATTGATCAAAATTTTGGGTATATAAAATAATATCCACATCACTCGTTTCAATATTTATATTAATCGGTATCGTGCCAACGACTATAGGGTTATATACCTTGAGTATATTGTACTTGTGATTTAGTCTATGGATATTCCTCTGTTTAATATTTCCGGTTTCCAAATATGTAATATTTCTGAAGTCTATATCCATGAGCGAAATGTTCGGGTTGTCAAATGTGCGATTTAATCTCTTCTTCTGCTTAAATAGATCTGAATATACAAAACTCTCAAAAAAAGCGAAGAATATGATAAAAAAGCCGAGCTTGATGTAGCTTTGCCTAAACCATATAATAGGCCTTAAAAAGTAGTCTATTTTGAAAAAGGAAAACAAAAGTCTCGGAATATGCAGGAATCTCAATCCCGATGAGAATCTACCACTGGAAACCATTACAACTATTCTAAATGCAGCCCTTAACCTCTATCGGGACGGAAAGATTTCCTGTTAGCATTGCTCAGCGCATTTAAATAATATTTACTTAACCTAAAATCAACAATCCACTACTACCTTTACCGCGGTTTGAAAATCACCTAGTCATTTAAACAGCTACTAAACAAATGAGAAAACATTTGATTACCAGTATTTTGCTAAGCACAATTGGTACATCGATTACCTACGCGCAAAATGAAACTACCTCTGCTCTCAATGGAACCGTCAGAGAAGGGAACACGCCTATTAATGGTGCAACAATCGAAGCTATCCATTTACCATCTGGGACAAAATACACGACTTCATCACGAAACGATGGCCGCTATAACCTTCCTAATATGCGTATTGGTGGCCCTTATCAAATCACTGTAACTTATTTAGGTCATACACCAAATGTCAAGCAAGTAGAAAAACTGGCATTGGGACAAAGTTCAACACTTGATATTCAGATGATCTCCAATGATCGGCTTTTGGAAGAAGTCGTTGTCGTCGGTACACGACAGGGAAAAGTCTTCAATTCAGGACGAACAGGGGCTTCACAGAATATCTCACGCATGGCAATACAGAATCTGCCTACGCTAAACCGTAGTTTTACGGATTTTGTCAAGTTGACTCCTCAATTTTCAATGCAGTACGGTAATCCATCATTTGCAGGGAGAAGTAACCTGGCAAACAACTTCACGATTGATGGTGCATTATTTAACAATGCTTTTGGATTACAGGGAACTATCGGAAGCCAGACAAACTCCCAACCGATCAACATGGATGCCTTTGAAGAAATCTCCGTCAATATTGCACCCTATGATGTAAGACAAAACGGTTTCACAGGAGCTGCAATCAATGCTGTCACGCGAAGCGGTACAAACGAGATACAAGGTTCATTAAATTACTATTTCAGAAATCAGGCCCTGGTTAATAAATACAATTCAGCAGGTCTGAAAGCTCCCGTCAATAATTTTAACCTCAAAGGATATGGCTTTACGGTCGGCGGTCCAATTATTAAAAATAAGCTATTCTTTTTTGCAAGTGGGGAAATTGAGCGAAGGGTCGATCCGGGCACAAACTTTATCGCTTCACGCGGAGGCAATACCGGGCCGAACGTTTCAACAGTCTCAGCCGAAAAACTAGATGATCTAGCGAAATACCTCAAATCCATCGGATATAATCCCGGTTCCTATCAAGATTATCCATTAGATACACGAAGTGATAAATTTTCGGTCAAATTAGATTATAACATCGATGCTAAAAATACACTGAGTGCCAAGTATTTTTACTTTCGTTCCTACCGCGATATTTTACCATCAAATAGCGGGGCTCCGAAAAATAATAGGCAACCCTCGAATATAAGTTTACCGTTCAGTTCGGCAGGCTACGGGATCAACAATAATATGGACAATGTGAATCTGGAATTGCGAACACGTATTAACAGCAAATATTCCAACTCCTTGACCGTCGGATATAATATGATGGATGATTATAGAGAATCCAAAGGTGGACAACCTTTTCCCTTGGTCGACATTATGAATCCTGACGGTAGTAGTATGACCGCTTTTGGCTATGAACCTTTTACAGCATTTAATAGCTTGAAAACGAAAGTTTTCCAGGCTACCAATAACTTTAATATTTACGCTGGTAAACATGAAATCACTTTAGGGGCGAATTTTGAAAATTACAAAACAACAAATGGTTTTGCGCCAAATTATTATGGTGCTTATACTTTTGCCAGTCTTGATGATTTCTATAATTCTGCTGAAAACCATGTCTCAAATGCCACCAAATACCAGGTACAGTATTCCGTATTGGCAGATGGATCTTTCCCTTATGCTCAGATTTCAGCCAATATGTTTGGTTTATATACCCAGGATGCTTTTGCTGTAAACGATCATTTTAAACTCACTGCTGGGTTAAGAGCTGATTTCACACACATATCATCTCCTAGTAATCTGAAGAATGAAAATGTCAGCAAATTGATCTTTGATCAAGGAGAAAAAATTGATGTCTCAAAATACCCTAAAGGTACAATTCTATGGTCGCCGCGAATTGGATTTAACTGGAATGTCAATGGAACCAATCAGACTCAAGTGCGCGGTGGTTCAGGAATTTTTACTGGTCGCCCACCATTGGTATGGATCTCCAACCAGGCGGGCAACAATGGCGTTATGTTCGGATCTGAAACAATAGACAAGCCGACCAATCGTCCTTTCACACCGGATGTGGATGCCTACCGCAATGTGAACCATCAGGCAGCAGCCAATAATTCAAGTTATAACCTTGCCGTAACAGCTAATAATTTCAAATTTATGCAGCTATGGCGTACAAATCTTGCGGTAGACCAAAAATTGCCGGGAGGAGTCATAGGTACATTTGAGGCGATGTATTCCAAGGATATTAATTCTGTTTATTTCCGGAATGTCAATCTAAAAACAACAGATGGTACCGCTTTGACTGGTGCAGATAACCGCATGCGTTATACTACACCACGGATATATGGTGCTGCGAAGCCCACTCCCGAAAATCCGAATATTTCGGATGCGATCGTAATGTCCAATACTTCAAAAGGATACAGTTATACCCTGACAGGAACATTATCCAAAGAATTTAAAGGTGGTTTTTTTGCTAATATCGGCTATACCTATACCGATTCGAGATCTGTTAACGACGGTGGTTCAATCGCACAATCGATGTGGAGGGATCGATATGTATCCGGAAACCCGAACAATGCAGACCTCTCCTATTCAACTTACTTAGTAAAAAACAGGTTTATTGCCAATTTCTCTTATCGTAAAGAGTACATTGACCATTTGGGAACAACGTTTTCATTGTTCTATCAATTGCAGGACGGCCCCCGGTATTCTTATACTTACGGTGGTGATCTAAACAACGATGGCCTGTCAGGTAACGATCTGATTTATATCCCAACCAGTAAGGCTGAAATTGCATTAGTAGGCGACAGTGAAAAGGATCTACGTACACCTGATCAACTTTGGTCGCAATTGAATGGCTACATCAACCAGGACAACTACCTAAATTCACACCGGGGTCAATACGCAAAGCGTAACGCACTTGTAGGAAAAATGATCGGAACTTTAGATATTCGCATTGCTCAGGATGTATTCTTAAATGCTGGTGGAAAGAAACATCAATTGCAAATTACATTCGACGTTTTCAATTTTGGAAATATGATCAATAAAAGTTGGGGGGTAGCGCAATTCGCTAATAAAGCAAATGGTATCTTGAATTACAAAGGGCTTAATGCTCAAGGTCAGCCAACTTTCTCTTTCCCTTATTTGGATGCGACGAACCAGATTCCTTTGACCAGTACATTCTCAAATAGTGTCGATGAAACATCGCGATGGAGAATTCAACTTGGCGTCCGTTATCGCTTCAATCAATAAGTAAAAAAATAATGTAAATTTGACCCATCCTTGTTCAGGATGGGTTTTTACTTTAATTAACATGAAAAAAATAATAGTTTCTATACTTGCGTTCTTTGTTTATACATCCTCCCAAGCACAGCATTTCGATCTGATTCCATTGGGTATATACGGTGGTGAACAAGAAGACAATCTGTCTGCTTATCTGGTTGGGGCTCCAAAAGACAGTGCATTTCTTTGCCTTGATGCCGGTACTATAAATACAGGTATCCGAAAAGCGATTCAGTTAAAAAGCCTCTACGGAACAGAAGAAACAATTCTGCACAATCAAATCAAAGGATATTTTATTTCACATGGTCATTTAGATCATTTATCTGGCTTGATCATCAATTCTCCGGCTGACAGCAAAAAGAATATTTTTGCTATAGCTCCAGTTCTTCAAATTTTACAAAATCATTATTTTATCAATGATACCTGGATTAATTTTGCTGATCAGGGCCAAAAGCCCATTCTTGGAAAGTATCATTACAGTGAAATGCAGGAAGGAATAGAACTTCCTGCCCACAACACACCGTTCTTCCTTACTGCATACGAATTAAGCCATGTAAATCCTTATAAAAGCAGTGCCGTACTCGTTCGCCATAATGATCATTATCTGCTGTATCTCGGGGATACTGGTGCTGACCGCGTTGAAAAAACTAACCAGCTTGAAAAACTTTGGAAAAATATAGCTCCATTGATTAAAAAAGGTCAATTGAATACCATATTGATCGAGGTCTCTTTTCCGAATAATCAAGCCGAAAATTTGCTATTTGGTCACCTAACACCAAATCTCTTACTCGAGGAATTAAACAAGCTGAAAGAAAAAACGGGACGGAATGATCTCAAAGGATTAAACATTGTGGTCACCCATCGAAAACCAACACGGGATAATCCTGAAATTATAAAAACTGAGCTCCTAAACAATAACCTCCTAAAAGTAAATTATATTTTCCCTGAGCAAGGCAAAAGGATTAGTTTACCCTAAACCTTCAGATGCACTAGTACAACAACATAGAATTAGGCCAGCGGGAAAGAGCCCGGTAGAATACCGAGCTCTTCTGCAAAAATCTATTTCCATTAATCCGCTTTAATCCATTCAACTTTTGGGACTACTGTACTATTTAGACATCCCTATTACGATCACAAGTTATATTGCCTGGATAATATCCGCCATATTCAAACGCGACTTGGCTGTTATGCTAGGTTGATTTAAGTCCTCCGCATTTCGATAACCAATAGCGACAGCAAATAAAGTATGATACTGTTCAAGCCCTAAAACATGATCATAACGGTCATTTTCAATACCTTCCATCGGAGTAGCATCAATATGATTCGCAGCACATGCAGCGAGAAAAAATCCCAGAGAAAGATATACTTGTTGTTTCATCCAAGATTGCACATGCTGCTCTCCCTGTGATTTCAAAAAACGATGGTAATAATTTATCGAACCTTCAGGTAGTGTGCCGTTGATCTGCTCTTCAAATCGTTCCACATCATTAAGTGCACTAAAGACCACAAGATGACTGGCCTCGTTAATTTTTTCCGCATTCCAATAAGATGCTTTAGCTAGTTTCGTTTTAGTCTCCCCATCTGAAATAAAGAAAAACTTCCATGGCTGGCTATTGATGGAAGAAGGACTCAATCGAAGTATTTCTTTTAGTTCAGCGATCTTTTCCGCTGAGATTCTTTCCGTCGAATTATACTTCTTTGTTGTATAACGCTCTTTTGCTGTTTCTAAAAATGCCATAACATACAATTTTAAATTAACTATATTTTTTATAGTTGCAAACTTAAATATAGTATGATATATTTGCAATAACGGTCAAATTTGATAGTAACAGATGTATTTGATAGACAACAAACAATACCCATGCAGTACAAGCCTGACAATGAAATACATAGGCGGCAAGTGGAAGGCAGTCATCCTTATCCATTTAATTGAGAAAAAACGTTACAATGAACTGAGAAAAGAATGTGCATTGATTACAGAGCGTACGTTGAGCCTACAGCTGAAGGAATTAGAAGCTGACGGTTTGGTTAAGCGCACGGTGCATACCGATAAAGCCCCCTTAAAGGTAGATTATGAACTTACAGAATTTGGAAAGACACTCATCCCTCTATTGGAATCTATTGCACTTTGGGGCAGAGAGACTGCAACTAGAACAGCAGGGATTCAACAGGTAAAATAATAGGCCGATTTTAACTAAGTAACATAGGCTGACAAAAGCGTTTTTAATCAGGAAGCTTCCATCTCGGTTTGCTTCCCGATTAAACCTGAAATACATTGGTTCTAGCTGCCATCTGCCGAAATCAGATCAGAAGCTCTCTTCGACCAATTCTTTATTGACCATCGCTCCGGCGAGATTACCTGCGGCAACTGCATTGGAAACAGACCGCATCATGCTGGCATTATCGCCACAAGCAAAAACTCCCTTAACTGAAGTTTTTTGAAAATTGTCGACGACAATATGCCCCTGTTCTGTTAGGTCACAGCCTAATTCAACCGGAATATCTGAATGCTGCTTAAAAGGAAGTGCTGCATACAATGCAGCAAATGTCCTTGTGCTATTATCCTCAAAAACTACTTTTTCCAGCCATCCATTCTTATGTTGTACTTTGATAATCTTTTCTTCAATAACAGCTATACCATGCTCTTCCAATTTCTTTACCTGCTCAGATTCAAAATTAGCCTTCCCCGAGGTCAATATTGTCAGATTTGATGTGAGATTATTAACCAGTGAGGCCAAATGCAAAGCTCTATCTCCATTGGCCATAATTGCTGTTTTCTTTCCGCTAATTTCATAACCGTGGCAGTAGGGACAATGAATAACAGAAATCCCCCAGCAAGCTGAAAAACCTTGAATGCTGGGCATGACATCCTCTATTCCTGTAGCAAAAATTATTTTTTTCGCGCTAAAAGCTTCGCCATCTGCTGTGTTTATTTCAAAACCATCATTGGTTTTCTTTCCACTTGCAGCGAGTCCTTGCTGAAAACGTACTGTTGGATAATTTAATACTTGCTCCTTAGCTTTCTGAGCAATTACCAATGGTTTTTCTCCATCATGGGTAATGAAATTATGTGAATGCGGTGTTTGCCTATTACAGGGCAAACCACTATCAATAATCAATACCCGTCGTAATGAACGCCCCAATGCCATTGCTGCAGAAAGACCGGCATAACTTCCACCAACAATAATTACATCAAAAGTTTTATCTTCTTTCATTTTTATATAGTTTATTTTAAACGCTGTTATTTATTTTTGGATTCGATTTTTTTTTTTCATCAGCGTATATTCTGAATTCCCCCAGGATGCTTTAAGCCCTTCGTCCCGATAAGTGAATCGAAGAAACCATCAGCGTCTCTTGTTGTTATTTTGTTTTTTCTCCTTTTTACAGATAATCAAATAAAAGGGATAATTCTCCTCCACTTCCTGGATCTCAATCAATCCATATTTTTCAAATGCTGTGCGAATAGATTGCAAATCATAAAAGAATATTTTAACGCCTCCAAACAATTCAAAACGATCTGGACCTATAGCTGTCCCCTGTCCATAAATAACTGCCTGTTTTGACACTGTTGTAAAGATCATGTAACCATTATCGCACAACTGTGCATAACAATCATGTATAAATTTAGCCCGTTCGTCAGCCCCCAGCAGGTGGATTAACGCATAACAAAAGATTCCTCCATATGTTTCGCTATCGAAAGGCATATCAACGACCGAACCATGATAAATAATTGTTTGGGCTCCGAAATGTTTTCGGGCCAGTTCGATTGCCGTATTGGATAGCTCAATGCCTGTAATACCGATTCCATTGTCTAGAAATACATGTCCATTCCGGCCATAACCGAAACCCGGAATTAGGATTTCTTTTATGCTCTTCGCTAAAAAGAAATCTTTTGCTATTTGCGCTGAACGGGCAGGGCTTCCGCCCCACATCTCTCCTTTTTCCTTAAAACTACGTTCCCAAAACTCCATATTTATAGCGTTTTATAGTGATATACTGTATTGAATTCCGCTTACGATGATCCTGCAATTACAGTAAAGATAAACGAAGATAAGTTTTTTTATTATTGCAACTATGTAGCAATAATATTAATGCAATTAAATTGCAAATAAATTACATTTAAAGAGTCTTCTGCCAATAATGGTTATTTATCAGTATTGAAAAATGCAGTATTGCAAGGATATCTTTGTCTCTCGATTAGAATACATCCTTTGCTAAAGAAAATATGAAAAAAATAAAGACATTTTTTGCGGCGTCATTGCTTCCCTTTTTTACCATGCAGGTGACAGCACAGAAATTAGACAAGATGACCTGGTTTAACGAACCTTCGGAGTGGACAGTCAGTAACAACGCGCTGTCCATGTTTGTTACTCCCAAAAGCGACTATTGGCGCGTATCACATTATGGATTTACAGTGGATGACGCGCCTTTTTTCTACACCGAACGCGGCGGTGAATTTGAAGTAAAAGTCAAGATTTCGGCTAAATATAAAACTCGCTTTGATCAAGCGGGTCTTATGCTACGGATAGATCATGAAAATTATATAAAAGCAGGAATAGAATTTGTCGATGGAAAGTATAACCTGAGTACGGTAGTCACCCATCGGACCAGTGACTGGAGTATTATACCAGTAGACAAAGAAATTCCTTTTATATGGATAAAAGCTATTCGGAGACTAGATGCTGTTGAATTCTTTTATTCTTTTGATGATAAGGAATATGTGATGATGAGAAATGCTTGGCTACAAGATAACAAGCCCGTATTGGTTGGTGTGATGGGGGCATCACCAGATGGGGAAGGCTTCCAGGCTAATTTTGAACACTTTAGCATCAAACATCTTCCCGACCAGCGTCGAACAAAATGGCTAAAAGAAAATAGTGCTAATTGAGCAGTATGGTCAAGTCTGTCGAAAGAGTTGCTTTTGACAGACTTGTTATCATGATGAAGTATCTTCTTGCTTATACATTTTATCGTATATACTGATCGCTTCGTGCAAATTGCGAACCCGTAGTTTTTGTAGAATGTTTTGTCGATGCCGGTTAACAGTATTGACACTCAGACCTAACTTTTCAGCAATGTCCTTACTGATCATCCCTCCTCTTACGCAATGCAAAATCTCCCGCTCCCTAGCACTCATGACATCCTTTACATCTTGTTTATTCAGTAAATAGACGTCACCACTTACCTGATTAAAGATATAATTCTTATTCCCTTGTTGATCTTCCGTTTCGGGCAATAGCGTATAACAGCACAATGCCAACTGGGGAAATTCTTTAGCGGAAGTATCCAGATAGATGATCTGATGCGACATCAGCATATTCTTCTCATCTTTTCCTTTCACACGGAGTACACTATTTGCCTGGTATTGAAAACGTTCCTTCAGATCTACCTTCTTGACCATATCAAGAAATTGCAGTTCAAGCCTATGTTTTACAGCCAGATCTTCTGGATGTATGCGCGCCAAGAGAAAGTCCTCCCATATACTATTTATTTCCAATTTTCTATTGGGCGAAGACAGGTATAAACGTTCGGCAATCGCACCCATAAAGGTAAAACTCCAATTTGCCGTCAGATCGCTCAGTACCACAATGCCATTGTGAATGTCAGCATAGGTTTTCGCATACTGTTTATAGTATTTTAAAACCGATAAGTCTACGCTCGTATTTCGTAAACCTTGACCAACAAGGTTTTTATTTAATGTCTTTTTTAAATCCGATTCCATCATTCAATATTTTGCAAGTTTATGGACAGCTTTGGAGAACCATTTTTAATGTATGCGCCATGTGACCGAACTTTTCGCGACTTTATAACATAAACATTTACGCTTTAAAAAGAAAGACCGATCCGGATATAAGGCAAAGTTGCTTCCTTACTAAAGCCAAGTACTCCTTGAATAGTAAGAAGCTCTCCAGGCATAAAATAAATTCCACCACCATAGCCCATATGCCATGTATTTGAACTTTCGGCTGGCATCCAAACGCGTCCAATATCGTAAAATCCAATTGCACCAACAGTCCCGGGAACAAGATAAGATGAATAACTAAATAGTTTTAAGCGCATCTCAAAATTATTATATACCGCTGTTTTTCCTGTAAATCGCCGTGAATTAAATCCACGCAAGCTCATCTCACCACCAATCTGTGTGTGTTGATAAAAATAAGGATCTCCCCACACAGCATCTACCCCTGTTCTATTTGCAAATGTGATGTAATCGTTAGCGACAGTTTTATAAAAGCTCATCACGTGCTGTAGCTTTGTATATTTCCGGGTTTCGCCGCCAATTTCGGCATTCCAGCCCAATCTTGTATGGATATGTAAACCTGATTTTGGATTTGCGGCATTATCACGCGTATCGTAATCTATCCCCCCTGTAATACCCGCAAAAAAATTACTTCCATAGATAGGTTCAGCGGGAAATTCATCTTTAAATTCCTCAAAGTATTTTCCTACATTATTAGCCTCTTTACTGTTGTAATATTCAGACGATGAACCATAAAATAATTTCAGTTTAGGATTTAGATATTTTTCTAGAAAAATATCACCACTTACGATATCAAATCTATTTCGATAGTAAGAAATACTTCTTGAATCTGATTTTTCAAACAAGGTATTGTTCCCATAACCAAAAAAATTACTCAGATTTCTGGGGCCAAGTGAAGAAAGATGAATAGAAAGATCCTGATCTGCAATTAATTTCTTAAAGTGACCTTTATAATCAAACATAAATGATTCACGCCCTGTTAAATAATTGGCCATAAATTGCTGTCGATAAGCATAAGGCTTCTTCCGAAACCCCTGATTTTCGATCAGATATCCCAATCCGAAAATCAGTCCACGATCAATACCATAATCCAGATTGACTACGACTCCTTTACGATCGTATACAAAATTATCGTACTCAAATTGGTGAACAACAGTATCTGCACTTAATTTTAATCGTACATTTTTTTCAACCTGAATACCAGAACCCGGTTGATCTTTTGAGTCATAAATATATACTTTATGACCATTGCTAAATTTATCAGAGGTACGATATATGTCATCACCATTTCCCCCTATCAAACGAACTTTGACAGAAGATCGGCCAGCTCCATGTAGTTTAAATTCATCGGATCCGGCTATCCCGAAGACCCGGACTTCTTCCGTCTGTCCGGGTAAAAAAGTACGTTTCAGAAGTCTTCGCCCTTCCGATCCATCTTTTTTCTTGTTGTGTATATCAACGGTGACAGAACCGTCTTTATTATAATCAACATCAACAAACTCAGATTTGGCAGATAAAGGCAAATCGACCACACGGGCAAGAAATCGATAATACGTTAGCCCACTCTGCATAAGTTCATCCCTTCTTGACCGAATATTTGTTTCCAGCTCCTTCGCACTTAATTTTAAGATGGTATCCGGCATGGCCAACATAGCCTGATGGATCAGCGAATCCGTAAGCGTATTCTGAACAAATTTTATTTCGTCTATCCACTCATCCTCTGTCAGGTGGGTAAGAAAAAAGTGATCAAAATGGCGGGCATTAAAATTCCAATGTGCCACATTACGTATATGGGGACTATAGGCCTGCAAATGGGCTTTTAACCATTGATAGGAAAGTAAAGTAGGAAACAAACCTGATGTTTTATAATACACCTTATCCCGATCTCGTGGCACAGGTGTATAAATCTTCTTACCCTTTTCTTTTTCAGGATCCCAGCGCCAATTATCCTCATGACGATCCCAGTCCCCCAATGCAAAATCAAGTAATCTTGAACGTAAAGTTAGTTTTTGATCAATTTGCGTATCATTATCTTCTAGCACTTTCCGAATGACTTTTGCACTATTGTCAGTTTTTTCGTCTTCAAAGGGCGTACGAGCCTCAAACATATAAGGCCTATTTTTAAAGACCTCCTGGTATTCACCGAATCCGGGATCATCACCAACGAAAACAAGTTCGGGAGATGAATGTGGAATACCCAAAGCCGTATTAAACGGAGGAACAGTTAATGCACCGAATGGGTGATGTATTGAAATCTGATCCTGAACGATATCTTTGGCAAATGTTTTTCGAAGGCTTTCAGGAAGACTACGTTCTGGATATTTCTGAATGGATCTTAATACCCATTCCCGCCCTGAGGGATCGGCCATCCGAAGCGATTGGGTTTGCATGCCCCCGCCCAGTTTGACTATATGAAGCCCTCCCTTCTCCGTTTTAAGATCCATCATACGCATTTTTACAGGCGTATTATATAATTTACGATAGCTGTCTCCCAACCAGAACCGATGAACCGCACCTACTCGGTCATACTCAGGAGCAATGATAGTTGTTATGCTGTCAACTTGTTGAGCATATGAGCTCAAGGCACAGCAGCACGTAATCAATGTTAGGATTCTTCTCATATTGCTTAAGTCGGTCGTCAGGAAAATATGGCTAAAGTTCACATTTTAAAGCATGGAATCAAAAACTTTCTGTTCCTTTTTTAGTTTAAACCCCATATGCTCATAAAATTTATGACTTTCTGTCCGAAGGACGCTACATCTTACAAGCAAACGAAAATACCCTATATTTTTTGCCCATTGAGCAGCTTCCTGTATCAATAACTTACCCATGCCTTTGCCCTGTACAGCATGATTAACGACCAGCCCTGTTATTTCTACAAGCCCCCAGTCACGATACTCATCGTCCGTTGTAGTTGCATCCACCCAACAACCTCGTCGTCAATCGTACCAACAAGTATATGATATTCACTGTGACATAATAATATTTTCAACAGATTCTTCACCTTTTCGGCCTCAATGGAATACCCCAACTGTTGGGTTAAATTCGCGATTTCTTTATAGTCAGCTATTCTAGCTCGCCTTGTCTCCTTTCCAATATTTTTTTAAAAGTTAAATGTATTCACGAGAGAAACCCAATCATCATACAAATAACAGCATCGTAATTATTCATCCAATAAACGACGATGATAATTGATCTGCCCCAAATGGTAGGTTAAATGTGTCGTTAAATGCACCAACAAATATTCCGTTGTTGTCTTCTTCTCAAACACTAATATGGGATACATCGCCGCAAGGTCAAGCTGATTAAGCTTATCCAAAGCGAGATCAACGACACTGATGGTATCATCTATCTTATTCAGAAGAAGCCCTCTTGGTATATCTTTCAATGAAAACTCAGCCTCCCTATTTCGAATATAGCCTGTTTTTCCAATCTCCGCTCCAATATACGTCTGTAGATTTCCAATTAAATGCAAGCATAAATTTCCGGCTGAATTTGCGATACCACGATCAATAATCCAGATATTCTCTTCCCGACTGTAGGATGCAATTTCAATTTTTAGTCTATTTAGATCTCGATAAAAAAGATCTTTCAATGTTTCTACAAGCATAATCTACTTTTTAATATACTGCCACTATCATTTTCATAATCAAAACTAATGTTTTCGGAATAATAATTGTTTCCTTATGTAAAGAAGCAAATAAAAAAACAGCTTATCCGGCCCTAATTTGGAGAAAATGGATCGAACCCCGTTAAAAGTTACATCCATTAAATATTCATAAGATATCGTATTTTTACTTGTACCAATAAAGTAATCAATGCGTATGTTTCCAAAATTTCCAAGAACGACTTGGATCATCTTCTTGATACTAACAGTAACGATCACCCTGCTATTTTCGAAATGTGAAAGCCCTTCGGATGGCAATGATGCCCTTGGTTTCCCCTTCCCCTTTTATACCTATTTAGGCGGAAAACGTGATCCAGAGCCACCCAGCAGAACGTACTTCAATAGCATATATCTTCTGCTTAACCTAAGCATCTATTTCGGAATCGCTTATCTGTTAACGTATTCAATAAAAAAACAGAAAATAATAGATGAAAGAAAATAATGCGATTATTACGAATTAAACATCATATAATTGGGCAACGAAGTTCTTGCCTCTTAAATTTACAATGTTAGGATTGCTCTCATTATGAAAAAAAACACGAAGATTACCAACCTGAGTATTGAATCTGCGGGGCTACCCAAAGACCCGAAACTCGTCATTGCCGAATATATATGGAACGGCTTTGACGCTAAAGCTACTGAAATCGATATTGCAATTGACAGCAACGGACTCGGTTATATAAATAGTATTAGCATCAGCGACAACGGTGAAGGAATAGTTTTTAACACACTGCCTTATTCATTTGGTAATTTTCTCGATTCGGTAAAGAAAAATAGCATTAAGCGAAGCTCTTATACCAGAGGAAAAAAAGGAAAAGGTCGGTTTTCTTTTTCATTATTTGCGACCAGAGCCATCTGGAATACGATTGTAAAGGAAGAAGAAAATTTAAAAGCATACCGCATACAGATTGATAGAGATAGTAAAGAGCAATATGATGTTAGCGAAAGTATCCCGGTGGAAAATCAGCCCCCAGGAACCCGTGTGCGCTTAGAGGGAGTTTTCGCATTAAATTCATCTTATTTTGAATCAAACGAATTTATGGATTTCATGGCACAGGAATTTGGCTGGTTTCTATACCTTAATCGAGATCTAGGCTATACCGTACGAATCAATGGTACGATGTTACTCTATGATCATCTGATCCAAGAAGCAGATCTGTTGTCATGGACTTTATATAGTCCTGATGGAAATTTATCCTATAGCTTTCACATCAATTACATTCGCTGGAGTCAACAGATTGGAGACCGCTATTACTATTATTTGCGCAATAGCGAAAAAAGGGAAATTGCCAAAGTACTCAGTAGCTTTAACAATAATGCCATAGATTTCCATCACTCGGTTTATGTAACATCCGACTTTTTTGACGCCTTCGAACAAGAAGATATCAGCATTTCAACAGACATCAATCTCTTCACTGGAAAAGAAAAACAAGTTATTTATCGGAATTTGCTGGCTGAATTACGCGATTTTCTTGACCGCAAACAGAAAAAATATGTTCGTGAAAATGCTGTAGCGACCAAACTAAGTGAATTGGAGAAAAAAGGATTTCTACCCACATATGACCAAAATGACAAAGACAAAAGAAGAAAAGAGGTATTGCTTGCGTTGGTTCAGGAAATCTATATCATAGATCCACGAATTTTCTTCGGTGTTAAAACAGATCTGATCCGTACCTATTTAGGTTTCCTAGATCTCCTGCTGCAAACCGAGAAAAGCGCTGATGTTCTCCATATAGTAGAGAAAGCAATTTCATTGACCGATAAAGAAAGAAGCCGAATCAAGCAGCTCCTAGCGATGGTTAATAATACCGGTAATAATGCGGTCTAACCTATTTTAATGCTGATTTTTTATTTAATGACTTTTAAATGTCATTAAATAAAATAAAAAGTTAGAATTTTGTTTAACACTGTTAAATCATTTATGCATTAAGCATGGGTAGTAAAGAACGTATACAACGCCTCAAAGATGAGAATAGAACAAATATTCTCGATGCCGCTCTTCAAATTGTCAAAGAAGAAGGATGGCAGGCGTTGAGTATGCGCAAAATTGCGGATATCATCGAATATACTGCCCCCATGATTTATGAGTATTTTGCAAACAAAGATGCAATTTTAAACGAACTTGCCAACCAAGGTTATCTCTTACTTGCCAAAAAAGTCAGAAAAGCCAAATCAACTCAAACCGACTTAGAGAAACAATTGGAAGCTATGTGGTTCAGTTATTGGGATTTTGCGTTTGAAGAGCGCGAATTATACCAACTTATGTTTGGTGTTGGTACAGCTTGCTGTGGGTTTGAAAAAACCTATAAGTGTGCTGAATCTCATGGCAGATTCATCAGTGACGTAATTCGTGAGATCATGAAGGATAAAAATCCGTCAGAAGACTTGATCTGTAGAAAATATTTCACGTATTGGTCTATTATACATGGACTCATATCCATCAATTTAGTTAATCAAGGCAACGGAGATAATACCAACCAGGAGGTACTAAAAGATGCGATCTACGGAATCACCCGTTCGCTTACTGACTAATTTTTTTGCACCAAAAAATACAACGTTAAAAAATCTAACACCGTTAAATATACCAAAACTTCAATTTTTAATATCACATGAAAACAAATGTATCACCAAGTCTTAAGAAGATTTACATTCCTGCACTTAACAGTGTTAAACGAATTAATATCGTAAAGACTGCATATGTGCTTAGTGCAATCTTGTTATACAGCTGTTCGACAGGAACAAGCAAACCTAATGATCCACCACCAGTTAGCCTCCCTGTCGTCAGCATTGAAAATGGCAACGAGATCGTCTATCAGGAATATCCGGCAACAATCGAAGCTTCTGCCAATATTGAAATCAGACCCCAGGTTGAGGGAATTTTGGAACAGATCTATGTCGATGAGGGTGCGAAGGTCAGTAAAGGTCAGGCGCTTTTTAAAATTAATGACCGCCCATACCAAGAGCAATTGAATCAAGCTAAGGCCAACTTATTAGCGGCGAAAGCTGCATTGGAAAATGCAGAACTGGAAGTTGAAAAGAAAACAAAGTTGGTAAACACCAAAGTCCTGACTGATTTTCAGTTAAAAACAGCGATCAGTGCACGCAATGCTGCTAAGGCGAATGTGCAATTGGCAATATCTGCAGTAGAAACCGCAAAAATCAATGTGGGCTATACCTTGATCCGCGCTTCGGCCGATGGATATATAGGAAGGCTGCAACGTAAACAAGGAAGTTTAGTGGGCCCAACTGATACACAACCTTTGACAGCACTTTCAAATGTCAGAGATCTCCACGTCTATTTTTCATTGGGAGAAAATGATTTTATTGCCTTCAAAAACAACACGGAAGGTAATAATCTGCAGCAAAAATTAAACAACCTTCCCCCGATCAGTTTGGTGCTTTCTGATCAGACCATTTATGATCAAAAAGGAAAAATAGATATGGTGGATGGTCAGTTTGACAAAAACACAGGAGCTATTACATTACGTGCAACTTTCAGTAATCCCGAGGGCGTTTTACGCAATGGCAATACAGGCCGCGTCAGGTTACAAAAGAAATACGATCACACTTTATTGGTGCCACAGCTTGCAACACTTGAAATGCAAGACAAAATCTTTGTTTATACTGTCGGTAAAGAAAATAAAGTTGTACAGCAGCCTATTACTGTCATCGGAAAAAGTGGTTCAAACTATCTTGTAAGTAAAGGAATCAACGCCGGAGACCGCATTGTTTATAAGGGTATTGATTTACTGCAAGACGGCCAAAAAATCACACCACAACCTTTATCAAAAGACAGCATCAATTAATATTATAACGACAAACTTATGCTTAAGAAATTTATAGAAAGGCCTGTACTTGCCACCGTAATTTCCATATTACTTGTGATATTGGGAGTAATCGGCATCCTAAAGCTGCCCTTACAGCAGTTTCCAGATATCGCCCCGCCTGCAGTACAGGTCACCGCATTATATCCAGGCGCAAATGCCGAAACAGTACTTCGTGCTGTTGCTCCTTCGCTGGAAGAATCTATCAATGGGGTCGAAAACATGAGCTATATGAGCTCTACCGCCAGTAATGACGGGTCATTGATGATTACTGTATATTTTAAACTTGGTACGGATCCTGATCAGGCTGCTGTCAATGTACAGAACCGGGTGGCACAAGCCACGAGCCAGCTCCCGGCTGAAGTTGTTCAGGCCGGGATTACAACCGCCAAACAGCAAAATAGCTTGATTATGGTATTAGATCTATATACCGAGGACGAGGGTAAATATGATCAAACCTTTATTACCAACTATGCACAGATCAACATTATTCCAGAGCTTAAACGTATCCCCGGAGTGGGCCAAGCACTGGCTTTTGGGGGTAGTAAAGATTATTCAATGCGCGTATGGCTTAATCCAAACCAAATGGCCGCATACAAATTAACTCCGGAGGAAGTGATGGCCGCTATTCAAGATAAAAACGTCGAAGCCGCTCCTGGAAAATTTGGTGAAAGCAGCCGCGAAGCCTTTGAATTTGTTATCAAATATAAAGGCAAGCTTAACCAAGCCAGCGATTACGAGAATATCATTATCCGATCAAATACGGATGGTTCGGTCTTAAAACTTAAAGATGTAGCCCGGGTTGAATTAGGGTCATACACTTATGCGAGTCATACGCGTATCAATGGTAAAGCCGGACTCAATATTGGTGTCATGCAATTAGCTGGGTCCAATGCGAATGAAATTCAGATTGCCATCCAGGAATTTATGGAGAAAGCTTCTTTAAGCTTTCCAAAGGGTGTAAAGTATCTCGTTTTATATAATACCAAAGATGCGCTCGATCAATCTATTGATCAAGTGAAACATACCTTGATCGAAGCATTTATACTGGTCTTTTTGGTTGTTTTTCTATTCCTTCAGGATTTTAGGTCAACCCTGATACCCGCTATTGCCGTACCTGTGGCGATCGTTGGAACATTTTTCTTTATGCAGCTTTTTGGTTTCTCCATCAATCTGCTGACATTATTTGCACTCGTACTGGCGATTGGTATTGTCGTGGATGACGCAATCGTGGTGGTTGAGGCGGTGCACGCCAAAATGGAGCATAATAATCTCCCGCCCAAATTAGCGACCACTTCTGCCATGAGTGAGATTACTGGAGCTATCATCTCCATTACCCTGGTCATGTCCGCGGTGTTTCTTCCTATTGGGTTTATGGAAGGTTCGACGGGCGTGTTCTATCGGCAATTTGCCTTTACACTGGCTATAGCCATTGTAATTTCGGCCATCAATGCCTTGACTTTAAGTCCGGCTCTCTGTGCTCTATTTTTAAAGCCTACGCACCATGGCCACGACGGGGCTAAGAAACTTAATTTCAAAGAACGTTTCTTTACAGGATTCAACGTTGGTTTTGACCGTCTCACAAAGAATTATTTGGGCAGTTTACGTTTTCTGATCCGTTACAAATGGGTAGCTTTCGCAGGATTGGGCATCACCTTGTTGTTGACAATTTTTATGATTCGTCGCACCCCGACCGGATTTATCCCTTCCGAAGATCAGGGTTTTATCGCCGTATCATTATCCATGCCTGCAGGTGCCTCTTTGGACCGTACTTCGGGTGCATTGGCTGAAGCTGAAAAACAGCTTCAACATGCTGACTTTACCAAGACACTAAACATTTTGGCTGGTTTTAATATCTTAACACAATCAACCAGTCCATCAGCCGGTGTTGCTTTTATTTTGTTGAAACCTCATGAAGAACGCGGCAGCATCAAAGATATCAACGCGATCATGGCCGATGTTAACCAACGTCTAGCAAATATCAAAGGTGCAAACTTCTTCGTATTTACCTTTCCAACAGTTCCAGGATTTAGTAACGTAGATGGGCTTGATATGGTTCTGCAGGATAGAACAGGAGGACAACTGAATAAATTCAGTACAATAGGGCAAGGTTTCATTGGTGAACTTATGAAACGTCCCGAAATTATGATGGCCTTTACAACATTCAAGGCCGATTATCCACAGTATGAATTGCAGGTTGACGATATCAAAGCCGAGCAACTCGGTGTAAGTACCAAAAGTATCTTGCAAACCATGCAGGCCTATTTCGGTAGTGCACAGGCATCAGATTTTAACCGGTTCGGAAAGTACTACCGTGTTATGGTCCAAGCAGATGCGAAAGACCGCAGCGAACCTACTTCCATGGACGGAATCTTTGTAAAAAACAGATTAGGTGACATGGTACCGATCAACACATTGGTTAAATTGCAACGTGTATATGGTCCAGAAACCGCTTCGCGTTACAACCTATTTAATTCGATCGGAATCAATGCGATCCCAAAACCTGGCTATAGTTCAGGGGATGCGATCCGTGCGGTGGAAGAAGTTGCTAAACAACATTTACCTACCGGTTTTACCTATGAATTTTCGGGGATGACCAAAGAAGAAATTGTTTCGGGAGGTCAGTCGACCCTTATTTTTATCCTCTGTTTGATCTTTGTTTACTTCCTGCTCGCAGCACAATATGAAAGTTATATTATCCCATTGGCCGTTATACTTTCTATTCCAACAGGTATCTTTGGTGTATTTGCAGCAATTAGTCTTACCGGTACGGCCAATAATATTTACGTTCAGGTAGCTCTGGTCATGTTGATTGGTTTGTTGGCAAAGAATGCTATTTTAATTGTCGAGTTTGCTATTCAGGGTCGGAAACAGGGGCTCTCGATACCTAGCGCGGCGCTTAAAGCAGCACGCTTACGTCTGCGTCCTATTATCATGACTTCCCTAGCCTTTATTGTAGGTATGATTCCTATGATGACCGCAGTAGGCCCCTCTGCACAGGGTAACCACTCAATCAGTATTGCAGCAGCAGGTGGAATGCTCAGTGGGGTTGTATTAGGACTATTTATTATTCCTATCCTCTTTATTGTTTTCCAATTTATACAGGAGAAAGTAAGCGGCACGCCAAGCGAAAAACAGCGGGAGAATGAATCCATTTCTTTGGAAATTCCTGTACACACAAATAATTAGTGAACAATGACAACATCGAAATATATGAATAGAAAAGCAAAGCTACTGACTATTTTCATCTTATCTTTTGCAGCGTGGTCTTGTAAAACAGATAAATTGGTCAGCAATAAAAACCTTGCGCCAAATCTGCCCGAGCAATATCGTGATCAGGGAGAAGCGTCACAAGAAAACAATATTGGTTCTATTCCCTGGCGCGACTTTTTTAAAGATCGGGTTTTACAAAGCTTGATCGACAGTGCGATCCAACATAACCTGGATATGCAATTGGCTCTTAAAAATATCGAGGCATCTCAATTGAGCTTAAGGCAGGCAAAGGCAAATTATCTTCCTTCGGCACAGTTGCAGATCAGAGGAAACAGCACCAACCCCTCCAATAACAGTATGAACGGATTGAGTTTGGGCCAATTTCTAAAACAGCACCATGTTGAAGACTATACGGCTTCAGTGGGTGTGTCCTGGGAGGCTGACCTATGGGGAAAAATCAAAAACCAGAACGCCGCTGCTTTAGCATCGTACTTACAGACGGAGGAAGCAAAAAAAGTCATACAAACACAATTGATTGCCCAGGTAGCACAAGGCTATTATCAACTTTTGATGCTCTACCAATTGCGGGATATCGCACAGCAAAATTTACAGTTGAGCGACACGACACTCCGCATCGTTAAGCAACAATACGAAGTTGGCGATATTACATTGCTCGCCTTAGAACAAGTTGATGCGCAGCGTTTATCTGCGGCCGCACTTATCCCTGATTTCGAGCAGCAGATCCGCCTTCAGGAGAATGCGATCCAAATCCTCAGTGGTAAACTCCCTGCGGAAATCAAAACACAGGAGCAATTGGTCAATGTTCGTTTTCCCGAAGATTTGGCGACAGGAGTACCGGCAGACTTATTAAGCCACCGTCCGGATGTGAAACAGGCTGAACTTGCTGTCACAGCTTCTCAGGCCTATCAAAAATCCGCCAAAGCGAGAATGTATCCTTCCTTGGTCATCAGTGCTGAGGCTGGAGTCAATGCATTCAAAGCCAGTAACTGGTTTAATTTGCCAGGCTCGCTATTTGGTGCTATTACAGGAAGTATTACACAGCCTATTTTTCAGCGCAGAGAATTGAAAACACAATATGAACTTGCTCGTATAGAACAAGAAAAAAATGTTATGATTTTCAAACAAAAGGTGATTGCCGCGGTTGGAGAAGTTTCCGATGCTTTGGTCTCGATCCAAAAACTAAAAGAAAAACAACAGATTACTTTGGATCGAACCAATCGTTTAAAAGAGGCTACAAAACATGCCAACCTACTGTTTGAGACGGGTATGGCGACTTACCTGGAAGTAATCACCGCGCAAAGCAATATATTGCAGAGTGAACTAGAGCTTGCGCAAGTCAAAAAAGCCGAACTTTCAGCTGTAGTAGATCTCTATCGTTCCTTAGGTGGCGGTTGGAGCAATAACTAACTTTCTGAAGTGCAATTTTTCTAATTTTATATCACATATCTGGGAGACAGGGGACCGCGAGGGTCTCCTGTCTTATTTTATAGCACCATCTTTGACCTATTACCTTTTCCGCTAAGTTTAGACTTTCCTACTCCTACTCCTACTCCTACTCCTACTCCTACTTGATCTCTCCCTATTGAGGTCTTGCTATTGAGGTCTTGCTATCTTCGCCTATTCTTTTACAACTTCATGGATAACGATTACCACAGTTATAAATCCTTCAAACCTTGGAATAAAAGGGACAAATGCAACCGCAGTCATGCAATTATTTTTGTGGGACAATAAATTTAATAACATGAGAAACTTAAAAATGATTGCAATGCTATGTTATATAGCTATTTGCACTTTATTACTTGGAAGCTGCAGTAAGGATGATGAGGTGACACCAGAGCCTCAGCTGACACCCAGTGAGTTATTGGCAAGTACAGCCTGGGAAACTACCAATGCCAAAAATAACGAAGGTGAAAATGTGGTCCTGACAGATGCCAACGTTTCAAATTTTGTAGGTTTTGCCTATTTTAAATCTGATGGCACCTTTACCATGTTCAATCTTGATGACTCTCCCAAAATGCATGGCGACTGGTCGGTTTCAGCGGATGGAAAGACACGGACCATCGTTGCTAAAAACGCTGCTGGAGAAACGCTTTTCACACGTGTGGTTGATATTACTGTATTGACAAAAGAGGAATTTACGTACCGGATTTATCCAAACAATGACAATAAGGCCGTTTATTTCGATATTATACACACACCAACGACACACACAGAACCAAAATAACCGGTCGTATTATTGACTTAGAGACAATATTACCTCTTAATCAAAAGGATTGGCAACGTTTCAATATTGTCAATCCTTTTTTATCATGTCCGTTTATCAACTTTTTGGACTATTTCAATCCATAAACTCATTAAATTCTTCAATATTATGGTAACCAAATACCTTCATTTCGGAATGATCAGCTACAAATGCACGAATTTTATCCATCGAAGCCAGTCGTTGACGGTTATCTTCCACTCTCATTTCGGCTAAGCTATTTACAGGATGTGTTTCGTTCTCTTTGATTAAAAGGCAGTGTCCACATACAATGTGATTCACGGATGAAACAATCCGAACGCAATTTAAATGATAAAATTCAACCATACTAAAAATTAATTTATAAGAGTCAAATTAAGAAAATAATGGCCTAAATCCATTATTTTGATTGTAAAGTGAAATTGAATTCCCTATATTATCAACTGCAGACATGGATCAAATAAAACTGAAGAGTAAATCCAAAGGTTTGTATCTATACGATTGAGTTGTGGTAAATTGGTATTTCAGCTTGCTCTTTGTACACTTCAGAATAAATTTGTAATCCAATTCTTAAACGAATTGCGAAATTTGTGGTGATTTAATGGTAATATATACGTAAAACGAATGCAGGAGAAGACGATCTATAAAAATGAGAAAAATTTAATCAGTACAAACAAAAAAAGACTGCTCTTCACCTTACTGTCTTTTTTCCTCATCTATCTTGTTGCTTATATTATAGATCCGTTTTCCAGCAGCTGGAATGGCTATTTTCAACGAAATATTTTTGAAATACTGGGCGAATGGACATTTACAATTATTTATAGTTTCCTAATTTCAGAATTTAGCATTATTGTACACAATCGATTGGACAGTGTATTAACTTGGAAGGACAATCCAACTGAAAGACTCCTTATTGAAACCGTCATCAATCTCATCGCCGTTCTCCTCATCAATTTATTACTGGTTTACATTATCTCCCGTTATTATTTTGAACTACAGAACGTTACTATAGCAACATCCTTGGAGGAAAAAAGAGGTGCGATACAAAATATCTCCATCAGTGTGATGATCGCATTAATGATTATGGGGATAAATATTGGAATTCATCTGATCAACAACTGGAAAAACGAATCTATACGGGCAGCCAAACTTGGCCAAGTTATTTTAGAGGCCGAGCTTCAATCCCTAAAATTGCAAATTGATCCTCATTTTGTCTTCAATAATCTGAGTGTATTGTCGGAAATAATTTTGGAAGATCAACAGCTAGGGTATGAATATGCTGAAAATTTCTCCAAGATCTACCGCTACCTATTGGTGAATTCAAAAAAAGATGTTATTTCGCTCGAAGAAGAACTCAATTTCCTTGATTCCTATATTTTCTTGATAAAGAATAGATTTGGGGATGGTGTCCATTTTGAAATTAACGTAGATCCTGCCAAGTCCAATTATCAATTACCACCACTCACCCTACAACTCTTGGTTGAGAATGCATTAAAACATAATCAGACCAACAAAAAACGTTCGTTAAAAATCAAGGTATACACCAATGCACAGAATCAACTCGTTGTCGAGAATATTCTGATACCCATAGAAAATGTATCGGAATCATCTGGAATAGGTATTTCCAACATCATTAAAAGATATGATCTATTGTCAAATCTACAACCGGAGATATTGAACAACGGAAAAACATTTAAAGTTAATTTACCACTTATAGAACAAAACTCATGAGCATAACCAACGTCTTAATTATCGAAGATGAAAAATTGAATGCTGATCGTCTCAAACGACTGTTGCGAGAAATAAAACCATCAATACAGATACTCGAGGTCTTGGATAATATTGCAGATAGTGTAAGCTGGTTTCAATGTAATGGGTCTCCGGATCTCGTCATGATGGATATCCGCCTTTCCGATGGTTTGAGTTTCGAAATCCTGGAGAGCATAAAAATTGACTGTCCCCTTATCTTTACGACTGCATTTGATGAATATGCCGTTAGAGCGTTTAAGTTCAACAGCATAGATTATCTCCTAAAACCTGTAGAAAAAAAAGAACTTGAAAATGCACTCATCAAATTGGACAATCTTAAATTTCAGCAAGTAAGTCAAGCACCAATTCAGGGATTATTGGATTTTATCTATCCCAAAGATTTCAGAACCCGTTTTCTTCTACCCTACAAGGACGGTTACAAATCTATCCTTGTTGAAGAAGTCCAATATTTTTACTCAGAATTTAAGTTAACTCATGCCAAGTTGAAATGTGGAACAGTGGAAATTGTACCACAAACCCTAGAAGAGCTGGAGCAACAACTAAATTCCAAAGTCTTTTTCCGTGCAAATCGACAGTTCATCGTGCATATCGATGCAATAAAGAGGTTACATAATCATTTTAATGGTAAACTTAAAGTGGAAATAAAACATAGCGAAGATGTGGAAATCCTCGTCAGTAGGGAGAAAGCACAGCTTCTAAAAAACTGGCTGGACTTTTAATACATGTCTTATTTCATTTAAATTTATAATGACGATCGGCGAGCTCAAACCTCGTATCTGGAATTCTGTTCCTAAGAAAAACAACAAAAAAAACCGTTTTGATTAAATAACATCAAAATTCAGTGCATTACATCTACGTTTCAGTAAGCAATTGTTACGTCTCGGTAGATTTCCTTGCAACATCCCTTAAAAGAATTCTTTCTTTTGCTGTATATAAAATGATAAAATGGCACTAAGAACGATGACTTTAAAACCTATCCTTACATTTATTACAGCAGCTACGCTATTATCGTCCTGTGGAGGCAACCAAGAACAACCGCAAGAACAGGCAGTTACTGTTGACTTTATCGAATTATCACCCGCGCATGCGGAAACAGAAAAAAAATATCCTGGTACATTGGATGGCACCGTCAATGTCGACGTAAAAGCCCAGGTAACTGGTTATCTGGAGCAGATTTACGTAAAAGAGGGCGATTATGTCACAAAAGGCCAAGCTCTTTTCAAAATTAAAGGAGATGTGTACAATGAACAAGTAAACAATAGCAGAGCAGCCTATCAGGCAGCATTGTCTGCAGAACAAAATGCGAAACTAGAAATTGAAAAAATCAAACCGTTGGTAGAAGGCAAGGTGTATACCGAACTTCAGCTTAAAACAGCCGAAGCGAATTACGCTGCTGCAAAAGCTCAGGTTGCACAAGCACAAGCGGCCTTAGGTTCCTCGCAAATCAATGCGCGATTTACCCTGATCAATGCTCCAGTTAGCGGCTATATTGGTAGAATTCCAAATCGAATTGGAAATTTAATTACTCCTGCAGATGCGACACCATTGACAACATTATCAGAAATTAATACGGTAAATGTTTATTTTTCATTGAGTGAGGCGGATTTTATAACCTTTATGAAAGATCAACAGAGCAAATCCAGTAATCAGGAGGCAACATTGATCCTCGCTGATGGAACCGTATATAATCATCGTGGGAAAGTAGAAATGGCCAGTGGTAACATTGATCGAACAACGGGCAGTATAACACTCAAGGCAGGCTTTGCCAACCCTGATAAAATTCTTCGTTCTGGAGGTTCTGCCAAAGTCATCTTAAAAAAAGCGCATGACAATGTATTATTAGTTCCTATGGCCGCTGTTAAAGACATCCAGGACCGCTATTTTGTGTATGTCATCGGAGACAAAAACAAAATTGCCATGAAGCAGATCGAAATTGCGGGCAATACAGCCGATGCGTATCTGCTCAAATCAGGTCTGACAGCAGGTGAAAAAATCGTAATGAATAGAATTGATATGCTTAATGACGGAATGCAAGTACAACCAACAAAAAAGTAAAAACTTGCAGTACACGATATCTAAAATTTAAAATAAAATGCTGAAGAAATTTATTGACAGACCAGTTTTGGCAACTGTTATATCTATCATATTTGTTATTCTGGGAATCATCGGCCTATTAAGGCTACCACAGACGCGGTTCCCTGATATCGCTCCACCAACCGTCCAAGTCACAGGAAGTTATCCGGGGGGAAATAGCGAGACCGTATTGCGTTCCGTTGTTACGCCGCTGGAGGAACAGATCAATGGTGTCGAGGACATGGAATATATTACCTCAACAGCGAGTAACGATGGTACATTTTCTGTACGTATTGTTTTTAAGGCTGGCGTAAATCCAGATCAGGCAGCTGTAAACGTACAGAATAGGGTCCAACAAGCTACACCAATCTTGCCACAGGAAGTGGTACGTATGGGATTGACAACTTCCAAACAGCAGAATAGCATGATCATGATTTTCAACATCTATACCGTAGATAACAAAAAATATGATGAACTATTCCTACAGAACTATGTCAACATCAACTTGATCCCACAGATCAAGCGTGTTCCAGGGGTGGGCCAAGCCATGGTATTTGGTTCCAAAGATTACTCCATGCGCGTTTGGTTGAACCCTCAAAAAATGGCCAGTTATGGTCTTATACCCCAGGAAGTCATTGCTGCTATCTCCAAACAAAGCCTGGAATCTGCACCTGGAAAATTAGGTGAAGAATCCAAAGCACCTCTGGAATATGTCATTCGATATAAAGGGAAAAAGAACCTTCCTGAGCAGTATGAAAACATTATTGTTAAAAATAATGACGTTCAGATCGTCCGTCTGAAAGATGTAGCCAGAATAGAATTTGGTTCGATCAGCTATAGCGGTAATTCGCAAAACAATGGTTTGAACACGGTTACAATTGGTATTTTCCAGACTTCTGGCTCCAATGCCAATGAAATCGAAATAGGGATCGATAAACAGATTGAAATAGCACAACGCTCTTTTCCTCCTGGAATCAAGATATTTAAACTGATTAGTACCAAGGAACGTTTGGACGAAAGTACCGCTCAAGTGCGTTCTACACTAATTGAAGCATTTATTCTGGTCTTTCTAGTAGTTTTCTTATTCTTGCAGGACATACGATCGACGATCATTCCCGCAATCGCGGTACCAGTAGCCATTGTAGGAACATTCTTTTTCTTACTGGTTTTTGGGTTTACCATCAATATATTGACCCTTTTCGCCTTGGTATTGGCCATCGGTATTGTGGTCGATGACGCTATTGTCGTTGTCGAAGCTGTCCATGGTAAGATGGAAACTTCGGCCATGACCGGCAATGAGGCCACGCATAGTGCCATGAGCGAAATAACAGGTGCCGTAATCTCAATCACCTTGGTCATGTGTGCCGTATTTATTCCGATTGGTTTTATGACCGGTTCGTCGGGAATGTTTTACAAACAATTTGCCTATACCCTCGTTATTGCTATCGTCATTTCAGCAATCAATGCGCTAACATTGACACCTGCGCTTTGTGCCTTGTTATTGAAAAATACACATGCCGAAAATCACGCGGGGCAAACGCAGAAAACAGGATTCTCACAACGTTTTTTCAAAGCATTTAACGCTGGTTTTGAAAACATGACAAATAGATATGTTGGTTCACTGCGATTCCTTGTCAAAAGAAAATGGGTAGCGGCTTTATTAATTATCACCACGATAGCTGCTGCAGGATACCTAATGACAAGTACTTCAAAGAGCTTCGTACCCATGGAAGATGACAACTTTGTCGTGTACAGTTTGGAGATGCCTCCAGGCACCGGTCTCGACCGGACGACAAAAGCCGTGGAAAAAATAGAGAAGTTACTAGCTGATATCCCTTCTATTGAAAGCCATACCAGTATCACTGGTTTCAATATGATTGGAAACAACTCCAGCGCGGCCTATGCAACTGGTTTCATCCGTCTAAAGGATAAGAAGAAACGTGGTGAAATGAATGATATTGATCAGATTCATCAGGTAATTTCTGAAAAGCTAACCACCGTTAAAGAAGGAAATGCAATGGCCTTCCGCTCCCCTCCCGTTGACGGTTACGGGATGATGAATGGAGCCGAACTCGTACTGCAGGATAGGGCCGGAAAATCTCCAGTAGAGCTAAAAGCAATGTCCGATTCTGTCATTTCCAAGATCATGCAACAGCCAGGCGTACAATTTGCTTATACCATGTTTAGAGCAGATTATCCACAAATGGAACTGGAAGTTGATGAAGATAAAGCAGCTCAACTAGGAGTAGATGTCAGTGAAATGCTTTCGTCCGTTCAGACTTATTTTGCCGGTGATCAGTCCTTGAATTTCAATCGTTTTGGTAAATTCTATCGGATCGCTGTAAAAGCAGACGGAATTTTTAGAACAGATAAGGACGCTTTCAATGAAATATTTGTCAAGAATAATAAAGGGGAAATGCTTCCGGTAAATACCTTGGTGACACTACGCAAAGTCTATGGACCAGAATCCGTAACACGTTACAACTTGTACAACTCACTCACCATAAATGTGGTCAGCAATCCAGGCATCAGTAATGGTGCAATTATGGAAACACTGGAGAAAAACGTATTGAACAAATTACCTGGAGACTATAGTTACGAATGGACTGGACTTAGCCTAGAAGAAAAATCTTCTGGTAACCAAACCATGATTATTCTGACGTTGAGCTTGTTGTTCGTTTACTTTTTACTTTCAGCACAATACGAAAGTTATCTGTTACCGTTGGCCGTTCTATTATCAATTCCAACGGGGATCATAGGTTCGTTCTTAGGTACACGTGCTATCGGTCTTGACAACAATATTTACGTGCAAGTGGGACTAATTATGTTGATCGGTCTTCTGGCCAAAAACGCTATTTTAATTGTTGAATTTGCATTGCAGCGTAGACGGGCGGGTTCTTCGCTCATTGACTCAGCGCTAGAAGGTGCCAAAGCACGTCTTCGACCGATCTTGATGACTTCACTAGCCTTTATAGCGGGTATGATCCCATTGATGTTTGCTACAGGTGGGACAGCAACAGGTAATCACTCCATTAGCACCGGAGCAGCGATGGGTATGCTAAGTGGCGTCGTCCTTGGTGTAATCGTTATACCGTTATTGTACCTGGCGTTTCAATATTTACAAGAAAAGGTTTCAAGTAAAAAACTGGCGGATAAAACAAAGGATTAAAATGAAAAAATTTCATCACTATATTATTACTTTAGCAGGTACTTCCCTACTATTTGCTTCATGCAGTGTAGGCAAAAAATATACACGCCCGGATATGGATCTTCCGGAGAATTTCAGAAATAACGAAGTTGTCCTGACTTCAGATACCTTGGCTTTATCCTGGCGGGAGTTCGTAAAAGATCCTAATCTGACCGCACTTATAGCGAAAGCACTGGTTAAAAACACAGATGTAAATGTAGCACTGCTTGGTATGCAACAATTGGAGCTCGCTTATAAACAAACAAAAAAGGGATTATTACCAACACTCGATCTAAATTTGGGCGCGAATAGAACTTGGTTGTCCACCAATTCCCTCAATGGTTCTCTCAGCGATCAATTTATTGGAACACCCTATATGGATGATTACAGCGCTACGCTCAGATTATCTTGGGAAGCCGATATCTGGGGAAAGGCTAAAATGCAGAAAGAAGAAGCTTTAGCAAATTTCTTTGGGCAAAAGGAGAATTTATCCGCGTTAAAGACCCGTATTATTGTTCAGGTTATACAATCATATTACAATTTGATCGCATTGGATGAACAGCTCAAGATTGCACAAAAAAACGTTCAACTTAGCGACAGCACGTTGAATATGATACGCTTGCAATATAATTCTTCCCTTGTGAGTTCGTTAGCTGTCGAGCAAGCAGCAGCTCAAAAGAAAACTGCAGAATTGCTAATTCCCTTAGCAGAGCAGAATATTGCTATAGAAGAAAATGCCTTGAGCATTCTCTGTGGCGGTTTTCCAGATAAGGTGCAACGTTCTGAGGGTCTTGATGCATCGTTCGTCAACGAAACGGTAGCGACAGGTGTTCCTGCCGAACTGCTTAGCCGGAGGCCGGATGTAAAAGCTGCTGAATATGCAATCGTTGCTGCCAACAGTAAAATGGGATTAGCGAAAGCTGCAATGTATCCTTCAATAAGTTTGACCCCTTCGATCGGAACAAACTCCTTTCAGTTCAATCGCTGGTTTGATCTACCGGGTTCCATTGTGAAAACAATAGCAGGAAATATTACCCAGCCGATCTTTCAAAAAGGTGCTTTAAAGACCAATTATGAGATTGCGATAATCGAGCGGGAGAAATTAGCCGTTCAGTTTAAACAATCTGTTATGGGCGCGGTTTCCGAAGTATCAGATGCACTGGCAAAAATTAAGCACAGCGAAAAAAGATTACAACTTATTGAGGCTAAATCCAAATCATTGGCCAAAGCTACCTCAGACGCAGCGCTCTTATATAAAAGTGGCATGGCAAATTATCTGGAAGTCATTACTGCGCAAAACAATGCATTACAAAATGACCTCGAGCATATTACTATTAAACGGGAAAAACTAAATGCAGTGGTGGATCTTTACCGCGCATTGGGTGGGGTAAACGACGCCGAACAACAGTAACTCACCGCAACAAAAAGTTCGTTCACTCAGTTTCTAAGCATACCGCGTGTTCATCATAGTTGAATCAAAGGGCTAATTTTTATTAGCCCTTTTCTTATCGTTTGTACCGTTTTATTAAATACAATCACCTGAATGGCATGTAAATATTTTTCGCTCCGTTGAATTTAATTCTTAAAATTTATTACCTTCGGATAAGCAATAGATGTTATGAACAGAACAAGCTGTCTTCCTCCTCCAATCATTTAATATTTGGTAAAATATTAATAAAGCATGGCACCGAATAATCGGGTGATTCCCCATGTTTTAAATTCTCAATCAAATTTTATAACAATAGGATCTCTCCTTTTGATGATAGATCTGGAAGATAACATTTTATGAAACATTCATATTTCATACTTCACCTTGCTGTCGTATGTTTAGGTATATCGGGTGTATTGGGGAAAATCATCAGCCTCAACGAAGGTATGCTTACCTGGTATCGCGTATTTCTCTCGGCCATTTTTCTGTTTTTAATTTCAAAATGGCTTAAAATTCCACATAAAATCAACATAGGTAAAAAACTAGCTATTGCAAAAAATGGACTATTGATTACCGCTTCCTGGCTACTTTTTTATGCGAGTATTAAATATTCCAATATTTCCATTGGTGTCGTTTGTTACTGCATGGCCAGTTTCTTTACCGCAATCTTTGCCCCCATCATTAATAAAACAAGGTTTAAACGCTCAGAATTCTTCCTAAGTGGCCTCACACTGTGTGGCATTGCCTTGATATTCCATTTCGATACAGCGCATCAACTAGGTATTATTTTGGGAATTATTTCGCCCGCTTTTGCTTCGCTATATGCGATTTATAACGAGCGTTTGGTCAAGCGGTACAATAGTATTGTAATTAATTATTACCAGATGATTGGTGGAACAGTTGGTCTTGGCCTATTACTTCCCTGTTATCTTTATTATTATCCGATGTCCTCTTTTATCCCCAGTACACAGGATTTGATTTACCTCGTTATATTATCTCTTTGTTGTACCGTTGCAGTATACGTTGCTTTCACTGAAATCTTAAAGAGAATTTCTGCATTTACGCTCAATTTAAGTCTCAACCTAGAGCCTGTATACGCAATCCTAATTGCGTTTTTATTCCTCAATGAAACGAAAGAACTCAGTCGATCATTCTACCTAGGGCTTGCATTGGTTATGCTCTCGGTGCTCATTCAGGCAAGCATCAGTAGCAAGAAGGAATAATTGGAATATCAACAATAGGCAAGATAATGTGATGATTTAGTTTGGTAATATCAAATTCAAAAGATAAGTCTTAAATTTTGTTGGGACAAAGTCTTATATTTACATCAGGTGTTCATTAGCGTTCAGACATTCAAACCCATCCTTCAAGAAAATTAACATCAATTAGACAATATCATGAGTAATTCTTCTTCAGACAACAAACTCATCCATGAGCAAATTCAATACCTTGAATTTCTATCAAGCGATCTTGAAAGAGCGAAAAGATTCTATTCAGCAAGTTTTGACTGGACCTTTACAGATTACGGCCCTGCGTATACAGCCTTTAATGGCAAATATGTAGATGGCGGTTTTACGGTTGGAACACCAATAAACGGTAGTATTTTGGTCGTCCTCTACTCGGCTGATTTGGTCTCCACACGTACTAAAGTCATTCAGGCAGGAGGCAGTATTGTTAAAGATATTTTCAGCTTCCCTGGTGGAAAAAGATTTCAATTCAAAGACCCTGACGGCTATGAGCTAGCTGTGTGGGGGGCAGAATAGGGTGACTTAAACAAGGAAAAACAGAAAAGGGCTTAATTTTCATTAGGCCCTTTTTTGCTTTTGGTAATTTTTATTTTTGTTCTTATTGAAGCGTCTTCGATTTTGCGGATTACCGCTTTTCTTTGCTGGATTATATTCAGGCCCCGCGTCAAAGCCTTCTGGTAATGCTATTTGTTCGACCGGATAACCAATTAGATTTTCAATCTGGGAAAAACGTTGCTGATCTTTGTCATTCACAAAAGTAATCGCCGTACCTGTTGTTGCCGCTCTTGCCGTACGACCGATACGGTGCACATAATCCTCGGGGTCCGGCGGAACATCATAATTGACGACCAAACTGATACCTACGATGTCGATACCACGTGAAATTACATCTGTTCCCACGAGTACCCGCACCTGACGTGATCTAAACCGGCTCATGATATCCTCACGTTTGGCCTGCTCAAGGTCAGAATGAAAACCCTCTGCATCTATACCCTGCTTTTGCAGTTCCTGCGCCAATAATTTGACCGTAGTTTTTTGTGAGGCAAAAATGATAACTGATACATAATTCGCGTCCTGTAAGATAATTTTCAATAGATCCATCTTTTGCTTATCGTACAGCAGATATGCACGCTGGTCTATACCCTCTGAGGGTTTTGAAATAGCGATATTGACCTCAACTGGCTTATAAAGAATCTTCCGCGCAAAATTTCGGATTTTGAGGGGCATCGTTGCAGAAAAAAGCAGCATCTGCTTTTTCTTTGGTAAATAACTGACAATGCGCAATATATCATCCTGAAACCCCATGTCCAGCATACTGTCTGCTTCATCCAATACAAAATGTGTCAGATGAGTCAAATCGACTTTCATCGAGGTAAGATGACTAATCAATCGACCAGGGGTGGCAACAATGATATTAACCCCTTCCCGAATAGCTCGCTTCTGTTGTTCGTACCCCATCCCATCACCACCTCCATAGATCGAGATGGAAGTTGCCCCAGTATAGTAGGACATTCCCATAATCTGTTGATCGATTTGAAGCGCTAACTCCCTCGTCGGGACAAGGATAATCGCGCGTATGGATTCTTTAGCATCTCGAGCGACAGCATCTAAAATTGGCAACATATAGGCCGCCGTTTTACCTGTACCTGTCTGTGCACAGGCAATCATATCGCTTCCTTCCTTAATGATGGGAATTGTCTGTTCTTGAATAGGCGTAGCCTCCTCAAACATCATGCTTTCTAAGCCCTCTTCCAGTTCCGGAACAAAACCAAATTCAGTAAATCTCAAATTTTATTATTTTATTAAATATGTGCTAAGTTACTAAAACTAATCTATATATCAGGTCAGCATTTCCTTCGCCCGAGCCTACACACAAAATAAAGATCCTGATGACGTCTTAAAACCTCAACTTTTACTTATATTCCTTTTGGAATTATCAGCCAATCGCAACATCGTATATCCCAATATACCGGCGCATAGCGAGGCAATGAGAACCGCAAATTTTGCTTCCCCGATCAAGGCTGCGTTATCAAATGATAAGATAGAAATGAAAATAGACATCGTGAAACCGATCCCGCCCAATAAGCCAACGCCGAAAATTTGCATCCAACTCGCACCCTCAGGAAGCTGCGCGATTTTCAGTTTTTTCGCGATAAAACAAATTAAAAATATTCCAATGGATTTCCCAGCAATCAGTCCTGCGATAATACCAAGTCCCAATTTTGATGTTAGACCACCCACCATTTCTGCATGAATAGGAATTAATGTATTTGCAAACGCAAACAAAGGGATAATAATAAAATTCACGGGTTTAGTCAGCAAATGCTCTAGCTTTTCCAGTGGAGATTCCTTTTCATCAGGAGTAGTCGGTAAAGTCATCGCAACCAATACACCAGCAATAGTCGCGTGTATACCGGAATGATGGATAAAATACCAAATAAATACACCTGGTATAAGATAAGCCCACAGTGCTTTTACACCAAGTTTATTGAGGACAATCAGAAAGACGAATATGCCCAAGGCAATAAATAGATAAGTTGCGTGAATTCCACCGCTGTAAAACAAAGCAATCACCAAGATCGCAAGCAAGTCATCTACGATAGCTAAAGCAGCCAAAAAGATCTTGAGGCTAGCCGGAACCTTATTGCCCAAAAGTGTGATTACCGCAAGTGCAAAAGCAATATCTGTTGCCATGGGAATTCCCCATCCGTGTGCAGTATCCGCAGCATTTTGATTAATCGCAGCATAGATTAACGCGGGCAATAATGCTCCACCCACTGCGGCCAAAATCGGAAGAACAGCTTTACTTACTGAAGATAATTCGCCCTCGACTATTTCTCTTTTAATCTCCAATCCTACTAATAAGAAGAAAATAGCCATCAATCCGTCATTGAGCCACAAAAGCCAAGAATATTTTAGCTGGATAGTTTCGGTTTCAAATCCTACTTCTTGAAGAAGAAAATCCATGACAGCCCCGTAAAGAGACGTATTTGCTACGATCAGTGCCAAGATGACGCAGGAAAAAAGAATAATCCCACCAGCAAAGCTAGATTTTAAAAATTCTCTAAAGACAGTTAAATTAATAAGTTTTGACATGACATTAATATCTTTAAGCGCTCAAAAGGTTCACAATATACAACTTTACGACCATTAATCCGACAACCGAACGTCATTACATAAATCTTATTCTATTATCATACAAAAAAAACTCATTTTTCACAGCAGAACCCCAAAAGACTAGTTTGAACAATGATCTTTCCTATTTATCTGAACAATTTAATTTCATATACTGCGTCAAAACCATCCATCTTAATAAAAATCAACTCATTATATCACAACCGCTATAAAACACCTGTTAAAATTGTCATTTTTGTAAAATTAATTTGTCTTTGTAGCAAAAAATAGTTAGCTTGCTACTATAGTTAATAAACCGTTTATTATGTGCAAGAAGTGGATTTTCATGGTGCTTCTTTTCGTAGCAAATTTTACATATGCGCAGACGACAGAGGATACAACCCAACATCAACAACAATCAGGTTCCCATTATATTATTTTAGGGATCATCGCAATTATTGTCATCGTTTATATATTGTACAAGAGGCAAAAGAGGAAATTTAATGAATAAGGGAGATCACTTGATCTCCCTTATTGTTTCTCCTCAACTAAACAAATTTCTTTTTGCCCACATCATCCTTAGTCTTTAATTGGCTCATTTGTCTGTGCCAAACGTTGCGATCCCGTATTAGCTGGACAGGCGATATCATCTGTTGCATCATAAACCAGCTTTTTACCTTTCAATTTCACGATAAGTCCCTCCGGCACATACACCTGTACTTTGGTCATGGAGTAACTGCTGGGGAAATATCTGACGTAATAACCATCAGGATGAAGTGTCCAGATACCACTTGGCACATCCGTACGCGGTTCGGCCATACCCGCCATAATTGCATACTTTTCGAATTCAGCATAAGAATAATTGCCTGAAGAAACCAGCTGTCTGATATTATTCTCCGCTTCAAATACGATTTGCATAGCTGGAGGCATCTGATCTTTCGCTTTTTGTACAACATCGAAAGGTAATATACCAAGTGCTCCCCCTTCCAACTTCAATAGCTGCTCTGCTGTTAATAACTTCAATGCGGTTTCTTTGACCTCGCCGGAATAATCGATAAATTTAGTCTTGGCTATAATTGTCCACAATAACATCTGTACAGATGATTGTTCCACTTCGGGATGCTTTTCTGCACTTTTCAAGATGGCGATAACAACCTCTCGCTTTTTGCCTAGGGTGGGCGCATACATATAGCCATCTCCTTTGGATGGTGCATAAGTCCCTGCTTTTAAACAATAACTTTTGTTTGTTATTTCAAAATGACCGGCCTCGAGCAGATAACCATCGTGACCATTTTTCGGCAATTCTGCCAACGGCTTATATACAGCAGTATTTTGAAAATCGGGCATCTCCTCTCCTGTCCGATCCACATCTTCAAAGCTTGTGCTTATTGCTTCAGGTTCTTTCAATAGCTTGTCTAATCCTAACATTTTGCTTCCTTTGGAAGCTACAGCCTTGCTCGCCTTGTCAAGCAGTCCACCAAATTGAGCGTGAGCACTTTGCAAATTGAGCAAAAGGGCAAAAATTGGCAATAAGGCATACGTAATGTGATTTCTTTTCATAATTGATTTTATTTCAACAGCAAAGCAACAAAAAAGAAGCCAATTATTGCGATATTTCGCGTTTCATAATTTGTTAATCTGCGGCAAATCTAGGAAGTGTATGACAACCTCCATTGTAATCATATCCATCTCCCTTTAGGTCAATAGCCGGAACCCTTATCCATTTTTTTGAAAATCAAAAATTTCAGTGATTTTATTGGGAACGATCTTTGGAAATAGTTAAAAAATACAAGTTTAAAACGTATCTTTGCAGCATGATTAATGTGTCAAATCTATCCCTTCGTTATGGTAAACGTGTACTATTCGAAGATGTCAATCTAAAATTCACACCCGGCAACTGTTATGGTATTATTGGTGCCAACGGAGCTGGTAAATCTACTTTCTTAAAAATTATTTCTGGCGAAGTTGATCCCTCTACAGGTTCGGTTGCATTTACTCCAGGCGAACGCATGTCGGTATTGAGTCAAGATCACTATGCTTTCGATGAATATACCGTACTAGAAACTGTCATGATGGGCAATCAGGAGCTTTACAAAATCATGAAAGAAAAAGACGCCATTTACATGAAAGAGGATTTCTCTGATGCAGATGGCGAACGTGCCGGTGAACTTGAAAGCCTTTTTGCAGAAATGGATGGCTGGAATGCCGAGTCCAATGCAGCCACACTATTGAGTAGCTTGGGCATTAAAGAAGAATTGCATTACAAGTTGGTATCAGAAATTGACGGTAACCAAAAGGTACGGGTCTTATTGGCGCAAGCTTTATTTGGTAATCCGGATATCTTGATTCTTGATGAGCCTACCAATGATTTAGATATCAATACAATTGCATGGCTAGAAGACTTTTTAGCCACCTACGAGGCTATCGTGTTAGTTGTTTCCCACGACCGTCACTTCTTGGACGCTGTATGTACGCATACCGTAGATATCGACTTTGGTAAAATGACCATCTATACGGGTAACTACTCATTCTGGTACGAATCTTCCCAATTGGCTTTAAAACAACGGTCTGATCAAAATAAAAAGATGGAAGACAAGGTGAAGGAACTACAGGAATTTATCCGTCGTTTCTCCGCCAACGCATCCAAATCAAAACAAGCTACTTCCCGTAAGAAAGCCCTGGATAAGATCAATATCGATGAGATCAAACCATCCAACCGTAAATATCCTGCAATCATGTTCAATACGATGAACCGTGAGCCTGGGGATCAAACATTACAGGTAGAAGGTTTGAGTAAAACTGTCAATGGTGAAGTATTCTTTAAGGATATCACATTTATGATTAATAAAGGTGATAAGATTGCGGTATTGGGACCAAATTCATTGATCACAACGGCGTTTTATGATATCATCACAGGTAGGGACAAGGATTTCGGTGGTGAATTCAAATGGGGCGTTACCATCACTCCTGCCGATATGCCAATTGAAAACGCAGCCTTTTTTGAAGGCAAAAACGAAAATTTAGTTGATTGGTTAAGAGACTATACAACCAACCCTGAAGCAGACGAACAATTCATACGGGGATTTTTGGGCAAGATGTTGTTTTCCGGCGAGGAAGTAATGAAAAAGGTTTCTGTCCTCTCAGGAGGCGAAAAAATGCGTTGTATGTTTTCAAGAATGATGCTACAGGGAGCCAACTTTTTGATTTTTGATGAACCAACCAACCACTTGGACCTGGAATCAATTACTGCATTGAATAACGGGATGTCAGACTTTAAAGGGTCTATGCTGTTCACCTCACGTGACCACGAGCTAACTGAAACTGTTGCAAACAGAATCATTGAATTAACACCGAAAGGGATCATCGATAAATTAATGACATATGATGAATATATCAACAGCGATGTTGTAAAAGCGCAGCGCGAAGAGATGTATAAATAAGATAATTTATCCCAATTTTATAAAGGCTCCATAATTTATTTTATGGGGCTTTTTTATTAACAGGCTTTCCGCTAAATTGACAGGCTCTCCACTACAAAAAAAGCACTGAAAGGGGTTCAGTGCTAATCGCGATTGATATGAAAGAATGGAGAAAGTCTAATGGTCAGAAGGAGTTGTCAATCGCCATCCCAGCTGCAGCGACACCGCACAGTGGTCAGAAAGATCTAGCCCTTCCCTATTTTGAAAAAGCTTCTTTTGAACCTGATAGTTCTTAGCTTCAAATATAATACGGTCATTGTTACGGTAATAAATCTTATCAATTCCCTCACAGTCATCCGTTAAGTCCAACGCTGCCCGGGCAGCAAAGTCTTCTTCACATAACGGGATTTTCCCTTTATTTTTCAGACTCACCCATGCATCCACCAGGGCTAACTCATCCTGAAAAGAAACAATATTATCCAATACATACGTATAATGGGCATTAAAATCGCCCATTACGAGCAAAGGCTGTCCCGCGGAGTGCTTTTGAATATAATCTTTCAATTGATTCAAATTCTTCTGACGAGCTATCGCTGCATTAGGATCATCTTGTGCCGTTGCATGGACATTGTACACATCAATAAAGACTTCTTTTGCCAATTGGATCCGGGCGTATGAAAAACCTTTCGGAGTCAGACAGTCCGATCCATTGCAATCTTCCCAGCTCACTCGCTCAAAGTCCTGAATAGGATATTTTGACAGTGTGCTCAATCCGTCACCGAATGGTACACCACCCATATTTTCGGTCCGGTAGGCATGCCTATTCTTACTGTACAAAAACTTATTGTAGTTAAAATCCTCCTGCACATTGACAATATCGAAGGCATTGATCCGCTCGCCGATCGATGCTATGCTCGAAGCTCTTTCGGTTACAGCACTGGAAATGAGTTCCGGAAGCCCCGCAATATTATAAGTTAATAAATTGAGCTGCCCCGCCTGCGCATTTGGCATATCGACATAAACGAAATTCATTGGCCTCACTTCCTTAGGCTTCAATTTAAAGCCCAACATGATGCCCGCCGAAGCGCAAATAGCTAAAATCAGAACCTTTCGGAGACCTTTAAGTCTAACTTTTCTTTCGAACAATAAATCTAATAACATGGACTGAATACTTTGTTCATTCCAAAAATACCATTGCAAGATTAGGTCAACTATATTCTAAAATTAATTTTACTTATAAAAATCATTGACAAATTATTAATAATTAACAATTTACAAATACTTTAATGATAAAAAATTAATATCTAAATAGCTTTTGAGTTACGCTTTTCAAATATTTTTATGAAACCCCTAATAAGAATAAAATGAGAAAGGTAGCCTTTTTTACAGAAATACTTGTGGAAGATTTCGATGGTGCATCGCGCACGATGTTTCAGTTGATAAACCGTATTGACAAACAAAATTTCAAGTACTTCTTTATTTATGGCGGCGGTCCCACACAATTCCGGGACTTTCGTTCTTACAAAGTACCCACATTTAAAATACCCGTCAATGATGACTATTGCCTAGCCATTCCGCAACTCATCAAAAAAAAGCTTGAACTGGCTTTGGACGAATTTGCTCCGGACATCATTCATATCGCGACTCCCTCTCTCCTCGGATTTTTTGCCTTGAACTATGCCAAACGTAGAAATATCCCTGTATTAACAATATACCACACCCATTTCATCTCTTACATTGCCTATTATTTTAAGAATATCCTACCGCTGGTCAAACCCACAGAACAATGGATGAAAAAAGCAATGAATAATTTTTACAACAAATGTGACATTGTCTACGTCCCCACCAAATCCATCTTAACTGAACTGCAACAGATTGGACTTCAACAGGGCGGCTTAAAGCTCTGGCAAAGAGGCATTGACACACAGCTATTTAATCCAAAAAAAAAGAATGCAAATTATATCCACCAACTGACTAAAAATGAAAAACCAACGGTACTATTCGTAAGTCGAATTGTCTGGGAAAAAAACATCAAAACCTTAATTGAAATCTACCAGCACATATACGCGCAAAAACTGGGCTACAATTTCATTGTCGTCGGTGAAGGAACAGCAAAGGCGACGGCAATGCAGGAAATGCCCAATGCTATTTTTCTAGGAAAAAAGACGCATCAGGAACTTGCAATATTGTATGCATCTGCAGATGTATTTGTTTTCCCTTCAGTTTCAGAAACCTATGGTAACGTTGTTGTCGAAGCTTTGGCTTCGGGCCTTCCTTGTGTAATCGCCGATGGTGGCGGTTCGGCCTCCCTCATTGAGCAGGGTGTAAATGGATTTAAATGTCAGCCCGAAAATGCTGCTGGATACGTATATTATTTGAAGAAGATTCTGTCGGACACAACACTAAAAAGAAAACTGGTTGCCGCCGGACTTTCTTATGTAGGCCAATTGGATTGGACAGGCTTATCTCAACAATACTTTTATGACATTCAATTACTTGCCGATAAAACGCAAGATGCAGATCTCGCATGGGCAAATTAACAACACCTCACCGGATCATTAAAGCTGTATTTTTGCTTGTGATCGTGCTATCCCTGGCAATTTTCTTATTCCACAGTGATCTGTCCGCTTTGAAACGAGAGCTTTCAACGATTGGTTACCGCTTTACCCTCCTATTATTGATCACTTTAGTCGCCTATCTTTTCGGGACTTTCGCCTGGTGGATTTGCCTGGGATCTTCGAAAAAAAACATCAATCTTGCAGAGCTTTTTGCGGTACGTCAAATTGGTGAAACTGTCGGACTCTTTAATCCTACAAGCGTTATCGGCGGGGATCTACTGAAAGCCGAATTACTGACACGCTATGATATTCCATTACAGCAGGGACTCAGCTCCGTGGCCATCTCCCGTATTACAGCCATACTTTCGCAATTAAGCTTATTCTTGCTGACAATGATCTGGCTGATATGCTCGCCACTAAAAAATGAAGTTATGCGGTATACGGGGTATACCATCTATGTCGTCTGTGCGACTTTATTATTGGTTGTCCTTTTGATATTCTATTGGTTAATCTCTACCAAAACAGCGCCTAAACATATACCTGCCGACACTTCATTTTTAGGGAAAGCAAAGAATCAGATCCAGAAATTGTGTTGGAATACGAAAGACTTTTACCAACAGCAAAATAACGTGTTTTGGTATTCCTATCTTCTGTTTGCGCTACATTGGTTTGTAGGGAGTCTCGAATTCTACCTGATTCTAAAATTTTTGGCCGTCGAGGTCAACGTAATTCATGGATTAATCCTTGACATGAGCGTCATCCTATTGAAGAGCGCTGGTGCATTTGTTCCTGGTCAACTAGGAGTTGAAGAAATCTCAAATAAGTTATTACTTAGCATGATCGGAATTTCAGGCGGGAGCATCTGGCTGACTGTTTCCCTCTTAAGGCGTGGCCGTCAGGTATTTTGGACAGCCATTGGCGCGATATTTTATTTATGTATTAAACGCAAAAAACTACATGTTACCATCTGAAATGGAAATCTTATTTGTTAGCCACAAATATCCACCTGCAGTTGGCGGAATGGAAAAACAGAGCTTTGAGCTCATCAATAATGCAGCACTTTATCTAAAAGTACATACATTGATTTATGATAATAAGGAATCTATCTTGCGGTTTTTCATTCATCTAAACAAACGCATCTTATCCAAAATCAAGAATAACCCCGGCATTAAACTTATTCATTTTAATGACGGATTAATTGCTGCTTTGGCCTCTTTTCACAAAGGTTACGATCACCTGAAAAAAGTTGTCACCCTTCATGGGCTTGATGTGGTATTTCCACTTCCTTATTTCCAACGAAGGATAATCCCCCGCTTCAATACATTTGACCAGGTGATAGCGGTCAGTCAGGCGACTGCCGAAGCCGGACAGTCTCGGGGTATCGACGCCTCAAAAATCACAGTCATCCCGAATGGCGTAGATCCAGCAACGCCGGAGTCTGCCTTCATCGCTGATAAAGGTATTACCGGAACCGAAAATCATCAACCAAATGGGAATACACTCTCCCTGCCCTATTTTATCACCTTAGGAAGGCCTGTGAAACGCAAAGGGTTCTCGTGGTTGATGCAGCATGTCATTCCCGCTATCCAGGGTAATTTCAAACTCATTATGGTAGGGCCATTTGACCAGGGCCCAACCTGGAAGGAGCGTTTACTAAACATGCTGCCAACAAACCTCTACCACCTATCAACCTTATTCCTCGGGCATCCGACGGATCAACACCATATGCGCACATTATTGAAAGCACATCCCGAAAAAATCCAGCACTTAGGGAAAATTCCGAGCCACCAATTAAACCAACTTCTTGCACAAGCGCATGCATTTCTGATGCCCAATATCCCGGTACCAGGAGATATGGAGGGGTTTGGACTCGTCTGCCTTGAAGCATCTTCGGCCGGCACCCTTGTTGTAGCCGCCGAATTGGAGGGCATTACAAGCGCCATTACACATAATCACAATGGACTTTTGCTCAGGAGTCAGGATACTAATGCTTGGGTCAGACAACTACAATCCATTTTGGATAATCCAGATCATTATATGAAGCTCGGACAGCAATTTAGAAGCAATACAGACATAAATTTCAGCTGGGATATCATGGCCAGGAGTTATTGTCAAAACTTTATAGCGCTATGCCAAAAACCTTGACCATATAGCACCTCTACCCAATTCACAAATGAAGAATTCGCTGATAATGATGTTTTATCCCCTGATAAAAAATTAGCAGAATCATGGTCATGGTGAAGAAAATCAGTAGTGCTGTGAGGGAAAAAAAAGTACATGTTATAAACAGCAGCAGTAAAAATAGCCGCAGCAGCTCAAGCGGAAAAACCCACTTTTCGTGCTCCAGTAGCCCACCGATACAGATTACACTGCACAGAATGAAAAGGCCTCCTACCAGCAATTGTACACTATGTTGGTAATTCCCGTAAAGCAAAAAGAAAAACAGCAGCACCATTGTTAGCATAGACTGGAAAAAGATATATCGGCTTAGGTTTCTTCCGTGGACCCGGGACTTTGTGCCGGCAAATATTTTTTGCTCCAATTCTTCCCTAATTTCAGGCTGTATATCATCGGGACGGCCAAATATCGTCCGCATTTTGTTTTTTATTCCTACCGCACGCTTGAAGGATACCCCTATCTCAAATAGATAGTGAAAATGTTGCCAAAGGAATGTATACCGATGAATAGGTTTGGTGAGCCCATAAACACAGGGTTCATCGCGTTTTTCGGCAATAAAAGTTCCAAACATCTTATCCCAAATAATTAAAATATCACCATAATTCTTATCTAAATAAATTTCGTTGCTACTATGATGGACACGGTGATGCGATGGCGTAACAAGAATTTTTTCAAGCATTCCCAGATTACCCACGGTCTGTGTATGCGAGAAAAATGGATACACCCCATGTACCAATAAGATTGCGGTCATCATAAAAGGTGGAAAGCCCAAGAGCGGTATAAAAGCCCAGAACACAGAACGGAAGACGGCTTGAAATATCGTGATCCTTGCAGCAACGGTAAAATTATAGTCTTCACTCTGATGATGTACCACATGCGCCGCCCATAATAAGTTAATCTCATGGCTATAACGATGATACCAATACCACAAAAAATCCGTAAACAGAAAAAGTAAGATCCATGTCCACAAATTAGCTTCGATATGGAAAATCGCAAAATTCTGATAGATCCATACGAAAAAAAAGTAGAATAGACTAACTGAAAACATATCGCACATACGTTCAACAATGCCGACGTTAAGATTAGAAATTGATTCATCAAATGTATAATACCGCTTTTGTTTCTTCAGGCTATACCAATACTCCAACAGCATCAACACTAAAAACAAAGGGATGATAAAAGCTAAAAAATTAAGTCTTTCCGTATACATGTAGCACATATTTTGAGTTAACAACTTCTTCTTACCGACTACCTTATAGGTATAAATTTCAAAAAATCTTTTATTATTTAACAATCAATTTTGAATCAGGTTTTCATTTATGCCTTTCGGGATACGAAAAAGCCCCCAAAAAATAAAAATCTTTTGAGGGCCAATAAAACGATAAAAATTCTGAATTAACTATTCCCAATTAAGGTGTCACTTCTAATGCACACTTGACATATCCACCTGCGTTTTCCCTTGCTTGATCATCAATACAAAAGGTACACAAAGTAAAAATATAATCCCCAAATAAAGGAATACATCCATATAAGACAATACGGTTGCTTGCTTCATGACGTTCACATCCAATATCTGATGCGCTTTGGCCAGCGCCTCATTTGGAGCAAAACCTTTCGCCTGAAAACTCATTTGCAACTGTTGCACACGTTGTTGCACCTCAAACTTACTCGGATCCAGATTTGCAACTAGGTCCACACGATGTTTTTGGGAATCACGGGAGATAAATGTCGTGATCAACGCAATACCGAATGAGCCACCCAACTGACGCATCATACCCGTGAATGCAGCACCCTCACCAATGGATCTACCATGAAGAGTAGAGAGCGACAACGTCATGACAGGAACAAATAGTAAACCCAAGCCTACACCACGAAGGATAAGTGGCCAAAACATGTGTTCAGATCCCGTATCATTGGTCATTAGACCATACATCCAAAAACAAAAGCCAAAAAAGATACTTAAACCGACTGCGACCATATATTTCTGCGGCACACCATTCTGAATCATTTTACCGATAAAAGGCATCATAATCCCAGTCATGATCGAACTTGGCAACAATAACAAACCTGCATCCGTTGCTGTCCATCCCAATATGGATTGTGTATAGATAGGAATAATAAAGGTAGATCCAAATAAACCAAAACCGAGGATAAAACTCATCACCACCCCTACTTGCAAGTTTTTATCTCGCAACACCCTCAAATTAACAATCGGTTTGTCATAGACCAACTCTCGCCAGATAAAGAACAACAATCCGAATACAGATAAAATCGACAGGCCTAAAATTAATGGATCATCAAACCAGTCATCCTGCTGACCATGTTCCAGTACAAACTGAAGTGAACCAATAAACATAATCAAAAATAACATACCGAACCAATCCACTTCACTTGCCGACTGTTTTTGACTATATTTAGGACTTCGTACAAAGGACAATGTCAATAAAGTAGCAATAATTCCCAAAGGCACATTGATGTAAAAAATATATGGCCAAGAGAAATTGTCTATGATATAGCCACCCAACGGTGGGCCCAAAGTAGGTCCAATGATAACTCCCATACCGTAAATAGCCTGTGCCATACTACGTTTCTCTTTTGGATAGCTTTCTGTGATAATGGTCTGAGCGGTCACCAATAGCGCTCCCCCGCCCATCCCTTGAAGAAAGCGAAATGCAACAAGCTCCCAGATATTGGTCGCGTTACCACATAAAAATGAAGATACTGTAAATATGATAATTGACACGGCAAAGTAATTTCGCCTTCCAAACTGTTGGGATAGCCAACTTGTCATTGGAATAACAATTACGTTAGCAATGGCATAAGCTGTGATCACCCAAGCCACATCTGTCAATGTTGCTCCCAACGAACCTTTCATATCGTTAAGAGCCACATTCACAATTGTCGTATCCACGATTTCCAGCAAAGCACAGAGCACCGCTGTAATCGTGATGACTACACGTCGAAAACCATATTCAACCAGACTATCTTGTTGATTTAAATTTTCCATAGTTATTGAACATGCACATCTACATCAGCATTCATGCCGGGTCTGAGCAAAGCGACATTTTCAGCTTTATTATCTTTTGTCAATTTGATTTTTACCGGAAGGCGTTGTACCGTTTTCACAAAGTTACCCGTTGCATTATCTGGAGGCAATAAAGAGAAACGTGAACCAGTCGCCGGAGAAAATGAATTGACTTCACCTTCAAATTCGATATTTGGATAAGCATCCACTTTAATACCTACTTTTTGACCTGGTTTCATTTTTTGCAATTGTGTCTCTTTAAAATTAGCGACCACCCAAGTTTCAATGTTATCGACAATGTAAAATAAAGACTGCCCTGCGTTGATCATCTGACCTGGCTGCACTTTAATATTAGATACCTGACCATCTACTGAAGCCAGCACAGCAGTATATGAAAGATTCAATTTGGCTGCTTCCAATTGTGCTTTTGCTCTTTTGATATTTGCTTCCGCCACAGATGTTTGCTTTGAAGCAACTGTCGTTTTACTCACGATTGCATTCCGTTGTGAAGCACTTGCATTGCGTTGTTGTTGTAAAATTTCAACTTGTTTGTCCGCTTCCAACTTAGCTGTCAAAGCCTGCTCATATTGCTGCTTTGTGATAGACTGATTGTTATATAAATTTTGGTAACGGATATAATCGTTATTCGCTTGTTTTGCGCGGATACGTGCTGCCTCAATGCTTCCTAAATTTGATTGAATCGTTGCATCCGAGATCGCTACATTAGCAGAAGATGCCGAAACATCCGCCTTTGATACATCAAAGCTACTTTCCGCAGCAGCCAATGCCGCTTCTGCTTCGTCCACACGGACCTGATAATCTTGGCTCTCTATCATAAACAAAGTATCCCCTTTTTTCACCAAATCATTGTCCTTGACATAAACCTTTGAAATGAATCCCCCTACGCGCGGGATGATCGGGCTCATGTTCTTCTCCACCTGTGCATCGTCAGTCGTTTCATGCGCCTGACCATGTAAATATTTATAACCTCCGTAAGCCCCACCGAAGATAACCAGAGCGGCCAGAATAATGGTGAATTTTTTATTTGTACCTTTTTTTTCAGGTGCCTTTTCTACTGTATTTTCCATGTCTAGATTAATTGCTATTTAATGTTTAACGACCCATTTGCCAACAGCAGGTCATAGTATTTTTCAATTGTATTTGCTTTGCTGATTGCCAGGTTGATCTTGCTCTGAAGTTGTTGTACATCAGCAGTCAACAAATCATCTGTATCGGCAATCCCATTATCATACTTGTCTTTGGTAATACGATAATTTTCAACAGCCTGATCTACCGCCTGGTGGTACACCACATCCTGCTTCTGGGCCAGCATATAATTCTCATTGGCCTGTTGCACCTGAACTTTTACACGGTCATTGAGCAACTCTAGGTTTTCATCGATTTCCTTGATCCGGTTCTTAACCACGTTGACCTCCCGTTTATTTTTATATAAAGAACCGATATCATATGATATCCCGACACCTACTGATGCCGCGTTGGTCACTGTGACTACCTTTTGTAGGCCAAAAGCATTATATCCTGCCGAAGCAAAAACACTTGGCAATGTGGATGACTTGGTCACTTTCAATTCGTCCTCAGCAACCTTACGTTGGGAGGCCAATGATTTTAGATCCGATCGCTCCGTTTTTGCCGCTTCATAGGAAGCCTTCAGTCCTAGATCTATTCCGGTGACCTCAGCCAGATTAATCTGATCCAATTGTGTATCTTCTGCAATCTTGAGCAAATTCGCCAATTGATAATTCAGCACTTTGATGTTTTTTTGCGCTTCCTGAAGAGATACTTGATAATTAGACAATTGCAATTCCGCCTTAAGCAGATCGTTTCTTGCAATCAGCCCATTGTCCAACATGGCTTTAAAATCTGAAACACGTTGTTCCGACTGCTTAATATTTTCAGCAATCAACAAATTGGTCTGCTGTGCTTTATACAGATTCAAATAAAGTGCTATAGCACGTAGCGCCAATTGCTCTTTGCTCGCCACAGCATTCCATTCTTCTGCTTGCAAAGCATCTTTTGCTATGGCAATTCCCCCTTTAATTTTGCCACCTGTATAAATCGGCATGCTGACAGATGCCTGTCCCAGCCACAGCTGGTTTGCAGCGATATCCGGAGCCGAGCCACCTTCACCCAGTGCCAACTTTAGATTCACATTTGGTGTAGTCATTGCCATGTATTGCCCGCTCAATTTTGCATCGGGAAGCTGTTTCGATTTGGCACTTTCGACCTCGAGCTGTCTTCCCAGTATTTTGGTATCGGCGGTTTTCGCTTCCACACTTTGGTTTGCAGCCATGTGAATTATTTCTTCCAAAGTCAGGTGTTTGTTGTCTTGCGCCAGCAAACCCAAAGGACTCAAAAGCAATAAAGCACTTAAATTGGCCAACTTATTTTTCATATGTCAATAAAGCTTTAATTGTTTTCTGTATAAATTGTGTTAATGTTGTTTCGATATACCTTGCATATTCCGTATCACTTGCAATACGCAACTGTTCCTGTAAAAAACTGTAGTTCATCTGAAAATTCATAAAAGTTCCCATCATCATCGAGTGAATCAGAATCGGGTCGTTCCCCCCCTTAAATACACCCTGTGCCACCCCCTCATTAATAACTGACGAGATGACTTCCAGATTGTGCAACTTGAGCTTTCTAAAAGCCGCTGATATCAGCATACGCTGCTTTAAGGAACTTTCAATTGTTATAATATGATATAATTTTCGATGCGAATTCATCGATTTAATAGATCTATCCACCATGGCATCAATCTTGTCCAAAGCGTTTTCTATAAGAGCGAGTTCATCCACATTGATCATAAAATCTGGAACACGCCATTCAAAAAAGGTATCCAGTAGCTTGTCTTTTGACCCAAAATAATAGTTGATCATGGCGACATTGACATTCGCTTCGTATGCGATGTCGCGCACGGAAGTTCCATCAAATCCTTTTGTTGCAAAAAGTCGCTCAGCTGCAAGGAGGATATCTATTTGTTTCTCGTTAAAATCCATTAAAAACCCCTAACTTTTTTACCGATAATTATGCCTGCTATCCACCGGAAAAAATTATCTTCTGTTAAATGCGGGACAAAGTTAAACAAACGTTTAATTTAAACAAATGTTTAATTATTAAATTTATGTAAAAAATACCGCAGGAAATGCTACACAAAAACAGCTAAATGATCACAATAAAATGATTTACAACAAGATATCCCTTTATCACAAAAATCATTTAAAGGATCTTTAAATGGTTTTGCACCGTTTTAGCGCAAAAAATCTGATGGCCTGGCCACATAGCGTTCTACGTTCAATAATTTTGCGAATAATGCTTTCGATTGTGCCATATCTTGTACCGGATAGAGCACTGTTTTAATTCCCTTATTCATTGATTATATATTTTTGCCTACTCTTCTGGATTTCAGTAACTCCCGTTTTATGGTTGCTGCCCACTAGCTACTTGCTACGCAGTCCATCACGAAATTATAACCTAGACCGGCGATCCATAAATAGCAAGACTACATTACATGTAGCTATTTAACTACAAAACATTTTTTTGTTTTTTTTTCAGATTAATGTAAATTCGAGTAATTTCTATTCTCAAGAGTTTTCATAAGCATATAGCAGATTGAAATGCCAATTACATATAGCAACGCCAGTATTAAAAAAAACAGCATTCGATTGAAAATTTATCTTTTTATGCTATTCATGGGCCTATCGCTGCTTTTAGTAGCCCAGCCTCGGCATATACGGCTAATAGGCGCTGTTTCACCCGACAATTTCGCCAAGTACTTTAATACAGACACAGTACAGTTAAGCCAGCTAAACACGAGCAAAACACCTGCAGGAGTTTTTGTTGCTTACGAAAAAGCAGATACGCTTAATTTCAAGCATGAATTTTATAAGAGCTTTGACGGCCCAGGTTACACCAAAGTCGGATTGGCATTTTATGCTAGAAAAGGAAATGATTATCAGTTGTCCTTCAAGAATGATAACGCTTTCTTTTGTGCGTCGTGCAATAATATGAGTTATTATAACGTAAATGCCAGCCGCGATACCGTAACCATCTCGATTTCGTGGGGGCCGAACGCTTTTGGTCAAAGTGAGGGTTATTATTTTGTTTATCGGCCGGCGACAAAACGCTGGCAATTAGCTGAACGAGATAATTCCGGATCGGATGATGAAGGTAAAAGCAGCAGCGAATATATGTCCTATTCAAAAAACGTCAAGGTGTATCTAGACGACTATAATGCGGAGTCCCTATCCTATGATTCCACCGTGATCAGCAATCAGAGGATTAGCCTTAACTACAAACCGGGCGATTACAGTGCACTACTTCGTTCGTTAAAAGAAATACCTAAAAACAGCCTTTTTTTGCTACCTAGAGTTTTTAACGAGCATAGAGCAAAGTATTTTATGGAAAACAGCCTGGACGAGGAGCAGCCTGACAATGCAAATCCTATTCATGGTAAAAATGTACAGGCGGTCAATGACATCGGTTATTTTTTGGAACAAATCGGTCAGCTGGATGTGGCACAGGTCTTCTTGGACAAGGTGATAGTCTATTTTCCTGAACGTGAAGTAGCTTACCTAAACCGTGGTGACGTGTTTTTCAAAAGAGGACAAGGCTATGTTAAAAAAGCGGCTAACGATTATCGCACCTACATTAGACTGATGAATAAACGCGGTTTACAGGCAAAAATTCCACAAAGAATCCTGGAATTTTTGGACACGCATTAGCGTTTCGGAACTTCCAGGTATCTAATTTAAAATTCGATAGACCATTTCTTTGAGGATCTCTTCACTATCGAAATTGCTGGGCACATTAACCCCCTTTGACTTCAGATCAGTCTCTTTGAGTACATTCAGCACATCAAAAGTTTTCCGGCGATTGTAATTTCGGGCTGCCAGCTCATATTCCTTTAAGAAAAAAGGATGCACCCCCAGTTCTTTTGCGGCCGCAGATTTATCAATGAGGTAATGGTATTTCAGGATTTTAGTAAAGTAGGTAGCCACCTGCCCTACCACCATCACCAAGGGATTGTTCTTTGGGTTTGCCACAAAATAATCCACGATCTGATAAGCTTTCAACGCATTACGTTTTGCCAATGCTGTATTGAGTTCAAACACATTGAAATCTTTCGAAATTCCAATATTGCGTTCGACATCATCCACAGTGATCTCCTGATTCTTAGGAACATTCAGCATCAGTTTGTCCAATTCATTGGATACTTTGGCTAGGTCATTGCCGAGGTAATCCGCAATCAGTGCTGCTGCCTGCGGATGTATGCGCCAGCCAGCATCTTTAAGGTATCCACCAATCCATGGGGCTACTTTATCATCATATAATTTAGCCGCATCAACAACTAATCCGGCTTTTTCAAACACCTTGTATATTTTCTTCCGTTTGTCAAATTTGCCATGCTTATAGCAAAAAACCAGAATGGTTGTCGGTGTCAGGTGTTCCAGGTACTTCATCAACAGTTCCTCCGTATCTGATTTCCATTTTAGTTCCTGAGCTTCCTTTACAATAATCACCTGATGATCGCTCAACATCGGATAGCGTTTGGCGGCATTGACTACGGTAGAAATATCGATATCCTTTCCGTAAAAAACAGATTGATCAAAGCCTTTTTGTGCATCATTTAACACCGTCGACTCCAGCGCATCTGCGATGGTATCGATAAAATAACTTTCCTCTCCCTGTAGCAGATAGACCGGTTTAAAAGATCTATTCTTTATATCGGATAAGATCGGATTTATATTCATAGAGGCGAAATTACGATTTTACTATCAATTCTACAGCAGCATAGCAATGAGAATTCGTCCCGCTATCCGATCTATATTAGTTAAAAGACCTAACCAATTGATTGAAAGAAGTAACGATAAGAGCGAAAAAAACCATTGCGGAGAATCCTATGAATTCCCTTTTTTTGCTGAAATTTTAGTATATTTGTGTATGTTTTCACCGACACCGCTCAATTTGCCACCGTTCAAAGCTAAAATATCCAGAAAGAACAACGCGGTCTATATTTTTGATGAACTGCGAAAAAAAGAACTGGTATTGACGCCAGAGGAATGGGTACGGCAGCATTGGATAAATTATTTGGCTTTGATCAAAAATTATCCAAAGTCACTGATGAATATCGAGGGTGGGTTAAAGCTAAACAATCTTCAGCGACGGAGTGATTTATTAATTTATAATAGTAAAGGGCATAAAGTTGTGTTGGCCGAATTCAAAGCACCGCACATTAACATCACACAGAAAGTATTCGAACAGATTGCTAATTATAATTCCGTGCATCGTATTCCATACTTACTGGTGAGCAACGGTATAAATCACTATTATTGCAAAGTTGACTTTGACAACGAATCATATCAATTTATAGAAGAGCTTCCGGATTATAGTGAAATCGGCTAAGAACTTCTAAGTGAATGGATAAAGCATAAGCCCTATTATAAGTCACTTTCTTTGCTGAAAGCGGCTGTACCGAAAAAATGTAAAGTAGATGTAAAACATCTTTTCAATTTATTTGATTTTTAAAATATAGTTTTATATTAGTCCTACAGATAGAAAAAAATAAAAAGATGAATATAGATAAAAACGAATTCAGAAAATATGCCGTAAAGCATCACCGCATTGGAAGTCAACATGTTGACAGTTTTATTGCCCGCACAGAGACCAGCATCCCGACAAACCTTACACCATACATCGTTGAAGAGCGTCAATTGAACGTTGCGCAGATGGATGTGTTTTCACGTTTGATGATGGATCGTATTATATTTTTGGGAAGCGGTATCGATGACCAGGTTGCAAATATTATTCAGGCACAATTGTTGTTTTTACAGTCCACTGACGCACAACGTGACATCCAAATCTACATCAATTCACCAGGTGGAAGTGTTTATGCAGGTTTAGGTATCTACGATACGATGCAGTATATAACACCAGATGTAGCTACAATCTGTACAGGAATTGCGGCATCTATGGGCGCTGTCCTCTTAGTAGCAGGAGCAAAAGGCAAACGTGCTGCTTTACGTCACTCACGCGTGATGATCCATCAACCATCCGGCGGCGCTCAAGGGGTTGCAGCAGATATGGAGATCAACTTGCGTGAAATGATGAAATTAAAAGAAGAATTATATACCATTATTTCAGAACACTCCGGACAAACCTACGAGTGGGTAGAAAAATCTTCTGATCGTGATTACTGGATGCGAGCCAACGAGGCCAAAGAATTTGGTATGATTGATGAGATTTTACTTCCTAAGAAGGAGATTATTAAATAACGATGGCGAAGAATAACGATAGAGACATTCATTGTTCGTTTTGTGGAATAAGCAAAAATGAAGCTCAGATGCTCATTGCTGGAAATGGAGCACACATCTGTGATAGATGTATCCAACAAGCAGGAGAAATCTTGGCAGAAGAATTAAAACAACGGAAAAGCAAGACTTTACAGACTGCATTAAAATTAATACGTCCCCAAGAGATCAAAACGCACTTGGATCAGTATGTAATCGGTCAAGATGATGCAAAGAAAGTAATTTCGGTGGCCGTTTATAATCACTATAAACGTCTAAATCAAAAAGTGGATAAAGACGAAATTGAAATCGAAAAATCCAATCTGATTATCGTTGGTGAGACGGGTACCGGTAAAACATTGTTGGCGAAGACTGTTGCCAAAATATTGAACGTTCCTTTCTGTATTGTTGATGCCACAGTACTAACCGAGGCAGGATATGTAGGGGAAGATGTGGAAAGTATTTTGACACGCTTGCTTCAGGCGGCCGATTACGATGTTGCTTCAGCAGAACGTGGTATCATCTATATCGATGAGATTGATAAAATTGCGCGTAAAAGCGATAACCCTTCCATCACACGTGATGTGTCGGGTGAAGGTGTGCAACAGGCGCTATTAAAGATCTTGGAAGGCACGGTTGTGAATGTTCCACCTCAGGGCGGCCGTAAGCATCCGGACCAAAAAATGATTGCGGTCAATACCAGCAATATCCTATTTATCTGTGGCGGTGCATTCGATGGTATCCAAAAGAAAATTGCAAACCGTTTGCGCACTCAGACTGTAGGTTATAAGATGAATGAAGATGAAGAGGAAATTGACTTGAACAATCTATACAAGTATATTACACCTCAAGATCTTAAAAACTTTGGATTAATTCCAGAATTAATTGGGCGCCTTCCGGTGTTGACTTATTTAAATCCATTGGATAAGGAAACCTTGTTGAGTATTTTAACAGAGCCAAGGAATGCGTTGGTAAAACAATACAAAAAATTATTTGAGTATGAAGGTGTCGAACTGAAATTTGATGCCGACGTATATACTTTTATTGTAGATAAAGCTGATGAATTTAAACTTGGAGCCAGAGGGCTACGCAGTATCTGCGAAGCAATCATGCTGGACGCCATGTTTGAAATGCCATCAACCAAAGAGCAAACGGGACAGAAAAGCTTGGAAATCACCTTGGATTATGCGAAGAAAAAATTCGAAAAATCCGATCTGAAAAAGCTTAAAGTCGCTTAAAAAAAATCCCGTTCGCTGAACGGGATTTTTTTTTACCTATTGAACCTTCTCACTGAGCTGTTATCACACTTACACAGCAATATTCGATCATCAAAAACGCTTAAATAAGGTAAAATAGGATAAAAAAGAATTTAAAATCTTATATTACATTAATAACATAGCCATAACGGAATGTTGATAGACAGGTAAGAAATTCGTGAAATTAAAATGAAATGACTATGACAAAGAAAAGCACAAAAAATACAGTAAATAGCCCGATAACGCCAGGTTTAAAAACAAAAGAAGAGATCGTAAACAATTGGCTTCCGCGTTATACCGGAAGACCCCTAGAAGAATTTGGGGAGTACATCCTCCTGACAAACTTTTCAAAATATATCCAACTATTTTCGGAAATGCATGACAATGCCCCTATCTACGGTGAGGACAAGCCCATGCAATCCGTTACTGCTGGAGGCATTACCATCATCAATTTTGGAATGGGTAGCCCGATGGCCGCAACCATTATGGATCTGCTATCCGCCATTGCACCTAAGGCGGTTCTATTTTTGGGCAAGACAGGTGGTATTAAAAAGAAAATTCCTGTAGGCGAACTGATCCTGCCTATCGCGGCGATCCGTGGCGAAGGGACATCGAATGATTACTTTCCACCAGAGGTACCCTCACTACCAGCCTTTGCCATGCAGAAAGCGATCTCCACAACAATTCGTGACCACCAACGGGATTATTGGACCGGGACGGTATATACGACCAACAGGAGAGTATGGGAACATGACAAAGCTTTTAAAAAGTACCTGAAGTCTATCCGTGCCATGTGTGTCGATATGGAAACAGCGACAATATTCAGTGTCGGTTTTGCCAACAAGATTCCAACAGGCGCTTTGCTGTTGGTTTCTGACCAACCTATGGTTCCGGAAGGAGTAAAAACATCCGTTAGTGATGTTACGGTTACAGCCAAGTATGTTGAGGAACATATCAGCATAGGGATTGACGCTTTGAAACAGCTTATCAATAACGGGCTGACGGTAAAACACCTTAAATTCTAGAGGTTTAGACAAAGCCTGGTACTGAAAAAGCCCCTTAAAAAGCTTGAAGTTGTTGTAATAAGTTGATGAGCTCGTTTATTTTATCGAGCTCATTCTATTTGATCTGTGTTTTACTTCCCCATCTTTATTCCACTCAATAACGGTTTGATATCCCCCCAGATCCTGCCTGCCCTGACTCATTGATACCTCCTGAAAAACAACGACTTAAAGCTAAAATAATATATACTTGATTATTAATTGAACTGTTATTAACTATAAATTGAAACGTTAACAAATGTTAATTTGCACAATAATTAAACTATTTGGCGTTATATGTTGTAATAGTATTATTACAAATAGCACATATATCATAAATTTAATCAAGCATTGTGAAGAAAAAAACATTATCTATTTTCAGCGTCTCCTTATTGATTTGTTCAGTCTTAGCCACCCAGGTAAGTTGTTCTTCAAGTTCCTCCAAAGAAAATAATGTCAATGAAAAACCCGTAGCCTTACCAGTGTATACTGTTGTAAAATCAGATGCGACCACGATCAAAGATTATTTGGGTACCATCGAAGGAAAAGTCAATGTAGAAGTCAGGCCGCAGGTTGAGGGCTTATTGCAAGAAATCTATGTCGATGAAGGATCTTTTGTACAAAAAGGACAAAAGCTATTTAAAGTAGATCCTTCTACTTATCAAGAAAACCTTAACAATATGGTTGCTACGGAACAGGTTGCGCGGGCCAAACTAAAAAATGCGCAGTTGGAGGTAGACCGTTTGAAGCCATTGGTTCAAAATGACGTCATTTCAGATGTAAAACTGGCCTCGGCCAAATCTGACTATCAAGTCGCCAAAGCAACCTTAGATCAGGCCATAGCTGCTGTACGATCCGCACAGATCAGCAAAGACTTTACCATCATTACCGCTCCTGTAAGTGGGTATATCGGAAGGATACCAAAACGTGTGGGCAATTTAGTATCCAAAGGTGATAAGGAGCCCCTCACCTACCTTTCCGATATCCAAGAGGTCTATGTATATTTTTCGATGAACGAATCTGATTTCCTATATTTTTCAAAAGCACAGGCAAAAAAAGACAGTGTTGAGGGCAAGAAGTACAACCACAACCAAAAACTGGTTTTCCCCCAAGTCACATTAGTTCTCGCAGATGGCGAAGAATATGCAAAGAAAGGAACTGTCGATGCCGTCAATGGACAAATCAACCGAACCACCGGCGCGATTTCTTTACGTGCAACTTTTCAGAACCAAGACAANNTACATTTTTAAAAAAAAAAAAAAATTTTTTCGTTAAAGGAAGAGGGGTAACAAAAAAAATTGCCGAAGTAAAAAAGAATGTTCTCCAGATCCCACAGATTGCCATCAACGAATTGCAGGATAAAACGTTTGTCTACATATTAGACAAAAACAATAAAACGCAACGGCGGAATATCCAACTTTCGGGCAAAAGTAAGGGCAATTACATTGTGGCATCAGGTCTAAAGGAAAACGACCGTATCATTACCAGCGGATTTGACAAACTAACCGATGGTTCGATGGTAGCCCCTATTCCACAAAAATAATTAACGCACTCTTCACGTATTTATGGCAGCCTATTTTCAGGTTTGCCCTTGGTATGTCTAAAATTCTTATGTATGTTAAAAACCTTTATAAATAGACCTGTTTTAGCGACGGTCATTTCTATCATTTTAGTCATATTGGGTTTGGTGGGGTTGAAATTACTTCCTGTATCCCGCTTTCCTGAAATCGCACCGCCGAGTGTCCTGGTATCACTGAGTTATCCGGGTGCCAACGCGGAGACGGTAGCAAAAAGTGTTTTACTGCCCATTGAAGAGGCCATCAACGGTGTTGAAGACATGACGTACATTAAATCTTCTGCCTCCAATTCTGGTTCGGGAAGTGTATCCGTCTATTTCAAAACTGGAACAAATCCAGACATTGCCTCAGTGAATGTGCAAACCCGCATTTCAAAAGCCATTAGCGCTATTCCTGCCGAAGTAAATGAGGCCGGGATTACCGTTATGCCACGTCAGACGGGGGTTATCATGACCATTAATCTCTATTCAGATCATCAAGATAAGGCCTACGACGAGACTTTCTTGCAGGCCTACGCACAGATCAATCTCATGCGGCCCTTATTGCGTGTCGACGGGGTAGCGCAAGTATCCCGTCTCGGTGCAAGGGATTATGCGATGCGGCTTTGGCTAAATCCTGAAAAATTAGCACTCTATAATTTGGTTCCCCAAGATATTATGAACTCCATCAAAGATCAAAACTTTGAAATCGCTCCGGGTAAATTTGGGGAAACTTCTGACGAAGCATTTGAAACCGTGATTCGACACAAAGGGCGCTTTACAACCCCCGAAGAATTCCAGCATATTGTCATCAAGACAAACAATGATGGGTCGGTCCTCTACCTAAAGGACGTTGCGCGGGTAGAATTTGGCGCAACAAATCTCAGTAGCGACAATAAAGTTAATGGTCATCCCGGGCTGACCCTCAATCTGACACAAACCAGTGGTTCTAACGCCCACGATATAGATATTGCCGTCCGAAAGGTACTCGAAGAGCAAGCTAAGACATTCCCTAAGGGATTACATTATGAAGTGACTTACTCCGTGCGTGACCAGATTGATGAATCCATCAATCAGGTTGAACACACCCTTTTCGAAGCATTTATTCTGGTATTTATCATTGTTTTCATCTTCCTACAAGATTTTCGGTCTACCTTGATTCCAGCGATTGCAATACCCGTTTCTTTGGTAGGTACTTTCTTTTTCCTACAGCTGTTTGGCTTCTCGCTCAATGTATTGACGATGTTTGCCTTGGTGCTTGCCATTGGTATTGTTGTGGATGATGCTATTGTTGTTGTGGAGGCGATACATGAGAAAATGCACAGCACAGGATTAAAACCTAAAGCAGCAACATTATCGACAATGTCAGAAATTACCGGTGCGATACTGTCCATTACCATGGTCATGGCAGCCGTATTTTTGCCTGTTGGCTTTATGGAGGGACCTGCTGGTATCTTTTACCGACAATTTGCTTATACACTGGCAACTGCGATTTTAATATCGGCATTAAATGCATTGACATTGAGTCCTGCCTTATGTGCACTCCTACTCAAAGCCCCAAAACATCAGAACGAAGAAAAACATAAATCCAAAATTAATCAATTCAAAGATCGTTTCTTTAAAGCATTCAACACTTCTTTTGATCATCTGACTGCCCGGTATGTATCCATCGTGCAGTGGTTGATTAATCACAAAAAAGTAGCCTGGATAGGTTTGATATTGATTACCGCAATCGGAGTCGTTTTGATGGTCAAAACGCCAAAGAGTTTTATCCCAACAGAAGATGATGGATTTATCACTTACAACATCGCGCTGCCTCCAGGAGCCTCGCTAAGCCGGACGACAGAAGTCCTCCATCGTGCCGACAGCATACTGAAAAAAAGAAAAGATATTGAAGGAATGACAACGGTATCTGGATTCAACGCCTTGGATGGTAGTTCAAGCCCTGCATTTGCTGCAGGTTACATTACACTTAAGCCGCATGCTAAGCGCGAGCATATTAAAAATATCAATGCTTTTATGGACACCATCAGGAATGATTTGGCTCAAATTAATGAGGCTACGTTCACAGTCTTCCCAAGACCGACCGTACAGGGATTTGGTGATTTTGCGGGCATTGAGATGGTTTTACAAGATCGCATGGGCGGTGACGTAAGGGACTTTAATACCATTGCGGATACTTTCATTAGCCAGTTGAATACCCGTCCGGAAATCCGGAGCGCTTACACCAGCTTTAAATCCAATTTCCCACAATACGAGGTGAACATTGACGCTGTAAAAGCGAAATCACTTGGCGTTGAGATCAAAGATCTCATGTCCACGATCCGCTCCTATTTTGCACGGGTACAAGCCAGTGACTTTAATCGTTTCGGTCGTCAATATCGTGTCTACGTGCAGTCGGATTTTGACTTCCGTAAAGACCCCGAGTCTTTCAATTCAATTTTCGTACGGAACAACAAAGGTGAGATGGTACCCATCAACACCATATTGACATTAGAAAAAACGGTTGGGCCCGAAACCATCACCCGGTATAATCTATACAATGCTATTTCAGTCAATATAACACCGGCTGAAGGATACAGCACCGATGACGCCATGCAAGCGATCCAAAAGCTAGCTGACCAGGAGCTCCCCGGCAACTATGGCTTTGAATGGACGGGAATGAGTTATGAGGAGAGTCAATCAGGCTCACAGACCATCCTGATCTTTGCACTAAGTATCTTGTTTGTTTACTTTCTGCTCGCTGCACAGTATGAAAGCTATATTTTGCCTTGGGCGGTTTTGTTGTCAATACCTGTGGGTTTGATCGGTGTTTTTTCAGTGATCAATCTTGTCGGCTTGCAGAATAACATCTATGTACAGGTGGGCTTGATCATGCTGATCGGCCTATTGGCTAAAAATGCAATCCTCATTGTCGAGTTTGCCATCCAAGAGCGCAAAAATGGGAAAACCATTGTCGAAGCGGCAGTCAGCGGCTCAAAATTAAGGTTAAGACCGATTTTAATGACCAGTCTCGCATTTGTTGCAGGTCTCGTTCCATTGATGTGGACAGTTGGCCCCTCGGCTATCGGTAATCACTCGATTAGCTTTAGCGCCGCGGGCGGCATGCTGCTAGGCGTTGCGTTTGGCATTTTTATTATTCCGGTACTCTTTGTTGTCTTCAAAGGTTTGGATGAGAAATTACAGGATAAATTAGCTAAAGAAGAAGAATGAAGAACATAAGAAAATACATTTCAGCACTATGTGTAGCTGCGGGCCTATTGATATTAATGAATGCCTGTAAAGTTGGCAAAGACTATGTTCAGCCCAAGCTAAAACTTCCCAACACCTTCCGTGGTGATACACTGGATTATTTTGGTGATACGTCAAGCATGGGTCTTATTCATTGGAAATCGTTTTTCCATGATCCCACCCTCAAACTGCTAATCGACTCTGCTTTAGCCAATAACTTCGAGATGAAAACTGCATTGCTCAATCTTCAAATCTCCACGAGGGTCTTGGCACAGAATAAATCGAACTATTTACCAAGTGTCAATGCAACCATTGCCAATGGCAGCCGTACTTGGCGATCCAAAGATTTTGGAAGCGGGCCATTGACAAAATACTATGAGCGTAAGGGCGAAAAAGCAAGGGAAAATATGTTTGTTTACCAATCTCAATTTGGATCAGATATCAGTTTTAGCTGGGAGATAGACATCTGGAAAAAGATCAGCAGCAAACAAGAACAACTCCTTGCTGAATATTTGGATACACAGGAAGCGAAAAATGCAATTCAAACCAATATCATCACTGCTGTTGCCAAAGGTTACTTCAATCTTTTGATGTTAGATGCCAAGATTGAAGTGGCCAAACGCAATGTCCAATTGAATGACAGTACATTACGCATGATCAAACTTCAATACAATGCCGGTGAGATTACAGCGCTGGCCATACAACAAACCGAATCGCAACGCTTGCTTGCCGCCTCGCTCGTACCAGAATTGGAAAAGCAGATTGTAATTCAAGAGAATGCACTTCAGACGTTAACTGGAAGACTTCCGGATAGCATCAGGCGCGGGACTTCATATGAACACCTTTTTGCTGAAAGCAAAGACATCTCACTCGGTTCACCCATCGAAATTGTAAGAAATCGTCCAGATATACGTTCGGCCGAGTTTCAATTGATGGCCGCTAATGCGAACGCCAATATTCAGCAGGCTATGCGTTATCCTTCGCTCAACATCGGTGGAGTATTGGGGGTAAACGCTATGCTTCCCAGAAATTGGTTCAATATCCCCGGCGCTTTATTAGGTGGCATCACTGGCAATCTGACCACACCCATTTTCAAAAACAAAACACTAAAAACAGAATATGAAGTTGCTAGACTGGAACGAGATAAGGCCGAAATCCTGCTTCAACAGAAAGTGGTTGAAGCCGTTGCTGAAGTCTCCAATGCTGTAGTAACCGTCGACAAACAGCGTGAACAGCTGGAACTGGCAAGGCAAAGAGTGGATAATGCGCACCTCGCGGTGAAGAATGCAAATCTACTCTTCAAAAGTGGTTATGCAACTTACCTCGAGGTGATCACCGCTCAGAGCAATGCCCTGGATAGCGATTTAGACCTTGTCGAATTACGCCAGCAGCATTTGGATGGCTTCGTGGACCTCTACCGTTCTCTAGGTGGCGGTTGGAGATAATGATTTAAAAAGCTATTTTTGTCTTATGACACCAGAAGAATTACAAGAATATTTTCGCTCTCGGGAGCTACCCAAATCGCTGGAAATACAACAAGATATGCAAGTTTTTGATGTAGAACGATTTATCAGCACGAGTTTTATTCATGTTGGACTATGGAAAAAAGATCTGAGCAAATGCCCCGCATGGGTCAGGCTCCTAAAGTTTAAAGAAGCTTTGGAAAATAACGAAAAAGCCTAACAAATTGTTAGGCTTTTTTATGCATTTAACTGTTGCAGCAATTCAGCCATCTCCTCCTTCGAAAAGATCTGCTCGGCGCCTCCCGCCAACATTTCAATACGTTCGATTTCATCACTACTCGAGGTCAGGCCAAATATACGAATGGAAGGAAATTTATCCCTGACTATTTTTGCGGTTTCGATACCGTTTAAGATCGGCATGTGCAAATCCAGTATACACACCTCTGGTAGTGCTTTTTTATGTTCAATCAGATAGTCGATGAGATCTCTGCCGTTGGAAGCGCAATACACTAATTCCAAAGAATGGGATTGGGCCATAGCCTTCATCATCACATGATGGATCATCGCATCATCTGCGTAGACAATCTTACATTTACTTTTGGTATCCATTCGAAAAAGATGTCATGCTACTAATTAATACAATAAAATTCTATAAATACGTAATAAAATAAAAAAACTGGAAATAAGTTAGCAAGAATTATGTTAATATGCAAACCTTATTTAAAAAAATACATTGTAATTCGCTTATAACAGAGTTCAGATCGAATAAAAAAGAATATCAATAGGTAGAAATTGTCTTTGGGACATTATATTCAGATCCTTGCACTTGTTGACAGATTTGATTTAACGATATAATATCGTTAAAAGTCATCCTCAATAATTTCGGCCACTCGCCCCACCTGGCCATCAGTCAGTCTTACTTTAATACCTCTGGAATGATAAGATGAAGATGTCAATAAATCTTTTACAATACCTTCTGTAAGATTTCCACTACGTTGGTCTTTTTTTAAAATAATATTGACCAACATTCCGGGCTTTACGTCTGCTCTATTTCTTCCGTCCATGTTCAAATGTAAGAAATAAAAAAGGAGTTTTCCAAAAGAAAACTCCCCTATTTTTTGTTGAATTATTGATTCTCCTCTCTACTCTATGAGCGTTGAGGCCATCGAGACGATGGATTTGATCCATGTTTTTTGTTTTCAACAATTCGCCTACACGATTCGATATCAAGTTGTCGCGCGTACAATGATCGTATCAATATTCATCTTGTACTAGCGAATATGCAAGACAATATTGTACCACTTAGGTTATTTGAACAACTTAAAAATATCATTTCCAAATATAAATACCATGAGCCCCAAAAGGATAAAGAATCCCACCATTTGTGCCTTTTCAAGAAATTTTTCGCTCAAAGGTTTGCCTTGGATCATCTCAATCAATAAGAACAAGACGTGACCGCCATCCAGTGCCGGAATAGGCAATAAATTCATAAATGCAAGTGCCATTGAAAGCATCCCGACCAAAGACCAAAAACGAATCCAATCCACTTCGGTACCAAACAAGGTAGCAATACCAATAGGACCAGATAGTGCTTTATCCGCCCGTACCTCACCTTTGAAAATTTTCCCGAAACCCTTGGCATTATCCGTAATTACCGTAAATGCTTTCTTAGCACCGATCGGAAAAGCCTCCATGAGGGTATAATGTGTTGTAAACGATTTAATTGAATAATCATGATTGATACCAATACCTAACATAGCATCCGCTGGTACAGTACCTTGCAAAGGAACCTCAGCTCCAGCACGATTTACTTTAATGACAACAGCTTTATTGACATTTGCTTTAATTAATCCCCTAAACTGATCAAAGAAAGGTACCTGAATATCGTTTACGGCAACAATGCTATCCCCTTTTGCAAAGCCCATTTTGTTGGCCACTGATCCAGGGGCCACTTGCGCCACGCTTGTTGTTTTCACACGTGGTTCAATAAACTTTTCTCCTTTTTTATCTGACAAAGTATTCAGTAAGTCTGCTGGTACCTTAATTTCTTTTGTTGCACCATCACGTTCTATCGTAAGGGCTACACCGCCCATTATCACTTTCGAACTGATTAACTCGGAGTAGTTTTCCACGCGATGTCCGTCGATAGCAATAACTTTATCACCTGCCTTAAGACCAATGGATTCACCAATAGATCCCGGGACAATACCGTTCACGAGCTGATCCATCCTGATATCTGTATTGCCCATTTTAAAGGTCAACATCCAAAAAACCAGGATACCCACGATAATATTAACAATAATACCGCCCAGCATCACGATCAAGCGTTGCCATGCGGGTTTCGAACGAAACTCCCAAGGTTGAGGTTCGCCTTTCAACTGTTCCGTATCCATTGACTCGTCGATCATGCCGGCAATCTTCACATAGCCACCCAAAGGTAACCAGCCAATACCGTACTCACAGCCTTTATAATTGAACTTAAACAATTTCACTCCCCAGGCATCAAAGAATAAATAGAATTTCTCCACTTTAATTCCAAATGCACGTGCTGCTAAAAAATGTCCTAACTCATGTAGAACAATTAAAATTGACAAGCCTAAAATCACTTGTCCGACCATAATTAAAACGCCCATGTATGCTTTCTATATTTAATCTTTGATTATTTCTTTTGTTATCGACCGTGCTAAGCGATCAGTCTCCAAGTAGTCTTCTAATGTCGGATTGGCTATAAATCCTACCTTCTCCAGTGTACGCTCGATGACATCGCTCATTTCCAGGAATCCGATCTTATCGGCTAAAAAAGCGCCTACAACTACCTCATTTGCAGCGTTCAATATACAAGACTTATTTCCGCCAGCACGAAGCGTTTCATAAGCCAGCGCCAAGTTCCGAAATGTTTCCCGATCCGCTTTTTCAAAATGTAGCGTTGGATAGTCCATAAAATTGAACCGCTCAAAATTATTTTCGAATCGGGCAGGATAAGTCAAGGCATATTGAATAGGCAATTTCATATCCGGAACCCCCATTTGTGCTTTCATGGAGCCATCCTTAAATTGGACCAGGGAATGTACAATCGACTCTGGATGTACAATGACATCAACCTGATCGATCGAAAGATCAAAAAGCCATTTCGCCTCGATCACCTCAAGACCTTTGTTCATCAAAGAAGCGGAATCTATAGTGATTTTGGCCCCCATAGACCAATTGGGATGTTTTAACGCTTGCACTTTCGTTACATGCAGCAACTCTTCTCTTTTTTTTCCGCGGAAAGGCCCCCCAGATGCTGTCACATAAATTTTCTCAATGGGGTTTTGGTCTTCACCGACCAAACATTGGAAGATGGCCGAATGTTCAGAATCTACAGGTAACATGCTTACACCGTATTCTTTGACCAGAGTCATAATCAACTCGCCGGCCACCACAAGGGTTTCTTTATTGGCCAAAGCAATATCTTTTCTGGATCGGATGGCTACGACTGTAGGTTTTAAACCTGCAGACCCCACAATAGCATTTAACACAATGCTGATCTCGGTATATTGCACCACTTCAATCAATCCCTCCTCACCGTATAAGACAGTCGTCTCCTGAGATGCCAAGGCCTCTTTAACCTTTTTATATTCGATCGGATCGGTCACGACGACCGATTTTGGTTTAAACTCTAACGCCTGTTTGATCAACAGCTCGCCGTTGCTGCCGCAAGTCAAAACAACTGCTTCAAACTTATCCGGAAAGGCTCTAATAACATCCAAGGCTTGTGTGCCGACACTACCCGTTGCCCCTAAAATGGCAATTCCTTTTTTACTCAAAACCTTCTCTCTTTATTAAAATATATTATTCAAAATCTTTGGATCCTCCCCACCGTGGTAGTCCGACATCATCTCCCGGTAAGCAACCGAAACAACAATACAGGCCAAAGGTACCACCAAGAATGAACTCACAAGGTTCAAAATAATAAAAATTATGTAATATTCTAAAAAATTAAAATACATCTGCAATAATTGAAAAAAAGCAAATACCGCCAAGATCAATAATAATTTGAATACATTCCCCTTGGTCAGCGCAAAACTAAACCGTAGTGACTTAAATGTTCCCGCATGTTTATCAATGATAAAGAAGGGATAAAATGCCACACGAATAATCAATATAAAAGTCAATACTGCTGCGATGAAAACCACAAAAACAGTAAACTTACCCATGAGTTCAGCACGATTTTCTCCATTTTCAAATATATACAGAAACGGAAGCGATACGGCTCCCAATAGTAATAATAGTGCAATAGAAAGTACCATAATACTTAACATCGCACCAAAAAAATAGATAAGCTCCTTGCTGCTAGGGATACAATGGATCAATTTTTTATCCTGATTGCCATCGATTAGATTGAGAATGTATTTGAATAAGGTGAGATTCAGCCCAAAATACATCACCATGAAAAAGAAGGCCATAAAACCACTCAATACCACATTGAAATCACTGATCGTGGTGGCCAAAAAATTGGATAAACCAGAGGTTATAAACAGTAAAAAACAAAGGCCGGCAACAGAAAAATAATGCTTTTTAAGTAGCTCCAACGATTTATTAAAAACTTCATTTACGGCAAAAGTACTTTCCTTTAGGAATTGAATCATTTTTTCTTTAAATAAACTTTTACAAAGATGCCATTATTTTTAATTTTCAACAATTTAGCCTGCTATAAAATTGATATTTTTTATATTTTTTTCAATAAAAAAATCCCTTATCCTAGCAAAAGATAAGGGATTTTGAAGAGAACCGTAGCATTTACTACTTAAACTCTTTTGGAAGAGGTTTCTCTAATAGATATTGATAGTAGAAACGTGCACGCTCATTAAAGTCATATTTACTTTTTGAACGGTCAAATCCGTGGCGGCTGCCCGGATAGATCATCAATTCAAATGGCACGCTTCGATTCGTTAATTTATCCACCAGCTGCGTGGTATTCTGCAAATGCACATTGTCATCCATATCACCATGCATGATACGTAATACACCTTTGTAATTGTTGGTATAGGTCAATACTGACCCGGCTTTATACCCTTCAGGATTATCCTGCGGCGTATCCATCCAACGTTCGGTATAATGCGTATCGTAGAGTTCCCAAGAGGTCACAGGCGCACCGGCAATACCAAAGTCAAATACATCAGCTGCTTTGGTCATCGCTAGACAAGTCATGTAACCGCCATAACTATGACCTGTAATCAATACTTTGTTTTTAGCAACCCAAGACTGCGATTTCAGCCATTTTACGATAGTGGAATAATCGATTATTTCCCAATGCCCTAGGTTACGGTGCATATAAGCAACCCCTTGTTTACCAAAGTGACCAGACGCCCGGTGATCCGCTGAAACCTGGATAACACCCTCATTCGCCCAATACTGATTGCCGGTACCTTTCCAGGTATCCTTTACTGTACCCGCATCAGGACCTCCATAAATACTAAAAACAACAGGGTACGTTTTGGATTTGTCGAAATCGGTTGGATAGGTAATCGTCAGCGGCAGATCAAAAAGACCATCATCTGATTTGATATGCAAATACTCCGTTTTCCCATAAATATATGAATCAAAGTCCGCAGCTTTGCTATTCGCCAATTGGCGCAGCACTTTACCTTGATTATCCACTAACGCAAAACGGTCCGGTGTACTTACATTGGAATATCGGGTGATAAAATACTTGCCATCAGGCGATACGTTGACATCATGTGAATATTCACCAAAGGTCAAACGCTTCAGATTTTTACCCGAATAATCTACACGATATAGATCAAAACGTGCGGAATTTTCCTTACGCGCTGTAAAATAAATTACTTTATTTTTCTCGTCTATCCTTTTGATCTCAGTCACCTGCCAATCGCCTGATGTAATCGGATTCACCAATGTCCCATCCAACTTATACAGGTAATAATGTGCCCAACCGGTTTTATCCGATTTTAAAATATAATATTTATTGTCAGCAAGGTACGTAATGCGCTCATCATGATCCAAATTGATCCACGAAGGTTGGTGTTCATCGTAAATCTCCTTTTTTACCCCTGTATTCGGATCGACCTGATAGAATTTCAGGTTATTCTGATCCCTGTTCATCCATTGGATCATTACATTTTTACTATCAAATGCCCAATAAGGCTGGCCGAAATACTGATCATCCTTTTCATTAAAATCCGCCCAGGTTACCTTACCGCCGTTCAATTGTACAATCCCCACTTTAACCTCAGGATTAGGGTCTCCCGCCTTCGGATAACGTGTTTCTTCGAGATAACCATGTTGCCCTTTGGATGAATAAATTGGAAACATCGGCACCTTGGTATCATCAAAACGCATAAAAGCGATCATTTTGCTATCTGGCGACCACCAAAAGGCTTTATAATTTGTCGAGCGGCCCAAAATCTCCTCATAGTAAACCCACGAAGACCAGCCATTATAAATCACATCGGTACCGTCGTTCGTATACTGAAATTCTTTTCCGGTATTCACCTCAACACTATATAAGTTACTTTTACGTGTAAAGGCCACATATTGACCGTCTGGAGATAAAGTAGGATTTTGTTCAGCAACCTCAGGTGAATTAGTCAGTTTTTTCGCTGCACCGGAGCCATTTTTGATAAAAATATCATTTTGCTCAACATAGACAACTGTCCCTTCCTTGGCAGGAATCGTATAGATACTTCTCTTCCCCGATTTGACGTTGACCTGATAGAGTTGACTATCGTTGACGTCATTTTCAAGATAAGCGGTTCCATCCGCCCAGCCCGGATATTGATTTGTGCGCACGGTTAAAGACTGCTTCTGTCCCCAGGATTGCGCAAAATCCAATTTCTTCTGCGCAAAGGTCAGATCATGCACAAAAAACACAATAGATGCACCTAAGAGCACTCTTGATACTGTATTCATTAATTCTTGGATATGTTTATTAATTATTTCAGCTAAGATAAAGAATTGTGGTAAATAACCACGATTTTACCTGTAACAAGCTTATTCAAGCCAACACATCGTTGACAGCCCCAAATAGTAGTCAATTTTATTACGAACCATACTGCTCAAAGAGAGCAAGCTGAATACCTTCTTTTGGAAAATCCGCCTCATCCACGAAATTAGAAACGGAAACTCCCAGTAACCGCACTTTATTAGCTAAGATAATCTTACTTAAGAGGCTATGGGCTGTTGCATAGATTTTTTCTTCCGAATCAAAACTGGTATCCAATGTAACGCTTCTTGTTAGCTGAACAAAATCTGCATACTTTAGTTTCAATGTCAGCGTCCTGCCCAAGATTTCCTTTTTTCCAAGGCGCTCCCAAAGCTGTTTGCTCAGTCTTTGAAGAATAGCGTTCAATTCTTCAAAGGTTTCGATGTCCACCTCAAACGTATCCTCTATACCAACCGATTTACTACTTCGATTTGGAGTCACAGGCCGGTCGTCTATGCCCCGGACTATACGGTAAAAAAAATGCCCGGTCTTACCAAACCAACGCACCAAATCATCCTCACGCTGTTTTTTAAGATCCATACCTGTAAATAAACCCAACTCGTGCATTTTCTTGGCAGTCACTTTTCCCACGCCAAAGAATTTTTCCACAGGTAGGGACTCCATAAATTTCAGCACCTTGGAAGGGCCTATAAATGTCAGACCATTGGGCTTATCCATATCGGAGGCAATCTTGGCGACAAATTTATTAACTGAAACTCCCGCAGACACGGTCAGGTTAAGTTCTTCCTTGATTGCACTTTTAATCGCTTTGGCGATGTCGATAGCTGAACCGATTCCCTGTTTGTCTATCGTAACGTCCAAAAAGGCCTCATCGAGTGACAAAGGCTCAATTAAATCCGTATACCGCTGAAAGATCTCCCTAATTTGATAGGAAACTTGTTTATACACATCAAATCGTGGGCGGGTAAATATAATCTGCGGACAAAGCTGAAGCGCTTTTCGGGAACTCATCGCTGACTTTACGCCAAATTTACGCGCTTCATAACTAGCTGTCGCCACCACCCCGCGCCCGTCCGGTGAGCCACCCACAGCGATAGCTTTGCCCCGATATTCCGGAAAATCCCGCTGCTCCACGGATGCATAAAAAGCATCCATATCCAGGTGGATAATTTTACGATATGATTGGGACGAATCCATTGTTCAAATTTACAAAAATTAGCAAGAATCACTAAAATCCGCAATGAAATACTAACATCATTAGTTCGTTAAACCGATTATCAGGCAGTTAATATTTTAAGCCTATACGCTTAACTTTTTCCACCTTATTTTTTCTTTGACTATAATTGGCCGAATTCTTGTGTATGATGAATTTATAAAGGCTGTGACAGAGCTCCAATATCAGTTGACAACAGTCTTGAACCTCCATATGGCTACTTATTTTCCAGAAAAATTAAAAAGCAATACGGATATTTTGAGCAAACGCAAACTTGAATACGTAAAAAGAAACAATATAACAAACACTAGTGTAAAGAATCATGGAAAATTTACCGGAACAAAAACGGACTAAATCAGGCTTTAAGAAATTTCTATTTGTCCTATTACTCTTTTTGTTAGTAGGCTTTGGGTCTTATGTTTATTGGAAATACTATTATGTCTTTGGTGAAGGCGTAAAATCAGGCTATTTAAATTTTGCTGTTAAAAAAGGTAATATATTTAAGACGTACGAGGGTAAACTCATCCAAGAAGGATTTGGTCGCGCCAAAACCGGTGGAATTGCCAGCAATCAATTTGAATTTTCTATTGAGGATGATTCGATATTTCGCCAACTGGAACTGAATAGCGGTAAATATTTTGACCTTCGTTACAAAGAGTACCATGGGGCACTGCCCTGGCGGGGCAATACAGTTTATGTAGTCGACAAAATCATTAACATGAAATAAATAAAGGAGGGGTATCCCCTCCTTTATTATTCGGAAAGCACATCTCGCACCGTTAACTGTTCTCCAAAATAACTTTTAAGTATTGTACCGTCGCCATGCAATGTCCAGACTTCCCGCGGCGCTACCATTTTTATATAATGAAGGATATCATTCCAGTCTACATGGTCTGATATATACAATTCGATATCATTCTGAGCTTGTAGCCGTTTCCATCCAGAAGCAAAGGCTCGCAATACTTTTGTCGCTCTAAAATAACTGTTGAAGGTCATGGGCGGTACCAGGTAAACCTTATTCTGCTCCCCCTGTTTCATTTCCCTGCGGTTGTAAGGCTCATAACTCATTTTTTTAAGTCCATGTTCATCATACAACCGATGGTAAGGTAATATTCCGCTGTGTACCAGCACCCTTCTTTCTGGGCAATACCTATTAATCAGATCGGTCACCCGTTGTGCTTTACCCAGTACATAGGTTCCCAACAGGATATTGCTCGCATGTCCCTCCAGTTTCTTGATCTCAGCAATAGGATCGGGATGGATGATCTCGGGGTTTGCGAATGTACTCTCGGTGATCAACACATCGGCCTGCCGCACTTCGATGGCTTCACAGGTCTCATCAGGCTGCAATTTATAGTCGCCCGTATATAAATAACGTATACCTTTATATTCCATTAAGATCTGCGCCGAACCCAATATATGGCCAGCTGGTAAAAAAGTGATTTCGACCATACCTATTTTAAAGGAGCTATTAAATAATTTTATCTGATAGGAATCCTTACGGTTTTGCTTATAGCGGTAATTCATAAACAACGCAGTCCCATTGGTACAATAGACATAATCGTGCCCCGAGCTGGCGTGGTCACCGTGGGCATGAGATACCACATTATGTGCTACGGGACCACCCGCATCGATAAAAAAGTCGCCATAACGGCAATAATACCCTTCCGGTTTTCTGACCAAAAAGTCAGACAATATGATAGACATATATTTATTTTAGAAATTTTTGATGCAATGTCCATACTTGCGGTAGTAGTGGAGTGATTCCATCGTTAACGATGACGAAGTCCGCGAGCTGCAATTTTTCCTCGTCAGACAATTGTTTGCTGATACGTTCCCGTACCTGTTGTTCGGTGACGCCATCCCGCTTAATGACGCGCTGTATACGAACATCCATTGGGGCTTTAACCAATATGGTATAATCCAGTTCTTTGTAGGAACCACTTTCGAAAAGTAGCGCAGCTTCTTTTAGCGAATATCGTGATGTTTGCCGCTCGGCCCAATCTTTAGCTTCCTGAATGACAATCGGGTGTACAATACCGTTTAATAATTCCAGTTTTTCCTTGTCCGAAAAAACGATAGCTGCCAGGAATGTCCTGTCCAATTTACCATCCTTGTAAGTAGCCTCGCCAAACAGCTCGATTAACTGTTTTTTGATCCGTGTATCGGAATTCATCAACCTTTTGGCTTCTTCATCCGCGTTATAGACAGGCACCCCCAAGGCTTCAAAAAGCTTAGCAAGAAATGTTTTTCCGGAACCGATTCCTCCTGTTATTCCTATTTTCAAACCCATTTTATCCCCTATTTTCGTACAAAGAAGTCCACATTTTGCGGCACAACACTGATAATCTTACAATAATCCGGCACCTTAGTCAACAGGATCGGCAAATATTGTACTTCGTTTTTTTCCCAGTCTGCCAAGTCTACCACAGCCTCAAAATCGCGGGATGTATAATTATTATAATCTTTAACCGACATCAGTACAGTAATCACCACTTTACTTGGGCTGGGTCTAACGGAGCTATAACGTTGTCCATTTTCAACCTTCACAGGTAGTTCAATAACTTTCTCAGTCAACTCGCCTACTGGCATCAATACTTCCACAGAAGTAGGATATACGTTGATGTTTCCTTTTTGGTTACGGGCAAGATTGGCCACAGTGCGTACATCAGTCTCCACCTCTTTTCCGCGAACAGTATCTGTTTCCCAATATTCTATCGTGGAAACATCCTCATATGGCCCTGTAATAGTCACATATGCAGGTGTCACCTTGGTATCTGCGATAAAACCATAACCCTTTTTGAACAAGATATTGGACAATGGTTTTACAGGAACCTTGCGCTGTGTTTGTTTTGAGAAATCGAAAAACAAGGTATCCGGGCTCACAGAAACGACACGTTGTTCATGCGGAAATTGACGGTTAATAAATCCCAATTGATTGGAAAAGACAATCCAATCTTTTGTTTTCAGTGAACTGAGATCGACCTGCACTTTTGGTGTCTCTAAGGCGGCCTTAGAAAACAGGAACTGCCAGCCCGTCATCTCGAGCTTTACTTTGACGGTATCGGATTGTTGTGGATGAAAAGCACGTTTTTCCGGCAAATTGACATATTCTATCGCAGCCTTAACAGATACCGTATATTGATTGGAAATTGAAAACAGTAACCAAGCGAGCAACGAAATTCCAACACAGCGCACAAAGATATTGATCTTGCGTCGTTGGGTCTTATTTAGTCGAACTGCGTTTGCCATGCTACAAACTTAATCAATTTGCGTAAAAATAAGTTCAAAAGGAATTAAAAATCCGTATTGCGCTACCTATAATAGCAGCCATAGCTGTTCAAAATTTATAGACCATTTGACACTGTAGGACAAAATCAATCGGATTTAATAGAAACAAATGAGATCGTCATGCGATAAACTAATTTAACGATTATTCAGATTCGCTCAGGTACTGGTGCAAGACAAGATGCTCCTTCCCGCTGATCTTTAGTAAGGTACCTTCCTTCATCAGCTGTATTTCGTCACTGATGTCCATGACGTCACAATAAGAATGATCAGCAATCAGTATCCCTTTATATTGTCTCATATAAGAAAAATGCTCCTTAAACAATTCGACATATAATGGGCTTAACCCTACAAAAGGCTCATCAAGCAGTGAATAACTCGCTTTGGAATATAAGATCAAAAGATCTTCAATTAACCGAGCAAGCCCAAGAGAGAGGCTGCTCATATCGCTCAACGAAATCCACCGCCTCCCACAACAAGCAAATTGTAACCAATAAATTGAACAAGATAACGAAACTAAAGAATTGAAAAGAGAGCTTTATCATTAATTATCATCGGTTGTCTAATGCATCCAATAATACAACGATCGGCCAAGTATTTCCCCAAAAAGCATCCCCACTAACAACAAAACAACAAGGATCACCAATACCGTCAGTCCCTTTTCCCGAGTATCAATATTTATCTTCATAATTGATTTATGTTAAGTCTTTAAGTTACAAAAAATTATTTTAAATAGTAACAGATCAATTCCGCTTCGATTGACAATTCAACACATTTTTTAAAAAATATTGACCATAAGTGATGTGAATCTGAAAAATGCAGCTACGTCTGCAGCACAGGAATGAGTGCCTTTTTACCGAGCTGGGCTAGATTCGGGGATCTTCTTCACAGTGTGCGGAACAAAACTATAATTAATTCATACCAATTCCTATATTAACAGGGATATTACAGGGGGTTAACAGGGGTATAACAGGGGTATAATTAGGATAAACCCCTGTTATACCCTTGTTAATACTATGTAAAATTAGTGTTACATCCTTTTTATTTGAGAATTTGGTATTAACTTGGTAATAAGTTGTGTACCAACGATTATAAACCAATGGAAAGAAACGACTATGGCGATTTTACAAAACGGCCCCAATGGCCCTATTACCGGAAAATTCGGTTCTGTCAGTGCTTATATATTGAATGGCCAAAATATTGTACGCGGCCCTAAAAGAAAACGTACATCCCCGCCCAGTGAAGCAGAACTCCTCAACAGAAAAAAGCAAAAAGTTGCCGGGCGATTTGCCGGAGACAATCGAGCAATATTTGATTTTGGTTATCAGTCCCTCACAGAAAAAGGCAGCCGGGTCGGCGCATTCCAATTGGCTCAACGTCATATTTTCAAAGAAGCCCTCGAATTAGATTCGGAAAATAGCCCTTTCGTCAACCCTGAAAAGCTACTTGTATTTGCGGGACAGCTAGCCCCGTTGACCAATTGTCAAATTAGCCTTTATGGCGATGTGATCGATCTTACATGGACGCCCAATGTGCTATATGAAGATAACATATACAAAATCAATATCGCACTGATCGGTTTGTATGGAGAGTCTCATTTGAGAACTTCAATCGCCGAAGTAAAGCAGGGGGCCTGCTCATTACAATTTAATGGAATAAGCCGGAAAAACTGTGATTACCATGTTTATGCAGGTGTATGGGATACGTTGCACGATAGTTTTTCAAATTCCATCTATTGTGGAGTAATATAACATAAACAAACTAAGCCGCCAACAAAAGATGTAAACTAGCCCCGACACAACAACAGCATCGCACAGTGCCACCTTCAAAAAGGATGAAATAAAAAAGCCAGTCCCTTTTGGAGACTGGCTTTCAATTTTAAGAAAAACCTTATGAAGCGCTCTTCTCTGTTGCGTTTGCAGCTTTTGAAGCATCCAAAGCAATTGCAGACTTGTCAAAACGAATTCTTACGCCTGAACCAACGTCTACTAAAAAAGTAGTATCAGATACCTCTACGATACGCCCGTGGATACCTGCTGTCGTAACGACTTTAGAGTTGACGCCCAATTCTTCAATATATTTCTTATGATCTTTTTGCTTCTTCATCTGCGGTCTGATCATGAAGAAATAAAATACCACAATGATCAAAACCATTGGTAAAAAACTCATCATGCTACTCCCTCCCGCTGCTTGTAATAATACTGTATTCATCTGTTATATATCGTTTAATAATGTGTTATTTTGCTAATACTTCACCCTTTAGCTGGACGGTCGTCATACTATTGGAAGCATTCGATTGGATCGTGATGATCTTTTGCTGCTTACCAACCTGCCCTTCACTATTGAAAGTAACCTGGATATCCGATGTTCCTCCCGGTAAAATAGGGCTTTTTGAAAACTCTGGCTGCGTACAGCCACAAGATGCAGTCACTTTGGATAAGATAACCGGCGCATCACCTGTGTTCTTCAATACAAAAGTGTGCTTCACCTGTGCACCTTCTTTGACCTGCCCAAAATCAAAGGCCGATTCTGCAAACTCTACTTTACCCAGTTGCGCCGCTGCTTTAGAAAGACTATCTGTCGCTACGGTTTCAGTCCCTGTTTTAGCAACCTCAACTTTTCCGTTTTGGGAATTTCCACAAGAAAAGAAAAATACCGATGCCAAAGCTAAAACTGAATATTTACTAAAGTTTTTCATTTGTTTATTGCTCTTTAATCCCTTAAACCACGACCTGCCTTTTGGATTCTTCCTTGTTGGTTCAGATCGCTTAATATTTTATCTAAGATACCATTAATAAATGTATTACTTTTTAATGTACTGAATACCTTAGAGATTTCAATATACTCATTTATTGTCACTTTCACAGGAATCGAGGGAAAATTAACCAATTCGCATATTGCCAATCGCATCAATAAAGTATCCATCAAAGCAATACGGTCTGATTCCCAGTTTTTTGTTTTATCAGAAATTAGCTTCTGATATTCATTTGTATTACGGATTGTTTTGCCCAACAACGCGATCACATAATCACTATCGTCATTCCAGTTTTGGGTTATTTCAGCAAGTTTATTTTTACGCGGATCTTCTGAACTGAAATTCTTAAAAGTCTTTGCGATCAATGCCTGCAATACTTCCTTGTCTACTGGCCAGTTGATAAATTTCTCCTCAAAAACCTGCTCAATAACAGGTGATTTCAGAATGATCTTTTTAAAGATATGTTTAATGATATCCTTTTCCGTACCAATCGAACGATCTTCTTGCTGTAAATATTCCAAATATGCTTCAGAATCCTTCAATTGCAAAAATACTGTACGCACGATTTCCGGATCAAAGCTCCATGAAATTTTATATTTTTTGACTCCCTCAGCATATTGCGGATTTTGTCTTAATGACTCAATAAAAGTATTTGTACTTAACTTGGTCGTTAAAGACAAGTCTTTTTCAGTCGGCAAAAATTTGTTGGCTCTGCCTTCTGCGTCTATCAATACATAATCGGATACCTCATCCAATAGATTCAGTGTCCAGATATACATCTCGTAGACCTCATCCACATTTTTTAATAGTGCTTTTTCAAATGTTTTGATGTCTTTGTCTTCTGTAAGACTGTACGCATAAAGCGTTTGCACTACTTTTACCCTCAGGTGTCTCCTGTTTAACATAGTAATTTTAAAGAACGATTTTTTTATAAACTAATAAATAAGAACGATTTTGGAAAGAAGACTATCTTTTGATTTTTTTAATATCTTGGATACGTTTCTCCGCTATGCGATTGGCCGCTTCAAAAGTAGAGATATTCTCTTCTTTTGATTTTTTCAATACGTCTCTAGTCGCATTATATATATTTTTGATCACAAATTCCGTGTGATCTACCCCATAATTCTGAATTTCTGAATAACAACTAATCAATGCCCCTGCATTGATCAAATAGTCTGGTGCATATAATATACCTCTTTCATGAAGGATGGTACTTGTCGTTACTTCATCTTTCAATTGGTTATTTGCCGAGCCTGCGATAATTTTACATTGCATTTTTTGCGCCGATTCGGGGTTTACCGCACCGCCCAATGCACAAGGTGAATAGACATCAAACTCATGATCGAATACTTCATTGTATGGGATCGGCTCAGCTTTGTATTTCGCAGCCACCTTAAGCATTTTCTCTTCTGTGATGTCGCTCACATATACACGTGCATTTTCCTCACGTAACATAGCGATCAATCGCTCTCCGACACTACCTACTCCGTGTACAATAACTTTTTTACCTGCTACACTCTCCGATCCATACAGCTCCTTCAAACAGGCTTTAATACCGAAATAGACACCTTGGGCTGCAAAAATTGATGTATCTCCAACCCCACTGCCGTGAATCGCTTTGGGCAAACCAGCAACATGTTCTGTCTCTGTATAAATATATTCTAAATCGCGTTGTGTAGTACCTACGTCCAACGAAGCAATAAAGTTACCATTCAATCCTTCAATAAACTGGCCCAAACGACGCAATAAAACCTCAGATTTGTCCAAACGGCTATTACCGATAATAACGGCACTTCCGCCACCCAAATTTAATCCAGTAATGGCAGATTTATAGGTAATGGCCTTGGATAAACGTAAAGCATCATCAATAGCTTCTTCTGTCGTTTCGTATGGTAACATACGAACCCCTCCTATTGCCGGCCCCAATGTGGTGTCGTGGATCGCAACAATAGCTTTTAAGCCCACTAATTCATCATTACAGAAAAATAAGTTTTGATGACCAGACTGGCTCATCAATTCAAAAATAGAATTTTGAGATGTTGACATAAAATGTACTACTCTAATTTGTTTTAATTTTTTAAGGTACTTGTTGCAAAAGTAGGAAAATTATTCGTTGTGCATAATATCTTTTTTTATCCAAGACTTAACATTTGATTTCCGAATGACAGTAATTTCATCGAAATATAAAGGCATTTTGCTGAATTAGTTCTATTTTTGTATCCATAATATGAAGGATCTCGCCTACTTAAATAAGTACTTTTATAAATACCGTTGGAAACTCGTTCCAGGGGTTATTTTTGTTATCGTTTCCAATTACTTTGGGGTACTCCCAGCTAAAGTCATTCGCGAAGCCTTTGACCTTGTACAGGAAAACATTTATCTCTACCGCCTTTTCGACGGGTTTGACAGACAAGAGCTGATTTACAAGGTATTTGGCACGAGCTTATTGTTCTTCGGTTTTGTCGTATTACTGCTTTCACTGTTGCGCGGAATTTTCCTATTCTTTATGCGCCAGACAATTATTCTGACTTCCCGCTATATCGAGTATGACCTTAAAAATGAAATTTACAACCATTATCAGGAATTGAATTTCGGTTTTTTTCGGAAAAACAATACGGGCGACCTGATGAGCCGTGCAACGGAGGATGTCAACCAGGTGCGAAATTATCTTGGACCTGCGATTATGTATGCCATTAATACGATAGTCCTGTCTATTATGGTTATTTATGCCATGTATAGTGTCAATGGAAGACTAGCGACCTACGCATTGGCTCCTATCCCGGTCTTATCAATTATCATCCTTTTTGTCAATAAAATTATCAATAAACGCAGCTTAAAAATACAAAAGCAGCTTGCAAACCTCTCTTCCTTTGTCCAGGAAACCTTTGCTGGTATCCGTGTCATCAAGACATATACCCGGGAGCAGAACAAAATGGAAGCATTTGAAAAGGAAAGTACCATTTACCGCAACACCGCATTGGATCTGGTGAAGGTACAAGCCGTCTTCTTTCCGCTTATTTTGTTGCTGATTGGTCTGAGTACCGTTATTACGATCTATATCGGTGGAATTGAAGTTGCCAAAGGAACAGTTACTGCCGGAAATATTGCCGAATTTATTATCTATGTCAATCAATTGACTTTTCCGGCCATGTCTTTAGCATGGGTGACTTCGCTGGTACAACGTGCAGCCGCATCACAAAAACGGATCAATGAGTTTTTAGAAACTCAATCGCCGATCATCAATGGTCAAATAGACAAAGAAATCGCCGGAGAGATCAAGGTGGAAAATATATCGTTCACTTACCCAGAAACAGGTATACAGGCCATTAAAAATATATCTTTCCAGGTGCCTATCGGCAAGACACTGGCAATTATTGGAAAAACTGGTTCGGGGAAATCTACCTTGGCCAATCTGCTGCTGCGTATGTATGATATCGACAGCGGTAATATCCAATACGATGGTGTTGCCTTAAAGGAGCTTAACTTCAAAAATCTTCGCCAACAAATTGGCTTCGTTCCACAGGATGTATTCTTATTTTCAGATACGATTGCCAATAACATCGGTTTCGGACTGGATCACTTCACGCAGCAGCAGATCGAGCAGGCCGCGAAAGACGCTGCTGTGTACGACAATATTATCGCTTTTGATGAAGGGTTTGAAACGGCTGTTGGCGAGCGTGGCATCACACTTTCGGGCGGTCAAAAACAACGTGTATCCATCGCCAGGGCATTAGTAAAAGAACCAAATGTATTGATCTTTGATGACTGTCTATCAGCTGTAGATACCAAAACAGAAGAAACAATCTTACGCTCGTTGAGCCGTATCATGAAAGGCAAAACCTGTATCTTTATTGCCCATCGGATTTCGACCATAAAAAACGCGGACCACATCCTTGTCATGGATCAAGGTGAAATTGTCGAACAGGGTACACACCTTGAATTAATGGAGAAAAGAGGCGAATATTTTGAACTCCATGAAAAACAATTGCTGGAAAGCGTGGAAGGATAATGACAATAAACAGGGTATAAAATTAAATATCCCTGAATTCAGCTAAAGAAAACAGGGATTATCTCTTCTAAATTTGCCTTATACATTTATATCACACATTTTATCGTATAAGTATCATGGAGAGAAACCAAGTGCAGGGCACATCATCAAACGACGGCAAGACTGTTGCTATCATTTCTTATTTAACATTAATTGGTCTAATTGCGGCCATCATTATGAACAATAAGGAAAAGACCGCGTTAGGTCAGTTCCACATCAGACAGAGTGTAGGTATTATGGTCACAGGATTAGCACTGGGCTTATTGCGCTTCATCCCCGGCATAGGTGGAATAATGATGAATATTGTTGGAATAATCTTGCTTATCGCTCTTATATTGGGTTTAATTGCGGCTTTCTCGGGCGAAAAAAAAGCACTTCCTTTTATTGGTGAAAAATATCAGCAATGGTTTAATATGATTTAATCCGTTACCTATAAAAAATAATGTTGCAAAAAAATAAAGAGGATGCTAATGGTAAAATTAAGAGCTTTTAGCGTCCTCTTTCGTGTTTGGGTGGACCCATTCTAATTATCTTCTTGGCAAGCACCTTAAGGCCGTATCCAAAAATAGGTTAAGCTAAGCAGATCCCCTCTACTTTCCATAAAGCTTTTACTTTTGCTATCTCGGGATTATACTAACAGCTGTTCCGGCTTTTCCTCTTTGAAAAAAATAGCGAACAGGAGCAGACAGAAAAATGAAATCCCTGCCGGTATAAACCATAGGTACTCCCAAAATTGGTCCGCATAGCCTGCCTTGAGATAATCTGACACCGCGCCAGCCACCCAAAATCCAATCAGCATTCCCACGCCATACATGGCAATCGTAATCAGGCCCTGGGCCGAGGCCTTATACTTTTCTCCTGCAATACGATCGGTATAAATCTGCCCGACGACAAACATAAAATCATAGCAAATTCCATGCAGGACAATACCTAAAATAAGCAGAAACGCTTTTTCCTGTCCATTTCCAAAAGCAAAGAACAGATACCGCAATGCCCATGCGGCAATGCCCAATAAAATCATTTTCTTATAGCCTAAACGTCTAAAGAAAAATGGAATCAACAGCAAACAGATTGCTTCTGAAAACTGTCCCAATGCCATTTTTGCGGTTGGGTTTGCCATACCGACATTGACCAAAAAAGGGTTGGCATTTTGATAATAGAACGAAATGGGTATACAGATCACAATCGCGGTAACAAAAAATATTAGGAAACTCTTTTGTTTTAACAGCCCCAGGGCATCTAAGCCAATGGCTTTTCCAAAATCAAATTTTTCGCCTTTCACCTGTATCTGTGGTGGAGTCTTTGGAAGAAACAAGCTAAACAACGCTAAAAGGACAGAACACACAGCACCCATAATAAAGGTATTGTGCAAAGCGCCCTGAGTAATTGCTTCAGGACTATCCCAGCGGAATAAATAGCTAATCACGAGCCCCGAACAAATCCACCCGACCGTCCCCCAAACACGTACCCCGGGAAAATATCTTTTGGCGTCCCCTATATGCCGGAAAGCAATACCATTGGAAAGGGACAGCGACGACATATAAGCCATGAAGTAAACAAAAACATAGGGGTAAAAATGACCGGCATCAGGTGCTTGAGACATCCCATAAAGCAATGCAGCGCCTATGAGATGTAAAACCGAGAGTACCCGCTCCGCATTAAAATAGCGGTCTGCCACAAAACCAACAAAGAAAGGTGCGAAAACCGCACCCAGGGACTGGGTAGAAAATATATTGGCAACTTCCATTCCGGAGGCATTCAGGGATTTTATTAGGTAGGTACCCAATGTAACAAACCAAGCTCCTTTAATAAAATACTCCAAAAACATCATCAGGGACAATTGGAGGCGTAAAGTAAGTGTCATAACGGTTTAGAATTGTTTCTGTTTACGAATATATCATTTATTTAGCACACCTATCTATCAGGGAAGCATACCTCCGTGTAACGATCTGCTTACCATATTCCCTTTGACCTGTACTCATGATGTCATCCTGAAGCTCCTGAGCGGAGGGCCACATGCATTCGAGGTAATCCTGTTGTCAGCGATCATTATGTCCACCAGATTAAACAAGAGGATAGCCACATGAGGCTAAACTTACGTATAATAATAACACGGTCCGCGGAGCTGTTATTACTCCGGCAAGGCATTCCGCATAAAATTCAACCAGTTTTGGTTGGCAATTTTTGCAAGATCAGCATTGCTGTAGCCACGTTGCTTCAATAGTCCGAAAACCTTTTGGATATCAGCGATGGTCTCCAGGTCATAAGGACATTGTTCACGACCAAAGGCGCCATCCAGATCACTCCCCACCCCCACATGATTTATATTTCCCGCCAATTGACAGATATGGTCAATGTTATCGGCCATAATTTCCATAGAACAATTGCTGGATTTGGGATCAGAAATACCCCGCACCCAGTTGGGCACCATCATCCAAGCATCCAGGGCAATGCCAATAACAGCACCCTTCTGCACTAAGGCTTTGATCATCTCGTCGCTAAACTGCCGATTGTGATCAACAAATTTGCGGCAGTTGTTGTGACTGGCCCAGATTGGTCCATGATATCGCCCTATCGCATCCCAAAACGCATCATCATTGAGGTGTGTAGCATCAAGGACCATACCCAACCGCTCCATTTCGTGCAGTAACTGGAGGCCTTGCGCGTTAAGCCTGCCGGAAGAATCGGTCCCGTTGGCATATCTCCCCGGGCCGTAATGTGCCGGACCAATTGCACGCAAACCGTAATTATAAGCCTTTTCCACATAGCTAATATCCACCAAAGAATCAGCTCCTTCCAAGCTCAGTAGATAACCAATCGGCTTAGGAGTCTGATCCGTTCCGTCAGACCACAACGCTATATGCTGATCCAAATCAGACTTTGTCTTGATCATTTTCAGGTGCCCATCTGCCTCCATGGCTTTATACCAAGCCAATTGCCCTTGTGTCTGCGCCCAAGCCTGCTCTGCTGAGTACCAGCCCGGCAATGTGCTATCGGGGCGCACAAAACGTGCAATCTGTGTTGCGACGACTATACCGATGTTCCCTTTGCGTAGTTCGTCAAAAGTAACCGTCGCTTTTGCGCGGTCGGGCTTATCGTTCATCCCCTGCTCCCGCCGATTTAGTTCCTGAATGGGCAGCCGGAGATCCCGATTCCATTCCATGGCGTTCATGCTCAAATCGAGGTGTGCATCAACCACAAAAGGCATTTCAAATTCGTACATATCAATAATTTATCTTTTTACTTCGAGCAAGTACCTTCCAAACCTGTTCAGCAGTGCCCTTCTCTACGACCTGTAACTCGTCATAACAAGCGACTGTAGGACAGATGTGCCGTGGCACACAATATAGCTCATCGCCAATCTTAAAATCGGCACTGTTCCGCACTTCCACGACAAGATGCTCCTCACTCTGCATTTTGATCTCTCCGATCCGCTGGTCAAAAAATTTGACCCGTGGCTGTGGAGACTCGCTTGCAACAGATTTGTAGCCAAGATCTAAGCACAAATACCTGTGATTTACGATGGAAACAACACGTGTGAGCAATACAGCGGCTACCAGAAATTCCTGTTCGGCATAATTTTCGGCGTAACCAAAATCCCAAAACACAAAGGTGCCCGGGCTACATTCCACATCATGTCGTCCTGCATGGAACGGAAAACTTGGCGATCCCCCGATCACCTTTGTTAAGGGCGTAGAAGTAGAACCTTGTGCCATCAGGTAGGCCATATCGAGCGCACTGTAAGCCTGCTGACTTTGTTGTTGGCGTATTGTGTAGTCTTTATCATGAATATGTCCATCATAGCCGTGCACACCCACCAAATGAATACCATCCAACAACTGAATAGCCAACACAAGACGTTCCATTTGCGCAATAGAAGCCCCCGTACGCCCCATACCAATGTTTACATCGATATATATTGCGATAGATTTGCCTCTTTCTAGCCCTCGTATTGACAGCTGATTTGCAGAATCAGCATTGTCTACCAGGCAGGCGTAGTGTGTATTGGGAAATGCATCGATCAAGCGCAACAAACGATCAATCTTTGGCCCCACCGGCTGATAGGCCAACAAAACATCCTTTGCTCCTACCGTACCAAGCAGTTCGGCCTCAGCAATGGTGGCACATTTGAATTTGTTAATCCCCTTTTCCAGCAACAGTTGGCAGACTTCTTTACATTTGTTAGTTTTGATATGGGGCCGTAAACGATTTACGTCCCCTTGCACAAACTTCAGTGCGCGATCAATATTCCGAACAATACGATCAGGATACACCAGCAGTGCCGGTGAATCTACCTGATCAACATTTTGTACCCGATACCAAGTTTCCATGCCCCACTGATTAATGCAATTCGAATAGTGCTTCGATCTCAACAGGAATATTATCCGGTAAAGAGCCGAAACCTACAGCGCTACGTGTACCGATTCCATTTTCCTCACCCCAGACCGCAGCAAACAACTCACTGCAACCATTGATCACGCCAGGATGATATAGAAAATCGGGTGTACAGTTGACCATCCCCAATACCTTAATGACCCGCTTAATTTTATTTAATGAGCCCAAATTGGTTTTGATCGTCGATAGCATCGTCAAACCTACCTGTCTGGCCGCAAGTTTTCCATCCTCAGGGCTGATATCACTACCAATCCTTCCTATAATGAGTGAAGCATCATCCTGTACCGGCCCATGGCCAGAAAGATAAAGATACTTGCCATCAATCACATATGGTTTATATACACCTTTAGGTGCCGGTGCTGGCGGTAATGTCAAACCTAATTTTTCAAATTGTTCGTCTGCGTTGTACATCATCAATGATTTTAAAGTTTAAAAATATAAGAGCTAATATAAAATTATTTGCAATAGCAAAACAGCTACAATCCCGACAATGGAAACGATCGCTTCCATGACCGACCAGGAAAATAACGTATTCTTAACACTCAGGCCAAAATATTCCTTGAATAGCCAAAAGCCAGCGTCGTTGACGTGGGAAAACATGAGACTTCCTGCCCCAATTGCCAGCACCATTAGATTGGGATCTACCTTACCTGCTGTTACGATAGGTAACAGAACACCTGCTGCCGTCAGCGCAGCAACTGTCGCGGACCCGACGCAGCCTCTAATGACCGCAGTAATTAACCAAGCTAACAATAAAGGCGAAATAGGAAGTTGCTGTAGGGTATTGGCAAGCAATAGGCTCACACCACTATCTTCCATTACTTGTTTGAACACACCCGATCCGGCAATAATCAGCAGGATCATCGCGATATCGCGGACTGCGGATTCATAGATTGACATCACATTCACCATGGAACGACCAAGTCTCAATCCCAACAAATAGGTCGCCACAACAATAGCAATGACCATCACAACTGTTGGGCTACCTATAAATTTCAACCAACGTTGTACTGTCCCACCCTCTGTAGGGTATAGATAGGGTATGAGTGTAAATAAGATAATCAACAGAACGGGAAGTAGTGCCACCACCATACTTATACCAACAGTAGGCCGTTTATAGTCTAGCTGCTCAGCAGTTTTCTCCAGCCGAAATATGGATTCCTGACTGGGGAGCATGTTTTTCAGCCGACGGCCAAAGATTGGTCCACCTAATATAATCGCTGGAATAGCAATCAAAAGACCATAAATCAGTGTCAGTCCCATGTCTGCATGAAATAATGCCACTAATGCAACAGGAGAAGGATGAGGCGGAATAAACCCGTGTGTTACCGACAATGCGGCCAACATAGGTAAACCGATATACACAGCAGGCAACTTATAACGATAGGAGATCGAAAAAATTAAGGGTACCAATAGGACAAAACCAATACCATAGAACAAAGGAATCCCCACCACAAAACCTGTCAACATCAAGCCCCATTGCAAGTATTTCTCACCCATTAGACGGACCATCTGTACAGCAATGATTTCCGCAGCGCCACTTTCAGCAACAATCTTCCCCAACATTGCGCCAAGCACAATAATCAGTGTCAGGCTGCCCATCACCCCCGCAATCCCTTTTTCAACAGTACCAACCAGTTGGTCGGGCGCAATCCCCAAACACAAACCACTGAGAATAGAAACCAATAAAAAGGAAAGAAACGCATTTATCTTAAAATAAGTAATGCATAGGATAAGCAAACAAATGCTGATTACAATGAGGATTATGGTCATTATATCATTATTAGGTCCGAGCCCTCAAAAGAGAGGCGTAATAAATTTGGTCTAGTAAATCATTTTTTCATTCTGAAAGTACAATTATTTTCCAATTTATGCAAGTAAAATTGAAATATAATACACATATCGCTGCTTCGCAAAGCAAAATTAGTGCAGCTATTGAACCTAACTTTCGCATCGAAGATTCAGCTCGTATGGAATCACTCCGTTTAAAAAAGAGGTATCCAAAGATTATACTTGAAAACTAATCTGAGTACAAGAAGGAGCAGCCGTTTTAAAGGCTACAAGGATAAAGGAACAACAAAGATTGGGCATATTTTAAGAAAAGGGTTGTCTAAATATGAGGTGTCTCCCCATTTGGTCGAAGACCTATGGAATTCACTTCATATTTAGACAACCCTTCGTTTATTACCCTGTGACTTAAGCTACTATGCAGCAAGGGATAACAAGCTTATTTGCGCGGAATTTCCTTTAAGATTTCGAGGACGAAATTCCAGTATTTCTGAACAGAAGATATAGAAGCACGTTCTGCTGGCGAGTGCGCCCCCAATATCGTTGGTCCAAAGGAAATCATGTCCATACCTGGATAGTTGGTCCCCAATATACCGCATTCCAGACCGGCATGACAGGCTACAACTTCCGGAGCTTCGCCATGTTGTTTCGTATAAATGGATTTAAGTACTTCTAAAATTTCAGAATTTGGATTGGGCGCCCATCCCGGATAATTACCAGAGAACTCCACTTCAAAACCACCTAATTCAAAGGCTGCCTGCAAAGAATACGCTAGGTCAAACTTGGACGTTTCGACCGAAGATCTGGTTAAACATTTAATCGCAATCTGCCCGTCCCCTACTTCAACTTTAGCGATATTGTTGGAAGTTTCAACCAGATCCTCAAAATCAGCACTCACACGGTAAACACCGTTCAAAGCCGCGTAAATAGAATGGATCAAATTCTCCTGCACTTGAACAGGAATAACTTCCGCATGGGCAACATCACTCGGTTCAACTACGATCTCCATAGCGGGTTCAGTGGTGGCAAACTCAAATTTGATGGCCTGAGCCAATTGTGTGAGTTCCTCGACGAAAACTGCCGATTTATCTTTATCAACGATTACGTTGGCAACACTTTCCCGCGGGATCGCATTGCGAAGGCTTCCTCCCAATAAGGAGGCGATACGTAATCCATAGCGTTCATTTGCCTTAAATAACAACCGGTTCATCAACTTATTGGCATTGGCATAGCCCTTATGAATATCCATGCCTGAATGTCCTCCATGCAAGCCTTTTACGGTAAGCTCAAACGATACGGTATCTGAAGGACAGGCCTCGGTGATATAAGATTGTGTTGCAGTAACATCAATACCCCCCGCACAACCGATGTCAATCTCTTGATCATTTTCAGTATCCAGATTCAATAAGATCTCGCCTGACAGAACGCTACCTTTTAATCCCAATGCTCCAGTCATTCCAGTTTCCTCATCGATGGTAAACAACGCTTCAATAGCCGGATGAACGATTTCTGCTGATTCCAAAATAGACATGATTGTCGCAACGCCCAGTCCATTATCTGCACCCAACGTAGTTCCTACAGCTTTTACCCAATCCCCATCGACATACATTTTAATGCCTTCGTTATCGAAATCAAAAACAGTATCATTATTCTTCTGGTGAACCATATCCAAGTGCGATTGCAATACGATGGTTTTGCGGTCTTCCATTCCCAAACTAGCGGGCTTCTTGATCAACACATTGCCAATTTCATCCACACTGGTCGCTAAACCCAATGATTCCCCAAAATCTACCATAAATGCAATGACACGTTCCTCTTTTTTTGAAGCCCTAGGAACAGCATTCAATGCAGCGAAATTTCTCCAAATTGCTTTTGGTTCTAATTTATCTAAACTATTTTCAGTCATATCTAAAAATTTGTACCCGTCAAAGTTAATCCATTTTTATAATATATCCTGCCATTATCCGAAGCTTGTAAAAACAAAATCCCGTCGCTGATCGTTCTTATAGGAGTGTATACATGAAAAACATAGCAATGCATAAACCTGTAAAAGTAGAGCGAAAAGACATTTATTTTAAACCGGACAAGAAAAGGGTGTTGGCAAGATTCTTCTTTCTTGGAGACGACCGAACAATCAAAGTACTCAAGCGTATCCTGGCGCTGAGTGAATCCGAACGCAAAGAGGTTTTTGGTCAGGTTCTCCGTAGCTACACAAAAAGACATCGCAGTATTGTGAATATTTTTGAACGTAATTTTGAACGTGTGAGCCATTTATTGGAGAAAGTCCCTTTTCCAAAAGACAGGCTCAGTCAATTAGACAAGCTATTGATTGGCTCTTATTTTACCATGGAATATTCCATTGAGTCGGCAGCACTCTTCAATCCCTCCATTGTCGAACATCCGGATCAGACTGAGCTTTTTAAGGGCGAGAAACGTGTGATACTCAGCTTCAGAGCCACTGGTGAAGGTCATGTTTCCTCGATTGTATTTCGGGCCGGAACACTTGACGTAAACAATAATATTCATATAGATTATATCGGCAATTTGTTGGATAAGCCTATTCAGGTCAAAAATCATCGTTATCATAAGGAATCATTTTTAAAAAAGATGAATGAGCTACATGCTGAGCCTACCGAAGTCAAAATGAAGCTTGAGCAAAAATTAACCGCAACCTTTACTTATGAAGAACTCAAGCGTTATATTGACGAAGTCAGACAGGACAGCGAAGAAAATTTGGAGAACATCACCTTTTTGCAACAAGCACTGTGGTTAGCCTCGTCCCATTATGAAATGACATTTTCCCTGGATACCTCCATTTCCGAACGCGTGATCTTCCCAATAGCGGATACAGAAAAAAGAGGTATCGAAGATGCCCGCTTTGTCCAATTTAAGGATGAAAAAGGAGAAACTATCTATTATGCGACCTATACAGCTTATGATGGTTTTAGTATACTACCCAAGCTCTTGACTACAAAAGACTTTTACCATTTTAAAGTAAAACCGATCTACGGAGAGATCGCCAACAAGGGCGCTGCACTCTTCCCCCGAAAGATCAACGGAAGGTATGCGATGCTTTGCCGCATTGACGGTGAAAATAATTATATTGCTTATTCCAATAACATCAATATATGGCAAGAAACGGCCATACGGATCCAACAGCCTGAATACGCCTATGAATATGTGCAGATAGGCAATTGTGGTTCGCCAATAGAGACAAAATATGGCTGGTTGATTTTGACACATGCTGTCGGCCCGATGCGCGAGTATGTCCTTGGTGCAGCACTGCTGGATCTGGATAATCCCCATGTGGAGATAGGACGCTTACACAGCCCCCTGATGACCCCCAACGACGAGGAACGTGAGGGCTATGTACCCAATGTCATTTACTCATGTGGTGCCTTAGTCCATAACGACACGCTCATTTTGCCGTATGCCATGTCAGATTATGCGTCGACCTATGCCACCATTAATCTAGAAGAACTATTGCTTGCTATTTTGAACCCTGAGCGTTATCAATAAAAGCGCGGTAAACCACGATATAAGCGAGATAAAAACAAAGGGTACTTTCGGCGCCCTGGTTTCTATTGATCCCATAAGATTCCAGGCCGTCGCAACAGCCTTTTGTTTCCTCGTCATATAACCCCAACTTTAAGTCGTTTTCGCCCAAAAACCAACGAAAGGATGCAATCATACGGGCGAAATAAACCTTTTTATTTGTCAGGCGAAAAGCTTCACGATACATAAACACCATTGCTGTGACGTCGAGCGGCTGCTGACCAAATTTACTGACCTGCTTTCCCTTTTTAGCCCATTCCTGGTTTCCGACCAGCGAGAGTGCACCATTTTGAATCGTCATACTTTCCAAGAATGTCATGGTCAATAATCCCAGTTGCTTTACGGACTCGTCATTGAGAAAGGGATAGGCGGTGAGCAAAGCATAAGGCAAAATTGCGTTGTCATAGGCTAACACCGGCTCAAACCATTGCCAATCGTCACCCGCACTTGCTTCATATTCTTTCATTAACTTACCAATTAGCTGGCGCATCAACTCAACCATAACTTCATCATTGGATTGATGATGCAAATATTCGGCAATACCAAGTATTGTATAAGCGATGGCCCGATTGGACCGCAATTGGCTAAAATGTGGTACAGATCGAAAAAACAACTCGTGTCCCATCTGGTAATAACTCGTCAATTTTGTTTCCCTAAGGAGTACACCCAACGCCCACATTGTCCTACCAAATGAATCCTCTGATCCAACTTCATCGAGAAAATGATGTTGGAAACTCATAAAGTTGTGAAACAATCCATCCTCACGCTGATGATAATAGATGTAACTCAGGTAGGTAGAAATCCGACGATCAAGCTTTTTGTCTGCAAAATCACGCTCCGCCAACAACGTTACCAGCAACGCACGTGCATTGTCGTCCAAACAATACCCCTCCTTGTAGTTAGGTAATGAGTACGTCGCATGCTGCAAAATACCGACCTGATTGGTCAAGCGGTCAATATGTTTCCAGCTGAATTTGGGCATTTCATCCTTTGAAAAAGTCACGCTTTCTTTAAAACCGTCAAGTGAAGGAATTACTTTGTCCAAAAGCCGGGTATAGCGAAGCCCAATATTTTTCCAGGTTATTTCTTTACCAAAGGCCCGGGCATTGTCACGCAAGGTGGTACGGTATTCTTGATTCCTAAACAACGCCGCCAAGGTTGCTGCCATTACAGTCGGATTTTTGAATTCGACCAAAACTCCCCGACCTTCAGCCAATAGCTCCTTTGCATGCCAGTAAGGGGTGGATACGACAGCTGCGCCCGCTCCAATTGCGTATGATAAAGTGCCACTTGTGATTTGTGCTTCGTTAACGTATGGTGTCACATATACATCACAGGCTGATAAATAGGTAACAAGATCGGACTGACTTACAAAAGAGTTGACAAATTGTACATGCTCATCTAAATGATAGGAATCAACTAAACTCTTCAGATACTCACGGTATTCCTCTCCAGAATGCGCGAGCACATTAGGATGTGTCTTGCCAACAATCAAATAAACAAGATCAGGTTCGCCCTTGACAACTTCGGCAAGCGACTCGATCACTGTTTCTATTCCTTTATTTCTGCCTATAAAACCGAAAGTAAGTAAAACCTTTTTACCTGAAAGCCCTTTTTGTGCTTTGGCTTCTTCCTGAGTAAGGTGAAATTCAGGTACACCATGATGGATGAGCCTAACTTTCGTGGTGTTTACCCGATAAACAGATTTTAGCAGGGTAATCGCATAATTACTCATCACGACTACAATAGAGGCACGTTTGACTATTTCAATTAAGATCGCTTTTTCATCGACATTTGGCTTTTCTAAAATGGTATGGAAGTTTACCAATAAAGGAATATGAAGCGCATTAATGAGTGAAAGGATGTACATACCGCTATTTCCTCCGAAAATACCATATTCATGCTCCAAAATAACGCAATCATAACCGTTGTTATTAATATAGTTGGCGGCTTCGATGTAAGAAAGCTGATGGTGCTGATCAATGGTGAAAACGACTTCATGGGGATAATTGTAAGGTCGGTCTGCAACTGCAATGACATGTTGCGTTAGATCCTGATTATGTAGTGCCACTGCGTGTAACAGATCCGAAGTGAACGTAGCGATACCACATTCTTTGGGCAGGTAGGTACTGATATAAGCGATTTTCATTATATAAAATTATTTTGAATAAAAGCCATTCGTGATAGCAAAAGAATTCTGTATGTCCATTATCTAAATGCTTCTCATCAGCAAATTGTTTGTAAATACTGAATTAATTATCTTAAATCAATAGCTTCCGCCAATATATGGTGACCCTTATTTTATCTATCTATGCGGAGCCTAAAAAACTTCCTGTATATTTGCTCCAGATCAAAAACAGTGACTGAATGAAATCACCTAAGGAGAAAATGATTGCCGGCATCCCATATATTGATTCCGATGGACAACTATTTAAGGAAAGACAATATGCGAAGGAGGAGCTCAAGCGTTTCAATGATTCCGAACCAAAACAGATTAAATTCAGAAAACAGATCATTCAAAAACTATTTAAATCAACCGGTACGCGATTCTTTCTGGAACCCCCATTCCGCTGCGATTATGGTTATAACATTTCAATAGGTGAAAACTTTTACTGCAATTATAACTGCACCATATTAGATGGAGCGCCGGTTACAATAGGTGAAAATGTATTATTCGGGCCTAACGTAAGTCTTTTTACCGCAGGTCATCCGATTTATTTTGAAACAAGAAATCAGGGCTGGGAATTTTCAGCACCTATTGTAATTGAAGATAATGTATGGATAGGAGGTCAGGTCGTAATTAACCCCGGTGTCCACATCGGCAGAAATTCGGTCATTGGATCTGGCTCGGTCGTCACCAAAGATGTCCCAGCGGATGTAGTTGCCGCAGGAAATCCATGTCGTATCATCCGTTCGATCACTGCGGAAGATCACCTGGACTACACGCTGATCCCGACGGTATAAATAAGCCTTCCCCGTATCAAAATAACGTCATAATACGAATAAAGATCCAAAACATGCTTAAGCTATTATTTTAAAAAGAAGTAGTTTTGTCCAATTGGATCAGCATGAGATTGTATATGACAGGACGTTTATTTTTTATAATTTCACTCTTTTTTTGTTTGGTCTGCTGTTTACCCAAGCACACAATGGCGCAAAGTGAATTGGTTATATTTCAGGACAGCAGCATTAAGCTAGCCCCACGATCTGCTCAGCGGATTTTGGGTTCTGAAAAGTTAACTGCAATGCATTCTTTTCAGCGAGACAGCAGCCTAGTTTATACGAATCTTAAAAAAAATTCCTCAAAAAATTTTCAGCTAGGTATCCAAACAGACACCGTATTCCACAACCCGAAAAGATTATGGACACGGGCAGGCATTGAGTGGTTCTCCTTCCAGGCTTTACCCGCCTCATTCAATTACTTCGTACGAAAGGATCCCTACTCGCACATCAGCTTAAATAATTGGATCAAGCATCTCAACCCGAAGGCCTGGGCTTGGGATGACAATGCCTTTGCGACGAATCAGATCGCCCACCCCTACCATGGACAGCTTTATTTTAATGCATTTCGTTCCAATAACTTCACATTTTGGGAGTCTTCTGTCGCTACGGTAGCAGGGAGTTTTCTTTGGGAAACAGCAGGTGAAACGCAGGCACCATCAATAAATGACCTTGTTAACACCTCTTTTGGTGGTATTATATTGGGTGAAATGACGCATCGTTTATCGCAAAACGTTCTATCCAGACCGACCCACTCAGTGGCCGAACGGCAAAGTAAAGAATTTCTGGCATTTTTGATCAATCCTATCAATGGCCTAAACCGCTTATTAGATGGGCGCTGGGGAAGGGTTGTTAAAGGACAAGTAATTGACAGTTCGCATGTACAGGCGGAATTTGATTTAGGTGTCAAGCGCTTCGATGCTAAAGAGGGAAATATTATAGAAAAGGGAAAAAATGACATATATGCCCGGTTAAAACTTCTTTATACAAATGGTGAAGTAGACCAAAAAAAACCTTTTGACGATTTTTATGTTAATCTTGAAGTTGGCTCAGATGACAGTTCTTTTGTCAATTCACTTAACGTCTACGCGTCATTATATGGTAAACGTATTTTCAAGAAATTACCCGGAAGGCATCTGGGGATTGTCTCCGCCAACTATGATTTCATCCATAACGAGGCTTTTTTCTATGGAGGACAAAGTGTGAATTATAATGTCATTTCCAATTTTACCTTTGGGAAGCACAACAAGCTAACAACAACAATCGGTGGCGGCCCCGTGGTATTGGCGGCTGTGCCGGATCCCTACCTCCGCTTTGGTGACAGCCGGAATTACAACTACGGTCCAGGCGCTGACCTGCGCGGATCTATAGATATCAGCGTTTGGAAGAGATTAAAATTGGGATTGAACTATCATGGCGGATACTTTGTTACCCTCAGCGGAAATGATTCGCATTATTTTCTGCACACAGCTGCCGGCAACGCCAGTTTGAGACTACTCAAAAATTTCTCGTTAAATGCCAGTTCGGGCTACTTTCGACTCGAAGGAAATTTTAAAGACTATCCCGATATTGATAAGGATTACCCCTTTGTGCGGTTATCACTGGGATATAATGTCCTCTTCTAAATTATAGGTAAATCTTCCTATTCTATCAAATTCTTCGACCAGAACAAATCCATTATGAGTCCAGAAATAGTGGTCTTGTAAGCTTGTTCGAATAAAAAGGCAATGGCCGTCGAAGGTTTTGACAAATTGCCGCGCATGACGGAGTAGTGCGCAGCCTATCCCTTGCATTCTAAAATCGGGATGGACAGCAAAATATAGAATCTCGTAATCATCGTCTGAACGCCGCAACGTCAATATACCAACAACATCGTTTTCATGATAAGCCGCAAAATGAGATGCTTCAAAATCCTCGTCCAGCATAACCTCTGCCAACTGTCCTTTCGAACTAAAAACTTCCTTTCGAAGTTTCCAAGTACGAGCCGCAAATACTTGCTCAATATACCATTTCGTCATCAGGATACCTCCAGCTCTAAAAATGCCGCAGGAAGATAATCCACAATATCAGAGGGCAATAAAGAATAAACGCCGATCGCCTGCACGGCAATATCCGCAGCCCGACCATGCAAATAGACTCCCATCAGCAAGGCTTCTTGCGAAGGATAGCCCTGCCCTAGCAAAGCTGTCAATATTCCCGTCAAAATATCCCCGCTGCCCCCCGTAGCCATTCCTACATTGCCCGTACTGTTGAAATAGATTGCTCCATCGGGTGTAACCATAGCGCTGTTGGCACCTTTTATCAAAACGTACAAGTTGTATTCCGACGCAAAGGCTTTCACCTTCTCCATCTTTTCAAAATCGTTCTGCCAAGTTCCCAATAGCCTGCTTAGCTCTTTGGAATGCGGGGTTAATATACTCCCTTTTGGGACAAATTGCCATAATTTGGGTTCCTGCGCCAATATATTCAGCGCATCAGCATCTAATACCAAAGGAGTATCAATCCCGCGCAAGATAAATACCTTGAAAGCATCAATTGTAACTTGCGCTGTCCCCATACCGATCCCGATACCGATAGACTGAAAGCTGCGATTATCTGGAAATCGGCTAATCAAATCTTCCTCGGGATCGCTCAGTACCATCGCTTCTGGCACAGCTGTCTGAATACTTGTATAACCGCAGGCGGGAATATAAGTGGTAGCCAAACCGCAGCCTGCACGTAAAGCTGCCTTTAGTGCCAATTGCACAGCCCCCATCTTTCCCCGGCTCCCACCAATAATCAGACTATGCCCAAAGGTTCCTTTATGGTCAAATTTTTTTCGTTTACGATAGAAGGTCTTTAAAAAAGTGAAATCAACGTAGTGAAAGGCTGCATCAACCTGATCTATGGAGGATTTGCTCAGTCCAATATCCAAAACCTTGAATGCTTTAGCCCACCCGCTATTCTCGGGCATTAATAATCCTAATTTAGGAGACTGGAATGTATACAGCATATCCGCTTCGATCACTGGCGCATCCGGTGCTGTGGTCGCATCAGTTAATAAACCTGACGGCATATCAACGGCATAAATAGGCCCTGCACAATGGTTAATGCTTGTAATAAGGTTGCGCCAATTATCATCCAATGGGTGCTTCAGCCCATAGCCAAATAAGCAGTCCAGCACAATTACCCCGGCAGGGATATGAATCGTGCTTGCAGGCGTGATTTTCTGAATAACATGGGTAGGCAAGCGGTTTTGGTTAGCTAAATTAGCGACTGAATAATCCATTGCATCGATCAAGTATACACTGACTTGAGCCTGTTGTTGATCCAAAAGCCTGGCCAGCACCAGTCCATCACCACCGTTATTACCTTTACCGCAAAAAATATAAAAAGTATGTTGCGCCAACTGAGGGTATAGCTGCTTTATTTCCCTAAAAACAGTAGTTGCTGCCCGTTCCATCAGCTCGAGGCTGCTGATCCCCTGGTCTTTCATGGTCTGTTGATCTACCCAACCCATTTGGGCGGCCGAAAGTATCTTCATGTTTGCTTTATTTCCATTGAGGCATCTGTTTTCGAATTATTCTGCAAACAGATGCCTTTTCTAATTTACTTAGAAAATAGCGTACAAGCAAGGTCGGGACACTATTCGCTCACAGTCAGTTCCTTCACTCCACCAGTACGTTTCAATGTGCCCCAGGTATTTAATTCACCTTTAATGGCTTTTCTAACCGACTTCAACAGCACAAAATACATCAATTGACGCCAGAAAAAACGTTGTGGAAACAGGTAAATCAAATTTTTAATTTTCTCACCTTCCATCCGAAAAGCGATGCCAGCAAAGAAAATATCCACAAATACAAAGAGAAAGTAATAAAACATGACCTGACCAAAACCGTTGTGCAGAGAGAATAATCCCGCGATACCGGTCCAGCTGATACCATTCACTTCACTCAAAGAAAACAGACCACCAACAAGGGAAAATAACATAAATAAATCTGCCAGCGGTGCGAACAAAGGCAGGATGATCTGAAAAACCAAAATATTAGGCATACCTACCATTCCGAAATAGCCGTATTTGGGATTTAGTAATGTGTTCTTATTTTTCCAGAAGCTTTGCAGTACACCGAAACTCCAGCGAAAGCGTTGTTTGAAAAGCATTTTTACGGAATCTGGTGCTTCAGTAAACGCAATAGCCTCTGCAGAGTTGCGTACCGTGTAACCTGCTTTCAGTATACGCATGGTCAAATCACAGTCTTCTGCCAATGTATCTGTTGTAAAGCCACCAACTTCTACAATAACGGAGCGCCGGAAAGCACCAATTGCACCAGGAACGACAGCAATCATATTGAGCAGGTCAAAAGCTCGTCGATCCATATTTTGGGAAGTGATGTATTCAATAGATTGCCACTGCGTCAGCATATTGTGCACATTTCCCACTTTCACGCTGCCAGCAACGGCGGCAATCTGATCACTATTAAAATACTTCATCAGCATCCGCAGTGCGTCGGTCTTTAGCTGTGTATCTGCATCTATACAGAGTACAAATGCGGCTTTAGATTGTTGAATACCATAGTTCAATGCCGATGCTTTTCCGCCATTAGATTTCGTAAACAACCTTACTTTTGGATGATCACCGTATACCTTGCTCACAATTTCGAAGGTTTTATCATTTGATCCATCATCAACAAAAATTAACTCATAAACCGGATAATCGAGATGAAGCAGGCTTTTGATCGTCGCCAAAACGGTTACTTCTTCGTTATAAGCAGGTATAATAATACTGACCTTGTCCTGTGGGTCAGCAATTAATTTGGATTGCTCCTTCTTATTTTTCTTTTTTTGCCGTATTGCCAAATAGGCAATCATCACTGTCCGAAGGATTGCCAATACAATGGCTATTGAAAAAATCAAGTTAAGGAAGATATTACCGTAGAACAACGTTCCAAGAAACAGGCGATTGAATGAGCCACTGAAACCCGAATCCGAAGCATTTTGCACAGGTGGCATCAGCTCGTCCCGCTTCTTGCCCATTAAGTCCCCTATTGTCGCAAATTTATACCCATTTTCCTTAAAATAATGGATAATATGGGGCAATGCCGCTATGGTCGCTTCTCTGTTGCCTCCAGCATCATGTAGCAAGATAATATTACCATTATTCCGTTGTTTTATAACCTCCGTATAAATTTCATCCGCAGTACGTCCTGGGACCCAGTCATTCGGATCAATGTATTCACCGACATTAATGTAGTTTTCCTTTCGGCTCTGGGCGACGGGAAGAATCTCGGCTACAGTTTGCGGTTCAGCATCTGCATTAAACGGTGCTCGGAAAAGAATTGTACTATGCCCAGTGATACATTCTATGATCTTTCTCGTTGCATTTAGCTCAAATTTCACCCTGTTGGGACCAATCGTCGACATATCTGGATGGAAAAAAGTATGGTTACCAAGTTCATGCCCTTGCTGGTATTCTTTTCGGACCAGATCCATATTCTTTTCGGCCATCACCCCAACGAGAAAAAACGCGGCCGGGACATGCTCTCTTTTTAAAATATCCAACACCTCGGGTGTATATGTTGGATCTGGACCATCATCAAAAGTCAGCACAACAGTTTTATCCCTTTCACCGAAGCGCTTGATGACATAATTGCTCGGAATTTGGACATACCGCTGATTTTGAATTAAGCCGGTAATGGAATCATATACAAATTTGACCAAGCCGGGTTCAGGACTATTAACCAAATCAAGAATCTCGCCATCACCAATATATTGTATCCCACCGACATTAATTTTACTGATCTTCTTAAAATTAAAAGGCTCTTTTGCCAAATCATCGTGATCCAATGACTTGGAGATAAAAGACCATAAACGGGCATCCTCACTTCCCAATCGCCAGAGCGCTATACCCGCCAACCCCCAATCGTCAGCTTTACGAATCAGGTTGAAGTAGGTCGCTGCATCGGTGAAATAGACATCGTGCCGCATACCTGTTCCATCTTGATAACTAAAATTGAGGTTAGCAGACGCTGGGTCAAAGTGAATATTTGCGTTGTAATTATGAGCCAGAATAACAGCATTATCATAGGTCAGGGTCTGGCCTACTTCCCCAACAGGCCAGTCATACCCATAACAGGCCAATGCCAAAATCACCTTGTCAGCATCCACTTTACTGCATAATATATCCAGATTCTCTTCTACCCAAGCCTGATGGGAAATTACGCCGGCATTACTTTCAACCGAATGCTGATCATAGGCCATCAAAATGATATAATCATTATATTTTTGTAACGAAGTGGGATCATAATCATCATTTTCCGCCGAGATATCTTGTGAAACAAGTAAGCCTTCGCTATGGAAAACATGATAAATTCGCGCCATAAAATCATTTAAGAGTTTACGGTCATCCAATTGAAGGTTTTCAAAGTCAATATTGATTCCTGAAAAACCTTCACGTTTTATTTTGATCAGGATATCGTCTATAAAACGTTGCTGCCTTACCGGATCTGCTAATATTGTCCGCACCGTCTGCCCATCAAAATCATTGCCACTGAAATTGGAAATCTGGGCAATAGCTTTGCGTTTATATTGATGAATGACATTCAAGGCAGCGGTATCTGCTTTATCCACAATTGTATCTTGGCCGGGCACTGTAAAAAAAGATTCCATTGCAACCATATCCAAGTGGCCAATGTTACGCCTTAAGTCGGACAGGGATTGCTGACGAACCTCATTGGACCAAGAACTGACATAAAACCCCATGTTAATCCTATTTTTATTGCCCAAGTGCTTTAGGTGTTTAAGCTCTCGATCCCGTTTGATCTTTTGAAGTTCTGACTTGACAACAGCAAATTCTTTGAACTGTCTGGATTTTTTAAGCTTAGCAGTAGACCTTGCTGTCAATGGCGCATTTGTATTGATGGTTGGAAATGGAGGTACCTGAATCTTGCCCAGGGTATAGATAACGCATACAATGGCTATGATTATTGAAATGATCATAGCCCTGCTCATCCATGAGAAAGCGTACCAACGCTTTTTGCTAGAAGTCTGAAAAATCTGTTTTTCTGACATAAATTATTGCAATTAACTTTGGCTAAGCTACATCAGAAAATGATCCAAAAAGCTCCTAGACAGCTTAAAAAATCCTTAATTTTCAACGATTGATCAACCTGAACGCTCTATTGAATTTTATTATATTAGCAGAACGGACGACATTGACTAAAAAACGCTATATGACAACAACATATTTATTACTATCCGCACTAACCCTACAAACATTCATTGGCTGTGGGCAGCCAAATTCAGCTGTCTCACAAGCAAAATCAAAGGGCCAGACGACAACTGAACATGCCGAGCAAACACCGTTAATTAATCCGGGCGGGATGACCGTCAAAACAAGAATTTCGTTGCCTAAAGGTTTTGAAAGACGCAGTTTTACAGCAAACGACTTCGGGAGTTTTCTAGAAAATCTTCCGCTCTACCCCATCGATCACGAGGTTCGTTATTATAACGGAAAAATTAAGCCCAGAAACAATATCTACAATAGCGTTATCAAACTGGATATTGGTAAACGTGACCTACATCAATGCGCCGATGCCGTAATGCGCTTACGTGCCGACTACCTCTATCAGCAAAAAAGATATCAAGACATTCGATTTAACTTCCTTTCGGATGGAAAACCACGCACCTATACAAATTATACCAAAGGAGACTATTCCTATGCAAAATACTGGAAATACATGGAGTATATCTTTGCATATGCCAACACAGCTTCTTTACATGATGAATTACCTGAGGTGAAAACAACAAAAGCGGTTAAAATCGGAGACACCTTCATACAGAAAGGCTCACCCATTGGGCATGCCGTTATTGTCGTTGACCTTGCAATAAATAAGGAAGGAAAAAAAATTGTGCTGCTTGCTCAAAGTTATATGCCAGCACAGGAAATACAACTCTTGAACAATTGGAATAACCCACAACTGAGTCCTTGGTATGATATTGACGACGATGTCATCAAAACGCCGGAATGGACATTTTATGCTAAAAACCTTAAAACCTGGGAATAGTTATTCCCCAAAAACCCATCGCCCCATTTACCAGATAGCAAGCGATGGAAACCTCCAGAACTTGGCTTGGTATGTCACTAAATTTAATAAAAGATATTTTTATCTTTTATTAAATTTTCTTATTTTTGTTTCCGATAGTCATTTGCAAATGTACCCTATCAAGGAATAATAACAACCTCTGCAAGAGGAAAATTACATTTTCATTCCTTTTTTTCAAGAAATAAAAGATAAAAAGGTACTTAAATATTCTATTATGATCACCGAAACACAGAAAGATTTAATCAAAGGTACTATACCAGTCTTGAGGGAGCATGGTGTTGCGCTTACCAGTCATTTTTACAAACGTATGTTTACCCACAACCCTGAGCTCAAGCACATCTTCAATATGGGTAATCAACAAAATTCAAAACAGCAAACGGCATTGGCCACTGCTGTATTAGCCTATGCTGAACACATTGACGATCCCAGCGTATTACTGCCTACTGTCAAACACATCGGACAGAAGCACAGTAGCCTCCATATCCGTCCCGAGCATTATCAGATCGTGGGTAAGCATCTGCTGGCTTCTATCCAGGAGGTGCTGGGCACGGCAGCTACAGAAGAACTTATTGAAGCATGGAAAGTGGCCTACTTTCAATTAGCAGACCTGATGATCGGCATCGAAAAGAAAATGTATGATCAAATGGCTCAAAATGAGGGCGGATGGACAGGCTGGAAGCCTTTTAACATTATTAAAATCGTTTCAGAGACTGCAGAAATCCAATCGATTTACTTAGCACCGAGCGATGGCGATAAAGTTCCCACACATACCGCCGGCCAGTATGTGAGCGTACGTGTATACTTACCCGAACTTCATCTTTATCAACCGCGACAATATAGTTTGTCCGATGCCAGCAATGGTAAATACCTTCGCATCTCTGTTAAAAAAGAAACTCCTGCAGGAAAACCCGAAGGAATGGTCAGCAACTACCTACATCAGTACTTTCAGGTAGGAAAGCAGCTGGAATTGACAGCTCCTACCGGTTCCTTTAACCTGGTCGAAAATGAACATCCGCATGTGTTTATCAGTGGCGGGGTCGGACAGACACCCTTAATGGCTATGATAGAACAGCTTGTCAATGCAAACGGGCGAAATCCGGTGACATGGATTCATGGTTGTAAAAATAACGATCTACATGCATTTAAAGACAGGCTTCTGGCGCTTGAGGCTCAATACGAACACATCAAGTGTTTTTCCTTCTACGATGAAACCCAAGGGGATAAAAAGGGCAATTTCTCGGGCTGGGTAGATCTTGCGAAAATAGATTCCGATCACCTGCCACTAAAAGCTAATTATTACTTATGTGGTCCTTCAGGTTTCATAGCGAAGCATTTTCAGTATTTAACTGGCCGGGGTATCGGAACCGAGAATATTCATTTTGAAGAATTTGGTCCCGCTTCCCTGCAGCTCAGCTAAAAGAATGGGATCGCCATCCGTAAATTTTCCCTGAATTGCGGATGGCTATTCTTGATTTTGTACCTTTGTGGAAAAGCAAGAATAGATTATGGGTATTTTTTCCAAAACATGCGAATATGGTCTTCGGGCAGTTTTTTTTATCGCGCAGCGTTCGCAAGAAAACAGACGTGTCGGTATCAAAGAAATTGCCGAAAATATCCGTTCCCCTGAAGCCTTCCTTGGTAAAATCTTGCAGAATTTAAGCCGCTCAGGCATTATTCGCTCCATGAAAGGCCCTGGTGGCGGATTTTATCTAGATACTTCAGATATGTCAACCCCGTTGTCCGATGTAGTCAAAGCAATTGATGGAGAGAATCTCTTTGTAGGTTGTGGGATGGGCCTGGAGTTCTGTTCAGAACAGTATCCCTGTCCGTTACATCATGAATTTAAAAGCATTCGCAATAACCTCTCCGAGATGCTTCAAAAAACAACAGTTGGTCAATTCAACGACGACCTCATTAAAGGAAAAATTCTGCTGACAAAATCCAAAATCGCCCCCAATAAAGATCGCTAGAACTGAGCGCAAAAGCTGAGCAAATAGCTCCACAATAGTATACTTTTCACCCTATTATAGAACGTTCCAAGCGATTTCAAGTACTTGAAAAACACTTCTTACAAGGCCTCTTCGGACGCTACTATTTAGTAAATAATATCTTTATATAAAAAACATAATAATATTGAAATAAAGCATATTAAACAAAAATAATAAACTTAAAATAGTCATTTAACTTTTTATCAGACCAGCACCTCTGGCAATAGAATCATTTGATTTGATCCCTAAAATGAGCTCTTTGAGAATGACCTCTATCTCATACCTATGCTGAAAAGCCATTGCCAGTAAAAAGCTGTAAACGAAACTATAACCAATGATGCCTGCTTCTGTGAACACAAATTTTGGCAGATAAATAAAAAAAGAACCGTTCAAAACCAGCGTTTCTTATGGGTTAAAATAGCCCGTATCGTGTAGACTCAAGGTCAAGACAACGTGTTTTCAATTTTTCCCAGCCTAAACTTTTAATTCCATAATAAAATATTATTATCATTTAATATAGAGATCTTTATAAATTTTATATAAACAAAAAAATAATACAAAACAAACGATAAAATCTATTCATTTCTATAGAAAAAAGATATGGATAAAATTTTATCCATATCTTTTTTCTATAAAAATATTCTGGGATCAAACCAGAAGAGCACCGATGCGCAAACGTAAAAATACCGCTCGTCCACCAAGGAAAGCCATCGGCACCATTTCACTTTGCCCGGCTTTCTCTACACACGTAAATGTGTACGATGCAGATCAGCAAATTACAGACATGGACCGTACCTGGATTGGAAACCCACACCCTGATTTTTCCTCAAACTTGAATCACACTGCTTTATTTGATTTGCGAAAGGCCATCTACAATGCTCCAAGACTGCATGTCTCCTCCCCCGAGCCTACCTTTTGATTTCAGGCTATTTTTAAACGCTACAAACACTTTAATTTGCAAAAGGAATCAGATACACCGGTCTATACAAAAGATAGCTTAAAACCTTTGCACTCCTCCATGAAATCCAAAAATATTTCTCCAAAGCAAGTCGTGCGGCTGACCAGCTCCTACTGTCTATCATTCCATGCTAAATTTTACACCCGCAGTTAACATCATTTTTTTGAATACTAGCGAGCAAGCCCTTTCTTGTCCTTCCAGGCATTGCAGTCCATAACTTGCGGGATATCTCCCAGTTGCTTTTGGACGCGACAGCGATTGAATACTGCTCCGACAATAAAGCTAGCTCATAGCTATCGTATAAAAGTATATAACTCAACAAAAATTAAATATAAAAAACTAAAAAATAGATATTTAATAATACTTATATAAACAATAATAAAATATAAAAAAGATGAATTAGAATCGTAAATTACCCGCTAGACAACCGATCATGTCAAAATTTTTAGATTTAGAAATAAGCATATAAGCCCGCTTCTTACTATCTTTATACCAACATTAATTCATTACATGTATAATTACTCATCTGACATTATTCTATTTCTACAAACCGAGATAAGAAAAATCAAGAAAGTTCGCAATGCTGGTATGGGACTCTTTATAGGAATATTTTTCTTTATTTATGGCTTCTTTCTTTATGTCTTTTTTGACAAGTGGGTGAATGCGGAGGACAAGCTGACTTTTTTCTATAAATCCCTCCCACTACTTAGTACCTTGTTCGTTTATTTCGGCGTACTATTCGGTGGATTAAGCTGGGCCGTTTATGCCAAAAATCAGAAATTTATTATCACCTTAAGAGCTCTCAATAGCCGTGACCTTGCTGTTTACCAACAATACACAAGCAGACTTGTCCGCATTTATGCAACTATTGCGCCTTATCTTTTTCGTGAACATGAACTTATATTCTTCACTTTTTTTGGAAGTAAAAAAATCCCAATCAGTCAGATCCACCGCATCGAGACTAAGATTATACAGAACTCTCGCGGTCCAAACAGCTTCCGCATCTATTTTTACAATGAATTCTCCAAGATCCATCAGGTGACAATGAACCAGAGAGGTGCCTTTGATTTTTTACAGGAACAGCTTCTATTGGAAAACCCACATCTGAGCATTACCTCAAGAAACCGATAAGCACCATATAACCAAGGCATAAATAAATAAACAACCATCTTCTACGCTATCCTCAGCAATAATGGATATAATCTCCTGATTCCGCGACCACTTTGATGATACGGTTGCGCTCTTCAAGAAATCGTTTCATATATACAGTAAGGAAAGACCATTCAGCAAACCTCCCCAGAAGCCCTAAAGGCGCCCTAAAATGAAACACATCCCGCATCAGGACAGTACCATCCACCTGCTCTTCAAAAAGATGCTGATGATCCATCGACTGAAATGCCCCCTGTATCATCTTATCCTCAAAAAAATAGGGCTTTTCCATTTTCGTGATCCGCACCGTCAGGGTTTGATATACGCCCAGATGTTTTGCCCGCCACTGAACCGTCTGTCCCGCTTCGATCAGCCCACTGGTAACACCTGCTATCGCTTTCTCTTTTGTTTTCTTCGTCGAATACATATGCAGGTCTATGCTGCGGGCCAGATCAAAAACGATCGTTAAAGGCGCATTTATGATGGTATCTAATATAAGTGTTGGCATGCAATCTTCTTAACGGTAAATTCGGAACGAATTTCGTAAAAATCACGATTTTTTTAGGAAAACACCCAACAATTTTCTAATTTACCCCTACACTTACAACCCACTGTCAATATTAAAGTTATGATCACTTTACTTCCATTTGAAGAAACTGACTTTGACCGCTTCAAATCCTGGATAAAATCTCCAGAGGAACTCCTGCAGTTTGCAGGCCCTTATTTTACCTTTCCAGTGACTGATGAACAATTAAAAAAATATATCGCTGACCTCAAACGACGTCCATATAAAATTATCAGTACAGAAACAAACAATGTTATCGGACATTGCGAATTGAATTTCGAAAGAGATACCCCCAGACTTTCCCGCATCTTGATTGCTGACCATACCGAGCGAAACAAAGGATTTGGAAGAAAAACAATACATGCTATGCTAAGGATTCTTTTCATTGACAATACCTACGATAAAGCAGACCTGAATGTGTATGCATGGAACAGTAATGCAATAACGTGTTATGAAGGAGTGGGATTTGAAATCAACGAAGGCATCACTACAGAAACTTCCATCGGCGACAAAATCTGGAAAGGTTTAAACATGCAGATTACAAAATCCAGCTGGATAGCCAAAATGCAATGAAGAAGAAACTTTTTTAAGAAAGGCTTCATTGCTTTCATTATAATTACAGCTTTGGCCGGCTAATACGCTTGGCAAATCGAGCCGCATTGGGTGAAATACGAACAGTTACGATTACCAATAAAAAATCTTCCTGAGGACCTCGAAGGGAAAGGGTTAGCTGTTCATTAAAAAGATTTGTTAGCGCTCCATGGCTCACTGAAGGCTCACCTACAGGTATTAAAGCAGGTGTGAGTCGAGGGCACTTAATGAATAGGTAAATATCAGTAGGGTTGTCCACTCAGAGGGGAACAAAAAACAAGCCCTCGCTTGGCTTCCACATAGTTTCTGGCTATTAGAAGTGCTTGAGGGCTTTATAATTCAACGCTTTTAGCACAAGCGGAATCTTCGTTTACTAGTACTCAATCAAAACCTCAGTAACCTGGGCACCTTGTTTAGCACTTTTGAATTTAAACTTCACTTTTTGGTTCAGGTTCAATTTCTGCCCGACAAGACGGTCATTGAAATAAATAGATTGTTGGGTCTCATTATCCCTAATGAATCCGTAATTGGATTCTGCATTGTAATGGACGACTTTTCCGAAAGAATACTCATCCTGATGATTTGAGCTCATGCTTGGGCTCTCCCCTTCTTTCAATTTTATTGCAGGTCTGTCTGAGATATTCCCGTGTTCATCAACATAAGCAAACAATTCTTCCAAAGATTTTCCTTTGTCGTTGTTTGTTTTATTGAATTCTTTTTTCTCAATTTTGTGTTGTTTTTTGAGTAGTTTCTTTTTTTCTCGTTCTTTTTTGTTAAATGTAATTTGGCTTTTGCTCATTCAATATGGATTAAAAATAAAATGTTCCCGAGGAGGTTTCGGACCTTTAGAGCTTCGTTGAAAGATAAAAATGCGAGGTGTTCTAAGGAGATAATTGCAAAGGTACAAAAAAAATAGGAGAAATCAGATAGGTGCTTTTGCAATTATCTTTGGGTTGCCGGGCAAATAGCAAGCTATTTACCGAAGATATGAAGACTATCGGTTTTGATTGAATACGATAACACTGCTCGATAACGTGGATGAATCCTATACCCCATAGAATTTTCTTATCACTGAAGGTCAAAAAGCGTACGCATACTACTATAGTATAGCTATAGTTTGACTTACGGAGTAAAAATCGAAAACTTTGATAAAACAAAAATATCTTTTGGACGTTATTTTGAAAAAAACACTATGGAAGTAAAAAATATCGAAAGAGAAGACAAAGGCAATTTCATTGCTGAGGTGGAAAATAACGAGGCTGGAATTTTGGAATACACATGGCAAAGTGAGCGTGAGTTCTCCATCGACCATACCGAAGTCTATGACGAATATCAAGGCATGAGCGTGGGTAAAAAACTCGTCCTTGAAGCTGTGGATTACGCACGGAAAAACGATGCCAAGATTATCCCAAACTGTCCATACGCAAAATCAATTTTTGAAAAAACGATTGCCTTCCAGGATGTATTGGCATAAAAAAGCCATCTTATCCTTGGGATAAAATGGCTTTTATTTGATAACGGAAAGAACTAAGCTACGATATTGATTATTTTCCCTTTGACAAAAATAATCTTCTTAATTGGTTTTCCATCCAGATGTCTTTGTACATCAGCATGCGCCCTGATCGTATCTTCAACAGTTTGTTGATCTAAGTCCAATGCAAGTGAAAGATTGAACTTCATTTTACCATTGAAAGATACCGGATAGGCAAATTCAGACTCAACGAGATATTCCGGTTTAAACACAGGATAAGTTGCTTGCGAAAGTGTACCTGGCGCATTGCCTAACAAGTTCCACAATTCCTCGGTGATATGGGGTGCGTAGGATTGAAGAACGATGATAAGTTGCTCCAATACCTGGCGTTTATTGCATTTTAGATCAGTCAATTCGTTGACACAGATCATAAAGGCAGAAACTGAGGTATTGAAAGAGAAACGTTCAATATCATCCTCCACTTTCTTGATAATCTTGTGCAGCGCTTTAAACTCAGCTTTTGAAGGCTCTGCATCAGATACATTAAAATTACCTTCCGCATCATGAAACAGGCGCCATACTTTCTTTAGAAATTTGTAAACACCTTCAATACCATTGGTATTCCAAGGTTTAGCCTGTTCCAATGGTCCCAAAAACATTTCATAAAGGCGTAAGGTATCGGCACCGTAAGTTTCGATGATATCATCTGGATTAACGACATTGAATTTTGATTTGGACATTTTCTCCACCTCACTGCCGCATATGTATTTACCATTTTCCAACACAAACTCTGCATTCCCAAAATCAGGCCTAAAATTTTTGAATTTTTCCAAATCCAATACATCGTTCGATACAATATTGACATCCACGTGCATAGGGATTGTATTGTAATCATTTCTCAGTCCGTAGGATACAAATTGATTAGTTCCTCTACCCTCTTCATCCAATACACGGTAGACAAAATTTGAACGACCTTGAATCATCCCCTGATTGATCAGTTTTCGGAACGGTTCTTCCTCATTGTGATAGCCAAGATCCTTTAAAAATTTATTCCAAAAACGGGAATACAACAAGTGTCCGGTCGCATGCTCTGAACCACCAATGTATAAATCAACTGCTTTCCAGTAATCAACAGCTTCCTTAGAAGCAAAGTTACCCTCGTTCTTTGGATCCATGTATCTGAACCAATACCATGAAGAACCTGCCCATCCCGGCATCGTACTTAACTCGTACTCGTACTGATCTTCATATTTCCAATCTTTTGCACGTCCTAAAGGAGGTTCACCTGATTCTGTTGGCAAGTATTTATCTACTTCCGGTAATAATAAAGGTAGCTCCTCCTCCTTAATGAGATAGGGTAAGCCATTTTTAAAGTAAACAGGTACCGGTTCGCCCCAATATCGTTGACGACCGAAAATGGCATCACGCATACGGAAGTTGATCTTTGCCTTACCTAATTTTAATTCTTCCAACTTAGCGATCAAAGCAGGCACAGCCTCTTGATAAGTCATGCCATTGATAAAATCGGAATTGATATATTTCCCATCCTTGTTCGGATCAGCCTCTTCCTCGATATGCTGTGTATTCGAAATCGGGATAATTTCTAAATTAAAATGTTTAGCAAAAACATAATCACGCTGATCACCACTTGGAACAGCCATTACTGCCCCGGTGCCATATCCAGCCAACACATAATCAGCAATCCAGATCTGTACATCCCGACCCGAAATAGGGTGTTTCGCGTAGGCACCTGTAAAAGCACCGGATACTGTTTTGGTATCGGCCATACGATCTAATTCGGATTTTTTTGCCGTTTTCTCGATATATGCCTCAACTTCAGCTTTTTGTTCTGCTGTGGTTAATGCGGCGACCAATTCATGTTCAGGAGCCAAAACAACAAATGAAACGCCGAAAATGGTATCTACACGTGTTGTAAAAACTTCTATCGCGGTATCCAGCTGCGGAACGGGGAATTTTACCGAAGCGCCAACAGATTTACCAATCCAGTTACGTTGCATTTCAACCAAAGGTTCGGGCCAGTCAATGGTGTCCAAACCTTTTAATAGGCGATCAGCGTACGCCGTAATACGCATGGACCATTGCATCATCTTCTTTTGCTCAACCGGGTAGCCGCCACGTTCAGATACGCCATTGATGACCTCATCGTTCGCGAGTACTGTACCTAATGCGGCACACCAATTCACCGTACTTTCACGCAAATATGCAATCCGGTATTTTAACAACTCGCGTTGTTGTGTTTCTTCATCAAATGATTTCCATTCCTGTGAAGTGAACTCCAATACATCATCGTCAGAAACCCCCTGAATAGCCGCCGAACCATTTGTGGAAAATTTTGCGATCAATGTATCAATTGGTTCCGCTTTATCCGTTTCCTTATTATACCAGGAATTGAATAATTTCATAAAAATCCACTGCGTCCATTTATAGTAAGCCGGATCGGAGGTTCGTACCTCTCTACTCCAATCATAAGAGAAACCGATATTGTCCATCTGCTCGCGGTAACGACTGATATTCACTTCGGTTGTAACTGCAGGATGTTGTCCAGTTTGAATCGCATATTGCTCTGCCGGAAGTCCAAAGGAATCATAACCCATTGGATGGAGAACATTGAAGCCTTTTAAACGTTTATATCGTGAAAAGATATCCGAAGCAATGTATCCGAGTGGATGACCAACATGTAGTCCTGCCCCAGATGGATAAGGAAACATATCCAACACATAGTATTTTGGCTTTTGATGCGTATCTGATGTTTTATAAGTTTGATGATCCGCCCAAAACTTTTGCCATTTTTTCTCTAATGATTTGTGATTATACTCCATTTTTGTTCGTAAGGAATTTTTATGACTTGCGAAATTACGATTTTAATACTGAAATGTGATAAAAGTTTTGTAGTTTGAACAATAAATTATAGTATTGAAAAGTTATTTAAACATAGGTAGAATACAAAATTCGAAATGATTTTTATCAAAGTAATTACAAGATAAATTCGAAATCTTCCGCTCAATTAGTTACTTTCGCAAATAAATTTTTGCTTATTATGTCAGAATACGAATTAAGCACACAAAAAAGAAAAACAAAGTCTGTATATGTTTCCACAGTGATCAGCATTGCACTGGTATTGTTGGTGACCGGTATGTTAGGCTTATTATTGGTGCACGCTAAAAACCTTTCAAAGTACGTTAAAGAAAACATTGTCCTAAATGTCATTGTAAACGATGGCACTAGTGAGGGTGACGTACTCTCCTTACAAAAAGATCTTGAAAAAGATCCTTATGTACTTCGTTCGGTATATATCAGCAAAGAAATCGCTGCGAAAAACCTGAAAGAAGATCTCGGTGAAGATTTTGTGCAGTATCTTGGGCATAATCCATTATTGCCTTCACTGGATGTCTATATGAAGGAAAATTACGCCAATACAGACAGTATCAAAACATTCATTGAAAAAATCTCTAAAAATAATAGAATAAAAGAGGTGGTTTATCAGGAATCGTTGATTGATATGGTCAATAAAAACGTTCGTATCATTGGAATGATTGTTTTAGCCTTTGCTGTTATATTATTGATCATTGCTGTTGCCTTAATCAACAATACCATACGCTTGGCCATTTATTCCCAACGTTTCTTAATCAAAAGTATGCAATTAATAGGTGCGACCAAGAACTTTATTCGTAAGCCTTTTATCACTTACGGTATTATCCATGGTCTCCTTGGTTCATTAATCGCGATTTTATTATTGATATTGACGCTTAAATTTGCGCAGCAACAGATACCTGAATTGATATTTTTACGCAATTGGTTTGAATTTGCGGTTATCTTTTTAGGGGTTATCTTCATCGGAATTTTAATATCAGGACTTAGTACCTACTTTGCTGTTACTAAATATTTAAAAGCGCAATCTAACGATTTATATAGATAAAAATGGCTCAAATAAAGAAATCTACTGAATCTGTAAACAAAGGTTCTTTCGTATTTTCCAAAATAAATTATCAGCTTTTCATAGCTAGTCTGGTTATAGTAGTCATTGGCTTCGCGCTTATGTCAGGTGAAACCGATATTTATAGTTTTACCAAAATCACATTAGCTCCTATTGTTGTAGTTCTTGGATTTGCATTGGGATTTGTAGCGATCTTGTATCGTCCCAAAACAACCAAAACTGAAGAATAATCTTATTAAAAAATAATGTCTATTATTGAAGCTATTATCCTCGCTATTATCGAAGGACTAACGGAGTTTTTGCCTGTCTCCTCCACAGGTCATATGATTATTGCAACCGCTCTGATGGGTATTCAGCCCTCTGCGTTTGTTAAATTATTTACAATTGTCATTCAATTGGGAACCATCTTATCGGTACTCGTTTTATATTATAAAAGGTTTTTCAAATCGCTTTCATTTTATTACAAACTGGTGATTGCAGCTATTCCAGCTTCGGTGCTGGGATTACTTTTCAACGATTACATTGATTCACTTTTGGAAAGCCCATTGGTCGTTGCAATCATGTTGGTGATTGGTGGTGTTGTGTTACTATTTGTGGACAAATGGTTTAATAAACCTACTGTTGAGGATTCCGACGAAATTTCCTATAAACAGGCTTTTATGATCGGTGTATACCAATGTCTTGCATTGATTCCGGGCACATCTCGATCTGCAAGTACCATTATCGGAGGTATGGCCGAAAAATTAACGCGCAAAGCTGCAGCGGAGTTTTCATTTTTCCTCGCTTTGCCGATGATGTTTGGTGCATCAGCCGTTAAACTTTTGAAGTTTTTCAAAGAGGGGAATACATTTACGGGTGAAGAACTGAACCTGCTGATTGTTGGTAACCTAATTGGTTTTGTCGTAGCGATTGTTGCGATCAAGTCTTTTATTGGTTTTTTAACCAAACATGGGTTTAAGGCCTTTGGATGGTACAGGATAGTGATTGGCGTTATTATACTGGTATTACTCCTTTCTGGTCATAGTTTACAAATTATCTAAAATTTTTCATGGAAAACAGAGAGGTTAGTGAAAACTCAGCAAGGTTTAATTTTGCTGAAGGCGAAATGTTGTTGATTGATAAACCTTTGACATGGACGAGTTTCGACGTTGTTGGTAAAGTCAGGAATTCCCTGAAACCATTAAAGTTAAAAGTTGGCCATGCGGGCACCCTAGATCCCTTGGCCACAGGATTATTGATTGTTTGCACTGGGAAGTTGACTAAAAAGATCGACAGCTATCAGGCTGAAGATAAAGAATATACAGGTACAATTACACTGGGAGGCACAACCCCTTCCTACGACTTGGAAACCGAAATTGACGAGACATTCCCGATCGCACATATTAATGAACAAATGATTTTGGATGCCGCAAAATCATTTGTGGGTGATATCCAACAATTTCCTCCGGCACACTCTGCCATAAAGATCAATGGGGAACGTGTTTATGAAAAAGCACGCCGCGGTGAAGATGTCGAAATAAAATCCCGGCAGGTGCGAATCAATAGTTTTGAAATTGAGAAGATTGAACTTCCCAATGTATATTTTCGCATTTCCTGTTCAAAAGGTACATATATCCGTTCATTGGCGTACGACTTTGGAAAAGTATTACAAAGTGGATCACATTTAAGTTCATTAAGGCGTACCAAAAGTGGTGATTATCGTGTCGAAAACGCATGGAACCTCGAACAGCTTATCGCTGAAATAAAACGTCATAAAGAAATCATTAAATAATCCTATCGGCACTTTTTATTGATTCTTTATCTTATTTTTGCAAAAAATCCTATAAATGAAAATCTACAGAAGTTTAGAAGATTTCTCCCCCGTTGAAAATGCAGTCGTTACCATTGGTACTTTTGACGGTGTTCATATCGGCCACCAAAAAATATTAGTCCACTTAAAGGAGGCTGCACAAAAGATCAACGGCGAAACCATATTGCTTACTTTTTTCCCTCATCCCCGGTTAATTATTAATCCCGATGATGATAGCTTACGGCTAATAAATGATATTGAAGAGAAAGTGAGCCAATTAAGCAAAGTTGGTATTGACCATTTGATCATTATCCCCTTCTCCCGTGATTTTTCCAATCAGACTCCTGAAGAATATATTAGCAATGTACTTGTAGGAAAACTGGGAACAAAGAAAATCGTGATCGGATATGACCACCATTTTGGAAAAGACCGCAAAGGTTCCTTAGGCGACCTGGAACAATTTGCTTCGATATTCGATTACAGTGTAGACGAAATCCCAGAGCAGGATATCAATGATATTGCAGTCTCTTCCACCCGTGTCCGTGAAGCACTCATCAAAGGTGATATTAAAACTGCCAATCTCTATTTAGGCTATCCCTTTGAATTGACAGGGACAGTTATCCGGGGCGATCAAATCGGACGGACTATTGGATTTCCAACAGCCAATCTACAGGTACATGAGCCCCATAAACTCATTCCTGCCTACGGTATCTATGCAGTTGAGGTCTATATATACAATCACATCCAGAACATCACGACAGGCGAATATAAAGAAGAGAATCCCGTTTCCATTGCTAAGGGCATGGGATACATTGGCACAAGGCCTACGGTTGATGGCATGAATCGTGCGATTGAAATCAGCCTGTTTGATTTTGATCGGGATATTTACGGTAAGACGCTCCGCGTCAAATTCTTACATTTTATCCGACACGACGAACGTTTTGATTCGCTCGAGGAAATGAAGGCACAGATCAAAGCAGACGAGATAGCGATAAGGAGCCTTATCTGCTAATACCTTCGCTTTGATTTTACAATAACGAGAAAAGGCGGGAGTTCCCGCCTTTTCTCGTTATTGCTTCTTATTTTTCTCTAATAATACTTTTATTTCGACGATTATCTTCATCCATAGCATCCAAGATACCTCTAAATCCCTAAGCGTAAGTCAAATAGAGCTAATTATCACTCCTGTAAAGCTTGCTTTTAGACTAACAGCGCTTCGATTCCAAGTCGGTAACTATCCAATCCAAAGCCGCAAATCACTCCCCTGCAATTTTTAGCCAAAAAGGAATGATGACGAAATTCCTCCCGTTGATGGACATTGCTGATATGAACTTCAATGACCGGAGTCTGAATAGCAGCGATAGCATCACCAATAGCAATGGAGGTGTGTGTATATGCGCCTGCATTCATAACAATGCCATCGTACTCAAAGCCAACCTCATGAATCTTATCAATTAATATTCCTTCGGAATTGCTCTGGAAATATTCTAATTGAACAGTTGAAAAACGTTTTTTCAACTCCTCAAAATAACTCAGGAAATCCTGATTTCCATAAATTGACTTTTCCCTAACACCCAATAGATTTAAATTTGGGCCATTTAATACAAGGATTTTTTTCATTGATATTTAGTATTTTATACATGTTAGTTGCCCGATCCGGCATGCTTGCTACTTTTGGTGGCATCAGCGTAGACCAAATGCAAAAAATGAATAATCATGATGTTTTCTTAAGCTCAATAGTTGCTTCAACTTTAAAAACTTCCTATAAATCATTATAAATTGCTCTAAAGCTCGAACGAAGTCCAAAGGTAACCACGCCCGATTTATTTACGACAGGCGTTTCGTATTGTGCTTTAGCATAACGTTGCATATAACCTAATTCTAACCGAAGATTATATTTAGGGTTGAGCACATATGCTGCTTTCGCATCCGCATAATAGATATTATTCTTTATCCCTTGGGCAATATGATTGCCGTACAAATTGGGGATGGTATTATACGATTGAAAGATATTTCCGCCCATATTGCTTCCGTCCGGTAGATCCAATCCATTTTGCGTATACATTCCTTGCAAAGAAAAATCCCATCTATCCCAGGCGTAGTTGACAAGACCAACCAATTCCCTGAAATTAGCACCTTTTGGATGCGCCAGCGGTTCGGCATTGTTACTATAATTGGAATAAGATTTAAAGTGTGCATACGTATAAGGACGAGCGGTATTATACTCGGCCAGGAAATTTAGGTTTTTGACTCCAAACATATCATAACCCCTTACCCCTAGCTGTGCGCCCCATTTATTGTGTGCATAGCCATTTCCTGCAAAAAACTCCTTAGCTGTAAATTCGCCCAATAGAAACTGACCATAAACAGTCAAGTTATAAGGCAACTTATATTTTGACGTCAAGCCTAGGAACATCTTATCGGGCGATGTACGGTTATTACTCTCAACAGGACGGATAAAGATAATTGGACTCAAATAACTAAAGTCAAATCCTCGCTTCCCGCCTTCATCCTGTGCTGCCCAAACGACAGACTGGAAGAAACCAACGGACAATTTATTGGTCACATTCCAATCTAAATATTGAAACGCGCCCCATTTTTTCCCATCTCCCAGGCGTCTGTTATTTTGCCCTTCCATAGGGTACATTCCACTGATATCTTGTCTTGGATGTGTTGGATCATTCATATACGCCCAGATGGAAGTATATTGTACATTACCGATCGTACCCGTTAGCTTCAGATGTGCATAATTAGACGAAAAGTCAGAGAGCAACATCGAGCGATATCCGTCTCCAATGAAGTTCTTGTCGTAGGCTATGGTCGCTTGGATATACTTGTGTGCATCATAAGTCATGCTTGCTGTCGCATACATCCAATCCATCTTATTCTTAGACTGAAATTTGGTATTTCCCTGGCCAGGAATTACTTTATTGGCAACAATATAGTCATCCAGGTATTTTGGAAAAACAGCCTGGCTCTCAAAGGCCGATGAGTTAAATGTGAATTTATTTCCTATATTTAACCCCACCTGAAAGCCCCTTCCGTTCATCCAAGTCCGACGCTTATCGCCCTGCATATCTTTCCCGATATACATATCTGGCAAAAAATCAGCATAGAAGGTATAATCATCTTTCTCCACTTGAACCAAATGTTCGTTAAAGATTTTACGCATGAACCAATTCGATGAGGCAACCGGTTTATTGGATTGAATCGAGTCAAATTTGGCCAGCAATAAAGAATCCTTGATTACGAATGGTTTGGCTGTTGTGTGCATTCTTGTCTCAGTAGAATAAACGACATCGTTCATTTTCTGATAGAAATGATACGAATAAGGTTGGCTTTTAATTTGTCCAAACCCTGCGAACGAGACACCTACCCCGATGCCTCCCAGCACAATTCGAAGTAAATTACTTTTTTTTGATATATTAAGCCCCATAAAATTATTTCAGATGATTTCTTCTAGCAAAATGTATTCCTAACTGCAAATTAACCGAATAAAAATGACTTTATTAACATTCTAAGTCAATTTTATAATGCTAAATCGTATTTGCTGTTCGTTATATTCAAAAATATTTATATCTTGCATCTTAGTAAATAACCTTGTATAACAAAAAATCAGCCCTAATAAGCATGAAACGCAGAACATTTATCCAAAACGCAACCTTATTAACAGCAGGTGCATTTGCGAGCAAATTTTCCTTTGCTCAGGAACATTCTTTTCCTACTGTGCGTACCCCTAAAGAGAAACGACTTTTTTCGAGCAAAGTAATTGAGGATGCTATCGCAGAATTTCAAAAAAACACAAAAAATAAAGAGTTAGCCTGGTTATTTAACAATTGTTTTCCAAATACATTGGACACGACAGTATTTCCATACGTCCAAAATGGAAGAAATTATACCTATGTGATCACCGGGGATATAGATGCCATGTGGTTACGTGATAGTAGTGCACAGGTATGGCCTTATCTTCCCTTTATGAAAAAGGACAAAAAATTACAGGATCTGATCGTTGGTTTAATCCAAAAGCAGAGCAAATGCATTAACATCGATCCTTACGCAAATGCTTTTTATAATGACCCCACCAAAAAGGGAGAATGGTTTAGTGACCATACCAACATGAAACCTGGCATCCATGAACGGAAATGGGAAATCGACTCCTTATGCTACCCGATTCGATTAGCTTATCATTACTGGAAAGAAACAAAAGATAGCAGTCCATTTAATGAAGAGTGGTTGGAGGCACAGCATAAAATCTATCAAACTTTTGTTGAACAGCAACGTAAGGATAATTTGGGCCCTTATAAGTTCGAACGTACGACTTCGAGAGGTTCAGACACCTTGCAGGTCGATGGTTACGGATATCCTGTTAATCCTGTGGGTTTGATCTGCTCAAGCTTTAGGCCGTCGGATGATTCCACAATTTTTTCTTTTTTAATCCCTTCCAATTTATTTGCAGTCGTTAGTTTGAGACAAGCGGCCGAAATTCTTAAAAAGGTCAAAAACGAACAAGAGCTTTCCGCAAAAATGGAATCATTGGCGAATGAGGTTGAAACTGCCATAAACAAATATGGAATTATTAACCATCCAACGTTGGGGAAAATATATGCTTTTGAAGTTGACGGTTATTCAAGCCACTTGATGATGGATGATGCCAATATCCCGAGTTTATTAGCCCTACCTTATTTAGGGGCTATTGACATCAATGATGAAGTTTATCAACGTACGCGCAATTTTGTATTATCCGATAAGAACCCATTTTTCTTTAAAGGTACCGCAGCCGAAGGCATTGGTGGCCCGCACATTGGTCGTGATATGATTTGGCCGATGTCAATTATCATGCGTGCACAGACTTCGACAAACGATGAAGAAATCCGCAACTGTATCAAAACATTAGTAAGCACACATGGGGGCACAGGATTTATGCATGAATCCTTCCATAAAAATGATCCTAAAAAATTCACCAGACATTGGTTTGCCTGGACCAATACATTATTTGGCGAATTAATTTGGAAAATATACAAAGAGAAACCATCTTTGCTTCAATAAAACTGAATCTTATGACGCAATGTTATAGGTGGATGTAACTTATAGCATTGCGTTATGAATAATACAATAACTTCTGGTCCTATTGGAATTTTTGATTCAGGCTATGGCGGCCTTTCGGTATTTAAGGAAATTCAGCAACTTCTCCCTCAATATGATTACATTTATTTAGGCGACAATGCACGCGTCCCTTATGGTACACGTTCATTTGAGACGGTGTATAACTATACCAAACAATGCGTTTTTAAACTATTTGATCTAGGCTGTAATCTCGTTATTTTGGCCTGCAATACTGCTTCGGCCAAAGCATTGAGAACGATCCAGCAAAACGATCTTCCGCCAGGAAAGAAAGTTCTTGGTGTCATCAGGCCAACGACAGAAATCATTCATCGTTATACGAAGACAAATAAAATCGGTATTCTAGCCACGACAGGAACAGTAAAATCTGAATCGTATAAAATAGAGATCCAGAAATTCAATCCTGAAATTGAAGTATTTCAACATGACTGTCCTTTTTGGGTTCCTTTGGTTGAGAATAATGAGATCAATACAGAAGGTGCGCAATATTTTGTCCAAAAGGATATCCATGAGCTATTACAGCAAAGCGATCAAATTGACACCATTGTTTTGGCATGTACACATTATCCGCTTTTATTGCCTATCATCGAAAAATATGTCCCCAAAAATGTCAATATTATTTCTCAAGGGCCGATCGTTGCGAACAGTCTGCAGGAATATCTCCACAGGCATACTGAAATAGAAGCATGCTGTTCCAAAAATAGTCAATTAGCTTTTTATACCACGGATGACCCTAGGGACTTTGAAAACAAAGCAAAAATATTCTTTGGAAAACCTGTTGATGCAAGCCATATCAGTGTTTAATATAAAAAGCGAAGAATTATTAAAACTTTTGTCTTTTACTTTTCGTTATTCTAGGTAAAGGAGCGTCTAATGAAAAAGAATTTTATAACCATCACATACAATCAAGAGTCACAACATTGTGAGTCAAAAGAGTTTTCGACTTTTCAAGAAAGTGCGGATTATTTCAAGACTTTTGAGACTTCCGCTCAACCAAACTATGTCCCTGTATGTATTTATAATTTAAACACTAGTACAACATTAGAGGTGAGTGATTATTTTGTCAATAAAGATCATGAGCTGCAACAGATACTGACGCAATGTTTGGATAAGTTTTAGGCACCCCTACATTCACATTGCACAGGATGAAAGAAGATGCTATCTGTCCTATTTTTTAGATCTTTGGTAAAATGTCGATAAATTTATTACACGATATCCGATAGCATCTCATTTATTTTTAATATCTTCAAACGAACAATCGGACCATAAACAAGTCATTAACAATGAAAACCAAACTGACAATAAGCCTTTTAACAATATCGTTAGGCTTGACTGCCTGTAATTCCAATCATGCAAATTCAGGTTCCAGCCAAGATAGTACAACGAACTCAGCGACAGATACAACGAGCTACCCTCCGGTAGAAACTCAAAAAGCAAATACAGATTACAAACCCGCTTTTGCTGGACAGACTAGGATCGCCGGAGTAAAAACAGCTACAGCGTTCGAAGGCAAAGTCATAGCCGAAGGATTAAAGTCACCTTGGGGCATTGTGGCTCTACCAGATGGTAAGTTACTCATTACAGAAAAAGAAGGTGATATGCGTATAGTAAGTACCGATGGAAAATTAAGCGAACAAATCAAAGGTCTTCCTGCTGTTAATAGCAGTGGCCAGGGCGGATTACTTGGATTGAGGCTAGATCCGGATTTTGCTGCAAACCGGATGGTATATTGGGTTTTTTCAGACAATACGCCAGCAGGAACACTAACGGCAGTCGCCAAGGGTAAGCTTTCAGCTGATGAGAAATCAATCGAAGGAGCAAAAGTGATCTATCAAGCAACTCCAGCCCATAAGGGCAATTTACATTATGGCGGACGCATAGTTTTTGATAAAGAAGGAAATATTATTTTCAGTACCGGTGAACGATCGGATTTGGTTACGAGACCTCTGGCACAGGATCTAAATGCTGCCTTGGGCAAGATTTTGCGTATTACCAAAGATGGACAGCCTGCATCGGGAAATCCATTTATAGGAAAAGCAAATGCACGACCAGAAATCTATAGTTACGGACACCGAAATCCGCAGGGACTTGCTTTTCATCCCGAAACCGGGGATTTATGGGAAACTGAATTTGGCCCTCGTGGTGGAGATGAGCTTAATAAAATCCAGGCTGGCAGCAATTATGGTTGGCCAACCATTACCTATGGGATAGAATATAAAGGAGGTAAGGTTGGTGCAGGTATACAGCAAAAAGAAGGATTGGAGCAGCCGGTTTATTACTGGGATCCAGTCCTCTCGCCTAGTGGAATTACGTTTTATACAGGTCAAAACATCCCTGAGTGGAAAAATAACTTATTTATATGCGGCCTAAGTAGTACGCATATTGCCCGAATTATTCTGAAAGATAATAAAGTCGTTGGCGAAGAGCGCTTACTTGGTAGTGAAGGGCAACGGTTTAGAGACATTACACAAGGAACAGACGGTGCTCTATATGCCATCACTGATCTTGGTAAATTATATAAAATAGATAAAAAGTAAGTTTGATAAAGATAATTAGCCCCAATATGGGGCTAATTATTATAACATTGACGCTGCATAGACATCCCGTTAACCAAAACTCCCTCCTGCTCCACCTATTTTATTCCTCAATTATCAATTCAGAATCAAATTACAGGATTAATTTGGCACATACTACAGTTTGGCGTGATTATTGACAACATATAACCGAAACAATAAAATATCATATGGTAAAAAAAGAAAAAATGAAAAAATTATTAGAAATTAACCCCTTATCGTTCTATGTGACTAACTGGGGATTTGTAAACAACACCGAACCAAAAAGAACGCGCAAGACCTCCCAGGCTTCTCCGAAAAATTAAGCGTTCTTCCTCTAAACATTTCAATCAAATTCATTAAATCATCTACTGATATCCTCCATACGGATATTAAGTAAGAGATTTATTCTTTTACTTATACCATCAGTAGAGGATATCAAATTATGCAAAATAAATTGCCAATAAAATCACGATAATAATGCAGGCTATCATGATGTATTTATTCATTTGGCTATTTTTTTCTCCTTCATCACTTTTATAGTGATAATCACGTTTATTCGGTAAATTCATAAGTCTGTTTTTATTAATGATGAAGTTACGGACTTTTTTCCATATTATTCGTGATGATAAGGTTCACCTTTCATAATGGAAAATGCTCGGTAAAGTTGTTCAGTAAAGAATAAACGGATCATTTGATGCGAAAAAGTCATTTTTGACAAAGACATTTTTGAATTGGCTCGATCATAGACTTTTTGATCAAAACCATAAGGACCACCAATGATAAACACCATATGCTGTACACTGTTGATCATCATTTTTTCCAAATAAGCCGAAAATTCCAAGGAACGGAATTCTTTGCCGAATTCGTCCAATAAAATAACCATATCCTGTGGTTGTAATTGTTTTAAAATCAGTCCAGCCTCCTTGTCTTTCTGCTGCTCCTCTGAAAGGTTTTTGCTATTTTTAATATCCGGTATTACTAGAAGATTAAAGTTTACGTAGTACTTTAGTCTTTTAATGTATTTGTCGATTCCTTCGATCAAGTAATTATCATCTGTCTTTCCAATACAAAGTAATGTTATTTTCATAGTATCTATCAAGTTATCAAAGTTCCGATTTTATTTAAAATATACGCAAACAAAAAGCTACAAAACAATAAAGAAAGTTATTCGTTTAGTTATAAAACATTTATTTTCTCAACAAATGCACGAAAACCAACTTTTAAGTATGAAAAAAATTAAGTCAATCTTTCTTATTGCTTTAAGTTTAATTAGCTATCGAAGTTTCAGCCAGGAAACCCCTACTGACACCAGTAAAATATGGACCATCAAAGGTGAAAACACCTTTTTGATTAACCAGAGTTCATTCTCCAATTGGGCTGCAGGTGGTGTCAATTCATTTTCCGGAAATCTCACCCTAAATTATGATTTCAATTATAAAAAAGATAAATGGTCTTGGGATAATAAAGTTTTAGCAGCCTACGGACTAACTTTCCAAAAAGAATCGGATTGGCGTAAAAATGATGACAGATTGGTATTGAACAGCTTATTGGGCCATCAAGCCTCGCAATATTGGTTATATACTTTTTTCCTTAATTTTAATACGCAGTTTGCCGATGGATTTGATTACACCAAAACTCCCAAACAGCCAATATCACGGTTTTTAGCGCCTGCATACTTAAGCTTTGGACCTGGTTTTGCCTACAAAAAGTCTGATAACTTAAGGTTTAATCTATCCCCAGCGGCGCTAAGATTTGTTTTTGTCAATAATACAGCTCTTTCTGAAAGATACGGACTGGATCAGGGTAAAAAAGTAAGAACTGAATTCGGCGCATCTTTTGATGCCTATTATAAAGTAAACTTAATGGAGAATGTTTCCTTTGAAAATATTCTAAAGCTTTATTCAAATTATCTCGACAAACCGCAGAATGTTGACATAGATTATACCGCAAATCTGTTTATGAAGGTCAATAAATTTATAACGGTAAATGCTGGTGTGCAACTGGTATATGACGACAACACTACCCTTCCGATCATTAAAGATGGTGTAGAGGTCGGTAAAAGAAACTCAGCTTTACAGGTTAGACAAATCGTTGGTGCTGGAGTAACCTACAAATTCTAGCAGCCGATAGTAATCCTATTCGAAAACAATTACCCTAGTTAAGTAAACACATCAATAAAAAAGCCGAAATAACACTATTTCGGCTTTCTCATTTATGGATACTGATGTAAAATTACTTATTAAAATGGTGCATCGTCAGGCATATCGTTCATCCGTGAAGGCATCGTAATACCACCACTAAATCCAGCCCCGCCAAAGTCATCGCCAAAATTCGGGGAAGGGTTCAGGGCTGACGCTGAAAATGTAGCTGGTGCATCACCGAAACCATCGCCACCACCCATTCCAGAAAATTCATCCTCGAGGTCGACGAATTTAACGAATTTACCAACGAAACGAAGTGGCACGATTCCTGTTTCACCGTTACGGTGCTTGGCAATGATAACTTCACCAACACCGGCGGTAGGGCGTCCCTCTTCATCTTCTGTCAGACCGTAATATTCCGGTCTGTATAAGAAAAGTACCATATCGGCATCCTGCTCGATAGATCCCGACTCGCGTAAATCGGATAACATCGGTCGTTTACTATTTCCTGGTCTAGATTCCACTGCACGGCTCAATTGTGATAAAGCCAAAACAGGGATATTCAATTCTTTCGCGACCGACTTCAATGCCCGGGAAATACTACCGATTTCTTGCTCCCGGTTACCTCCGCCTTTACCTTCTGCTTTACCGTGCATCAATTGCAAATAATCGACAATCACCATTTGAATATCATATTGTGCTTTTAGACGACGGCATTTTGCCCTAAATTCAAATACATTCAGCGCAGGCGTATCATCAATAATGATCGGAGCATCTGTCAGTCGCCCGATACGAGAGTGCAATTGCTGCCATTCGTGATCTGCCAGGTTACCTTTTTTCAATTTTTCCTGTTCAATTTCAGTTTCTCCAGCAATAAGACGATTAACCAACTGAACCGATGACATCTCCAGCGAGAATACCGCTACAGCTTTACCGTGTTCCACCGCCGCATTTCGCGCGACAGACAATACAAACGCCGTTTTACCCATGGCTGGACGTGCAGCGATAATCACCAGATCCGAAGGTTGCCAGCCAGAAGTCATACGATCAAGCGCGGTTAGCCCTGATGGCACACCGGTCAGACCGTCCGTGCGATCACGTAACATCTCAAGATTTGAGATGGCTTCACGCATAATATCGTCCATCTTCCGGGAATCTCTTCTCAAGTTATTTTGTGCAATATCAAACAAGCTCTTTTCGGCATGATCCAAGAGGTCGAAAATATCGGAGGTCTCGTCATAAGAGCTATTGATAATTTCAGTCGAAACTTTGATCAGTTCCCTTTGAATATATTTCTGAGAAATAATCCGTGCATGGTATTCAATATTAGCCGCTGAAACAACCCGGTCAGTCAGTTGAGTAATGTAATAAGCTCCGCCTACCATTTCCAGCGCACCCATTCTCCGCAACTCGGATGTAACCGTCAAAATATCAATCGGTGAGGTCTTTTGGAATAAACCAAATATCGCTTCAAAAATTTTCTGATGCGATTCCTTATAGAAAGACTCAGGTTTTAAAATATCAATAATCTCGCTCAGTGCATTTTTTTCAAGCATCAATGCGCCCAAAACAGCTTCTTCAAGATCTACCGCCTGTGGTGGTAGCTTACCTAAGCCGCTTACCATGTTGTTTAATTTGGTACGGCGCTCACCATAATTACCTCTTTTGTTATTATCCGTATTATTCGCCTCAAAATTGCTCTCGTTCATCATGATATTATATCAGAAATATAGCTTCCCAGCTCTTAAATTTAAGATGGGATAACAAATGTATAAAAAATAAAATTCACCACGATGATGAATTACAAACAGTAGATTTAGTTGTTCAGCCATCAACTGTCAAAACGCTTTGAAGGACACAGTTTTACCGCCTCACTTATTAACACAGCCTGTGGAAAACATGTTGAAAATAAAAAACAAGCACTTAAAATCAATACATTAAAAAGTGTTGATAACTTAAGCCACTGTGAATAACCAAAATTCCACAAATTCAAAATGGCAGCATTTATTTCTTATCAGGGGCGAGGCTAATCACTATGATTAAGCCAGAAAAATCTCAGCTTTAAATCAAAAAACAAATCCTATTTTACGCCTTAAAAATATTCTTATATTGTATATTTGTAAAATGACGCACGATTCTTCTACATTAAAGCCCTATAAAGATGCCAATGATGGCAAGAAAAAACAGGTGGCGGATATGTTCGACAATATTTCCCATTCCTACGACTTCTTGAACCACTTCATGTCTTTAGGGATTGATATTATATGGCGAAAAAAAGCCATTAATGCCCTAAAATCGATCAAGCCTCAGCTGATGCTTGATGTAGCAACCGGAACGGGTGATTTTGCATTGGAATCTATAAAAATATTGAATCCAAAAAAGATAATTGGTGTTGATATTTCACAAGGGATGCTTGATGTCGCCAAAAAGAAAATAGCAAACAAAGGGCTTGAAAGTCAGTTCGAAGTACAATTAGGGGATTCGGAAAGACTTCAATTTGATGACAATACGTTTGATGCTGTTACCGTGGCGTTTGGGGTCCGTAACTTCGAGAACTTAGAGAAAGGATTATCTGATATCTACCGTGTATTGAAACCTGGCGGTAAAGCTGTTATTTTGGAGTTCTCGAATCCAAAAAAATTCCCAATAAAACAACTCTATAATTTTTATTTCAAATATGTAACCCCAACCATTGGAAAATTCTTTTCAAAAGATGCCAGTGCTTACGAATATTTACCGGAATCTGTTGCTCAGTTTCCCGATGGACAGAAATTTGTTGCTATAAATAAAAAGGCTGGCTTTGACCAAACGATTGTAAAACCCCAGACGTTTGGTATCTGTACGATTTATATCGCTACAAAATAAGTCAATAAACGATTCTACAGCTACATTTTAGCATAAAAAGACGGTCAATATCGAGTTTTAATATTTCAACTAGTAACATATATGAGAAAGACAGTTTTCATCACAGGAGCAAGTTCAGGTATTGGCCAGGCCTGTGCTGAAGTATTGGCAAAGGAAGGCTACAATCTTTTACTTTGTGCCCGCAGACTAAATCGTTTGGATGAATTGAAGGAAAAACTGAGTTCAGCCTACCCCGATATCAACATTCATACCTTTGAGTTAGACGTCAGAGATTCAGAGCAGGTCCAGAATCAAATAGATGGTTTGCCACAGGAATGGAAAAAAATCCATGTGTTGATTAATAATGCCGGACTTAGTCAAGGTCTGGATCCTATTCAGGACGGCGATATCGGTGACTGGGACAGAATGATCGATACCAACGTCAAGGGCTTGCTTTATGTGAGCAAAGCAGTTATCCCACTCATGGATACTGAAAATGGGGCACATATCGTCAATTTAGGATCTATAGCCGGAAAAGAGGTTTATCCCAATGGTAATGTATACTGTGCGACAAAACATGCCGTCGACGCGTTAACAAAAGCAATGCGTATCGACTTGCTTTCCAAAGGCATAAAAGTTAGTTCCATTGATCCCGGAATGGTCGAGACAGAGTTCTCCGAAGTTCGTTTTCATGGCGACAAGGAACGGGCAAAAAACGTCTATGTAGGCGTACAGCCCCTCACCGGAACCGACATCGCTGAAACAATACTTTTTGTCATCACTAGACCGGCGCATGTGAACATCAACGATCTATTAATAATGCCCACAGCTCAGGCTACGGGCACGATTGTCAATCGAAAATAATTAAAACATCATGTCATTAGAAACACAAATAAATCAAGACATTAAAGCGGCAATGATCGCAAAAGACACCGCAACATTGCGTGGATTACGTGCCATCAAAGCGGCTATTCTTCTTGCTAAAACTGAAAAAGGTCATGCAGAAGAGCTAAATCAGGAAGCTGAAATCAAAGTTTTACAAAAACTGGTAAAACAACGCCGTGAGTCTGCCGAAATCTATAAGAATCAAAACCGTGAAGATCTTTATCAAATTGAGGTAGAAGAAGAAAAAGTGATCGAAGCCTACCTTCCTAAACAAATGAGCAAAGAGGAAGTAGAGTCCGTTATCAAAGCAATCATTGCAGAGACCGGCGCTTCATCCATTAAGGAAATGGGAAAAGTAATGGGTGCTGCCAATCAAAAATTAGCTGGTCAAGCCGACGGGAAGACAATCTCTGAGGTCGTAAAAAGCCTATTGGCGTAATCACCCCATTAACATAACATCAATCGAGTTACCGACCAATTGCTCCTGCGGTAGGGTCGGTAACTCGATTTGTCCCTCTTCATTAACCATCATGGATTATAATTGGAAACTTAAGAATTTTGACGAACTGACGAACCGGGAACTGTACCGCCTTTTAAAATTGCGTACGGAGGTTTTTGTGCTGGAACAAGCGTGTTTATATCCGGAACTGGATGATAAAGATTATGTCTGCCGACATCTTTGGGCGGAAAAGGATGGAGAAATTGTCGCATATACCCGTTTGGTTCCGGCTGGAATTTCATACCCGCAAGCTTCCATAGGGCGTGTAATTGTTGTGAAAGAGGCGCGAGGAACAGGCTTAAGCCAGCTGCTGATGCATAAATCTATCGCGGCTACGCTAGAAGCGTTCGGACCGCAAGAGATTCAAATCGGCGCCCAATTTCACTTAAAGTCATTCTATGAGAAATTTGGGTTTGAACAAAATTCTGAACCTTATCCTGACTATGGGATTCTCCACATAGACATGACTAAATCAGTTCTTAAATAAAATTATATTTATGAATAACATTGTAATCATTACCGCCGCGTTATTGGGCGCTTTGGCCATTATATTAGGTGCATTTGGAGCCCATGCATTCAAAAAAATTCTATCGGCTGAAAAGCTGGATTCGTTCGAGGTAGGCGTTCGATATCAAATGTATGCAGCCATCACGCTATTGGTTCTTGGACTAAACCTATCCTTTGATTATCAGTCCGAGCGGGTAGCTTATTACCTAATTACCGCAGGCACATTCTTGTTTTCAGGAAGTATTTATTGTCTTTCCTTTGCGGAGTATTGGAAAAAAAATCTAAAGTTTCTTGGCCCTATCACTCCTTTAGGGGGATTACTCATGATAATGGGCTGGATTGCAATTATCATTCGTTTTTTATAACTTTGCATAACATAGTGGCAATGATGTCTGCCTTGAACCACCTTTATAAGCTGATGACGTCTACTTTTAGTATAAAAACAACAGATTTTATATGAGTAGACTTATGGCTATCAAAACTTCAAATCAAACAACGCAAAACAAGTTTTATTTTCTTTCCAAATGGCTGATTACCTGTTGTATGGTAGGCTTTATAGTTGGGTCAATCTGCGCATTCTTCCTTTTTTCGCTGAATTGGGTCACCGCATATAGGGAAAATAACTCCTGGATCATCTACGGATTACCTCTTGCGGGGCTGATCATTGCCTTATCCTATCAGCGTTGGGGTAATCCCTCCAGTAAAGGAAACAACCTCCTGATTGAAGAATACCTTTATCCACAGCGCCGGATACCGCTCATCATGGCACCACTTGTCCTATTCGGAACTTTGCTCACCCATCTGTTTGGGGGATCAGCCGGACGTGAGGGAACAGCTGTCCAGATTGGCGGGGCAATATCCGACCAGCTCAACCGTTGGTTTAATTTCGACAAAACCGAACGTCGTATCCTGATATCTATCGGTATTACAGCAGGTTTTGCCGCCGTCTTTGGCACCCCACTTGCCGGTACGATCTTTGGCCTTGAAGTTCTGCTCATTGGCAAAAAAAGATATTTTGGGCTACTCCCCTCCATGCTCACGGCCTATATCGCAAACCTTAGTTGCCAGTTGTGGAATATTCCACATACACATTATCCTATACATGATAGTATACCCACATTATCTTTAAGCAATTTTGGCCTTAGCCTGATTGCCGGAATTTTATTCGGCGCGGCAGCCTGGTTGTTTACCTTGACGGGAGAATTCTTTAGTGCCCAATTTAAAAAGATCAAATCCCCTCAACTCAGACCGGTGATCGGTGGTATCATCATTGTAATTACGGTGGCACTGCTAAAAAGCACAAAATATGTAGGCCTGGGTATTCCAATGATCCAGGAGGCTTTTAACAATCCTTCGGATTATTATGATTTCCTCATCAAACTTGTGCTAACCACATTTACGCTTTCCGCCGGTTTTAAAGGCGGGGAAGTGACCCCGTTATTTTTTATTGGAGCTACGCTTGGCAGTGCGCTGAGCACCGTTATCCCGCTCCCTTTAGGACTGCTGGCCGCCATGGGCTTTGTAGCCGTATTCTCCGGCGCCACAAATACGCCACTGGCCTGTATCGTTATGGGCTATGAGCTTTTTGGTTTTCAACCTGTCGTTTTTATAGCAATTGCTTGCATAGCCGCATTTATATTTTCTGGAAAAAAAGGAATTTATGTCGCTCAAAAAGGGGGAATTAAAGAAAAATTGTACCGAAGATTGAATCTGTAACTCAGTCCATAAAAAAAGCATAAAATCAGTCCCTGATTTTATGCTTTTCATCGCTATTTTTTTTCAAACAGGCCTACAATAATTTGCCCTGCAAAAAGAACGCTGCAACGGTAAAATATATAATCAAGCCGGAGACATCAACCAAAGTGGCCACAAAAGGTGCCGATGCCGTGGCTGGATCCAAACCGAATCGACGTAGAATAAAAGGAATAAATGAACCCGACAAAGTTCCCCATAACACGATAAACACCAACGAAACCGCCACAGTAAGACCTATTGCAATCCAATAAGGGCCATAATCATACAGACCGAGAAAATGCCATGCCAATATCCGCAGGAAGCCAATGGTACCTAAAATTCCGCCCAAAATTAATCCAGAGGACACCTCTCTTTTCATCACATACCACCAGTCTTTGAGTTTCAACTCGCCTAAGGCCATTGCGCGAATAATAAGTGAAGCCGCTTGTGAACCCGAATTTCCCCCGCTTGAGATAATCAAGGGTACAAATAACGCCAATACAACCGCCTTTTCCAACTCCCCTTCAAAGAAACCCATGGCAGAAGCCGTAAGCATCTCACTGAAAAATAATATAATAAGCCAACCGGCCCGTTTTTGTACCAACTGAAGTAATGGTGTCTTGGTATAAGCCAGATCCAGCTCTTCCATCCCCCCAAATCGTTGAATATCTTCTGTGTCACGGTCTTCGATCCGGTCCAGCACATCATCAAATGTCACTATGCCGACCAATACGCCGGCCTCGGTAACAATAGGTAAGGCACTACGGTCGTATTTCTGAAAAATTTCGAATGCTTCCTCCATGGGTGTTGAAGCTTTAATTGACGCAAAATTGTAGTCAATTAAATCCGAAATTTTTGTGGATCCATCAGACAGTAGTAATTGGCCAATCTTCAAATCATCAATTAAGACATTTTTTTCGTCAACAACATAGATGAAATTCAGCGTCTCGGCTTTTCTTCCAAAGACTTTAATGTGACGAAAAACATCATCCACCGTATAATAAGGGCGTACCTGCACGTACATTGGTGTCATTAATCGGGCGATACTATCCTCTTTATATCCGATCAGCTCCAACGCCATTTGCTTTTCGCGCTCATTCAAGAGATTAATCAAATATTTGATCAGATCATCCGGTAATTCGGAAAGCAATTCGTTTCGCGTATCCGGCTTCAGGTTATTCAGCAATTCGGACAATTCCTGTTCGGTCATTGATTTGATCAATGTATATTGGACATCTACTTCCAAAAAAGAAAAGATTTCCAATCTATCCTCTAGCGGATAGTCCATAAAATGATGATGTTGCTCACCTTTATTTAGGCGCGATATTTCTTCCGCAATATCGGCCGGGTGCAATGCTGAATTTTGTTCCATTGGAAGAATATTTTAATGGATTTAGCGCAAAAGTAGTTTATTTTGTATGATATCCAATCATGTACAAAAGTATTTTTTAAGAAGGAAAGACGCTATTATTTCTAAAATAGGCTGCTGACCGCTTTCATTTTATTGTTAAGCCACAAAAACAATGCAGATTTTACAAAATCTTAAAAATTAATTAATCCGGGAGCAAGCTCCACAGCCTCTCTATTCGGTCGGAATACGCGGGCTGTCAACGTTCCCTCTAATTTTATTTCTCCTTGACTTACTTTTAACCAACTACCTTCCCGTAGCCCGATTACGGGTTGTGAATTAAATTGATGAAATTCCTGAATACGGGTTTCCCGTGTTTCTCCTTTATGGGTCGAATTCATGTCCGGATCCAAAAAATGTGGATTAATATTAAAAGGGAGAAATCCCAACGCATCAAAACTAGGCGGATAAACAATAGGCATATCGTTTGTTGTACCAATGGTCAATCCGGTTAAATTAGATCCGGCGGAAGTACCTACATAAGGAGTTCCTTTGCTTACCTGTACGCGCAATTGATGTACAAGATCCAAATCATACAATGTCTTCAACAGCAAGAAGGTATTACCGCCACCGACAAAGATTGCTTTTGCTTCCTGAATGGCCTTTTTCTTGTTCTGAAACTCATGCAATCCGGTAACTTTTATATTTTTATCATCGAGAGCTTCCTGAACTTTGGCTGTATACGCATCAAAAGATATTCCGGATGGTCTGGCAAAGGGAATAAACAGCAACTCATCGGAAGCGATAAATTTCACAAAATCTTCTTTAATGTAATCGAGAAATCCGCTGCCATGAATGGTACTTGTGCTTACGACCAATAAATTGTAGATTGGATTGATCACCATATCTTATTTCTTAAAATTATATAACAAAAAAATGTACCTTTTACTTCGTTTGGAACGAAGCCAAAGGTACATTTTTACTTTCTGATTCTTTATTTTTTATCAGCAGACTTTTTCTCCGCACTCAATCGTTTATTTTCTTGCAGCGCTCTATGTAAAAGATATTCGATCTGCCCGTTAACACTCCTAAACTCATCTGCTGCCCATTTCTCCAATGCTTTGTACATTTGATCGTCAAGCCGCAACATAAAGTTCTTTTTATCTGCCATTTCATTCAGTTTATTGGTACAAAGTACCGGTATTTACAATTGGTGTCGCGGCTTTTTCTCCACAAAGTACCACCATTAGATTGCTCACCATCGCCGCTTTTTTCTCGTTGTCCAATTCTACAATATCTTTTTCGGACAATTTCTTTAGTGCCATCTCAACCATGCCTACAGCGCCATCCACGATCTTTGAACGCGCGGCAACAATGGCGGCAGCTTGTTGTCTTTGTAGCATCGCGCCGGCAATTTCGGATGCATAAGCCAGATGGCTAATTCTCGCTTCTTTAATAATCACCCCTGCAGGTGCAAGACGATCGGCAAGTTCCTGCTCAAGGATATGATTCACCGTATCGCCACCTTCACGCAAAGTGATCTCCGCTCCCTCATCCTCCAGGTTATCATAAGGAAAACTTCCCGCAAGATGCCGTACTGCTGCTTCGCTCTGCGTACGTACATAGGACGTATAGTTACTGACATCATAAGCAGCTTTATAGGTATCTCCTACCTGCCATACGATAACAGCGCCTATCTCAATCGGATTTCCCATCTTATCGTTTACCTTTAATGTCTGCCCTTGCAGATTGTCCGAACGTAAACTGATCTTGATTGTAGAATACAGCGGATTGACAAAAAACAAACCGTTCTCTTTTACAGTGCCTACATATCGACCAAAGAAATTCAAAACACGTGAATGATTTGGATTAATAATCATTAATCCCTTCAGGATAAAAAATGTTCCGATCATCAGGATGACACCAAGTACAACATACAGCGAACTTTCCTCGACGTTGGCAAATGAAAATATGGCAGCTATAAAAGAAGCTACTGCAATTAACAAGGCTAAATAGCCCGACATAGGTTTAATCAATTTTTCCATAATTTGTTAATATATATTTGATATCATTTTAATATCATAAATATAGCAAAAAATAATTCTTATTTAAAAGCCAAAATTTTTATTATTATTTTTGAATATGCTCAAAAGATCCTTTTTACCACTTGTGAATGCCAATACCAAAACGCTTATCCTCGGATCTTTGCCGGGTGACAGATCATTGGAGCAAAATGAATATTATGCACATCCACAAAATCGTTTCTGGAAAGTGATTAGACATTTATATAACAATCCCGATACGACTAGTTATGTTGACAAAGTGAACCTACTACTTGACAATGGTATTGGTTTATGGGATGTATGTGCCGAAGCATCCCGTCCGGGCAGTATGGATTTAGCCATCAAAGATGAAAGTCCCAATCCAATCATCGCCCTCCTGGAGGCAAATCCGGGGATCAAACTCGTAGTCTTTAACGGGCAAAAAGCGTATAAATTATATGCAAAGTATTTTGAGGAAAAAGAGAACATACGCTACCTATGCCTCCCCAGTACAAGTCCTGCAAATGCAAAAACCAACCTCGAACAACTCGTCACGCATTGGCGTACGATTATAAGTGATTAAATTACATAAATAAGGTTCGTTAATTCAGCGCTATTGCTTATTTTTGCGCTAAGATGTCAGATTTAAAATACAATCAACGAGGTGTATCCGCTGGAAAAGAGGATGTGCACAATGCGATAAAAAATATCGACAAGGGTCTGTTTCCCAAAGCATTCTGTAAAATCATTCCCGATATTTTGGGGGGAGATCAGGATTGGTGCAATATAATGCATGCTGATGGTGCCGGCACCAAGTCTTCTCTAGCCTATGTCTATTGGAAAGAAACTGGAGATATTTCGGTTTGGAAAGGTATTGCACAAGATGCAATCATTATGAATATAGACGATTTACTCTGTGTTGGGGCGATCGATAATATTCTACTGTCCTCTACAATCGGAAGAAACAAAAATCTTATTCCTGGAGAAGTTATTGCAGAAATCATCAATGGCACAGAAGAAATATTGGCTGAACTTCGTGATTTGGGTATCGGTATTTATTCTACCGGGGGTGAAACTGCCGACGTTGGTGATCTGGTACGCACAATTATAGTCGATAGTACGGTTACATGCCGGATGAAACGGGAAGATGTGATTTCAAATCACCGGATTAAAGGTGGTAATGTAATCGTCGGCTTGGCGTCCAATGGAAAAGCAAGTTACGAAAAAGCTTATAATGGCGGCATGGGCTCCAATGGCTTAACCTCAGCACGTCATGACGTCTTTAACAAAAAAGTAGCGGAAAAATATCCGGAGGCTTACGATCCGGCTGTCCCTTACGAACTTGTTTTTGCGGGGAGTCAGGATTTAACCAATGGCATCACAGTGGAAACAGGCGAAACAGTTACCGCGGGTAAACTCGTCCTTTCACCCACACGTACCTACGCTCCTGTCATCAAAAATATTTTAGATAAGTACCGTTCTCAGATTGACGGAATGGTGCATTGTTCAGGTGGAGCGCAGACTAAAGTGTTGCACTTTGTGGACAATGTACACGTCATTAAAGACAATCTTTTCCCAATTCCGCCACTCTTTGAATTGATACAGAAAGAATCCAATACAGACTGGAAGGAGATGTACAAGGTATTCAATATGGGACACCGGATGGAATTGTATGTGCCTGAAGCTATTGCTGCCGATATCATTGCCATTTCGGAATCATTCGGAATTCCGGCACAAATTATCGGTCGCGTAGAAGATGCCACTTCTAAAAAAGTAACGATTACATCTCCTTTTGGAGAATTTATTTACGAATAAAATAAGTATGCACCAATCTAAGCGATAAAGATTGGTGCATTTATTCCTTTTGGTATCAATGAAAGAAAAACTTCTCATGGGCTGGAAAGAGACCCTGGATTTACCTGAATTAGGAATATTTGGCATAGAAGCAAAAGTCGATACCGGCGCTGCTTCCTCGGTTTTGCATTGTAACTCCTATAAAATCGTCAATGAAGATGGTCAGGACTGGATTCATTGCGAACTCATTACCAATTTCGAAACGGAAGAAACCAAAGTTTTAAAATTAAAGCTTTATAAAACAAAACTGGTCAAGAGTTCGTTTGGCCAGGAGGAAAAGCGGTATTATATCCGAACTACGGCAAAACTATACGACCAGGTTTTCAGTATCAAGATTTCATTTCGAAATCGGTCCAAAATGACTTACCCGATGCTTTTAGGAAAGAATTTTCTCTATCGAAGATTTTTGGTCGACGTTTCCAAAGAAAATCTCTCCTTGAAGTCCCCGTCAAAATAAAAACAAATAGCAAAGCTATTTTGTTATCTTAGCACAAAAATATATTCAATATACAAACCGTGAAAATTGCCGTATTATCGACAGTAAAGAGTTTATACTCAACTCGTCGTCTCGTAGAAGCTGCCCAACAAAGAGGACACGAATGTGTTGTCATAGACCACAGTAAGTGTTACGTTGGCATTCAACAAGGTAAACCCAGTATTCATTACAAAGGACAGGATCTCAGTGGTATTGACGCTATTATTCCCCGAATAGGCGCTTCGGTCACCTTTTATGGTTCGGCTATTGTCAGACAATTTGAGGTGATGGATGTAATTTCCGCAAATCCGAGTCAAGCCATCACCAGATCCAGGGATAAATTGAGATGCTTACAAATTTTGTCCGGTGCCGGCATTGGCCTTCCAATTACGGGCTTTGCACGTACGGCCTCTGATGTTGACGATCTGATCAGTATGGTAGGCGGGGCTCCTTTGGTGATTAAACTATTGGAAGGTACACAGGGGATTGGTGTTGTTTTAGCAGAAACCAAGAAAGCGGCATCATCTGTTATAGAGGCTTTCTACGGCCTCGGAAACAACATTTTGATCCAAGAGTTTATCAAAGAGTCGAAAGGTTCTGACATCCGAGCTTTTGTGGTTGACGGCAAAGTTGTCGGGGCAATGAAACGTACGGCTAAAGAAGGCGAATTTCGGTCAAACATACACCGGGGCGGAACAGCTCAGATAATACGCCTAAGCAAAGCAGAAAGAGAAACCGCTATTGCCGCTGCCGCTCAATTGGGACTTACCGTATGTGGTGTGGATATGATTCCCTCGGACCGGGGTCCGTTAGTTCTTGAGGTAAATTCTTCCCCCGGGTTGGAGGGTATAGAAAAAGCCACCAAAAAGGACATTGCTTCTGAAATCATTCAGTACATCGAAAGACAATATGAATTGAAACAGGCGCAAATGCCAAAAGTGGTAAAGAAAAAGAAAAAGAGAGAGAGCAAATTATAAAATTACCGAATTAAAAATAAAGAGGGTTGTCAATAGCTATTGACAACCCTCTTTATTTTAAAGACGCTAGATTCAATGAAATAAAGATTTCCAATACGTCCTAAATTCAGCTACCGTTGAGTCCAAATTTTACTTATCTTAGGTTAAATTATGAATTAATGAAAAGATTTAGCCATCTTCTATTCGCTTTCGTACTCGTACTAGCTTCATTTTCCGGGTCATTTAGCCAAACACTCATTCAAAAAACAGCCTCGCCAACTTGGCTCCGACCCATTACGAAAAAGGCCATAAAGCCAAATCTGGATGATATCAGTGATGGATATTACTATGAGTTAATCGAAAATCAAATAAACTTAGCTGCCCAAACAAAATATTATAGGGACATAAAAGTATTGTTTGATCACAGTGGAATCGAAAACCTCGGACAGGTTCAGGTAACCTTTGATCCACATTTCCAAAGACTTCAATTACATGAGTTGAAGATCATTCGCAACGGGAAAGATATTGACTTACTGCCACAGGCAAAATTCAACCTCCTTGCATCCGAAACGGAGCTTTCGAGGTCTATCTACAACGGAAGTCAGATGGCCCATTATGTCCTGGAAGATTTACGTAAAGACGATAAGATCGTATTTGCCTATTCCATAATAGGTGCAAATCCTGTATTTGAACATAAATTTTTCGATACCTATTACTTACAGGGATATGAACCTACTGGTTTGGTCCATCTCAATTATATTGTACCTAACGGTCGTAAACTTCAATTCAAAAGTTTCAATGGTGCACCTGAAGTACAGCAACAATCCATGGGAAGTACCACAAATTTTTTCTGGGAGCTTACTGAGGACAAAACAGTTCAATTCGAAAATTATTGTCCGGCCTGGTACAGCCCTTTAAAATATATCCAATGCTCAGAGTTTAATACCTGGCAGGACGTTGATCAATGGAACCGCAGGATCAATCCCATACCATAGCTAGTTCCTTCAAGTACACTTCAAACTTTCGTCAATCAACTGTGGAAAGAGTCAAATGGGCAGCCCTATAACTACTTAAAAAAGGCCTGTGACTTTGTACAAAACGAAATACGTTATATGGGTATTGAGATGGGAGAATATTCACACCGGGCGAATGTTCCGGAAAAAGTATTTTCGCAGCGCTATGGCGATTGTAAAGATAAATCGATGTTGCTCGCAACAATACTCAAAAATAAGAACATCGACGTAGGACTGGTATTAGCCAATACGTATAAGGACCGAGGGCTGCAGGAAGAACTCCCCTCACCTTATGCTTTCAACCACATGGTTGTTGAAGTTAATATCGGAGGACGTTACCAATATATTGATCCGACCATAACCAATCAAGGCGGAGATATCAAAAACAGATATTTCCCCGCTTATGGAAAAGTGCTCTCGACCATGGGCAATGGAAAGCTTGCCGATGTACCACAACATATTGTAGGAAATATTAAAGTCAAGGAAACGTTGACGCTGGAAGGCAAATTCGAAGCGACCCTTGATGTCAAAACAGTCTATTTCGGAAATGAAGCGGACAATATGCGTACTTATTTTCAAGGTAGTGCCAAAAACGATATACAGAAGCAATACCTGGAGTATTATGCGAAAATCTATCCCAAAATCAATAAAATCGGCCATATACAATTCAAAGATGATATTGAGAACAATCGTGTGGAGATCACCGAAAAATACAAAATTAAAAACATCGGAAAAGCAGAAAACGGATCTTCCAAAAAGTATATTTCCTTGTTGGGCACAAATATAAACGACAAGCTACCCGAAATTATGGAGGATCGTATTGCCCCACTAAGCCTGCCGTTCCCTATGGATATCGAATATGAGATCGACGTCGTTAACAAAGGAAAAAATACATTTGGCAGTCATAAAGACAATAGCTATTTTGATCGTAACGCCTATGTATTCGGAAAGACATTGGAAATAAAGCCAGATAGTATCAAGATTGCTTATACCTTAGGTTTTCACGAACCTTTCGTTGAACAAAAAGACCTTCAACAGTATTATACAGATTTTGCCGATCGTGAGAATATCTTTTTCAATGGTTTTTATTTGGACGCCGACGGATATGTAACAGATGGAATAACTAATCTGGGCACACCGACATCAGCGAACGAGATTAATTGGTTTACCCTGATCTTATTCATTGTCCTGATACCAGCTGTCATCTGGTATATTGTTAAAAAGTACAATAAGAGCAAACCATTTATCATCAAACCCTATGACGAAATTTATCACGATCAGATCGGCGGATGGATGATCGTACTGCTTATTGTACTATTTATAAATATATTGACCCTATCCGGTATGTTTTTCTTCCAACAGTCCTTTTTTAATTTAAATACTTGGCAAGCGGCAGATCAGTTAGAAAGTGTTTCACCCATTTTATACAAAATTCTGCTGCTAACGGAAATAATCGGTAATGTATTGATACTGGCTGGTTTGATTTATAGCTGTATCTTACTGATCAAGAAAAGGGACATTTTCGCACAGACCTTCTTTGTGGTTGCACTATTTATGGCCATATTTTGTACTATTGATGGAATTGCATCTTATTTTATGTTCAAAAGTTATTTAGATAAAACAGACGATCTGTTCACACACTACAAAGATACTCTAAAAGCGATTTTCTTTTTCTGCATTTGGGGAACTTATGTATATAACTCTGAACGTATCAAAGGCACCTGTCTTCGGACATATCAGAACGATGACAGTATTCAAAGGGCTGCGACAACTCATCCCTTTGATCAAGATTTTCTAAACCCCTATCCGATACAACAAGAACAAGATACAGAAATTACATCCGCGGATTATAAAACACAAAAAAAAGAATTAGATGACAAGCAGTCTGAAGGCAATCAAAATAAAAACTAGATATTATTTTTCAATAAAAAAGGGTTTTGCATGATATCATGCAAAACCCTTTTTTATTGAAATTTTTGATTATTTTATCTTCATAACCATATTGTCGGCACCCTCAGTAGAGACCTTTGCTTGGCCAGATTTGTTTTTAGTCGATTTGTAGTGAACGTGATTTTTGACACCTTCAATTTGAACGGTTTCAAGAGACCCAATATTAACCATATTGTCTGCGCCCTCTATCGTAACAGTCGACACGTCATTTCCCGTTACGGTATTGCCTTTGCCTTCAATAATAACTTTACTAACATTACCACGTATCACCACCTTATTATCGGCACCTTCAATTTGGATTGTCTCTCCTCCCTTGGCCTCTATTGTCCGGCTGTTGCCTACACCCTCAATTGATATAACTTTTCCCTGTAGATCCGACACAGTTTTTATAGGAGCTTTGTAACCTGGCCCTTTAGCCATAACCATACCTCCAAATAACAGAAGTGAAAATCCAAATGCGATCGTTCTTATTTTCATAATTGTATGTTTATAAACCACTATACAAAAATCAAACCTAATATTGAGTGAGAATGGTTATTACATATAGCTTGATAATTTCAGTTGTTCAAAGGAGGCTATAAAGCCTCCGACAAATAAAATACGATGAGCAGCCCCTCGCTATGCGTTCAAATATCGTCCAAAAAAGACTACAGTGATCTAACAGGAACCCAAGTGACAATAAAAAAAGGAGCCTTTTGGGCTCCTTTAATATCTCTAACAAATTGACAGCGGATTAAAAACTCTATTTTACTGCGTCTACAACTGCTTTGAAAGCTTCTGGGTTATTTAAAGCTAAGTCAGCCAAAACCTTACGGTTCAAACCAATGTTTTTAGCGTTTAATTTACCGATCAATTGGGAATAAGAAATTCCGTGTTGACGAGCTCCAGCGTTGATACGTTGAATCCATAAAGCTCTAAACTCGCGTTTTTTGGTTTTACGATCGCGGTAAGCGTATTGTAAACCTTTTTCTACTGTATTTTTAGCAATAGTATAAACTTTGCTACGTGATCCAAAGTAACCTTTTGCAAGGCCTAGGATTTTTTTGCGTCTTCTTCTTGAAGCTACTGCGTTAACCGAACGTGGCATATTTTTAAAATTAGTTTGGTAAAAGGTGCCATGTATTTCAATGAACTTACGACCCTGTACCCGGTTAAAAAATTATTATTAAATAAAATCGAATAAAACTTATTTACCGATAGCAAGCATACGTTTAACGTTGCCCATATCGCCATCAGATACATAACTTGTTTGTGTTAAGTTACGTTTACGTTTTGTGCTCTTTTTTGTCAAGATGTGGCTTTTGAAAGCGTTTTTTCTTGCAATTTTACCTGTTCCAGTCAATTTGAAACGTTTCTTTGCGCTGGAATTGGTTTTAACTTTTGGCATAATACTTATAAATTTTATATCAATCTGTTAGAATTCTTATTATTTTTTAGGAGCCTTTGGAGCTACTGTTAAAAACATACGTTTCCCTTCTAATTTTGGTAAAAGTTCTACTTTACCGTAATCTTCTAGTGCCTGAGCGAAGCGTAACAACAAGATCTCACCTTGATCTTTGTGTACGATAGCACGACCTTTGAAGTGTACGTACGCACGTACTTTCTCACCACTTTCAAGAAACTTAATCGCATGTTTCAATTTGAAATCAAAATCATGTTCACCAGAGTTAGGTCCGAAACGAATTTCTTTGATAACAGTCTGTTTTGCATTAGCTTTGATTTCCTTTTGTTTCTTCTTCTGTTCGTAAACAAACTTACTGTAGTCGATAATCTTACAAACCGGCGGTACAGCATTTGGCGAAATCTCCACTAAATCAAGTTCCAACTCATCAGCCAACTCTAACGCTTTGCGTGTAGGGTAAACTCCTTGTTCCACATTATCTCCTACCAAACGTACCTCAGGTACCTTGATTAACTCATTAATGCGGTGATCTGGTTCTTTCTTTCTCATTGGTGGTCTTGGACCACCGGGTCTTTTTAATGCCAAATGTTTAAAAATTAAACGGTTATTTCCTTAATTAATATATCTCTAAATTCGTCAGCAGTCATAGTTCCTAATTCTACTGAGCCATGTTTACGTACAGAAACTGTGCCATTTTCCACCTCTTTTTCCCCTACAATTAACATATAAGGAAGCTTTTTCACTTCGGCGTCTCTGATTTTTCTGCCCACCTTCTCGTCACGTAAGTCTATCAGTCCGCGAATATCGGAATTATTTAGCGAATTCAAAACATTTTGCGCATATTCTTCGTATTTTTCTGACACTGGCAAGACGATAAATTGCTCAGGCGCAAGCCATAACGGGAATTGTCCCGCGCAGTGTTCGATCAATACGGCTACAAAACGCTCCAAAGATCCAAATGGTGCACGGTGAATCATTACTGGGCGATGCTTCATATTATCACTACCAGTATACTCTAACTCAAAACGTTCCGGTAAGTTATAGTCTACCTGAATGGTACCTAACTGCCATTTACGTCCCAGCGCATCCTTCACCATGAAATCCAATTTCGGACCATAAAAAGCCGCTTCACCATATTCCACGACAGTTGGCAAACCTTTTTCTTCAGCAGCTTCAATAATCGCCGATTCCGCTAAAGCCCAGTTCTCATCAGTACCGATATATTTAGTACGGTTTTCAGGATCACGCAATGATACCTGTGCAGTATAGTCATTAAATCCTAAAGCACCAAATACATAAAGAACTAAATCGATTACTTTTTTAAACTCATCTTTTACCTGATCCGGACGACAGAACAAGTGTGCATCATCCTGTGTAAAGCCACGTACACGTGTTAGCCCATGCAGTTCACCCGATTGCTCGTAGCGATACACGGTACCAAATTCGGCAAAACGAACCGGTAAATCTTTATACGAACGCGGCTTTACCTTATAGATCTCACAGTGATGCGGACAGTTCATCGGCTTCAACAAAAACTCTTCACCTTCAATAGGTGTTTTGATGGGTTGAAATGAATCTGCACCGTATTTCTCATAGTGACCAGACGTCACATACAGTTGTTTATGTCCAATATGTGGCGTTACGACAGGTTCATACCCCGAGTTCAACTGTGCTTTTTGTAAGAAATCAATTAGTTTTTGGCGTAAAGCCGCACCTTTTGGTAACCATAAAGGCAATCCAGCACCCACCTTTTCAGAAAATGCAAAAAGTTCCAATTCTTTCCCTAATTTACGGTGGTCACGTTTTTTTGCTTCTTCAATAAACTTCAAATATTCTGTAAGCTCCGATGCTTTCGGAAAAGTTACACCATAAATACGTGTTAATTGTTTCCGGGATTCATCACCCCGCCAATATGCACCGGCGACATTAGTCAGTTTTATGGCTTTGATAAATCCGGTATTCGGAATATGTGGTCCACGGCATAAATCTGTAAAATCACCTTGGGTATAAAAAGTAATCTTTCCATCTTCCAGATCCTTGATCAGATCCAGCTTATACTCATCCCCTTTTTCGGTAAAATAGGCTAAAGCGTCCGATTTAGAAACGGCTTTACGTTCAAAGGTTTCTTTGCGTTTAGCGAGTTCTAACATTTTGTCCTCGATAGCCTTAAAGTCATCCGAAGAAAATTCGCGATCACCAAAATCAACATCGTAGTAAAAACCTGTTTCAATGGCTGGTCCAATACCGAATTTAATTCCCGGATACAATGTTTCCAGTGCCTCAGCAAGCAAGTGAGCCGAAGAATGCCAAAAAGTAGATTTTCCTTTTGTGTCATTCCAGGTCAACAACTTCACGCTAGCATCTTCTTCAATAGCACGGGCAGAATCCCATACTTCACCATTCACCTCAGCAGCAAGAACATTTCTCGCTAACCCTTCAGAAATTGACAAAGCAATTTCTGCTGCAGTGATTCCTTTTTGATATTCTCTAACGGAACCATCAGGTAGTGTAATTTTAATCATTTACAACTATGATCTTTATATTGTTAAAAAATAAAAAACACAAAACAACATGTACAATTATGTTATTACACTTATGTTTTCAATAAATAAATTGTGAAACAAATTTAGCAAAATTTCTGGTAATAAACAGTTTTTTTATGATCTCTTATCCCTTTTTCAGCAATCCTTCATATGGGTAAGACCGGATTCAAACAAGAAAACAAAAAGCATCGCTTTCACAAAAAATCCCAAAATTACTGTTCAATTTTCAATCCCGTAAAAATGACATGAATTCCACTGAAAACAACAGTTTAAATTGAGCATATCATTAATATTTACTACTTTTGCAGACTCAAATTTTAACTATGTCGAATCAAGTACCAGAAGACGGAACACGATTACCTTTGATGGAAGAGTTCTACACCATCCAGGGGGAAGGTTACCACACCGGGACTGCTGCTTATTTCATCAGATTGGGTGGTTGTGATGTGGGTTGCCATTGGTGCGATGTAAAAGAAAGCTGGGATGCGTCTATCCATCCGCTGACAGCGGCAGATTCAATTATTGAAAATGCCAAGAAATATCCCGCTAAAACAGTCGTTATTACAGGTGGAGAGCCACTGATCTATAATTTGGATTACCTTACCAAGGGTCTGCATGCTGCCGGAATAAAAACTTTTATCGAAACATCCGGAGCATATCCTCTAAGTGGAGAATGGGACTGGATCTGCTTGTCTCCAAAAAAATTCAAAGCACCAAGAAAAGACGTGCTTGATGCTGCCGGGGAACTCAAAGTGATCGTTTTCAATAAAAGTGATTTTGCCTGGGGTGAAGAATATGCACAATTGGTCGGTCCGAATTGCAAATTATACCTTCAGCCGGAATGGTCCAAATCCAAAGAAATGACCCCGTCCATTATTGACTATGTCAAAGAAAATCCGAAATGGGATATCTCCCTACAGACGCACAAATTCCTGAATATACCTTAAAAGGACATAAAAATAGTGACAAGAAAAAGCATTCAATGTCAATAGATTGAATGCTTTTTTTGTCATAACCGACAGCTGTTTATTTCAACAAAATCTAAATCATTTCACATATTCTTTTATAAATGCATCGAATTCAAGCGTTTTTGTCTCCTCTCCTTCCTTATCCCGCACCAGAACTTTACCAGCACTGTCTACATCCAAAAATAATAGGTTAGGTTGAACAATAATTTTTCCATGCTCATCCAATAATCCTATTTTTCCTTCTTCTGAAAACATCAAATAATTACTCAAAAACTTACTTATGTTTTCCTTCTTATCCAGTAAAACCTTCCCTTCTTGAGTAACGAGTCCAAAACTTCCATCTTTCTGAAAAATAGCCAATCTTTCCGTTGCCGGAGTGAGCCAGTCGAACCCTGTTTTGTTTACTTTATTCCCCTTTTTATCCAGTAGCCAGAAGTAATTATCCTTATCTGAAACGATGGCAGTCTGATCATTAAAATAAGCCAAGGAAAAAAGTGAACAGGACAGCACTTCCTGCCCCGTTGTGCTCTTTATCCCATAATATTCATCATTTGTTTCCTTATCTTTCACCATGACCCACTTAAGCGATCTATCCAAAGGAAAAGTATCCTCAAATAAACTCACATCGTCGCCACCCTCCGAAGGACCATCACCTGAAATATCAACAACTTTAATATCCTGAGGCAATCGGAAATCTTTTACGCCCGACACGTTAGACACTTTAGTTGTCTCGAAACCTAAATCAGCATTTGCACCCAAAGACAATTTTAGCACAGCCCCCGGAAGATCATTGACAAATGAAAAAGCAGTCATATAATAAGTTGGTACCACTTCGGAATACCAAACGATTGCTTCCGCCGAATCCGCTTGATTTTTGATAAATAATTTTGCTTTTTTACAGGTCACTCCAGCTACATTTTCAATCTCACCTAGGTCTTGCATCCACACATAGGGACCCTCGGATTCTTTCAATTTATTGCTCACAATTTTATAGGACGGGTGATAAGATTCCGCCGTGACAATATCGTCTCCTGCTGAAAAAGAGTATGTTTTTGCCAATTTTCTATTCAAAATAGCATGTTCCTTTTGATTAATCACTGCAGAAGAATAATCGGCATCGGCTAAGATCTCAACATTCTTATAAGCCATCTTTCCCTTTAGAAAAGGCTCATAAAACTCTTTCGCAAATTCAGGAATCTCATTTTCAAATTTTTCAGGAGAAATCTCCCCTTTAAACACCAACTCCATCTGCCATTGCTTATCCTGCCCATGTACTACAGGGATAGACAAACCGAACAACAACGCTACTTTGAATAAATTCTGCATAAGAATGATAAATATGTAGCTAAATAACAAAAGATAGACCAAAAAGCCTATCCTTCCTTTATATTTTTTATTTATTTGTTTTTTATTCCGCTATTTTTTGCAAAAGAAGTAGATATACTTACACATTCTAGCGCAAGTAAGAATCACAAAATCACAGTTTGCTTTGTTTTTACAGCTTCATCACAAGCGAGCGCTATGCGTAAACTATTGATGGCATCTTCCATGGAAGAAGACAGGTCAAGATCCGCTAAGATTGCCTGCTGAAAGAAACACTGCTCCCTGTTACACAATTCCTGATGATCGGGTTCATCAGACAAGTTTATCCATTCATCTTCTTTAATAAATTCATTACGCTCATCTAAATCAGCATAATGTACCCGTAAACTTTCTGTTTGCGTATGCGCCGCAACCGAATCCGATTTCCCTTCATCACTTGCTTTGTCAGCAACAATGGATACCGAACCCCGCGGACCGAAAACGTCCTTCACAAAAAAGGCATTTTGGCTCACCATAGGTCCCCACCCTGCTTCATACCAACCAATAGAGCCATCCTCAAAATGCAACTGAAGCTGTCCATAATTATAGTTCCAATCCGGGATATCATCTGTGAGCCGGGCACCAATTGCCGAAACTCGCACCGGCTTAGCTCCCACCATTTGGCACATCACATCAATATAATGCACTCCACAATCAACGATTGGACTCAGACTTGCCATTAGATTACGATGAACGTTCCACATGTATCCATGGCTTTGTTGATTGAGGTTCATGCGCATAACCAAAGGTTTTCCCATGGTCTTTGTGATCTCTATAAACTTAATCCACGAAGGGTGGTAACGCAGAATATATCCCACCACCAGTTTTTTACCATATTTTATGGCAGCATTCACGACTTCTTCGGCTGAGGTTACATCCTCCGCCAAGGGCTTCTCAATGAAAACATGAGCGCCTGATTCGAAGGCCTTAATCGCGTAGTCCTTATGGGTATCCGGATAGGTCGCAATACAGACAGCATCAGGTTTTGTTTGTTCCAACGCGAACTCATAAGACTCAAAAAGTGGATATTCGGAACCTAATTCCACATTAAGTTTACTTTTGCTATCACCTCTAGCAACCAGACCAACGATCTCAAATCCTTCTAGATCATGATAAGCCTTGGCATGAGAAGCACCCATATTACCACAGCCCACCACCAATATTCTAATAACTTGCATCAATTATTCGTTTAAACAAATTTCTATTTTATTTTCTTAATCCATCCAATGCAAAAGCAGAGCCTGCTCCCAACACCGCACCAGCCAGTACATCTGTAGGATAATGCACACCCAAATACATTCTGGAATAGCCAACACTAGAAGCCCAGAGTAATGAAGGAGCAACAACATACCATTTTGAATAGGCACGGGATAATGCGGAAGCTGTCGCAAATGCTGATGAGGTGTGCCCGGAAGGGAAAGAATAGCCGCTGGCTGTGCGAACGGATATAAAGTTTGGATATTTTTTAAATGGCCGGCTCCGTTTGATCAAATGTTTTATTCCCACATTGACTAATGCCGTTACAGCGGTACTACTCGCTACGTAAAGTGCATTTTGACGCATTGCTTTGTCATTATTAAAAGCTCCTGCAACTAATAGGCCTACGGGTACTGCTACCTGTACATAGTTATTGATATCAGAAAGCACCTTAAAAGTTTGTGTCTGAGGTTCACTTCTTGTTTCTGCAATAGATTCCAAAATACGGATATCCAACGTAGAAGCTGGCTTCTCCTGAGCTACTGAAGCACCAGACAGATAGTTTATCCAGCTTATTAAAATAAAAGCTATTCTTTTCATCTAGCATAAATTATTTTTCCATATTATATTTCAGTTCTTTTTTAGCCAATTACATTATTTTCAGCAATATGACCACTGAGGTTGTCTCTAAACTGCTTCGTGTCTTATTCAACAACTTTTTGTTGATGAGCAATGTCAACTTTAAATGACTTTATCCGTTAAAAATAAGGAAATTTCTAAGAGTTGTTAGTCTATATTTCAAACTTTATAACAAACAGCGGGAAATTTTAGAATCTGAAACCGCCAAAGATCGAATTTTTAAACTTTTTAAAATGATATTTTGTATTTCCCATTAATTTACTATACATTTGTCTCCAGTTATTAATACAAACATGGTCTATACCTACGTACATCATTTTTATTTGCATCATCGCCAGTGTGGCGATATGTTGATTTAATGTGTTCTTACGTAGAATACCTTCCCTCTTGTTTGATTTCTTATTATTAATAATTTACTGCTAACATTTATAAAGCGTTGAAAAATCTTAAAATTGCTATCCAAAAATCGGGTAGGTTAAACGAAAAATCTGTTCAATTACTGAAAAACTGTGGTTTAGATTTCGAAAACTACAAAAGCTCCTTAATTACTACTGTAGGCAATTTCCCCTTGGAAATACTATTTCTTAGAGATGATGATATCCCAGGCTATGTTGAGCAGGGTATCGCCGATCTAGGCATTGTCGGCGAAAATATCATTGACGAAACAGAATCAAAAGTAGAATATATTAAACGGCTTGGCTTCGGAAAATGCACATTAAAACTAGCGATACCGAAAGATAGTCTTATTCAAGACATCAAAGACCTCAACGGCAAAGCAATCGCAACCTCTTACCCTAATATTCTTAAAAATTTTCTTGATGATTATAAAATCAATGCAGATATACGATTAATATCTGGATCTGTAGAAATTTCACCTGGTCTTGGACTTAGTGACGCAATATGTGATATTGTTTCTACAGGTGGAACATTGAAAAGCAATGGTCTCAAACCTTTTGCGGATGTCAAAAATTCTGAAGCGATATTAGTTGGACGAAAAGGCCTTGAAGGAAATGAAATCCTTGCAGAATTAGTACAGCGTATCGAATCTGTTCTATTGGCTAAAGAAACCAAATACGTCGTATTGAATGTAGAGAAGAAAAATCTTCCGGCAATCACTTCGTTATTACATGGTGTAAAAAGTCCCACGGTGGTCCCACTAGCTGAGGAAGGCTGGGTGGCGGTACACACGGTCATTACTGAGGACGATTTTTGGGATAAAATCAACAAATTAAAAACAGAAGGTGCACAGGGTATCGTTGTGATGCCAATCGAAAAAATCATTCTTTAACCCTCATCGATTCTTACGACCATGTTAAAAAAATATGATTACCAATCGCTAGAAAAAGAAGAACTACTCCAATTAATTGACCGGAATACAGACCCGAACAATGCAATCCAGGATGTGGTCCAAGATATTATTCAGCAGGTACGCATACAAGGTGACACTGTCTTACGCGAATATGCTGCAAAGTTTGATAAAGTGCAACTTGAAAAGCTCTTTTTAGATGAGGATGATATCGACGATTTATCGGCTACTATACACCGTGACCAACAGCGCGCTTTAGAAATTGCCTTCCAAAATATCCACAGATTCCACAGCACGCAACTTAAAAGGGAACGTACGGTCGAGACAATGCCCGGTGTGAAATGCTGGCGGGAAATACGACCGATAGAAAAGGTAGGACTCTATATACCTGGAGGTTCTGCCGTTTTACCGAGCACCCTATTAATGTTGGGAATTCCGGCTCGAATCGCAGGATGTAAAGAGATCGTAGTTTGTTCTCCGCCACAATCCAATGGAAAAATTAATGGGTTTGTCGCTTATTGTCTAAAATTGCTAAACATTAAGCGTATTTATCTTGTCGGCGGCGCGCAGGCCGTTGCAGCCATGGCATTCGGCACCCAATCTATTCCCAAAGTTGACAAAATATTTGGGCCGGGAAACCAATTTGTCACGAAAGCAAAATCGATCATACAAGGATTAACAAATGTTAGTATCGACATGCCTGCCGGCCCATCTGAAGTGCTTGTTATTGCCGATGAATCTGCAAACCCCGCGTTTGTGGCTGCTGACCTTCTCGCGCAGGCAGAACACGGTGTAGACAGTCAGGCTGTGTTAGTTGCTACTTCGACCGCAATTGTAGATGCTGTTAATATGCAACTTGACAAACAATTAGCTGTACTACCACGCAAGGAACTTGCTTCAAAAGCAATCGAAAACTCTTATGCAGTCACGGTAGGCAACCTTCAGGAAGCTATACAGTTTTCGAATGAATACGCTCCTGAGCACCTTATTTTAGAAACGGATCAATGGGCATCCTTGACACGCTATATCAGCAATGCTGGTTCGGTATTCTTAGGCCACCTCACACCAGAAAGTGCGGGTGATTATGCATCCGGAACAAATCATACCTTACCAACCTCTGGCTATGCCAGGTCCTATTCCGGTGTTTCCGTGGATTCTTTTGTAAAGAAAATAACATTTCAGCACATCAATGAGACCGGACTTCAACAAATCGGATCTACGGTCGAAATACTTGCCGAGCTCGAAGGACTACAAGCGCATAAAAATGCCATTTCCATCCGCAACGAACCCGTATAATCTAGTGGAACTGAAAAAATAAAAAAAAGCGGCCGCACATTGTACGACCGCTTTTTTTATGCTTCTGAATCAGGCATAAAATCCAAAGGGAAATTACCTTCCGAATGTGTCATAATTATCTGTCGCATACTTCTCGAATCTCGTGAGAAGAGCAATATTGTCTTTTTCCAACGGACTCAGATCCGAACTTACATCTTTCGAAACCGGCACATACCAATCTACTGGATCGAAGAACTGACGGATAGCGGGTTTAGTAAAGGCATAGCCATGCCGTGCGAAAATCGTATTTCGGATAATCTCCAGATCTAATTTCTTCAGGTTTTTCAAATCTTTTTCTACCAACTTTTGTTTGGAAGCATTTATACTGAATACGGCTGGGGAAGCAGATCGATAATATTCCATCACATAGGTATAAGTCGAATCACCGTCTTGATCTGTCGCTTCCTTCTTTTTCGCATTGATCCAATCGACCAAAGTTCCATATTCTTCATCTTGATTATTAAGCATCAGATTGGGATTATAGGCAAACTGTTTCTTTAATAATTTGAAATGCCTTCTTTTAATTTTCACACTCTGGTCGTAGGCTACCCAGCTCCCGATCAGCGTATCATTCCTCAGTTTTATTTCAAAACGCCCGTCTGATTTTTTATCCCCTGGCTCATCTAATAGCAACTGTATTACATGCGCATCGCCTTCAAGTTTTCCCGTCAACGAACGCAAATTTCCTTTGACTACATTTTGTCCGAAAACACTCCCTTTATCTGTTATTTTTTTGATGGTCAGATTTATTTTTGGATTATAATCTGTATTTGGCAGCTCCTCACCTTCCTCAAGTAAATTTTCATCAATTACAAAATTTCCCACCCAGTTGCCATAAAGCTCCTGGTGCGCTTCACGCTCGAGAACAACGGAATCTTTTGCTTTGGGCTCAACGGCATTCTTATTTGTTCGATCCTTACAACCGATCAGGGCGGAAAGCGCCAACAATAAATAAATATTCCTTTTCATTTTGTTATAATTTGTTTTATTAAATAAATGAATTCATGCCATTTATAAGTCGGATAGATCGTAATTGTTTCGTAATTTATGATTTTTTCGATAAATAATAAACTCTACAAGTAATAAATTAGGAACCCAGCCCAACCAGGCGATAATCTGATAAAGATCCATCGGATTGGGATGGACGAGATAAACCAGAATTACCTTCCAAAAGCGCAATGTAATCGCTGAACAGGTCAGTGCAAAACTGCGCAGCATAAAATCATGGTGGAGATTAATTTTTTTCTGAATTGCTAGACGCACTGCTTGCCATGTAAAATAGAACCAGCCCAGGGCAAGCAGCTCAAAGGAGATGATGGCAAATAAACCACCATTGGCAACAAAACCAATTAAGGCACCGGAAGGTGCTGCGAAGCCCAAAATACTGAGCACATACACATAACCAATTGTCCGGTGCAATCGCGGATACTTTGTCAGTAAACCTGAATTAAATTGGGTAAAACCAGCTGGTAAGGCAAGAACAGCGGTGCATACATGGGTATAAAAAACATACTTGTACCACCAAAGCTCCTCAACTTCTGTTTGTTTGATCATTAGAAAATTAGCATCCAAAGCAAAACTGTGGTATCGCCAGGTGATTTCTACCATCAACGTACAGCTGTAAGCAAAAATCAAAAGCCAAAATCCATTCAATATCGAAATTTGAGCTTTTTTTTCCATGACGAGTTTATTTACTTCGAATTGCTTCGACTGGATCCAACCGGGAAGCCATTAAAGCCGGAACGATCCCTGATATTAGGCCAATAAAGGTCGAAAGAGAAACCGTAAGGATGACCATCTTTAAGCTGACGACAATGGCCACACCGGTAGCCAATTGAACGATAAAAGCCAGAAAATAGACAACGACAAGACCAATCCCACCCCCTAGTAAACAAAGCACGATAGACTCTATAAGAAATTGCGATAAAATAAAGAAGTTTTTAGCTCCCAGTGCTTTTTGGATTCCAATGATATGTGTACGTTCTTTGACACTCACAAACATGATGTTAGCAATCCCGAATCCGCCAACTAAAATTGAAAAAATACCAATGGAAAAGCCAGCAAGATTGATGATGCCAAAAAGCTGATCCAATGCACCTGTGATCATCGTTGTCTGGTTAATAGAAAAGTTTTCTTCACGCTGTGGGGAAATGCGACGGATCGAACGCATCAATGTTTTTGCTTCACTTTCTGCCTCCCCCAAGGTATAATTCGACTTGATCACCATGGCTATACTCGGCGAGAAATTATCATAATTCACAAGGTTACGAGCCAATTCAAAAGGAATAAAAGCCGTATCATCAGGCGACGTATTGATTAAGACACCATTACCTTCTTTTTTTAACACGCCAATAACCTGTATCTTTCTACCCAACATGCTGATATACTTCCCAACAGGTTCCTCATTTGGAAAAAGCCCTTCTGCGATGTTGGCCCCTAATACCGTCACAAGAGCCCCACTTCTGGATTCACTTTCCGCAAAATATCGACCGTCAACAATATTTAAGTTTTGAATATATAGATTTTCATAGGTAGCTGCATTTACGGACGAACCTTGGGCCGAATTGTTCTTATACTTAATCGTCGTATTGCCGATGTTGATCATATACGCCATATACTCGGCCGTGGTCATACGACTCCTTAAATCCTGGTAATTATTATAGGTAGGTTCAGGCCTATTCAAATATTTCCACCAAGGGTAATTGGGACCGCCATCCCAGGGCCATTTTTCGATATAAAGTGTCTTACTACCGATCTTCTTGACAGATTCCTCAATATTATTTCGTAGGGTATCTACCGCCGAAAACACTCCTATAATGGTAAAAATACCAATAGTCACGCCCAGCAAGGAAAGCAGGGTACGTGTACGATTGTCCTTTAATGCTGAAAACGCAAACTGACAACTTTCCAATATCAATCGAAGGAATAACATAATTGCATTCTAAAATACAATATAGTTTTGATTTAATGTCAAAATCAATAAAAATATATCCATAAATTAGAAATAAGGCCTTTTCATACCCAAAAAAGTTATAACTTTGTATGCTTTTTGCACCCTAGTATTTAGTGCACTGTAATGCACTGAAAGGCAGACATTAAAATATATATCATTAAAGATGAAGTTATCTCAATTTAAATTCAACTTACCAGAATCATTGCTTGCTTCTGAACCTTCTGAAAATCGTGACGAATCACGTTTGATGGTCCTACATAAGGATACTGGTAAAATTGAACACAAAATTTTCAAAGATGTATTGGACTATTTTGACGACAAAGACGTCATGATATTAAACAATACAAAAGTTTTTCCAGCACGCCTATACGGTAATAAAGAAAAAACTGGAGCTACGATTGAAGTTTTCTTGTTACGTGAATTAAACAATGAGCTTCGTCTATGGGATGTATTGGTTGATCCTGCACGCAAGATCCGTGTCGGCAACAAATTATATTTTGGTGAGGATGACTTATTAGTCGCTGAGGTTGTTGATAATACAACTTCACGTGGACGTACGATCAGATTTCTTTTCGATGGTACTGACGAAGAATTCCGTCGCAACATCGAAATTTTAGGGGAGACACCACTACCTAAATATATTAAACGTAAAGCAACTCCAGAGGACAAATTCCGTTACCAAACTATTTATGCCAAAAATGAAGGCGCTGTTGCAGCACCTACGGCTGGTCTTCACTTTTCCCGTGAATTAATGAAGCGTTTGGAACTTAAAGGTGTAGATTTCGCTGAAGTTACTTTACATGTTGGACTTGGTACCTTCCGTACTGTCGAAGTGGAAGATTTGACGAAACATAAAATGGACTCAGAGCAATTTATCATCACAGATGAAGCTGCAAAAGTAGTGAACAGAGCAATCGATAACAAACGTCGTGTATGTGCTGTCGGTACCACTTCCATGCGTGCAATTGAATCATCTGTATCTGCAGATCATCATTTAAAGGCTGCATCAGATTGGACTAGTAAATTCATCTATCCTCCTTATGATTTCAGTATTGCAAATTCAATGATTACTAATTTCCATACACCGGAATCTACTTTATTGGTCATGATTGCAGCGTTCGCGGGATATGAGAATGTGATGAATGCCTATGAGGTTGCTGTAAAAGAAAAATATAGATTCTACAGTTATGGCGATGCGATGTTGATTATCTAAACAACGTAGATTAAAAATATCTTGAAACGTGGGTAGCATGCAAACTATCCACGTTTTTTAAATAAATACACGCAATCTCTGTCTATGAATTTTGTCATTATCGTTGCCGCTGGAACGGGGAGCCGTATGAACAGCGACCTACCAAAACAATTTCTTGATATAAATGGTGTACCTGTGATTATGCATACCATTGATTGTTTTCAACAATCATCAGTTATTTCGGAGGTTATCCTTATCATCAGTAAAGAAATGGAGCAATTTTGGATGGATTTGTGCTTAAAAAGGCAGTACAACACGGCGGTTCATTTGGCTTTTGGGGGCTCTACTCGCTTTGAGAGTGTAAAGAATGGCCTCGCATATATTCAGGAAAATTTTGAATTAAGAACAAGTGATTATATCGCTGTTCATGATGGGGCTCGCCCTATTGTTTCCGACTCTTTAATTGCTAGGGCGTTTCAAGGCGCCTACACCCATAAAGCAATCGTATTGGCCCAAAAAAGCATCGAATCGGTACGGGTCGGCAATAGCACCTCAAATAGTGCTACCGATCGAAATCATATCTGGCTAGTGCAGACTCCCCAAGTATTTCACGCAGACTTACTGTTACAAGCGTACCGTCAAAAAGAAGATCCTTTATTCACAGATGACGCCTCTGTGGTCGAAAAAATGGGCAATCGTATCTACATTGTTGAAGGAGATGCTAAAAATATTAAAATCACCTATCCACAAGACCTACAAATTGCCCAGTTTTATTTGAATCTGATTAAAAAATGAATTGTTTAGGCATTACCGCGGATTACACGCAATAGCACAACAATAATTGCAATCACCAAAAGGATATGGATGATATTTCCACTTGCATAACCTCCAAAAAAGCTGATCGCCCAGATGATCACTAAAATAACGGCGATGATGTACAATAAGTTTCCCATTTCTTTATAATTTAATACCCTATTCTGTTTTATATAGGTATAACAACAAGAAATGATGTATGGTTTTATATTAAATGGATTCGTCTAGATTTATTTGTAAACCATCATAAGCTAAATACATGTTGGCAGGAAGTTCTTCCGACACCTCGGCATGTAAACCCATCCGATGCCCAATATGTGTAAAATAGGTCTTATCAGCGTTCATATCCTCTGCAAATGCTATCGCCTCCCGCAGGGTTAAATGGGAAATATGAGATTCCTTTTGCAGTGCATTGACGACTAGAATTTTTACACCTTTTAGTAGCTTCCTAGATTCTTCGGAGATAAATTTCGCATCGGTAATGTAGGCAAAATCATCTATCCTAAATCCAAGCACAGGCATTTTATAATGCAATACTTCGATAGGCATAATCTCTTTTCCAAATAGAAATAGTGGCTCCCCCGCTTTTATTTCTTCTAAGTCCAATCGCGGGGCTCCGGGATATTTAATTTCAGTAAAGGCGTAGTAAAACTCACGTTTTAGGGCTTCATGAAGCGCTTCCGTCCCATAAATAGCGATGGAAGAATGCTGCTGATAGTTAAACGCCCGTACATCATCCAGCCCAGCTATATGATCTTTGTGCGCGTGTGTCATCAAAACGGCATCCAGATGCATTACTCTTTCGCGCAACATCTGATAGCGAAAATCAGGACCGGTATCGACCACAAGCGTATGATCATTATATTCAATAAGAATAGAAGAACGTAGTCGCTTATCATGTTTGTCTTGAGATTGACAGACTTGACATTGGCACGCAATAACGGGCACCCCTTGTGATGTTCCGGTTCCTAAAAATGTTATTCTCAAACTATTGTCTTTGATTTCAATACCTCTTCATAAATCGGAAAAAGCTTTTCAGAAATAACCTCCGAATCAATTTCCACCTCCAATAAAATATTCCATAAGGACTGAATTTTTATCTCCAGATTGGAAAACTTATTCACGACAACAACCTTTGTCGCCTGCAACATGCAGGCCCCGGTGCGGAATGAACCTTTTTCATACCTTACTTTAAAGCCCTGCTCTTTAAAAAACTCCTCTATCTTTGTTAAACTACTCTGTGTAAACGGCAACAAAATCTCTCCTTCTTTTTAGTTTTTTTCTCAGTATTCCAAACTTAGATAAATTTGCCTTTATATACAAATAAATTCACTTACACACATTTTTCAGGTGTTTAAAATACAATTTCAAAAACCGCTATAGCACGGGATATTTTTGTTATTTCCAGGTATCAATCAACCAACTTAAGAATCTCATTTCCAAAGGTATCCCAACTGAATTTTTTCTTTTCGTCTATAATATTTGTTCTGAATTGTGCTTCCTTATCATGATGATAGAAGGAAACTATACCATTGACTATACTCTGCACATTTGGTTCTACCACATAACCTACGCTGCCGTCCTGTACCAGTTCGGGTAAGCCACCGACATTACTTACAATCATCGGTAAATCGAAGTGATAAGCAACTTGTGTAATGCCACTTTGTGTGGCGGTTCGGTATGGCAACACAACACAGTCAGCAGCTGAAAAATACCAGCCAACCTCATGATTGGGAATAAAATCAGTACGCATATAGATCCTATCTTCCAAATGGTATTTTTTGATAAGCGCCAGATATGGTGCTGGGTCTCCGTAAAACTCTCCGGCTAATAGCAATTTGATATTTAATTTCTGAACCTGTATGTCCGCTAAAGCTTCCAATAGCATATCCAACCCCTTATATTGTCGAATAAACCCAAAAAACAAAATAACGCGATCTTGCCGATCGATATTGAGCAACTTACGCGACTCAACCTTACTCAAATGGAGTCCATAATTATCGTAAAGAGGATGAGGTGTGTAGACAGCAGGCATACGTGGGCTCAACATCTTTAAATCAGCCAATACGCTTTTGCTCATAGTGACACAGGCATCCACAGATTTTAAAAAATAACGGATTAGCAATTTGTCGCCGAACCGCTGTTCGTGCGGAATGATGTTATCTGCTATGCAGACAATTTTTGTGTGTTTATTTTTTCGTACTTGGCGTTGAATAGTACCTAGGCAAGGACCAAAAAAAGGCATCCAAAAACGAACGATGAGTAGATCGTATTTTGCTTTTCTGAGTTCCCTTCCGATGCTAAACCAATTCAAGGGGTTGATTGAATTAACTTTAGTCTTGATATTCAGACCTACCGGGGGAGATTCATCCGAGTATTGGGATTTGCCAGGAAACAAAAAATTGGGATACTGTAAAGAAAAAGAATAAATATCCACCTCATGCCCCAACGTTTGAAAGTGGGATGCTAATCGTTCGTTGAAAGAAGCAATCCCTCCTCCTCTTAAAGGGTATGCAGACCCTAGGATCACGATACGCATGGTGAATTAAATAACTTTTTCAATTTGATAATCATTCCGATCCGAACTACTTCTTGAAACCAGCTCAGCCAAAAAACCTGTCAAAAACAATTGAGTCCCCAAAATAATTGCAGTCAGTGCAAAGAAAAATAGTGGCTGATCAGTTATATCCCTAAATGGCGTACCGCTAGCTATACTCATTAGTTTGTGGCAAATCATATAAATTGAGATAAATAAACCTGCTAGGAAGCTTACAACCCCCATTACACCGAAAAAATGCATTGGACGTTTAGCGAATTTTCCAACAAAAAATATAGACAAGAGATCCAAAAATCCTTTAACAAAGCGCCCAGGGCCAAATTTCGTCGTACCGTATTTACGTGGATAATGTTGAACAATTTGTTCTTGAATATTCGTAAATCCAGCCCATTTTGCGATAACAGGAATATAACGATGCATTTCACCGTATACTTCTATATTTTTAATTACTTCTTTTTTGTATGCTTTGAGACCGCAATTAAAATCATGCAGATTATGAATACCCGACATTGATCGCGTTACACCATTAAATAATTTAGTTGGAATCGTCTTTGTCAATGGATCATAACGCTTTTGTTTCCAGCCCGAGACCAGATCAGCGCCTTTATTCATAATTCGGTCGTATAACTCTGGAATCTCGTCTGGGCTATCCTGCAAATCCGCATCCATAGTAATGACCACATCTCCTTGAGCTGCTGCAAATCCGACATTTAAAGCAGCAGATTTACCATAGTTACGTCTGAATTTAATGGCTGAAATATTGCCATTTTGCGCTTTCAATTCTTCAATGATTTTCCAGGAATTATCCTTACTCCCATCATCTACCAAAATAATTTCGTAGGAAAAGTGATTGGCTGCCATGACACGGTCAATCCAGGCTGTCAATTCGGGTAAAGATTCTTCTTCATTAAATAATGGAACAACAACAGAAATATCCATGTGAATGTTAATCATGCTAAAAGTGTACTATATTAATACAAACAAAGGTATTACTTTTCTCAGCAATACCTTGTGCGCTATATTTTATTTTATAAAAAACTAGGTCGTACTTTGATTAAATGTCAATTTTTCTCTTTTTGAGAGCGCAGACAATAGCAAAGCAAACACGAATTGAAATAACAACGTAATGGCCAAGCCCTTAAAGATCTGACCCAAGGTTATTTTTCCGATCGCGTCAACCTGTTTTTCCAATTCGGCAATTTTCGAATCAATGACTTCGTCCGGCACATTATTTTTTTCCATGTACTCAATGGTCACATTAATTGTATGTTTCACCACCTGCTCCTGCAAGGAAGGATTGACAAAATTAACATAAACCTGTGTTCCGATCGTTGAAATAATCGTCGAAATAGCCAACATCATAAAAATGGATTTAAGTGCAATGGAAAAACTCCAGTAACCTCCATTTGCCTTTCTAAGAGAAAAAGAAAACAACGCGGATATAATAACAAATATACCGGTATTAACAACAAATGACATAGACATAACTCCCCAGAAGGAATTCAGGTCTTTAACGACGAATAAAACGATCAAACCGAGAATGAAAGAGATCACACCTAAAACGATGCCATAGATAATACTCTTTTTCTTATTAAATACCGCATCGAATCCGGCACTACTGGGGTTAATTGAATCCGTCATAATTAATTATTATAATAAGTGCTAAGTACTTTATAAAGCGCCAAATCAAAAGCTTTATTGTTTGATGCCGCAACGTAGTCCTCAAATTGTTGATCGCTTGGTTGCAATTCACCGAAGAAACTCATTACTGGATAAAAAAGCTCATATACTTCGCTTCTAGGGTTGACTCCTTTAGCCACTTTGGCTATTTCAGCATAAGGGCTATCAACTAAAATCTGATTAGCGATAATATCTTCGTAGATTTCATGTTCATCTTGAAATTCATCTTCATCGACTAATAAAAACTCTTTTAGAAAATCATCTAATTCCGGCTCTATCTCGTCATCTTTACATTCACCTAAATATAGAAAAATATTCAATAATTCAGTTCCACGATCTATTGTCTCATCTTCAATAGCTTCCCATTCTTCCGAATCTAGGTAGTCATCCTCAAGCTTGAGCACGTCGTTAGAAAAGAAATTCATCAATAGTAAGTCAACATAGACTTCACGAAGTTCATCAAACAACGGATAATCGTCAAAAGACTGATCCAGAAGTTCCAATTTCTCCAGATAGGTAGCTTCAGTATTGAATACTTGAATGATTTTCGTCAGAAATTCTGGGGCCGTTTCAATCCCGTCAACTTTTCCATAATTTAAAATACCTGCTTCAACAGCAGCTTTTATGTTTGCTTCCATGGTTTAATCGTTTTTAATGATTTGATTATTATTGATGACCAATTCGACAGCCCCCTTTAATGTCTGTCCGAATAACGGGGAATTTTTTGATTTGGATTTGTTTGTCTTTTCATTGAAAGTCCAGGATTTCGCAGGGTCAAACAACACAAGGTTCGCCATAGCCCCTGCTTTAATTTGCGGGATAGCCATCCCAAGAATTTGTCTTGGCCTAACAGCTAGGCTGTGTACAATTTGCTCTTCGTTTAATCCAGCACGAATTAGTAAAGGTAATACTGTTTGTAACCCTATAATACCATTTTTTGCAATATGAAATTCCACATTTTTAAATTCTATTTCCTGTGGCGTGTGCTGTGATACCACAGCATCTATTACACCATCCTTAACGCCTTTTATCAGCGCTTTTGCATCGGCTTTGGTTCTTAATGGCGGGCTCACTTTATAGTTACTGTCAAAACCTATGATATCCTCATCTGTAAATACCAATTGATGTGCTGCCACGTCACAAGTAACCCGAAGGCCTTTAGCTTTCGCTTTTTTAATTAGATCTACGGCTTCAGGCGTACTGATTGACGCAAAATGGATCGGGGCTTCCGTATATTCCGCGAGATATAGATCACGGGAAACCATCAAAGATTCTGCAAGATTAGGAATTCCTTTCATTCCTAAATAAGTGCTCATCGTACCCTCATTCATTTTATTGCCACCCGCCATGGATTCATCTTCGGCATGCGAAAAAATCAGTCCTTCAAATCCTTTTGCATACAACAAAGCTCTACTCATTAGTCCAGCTTGTTGCACGCTCCTATTTCCATCACTGAAAGCAACAGCACCATTCTGTTTCATATCATAGAGTTCAGCCATTTCCTTACCTTCCCGCTTCTTACTGATTGCGCCAATGGGATGTATATCGACAATATTTCCCTTTGCGGCATTGACCACGAGTGCCACTTCGGACCGGCTTTGAATAGCAGGTTCGGTATTGGGCATTACGGCCACGGCCGTGAAACCACCAGCAGCGGCAGCAGCCGTTCCCGTCCGGATATCTTCTTTGGTCTCTAAACCCGGTTCCCCAAAATTGGCATGTAAATCGAAAAATCCAGGCGATAAAATCTTACCTGTTCCATCGATGGTCTCTACGTTTTTATCAGCTACTTTGATGGTTTTGCCAATCTGTATAATCTTCCCTTTTTCGATAAATACATCAACAGTCTGCTGATGATATTCGTTACCCGGTAAAATTACTTTAACAGAAGTAATCAATAAGCTTTTCATATATGAATGTGATTGAAATTAATAGGATACAAATCGTCTATTGAAGCATGTAGCGTGTTCTCTAGCAACAAACAAAAAACGAATTTATCACTATATATTGTATAGCTATAAACAGATTTTTCGCGTGATGCTTTTGATTGCTTCATTTCGAGAAACAAAGTTACAAAATACAATTTTATTATAGAACACTAAAAATTGATTTTAGTGAACATTCATTAGGAATTTTCTCCCCATTGATAATGTTTAAAATCAAATCCAGCTAAGCTCAAAATCCGATCAACCACAGTCTCAGCCAACTCCTCCAAAGTTTTTGGCAAGCTATAGAAAGATGGAGAAGCAGGACAAATGATTCCACCTGCCTCGGTAACGAGTTTCATATTCTGAATGTGAATAATACTTAATGGTGTCTCACGTGTAACTAAAATAAGTTTTCGTCTTTCCTTTAACATAACATCCGCTGCACGGGTAGTAAGATCTGAAGACGTTCCATAGGCTATTCTTGATAAGGTCCCCATAGAACAAGGACATACAATCATCGTGTCAAAGCGCGCCGAACCCGATGCAAAAGGAGCGAAAAAGTCATTTTTATCGTAGAATTGAAAAGGTGCATCTTGATAGCTCTCATCGCCCAATTCCGCCCGCCATACATCCTTGGCATTATTTGACATTACGATGCCGACTTCTGCAATCTGAGATTTTAGAGAATTCAATTTTTCTAACAACAACTTGGCATATATAGAGCCGCTTGCCCCCGTAATAGCAACAACAATTTTTCTCTTTGACATTTCTTTTAAATATAAAACAAAGCTATAAAAAAAGGGTCGAAGTGAGAAACACTCGACCCTACATCTACCTATGAAAAACATGCCCTTGGGAGGGGCTTAACAAAAGTACATCTACTTTTTAATTTTCAAAAATATTATATGAATTACTACACATTTGTGTATATAAATTTTCCAAAAATGCCTTTTTCAGCCCGGTTCACATCCAAAATATTGTCCAATATTATACCCCAAGACATTTTTCAGGATGTTATGTCAATCTGATTTAGCAAATAAATTCGCTATTCAAACCGTTATTTTCATTAATAAAACCTATTTTAGTGGGAGTGTTACGCAATTACGTTTGAAAATGAACCTTTCTGTTTTAGAACAATATATTGAAGAAGGCAAAAGTCACGACATCGACCTCCTATTGATTGGAAACCCTGAATTATTACAAGAGACAACCAGTCATGGGATTTCTCCGTTATTATTGGCATGTTATTATAACAAACCTCAAATTATCCGAATACTCCTTCAACACAGCAAAACGATGACCATCCATGAGGCATGTGCAGCAGGATTAACCTCATATGTGGAGGCAATTATTCAGCAAGCTCCATCGGTTGTCAACGAATGGTCTTCACACGGTTTTACACCTTTGTTGTTAGCAACGTATTTTAACAAAGCGGACATTGTGCGTCTTTTGTTATCCAAAAAAGTAAATCCCAATATTGCCAGTAGAAACGAACAACTCTGCTACCCACTACATATCGCTGCCTCAAATAATAATGAAGAAATCGGCAAAATGCTCATTGAAGCCGATGCCGATGTAAATGCTATTCAGGCAACCGGTGAAACCGCATTGCATTTTGCTGCCCAACATGGAAATATTGACTTTATTGTGGCCCTACTTGAATTTGGCGCCGACACAAAAATTTTCAACCTCGCCGGATTAAGTCCGGCAGACTTGGCTATGGAGAAAGGATATAAAGAAATTGCCGAAATACTAGCAAACTAATCACCTCGCAAAATTTCGGCTCCAATCCGACAATGCAGACATTGTCTCTTGTCGCAATACATTTTCTTCAATTGTAATATTGCTTGGCTTTGAGAGGCGTTTTGAGCATGCCAATCCAATTCACCAAACTTTTTAATGATTGCATTTTTCTCAACAGGAAGCATTTCCAAAAAATGAACGGCTTTGTCTATATATTTCACTATCCCATAATATTTTCCATAAGCAAAGAGAAATAGCACCACAACATTAACAATGAGAATATCAATGGTATCTTTTCCAATTTTTCCAGAATGCTCAATAGTAGCCTTTCCTCCTATTGAAAAACGAGATTTCCAATAATCATTTAGTTGATCAAGACGAAACAATGAATGTGCATCTGCTAGATTTTCCAGATCCAAAATCTTTGAAAGACTTAGGGACTTCTCCTTAAATAGGGCTGTCAACTGTGCAATGCGGAGTTCAGGAAAACTATATGGCCTCAATCTCAGTTTTTTCCATTCACCATTCACCACTGCAATTCCATGAACACGTTGCTGGTAATTAAACTCATTATACAACAATTTCGTATAATCATCCTGCTTGTCACAGGTTAAGAAACCAGCAATTCCAAAAAAAATAGCTTCAACCTTCAACGGTTCTGAACGATATTTCTGCAATAAAGATAGTGGTAGTTTTTCTCCGAGTTCATGAAATGTCTCTGCGTTCACCTTCAATCCCATGCACCTACACATCCAGATCCAGAATACCTTTTCCCAATCGTTTTCATTATCATCCAGCAATTTAAAGATGGTCTGAACTTTCATTTCCAACCGTTCATAAGATAATATATCCAACCACATTGTTTTTTTTAATGAATCAATTGAACTTAGCTGGGCCTGACAAGGAATCCAGTTTGTCGTGTTCATCATCATTGAATACTTATTGAGTAAATGCTGATTTACAAATGCTGAAAGTACTAGGGTTGGAATAACACTTCCATCACTCCTGTGTATGATCTTATCATTTATCCAGACAATATGTAGTATGACATTGTTATAAGCAGTATCTTCCTGATGTCGATGTCTATCCCAGTCGGACGAACGAAGATGGAGTTCGATATTCCCATACCATTCTTTGTCCCCGAGTATTATACGAGATATCAAAAAATCTGGTCCTGCATCCCTGTTATGCTGACCAACGTTTATCACGATCAACGGCTCCCCATCGCTCGATTGTAGTCCTTTGGTATTGAATAGCCGTAGTTTCCAGATAAACTGCATTAAGTTTTCTGTCATCACCATAATTGTATACTAAGAAATTAAGCTAACCGGCTATGATTTATAATTTCCTAAATATACAATTTTATCTGAACTATTTCACATAAACCATCAGCAAATCACTGGAAATCATCCGTTTTTCCAAAATGCGTCCATTCAACTTTGGAGCGGAAACACCGCTATGCAATTCCTTCTCCGATTGAAACACGCGTGCTTCATCCCAAAGACCAGCATCAATAAATGTTTGTAAAGTCTTTGCTCCCCCTTCAATGATAATGGACTGTACATCCATCAGGTACAATTGATAAAGGATACTTTGCGGTAAATACAGGCCATAATTTTCAAGTTCAATATATTTAATATGCCCTTGCCAATCTGTTATTTTTGCGTTAAAAACGATCGTTTCAGCAGTTTCATCAAAAATTTTTGCCTCCGGAGAGATGACTAAATCTCGGTCTATCAACACACGGGTTGGATTTTTACCTTTCCAATGTCGTACTGTCAAATTAGGGTTATCAATTCGCGCGGTATTCGTACCTACTAAAATGGCATCCTCCTCTGCTCGCCAACGATGAGTCAGTTGCTGGCTAGCAGCATTACTAATCCACACTTGCTTATCCTCTTGACCTATAAATCCATCTTTAGATTGCGCCCATTTTAAAATAACATACGGGCGATGTTGACTAATTCGCGTAAAAAAACGACGGTTGAGCCAGATAGCTTCTTTTTCCAAGAGTCCAATTTCAACTTCAATACCGGCGGCCCTTAGTATTTCAACGCCTTTACCATTAACTTTAGCATAAGGATCCAAGCAAGCTATAAAAACTTTTTTCGGTTTTAAACCGGCGATCAAATTTGCACAAGGAGGTGTTTTACCATAATGTGCGCAAGGTTCAAGACTTACATAAAATGTACTTGCAGCCAATAAATCCTGTGCCCCCTTACCGTACCTATCCAACACCGAATTTATAGCATTAACTTCAGCATGGGGACCTCCGTATGGAGAAGTATATCCCTCGCCAATAATTTGGTCATCAAGAACGATAACTGCACCCACCATGGGGTTTGGGCTTACAGATCCTGCGCCTAACAGAGCGAGATCCAAACAACGTTGCATATATTGTCTGTGCATATTCATAACGCAAATCTATGAAAATCGTACCTTTGGTGGATGAGAATACTTCAAGATTTCGAATTATCATTTCAACATGAATTAAAAGCAGTCTACGACAGCAATGAAATAAAATCCATATTTCTACTTGTTGTTGAAGAGTTATTCGGTATAAAAAGAATAACATATCAATTAAAAAAAGGCAATATAGTATCGGAAATAGATACTGTTCGCTTGCAAGAAATTCTTCGGGATCTAAAAAAAAACAGACCCATTCAGTATATTTTAAATAAGGCAGATTTTTATGGGGAATTTTTCGAAGTCAACGAATCGGTTCTGATACCGAGACCAGAGACAGAGGAACTTGTTGACTTAATTATAAAAACACATGCTAACCCGCCTAATCTAAAGGTGATTGATATTGGAACTGGTTCTGGCTGCATCCCTATTATTCTGTCAAAACACCTTAATCAGGCACAGGTGACTACGGTAGATATTTCTAAGGATGCTATCAATACTGCGAAAAAAAATGCACAGCGACTAGGGCAACTTGTTCATTTCATCAATGCGGATATTTTGGAATGGGAATATATTTTTTCAGACCAACAATACGATATTATCGTTTCCAATCCTCCGTATATCACACCACATGAAAAACAGCACATGCAGCAAAATGTGCTGACTTATGAACCCGAGATCGCATTATTCATTGAGGATAGTGCACCTTTGATCTTTTATGATGTTATTTCGTCATTTGCATTAAAACATTTAGTTCCGAACGGAGCTCTCTATTTTGAAATTAATCAATATCTAGGGCCCGAAACAAAGGATCTTATCGAAAAAAAAGGCTTTCAGCATGTCGAGCTCATTAAGGATATCAATGGCGCCAACCGGATAATTCGCGCAAAGAAGAGTGGTTAACAAAAAATAATCTTTTTATTTATTAGACAGTTAACCTTGATTTAGCAAATTTTAGAATCAATTATTTGGAGCATATTGAAAGAAATTCTACCTTTGCATCACTTTCAAAATCGGAAAGGATTCCGTAGCTCAGCTGGTAGAGCAATACACTTTTAATGTATGGGTCCTGGGTTCGAATCCCAGCGGGATCACAAATAAAAGCTAATCGCAAGATTAGCTTTTTTTGTTTATGCTTTACCCTACTCTCTTCTGCTATATCAACTACCTAAAATAAAGCTTTTAGCCGGAACTACCATTGGATTTTGCAATCTCCATTTGAAAACCTTTTTTTTATCTTATCTTTATAATTTAATAATTCATCAGCTAAATACAATTAGACCTGGTAAGCAGCATTCGTAAAAATAAATTTACTTCATTCCGTCGTGAATGAATAAAACATGTATGGTTATAAGAAATGGAGAGGAAAGAGAACATGAAAAGAGTCACCTTAAAAGAGATCGGAAAACAATTAAACCTTTCACCGGGAACAATTTCCAAGGCGCTTAACGATAGTCATGAAATCAGTGCGGAAACAAAAAAAATGATTCGAGCTTACACACAAAAAATCAACTATATACCAAACTTTTCTGCCAAAAGCCTAAAAACAGGGCGTTCAAACACACTCGCCATTATCGTTCCCTTTATCTCTAGTTCATTCTTCTTTGATTTCTATGAAGAAATCTCACATATTCTGTCTCAAACAAATTATCAATTAATCTTGTTGCAGACGTTCAATGATGAAAAAAAAGAAAAAGAAGCGCTAGAACTCTGTGTACAAAGTAATATTGACGGCATAATCATTTCACCAGTAAAAAATGACTCTAGTTTATCCCTTTTGATGTATATTATGGATCAAATATGTCCAATCATCATCTTTGATCGAATAAACCATAAACTTAATACCTTTAAAATTGGAATACAAAACAACAAAGTGATTTATCAAGCGACAGAGGATATGATAAAAAACGGCCGTAAAAACATCATTCTACTACTTTGCAAGGATATTGGAGGAAATGCCAGCAGAATTAAAGGCTACAAAGATGCTCTTTTTAATTACTCAATCCCGTATAAGGAAGAAAATATTGTTGAAATATCTTATTCAAGCCCAAAAGATGATATCGATGAAGAACTCGAACGGAAAATAAGTGCTCTATTAAGCAATTCTCCGCACCCAGATGCACTTTTATCGACCACTGACACCTTATCTTTAAAGATCTTACATATTTTAAATAAGTTAAAAATAAAGATTCCAGAAAATATGAATTTAATCGGATTCAGCAACACACCCTTTGCGAATAGCCTGAACCCATCTTTGACAACTATTACTCAGCCTACACGTCTCATGGCAGATAAATCCGTAGAACTCCTACTTGAAATGCTAAAAAAAAGAAACAAGAAAAATTATTTTGAATTTGAGACTTATTTTCTAGATTGCCAAATAGAACATCGAAAATCGACTTCAGTATTTCTTGATTAAGCCAGGCTCTTGATAGACTTCATTCAAACGGTTTTGTGACAATTATTTAACCTTATTACAATCATTTATAAACATAGAATACGAATATGCCACTTCATTCCGATAATTATCCAGGAAACGATTCAAGAAGGTCTTTCCTGAAAAAATCCAGTATCATTGCGCTCGGAAGTTCACTACCAACTTCCTCCCTATTATCCTTTACAGATCGGTCGAAAGAACAGGTGATCAAAGTAGGATTAATAGGTTGCGGCGGCAGGGGAACCGGCGCAGCGATCCAGGCACTACAGGCTGACCCAAACGCTCAAATTACTGCAATGGCAGATATTTTTCAGGATCGTATGGATGAATCTTATGCCGCTTTGATGGAGGTCCGTCCAACACAAGTGAAAATCGACAATGGAAGCAAATTTTTGGGATTCGACGCATTTGAAAAAGTTATCAACAGCGATGTAGATGTCGTGTTGCTCACCACACCTCCAGCATTTAGGCCGCTCCATTTAAAAGCTGCTGTTCAGGCAAAAAAACATATCTTCTGTGAAAAACCAATGGCTGTCGATATCCCCGGATTACACAGCGTCCTGGAATCGGTAAAAAAAGCAAAGGAATTAAATTTATCGCTTGTCTCTGGTTTTTGCTTTCGTTATGACCTCCCTAACCGAGCCACGTTTACCAAGGTATTAGAAGGAGCAATAGGCCAAGTAAAATCAGTCAGCACATTTCGGTATGGCGGCGAGGCAACTTATATCGAACCTCGCCCAGAATGGAATAAAATGACGCAGCAAATGAGAAACTGGTTCTATTACAACTGGCTTTCAGGCGATTTTATCGTCGAGCAGGCAGTCCATAGTCTGGACATGATGTCCTGGGCCATGGGTGATGTCATGCCTATTTCTGCAATGGGCACAGGAGGCAGACAAGTCCGTGTAGACTCGAAGTATGGAAATATATATGACCATTTTGCAATCGAATTTAAATATGCAAATGGAGCGATCGGAACGCACTTCTGTCGACAGCAGGCGGGAACCACTCCAAGAAACTCAGTGAGCATGTTAGGAACCGAGGGGCTCGCTGAAGTCGTCATAGGCGGAAAGCATACCATATCAGGAAAAACAGACTGGAATTATACCGGCGCAAAAAACAATATGTACCAAACACAACATGATGAACTGTTTGCTGCCATCAGAAATAACAAACCGATCAATGATGGAGAATGGATGACCAATAGTACACTTCTCGCTATCTGGGCACGCATGACGGGTTATACGGGACAAAATTTGACATTTGACCAAGTAATGAATTCAAAAGAAAACCTTGGTCCTGAATTAGCTTCCTATAGTTGGGAACTCAACATTGATGGTCCACCAATTGCCATACCAGGAAAAACAAAATTTAGTTAAGGAGTAAAACCTGATGAAAAAACTCATTTATACTATTTTCAGCATGTTATTGCTTAACAATAGTAACCTTCTAGCACAAACCAAAACCTTATTCGATTTTGGTCAGGAAATCCAATGGGAAGATTTGATATCAAATGAGAAAAATTCAAAAACAATACATTGGATCAATGTCAATACGGATCCGGACACTTGGCTTATCAAGAAAGATCTCCTTATTTGTAAAGGAAAACCAATAGGTGTTGTACGCTCCGCAAAGCAGTACGAAAACTTTATGATTCAGGTTGAATGGAACCATCAGTATGCGGGCGGTAATTCAGGAATTTTCGTCTGGTCTGACGCCAAGCCCGACCCATCAGGTAGACTTCCCGGAGGCGTCGAAGTACAAATGCTCGAATTAGACTGGGTAAATCAAAACCTTATGGATGGAAAACAGGCACCGATCGCCTATGTACACGGCGAGCTTTTTGGCGTAGGGGGTGTCACAACAGTTCCGGACAACCCCAGAGGCACACGCAGCAAGTCCATTGAAAACAGGGCTAAGGGCAAAGGCGAATGGAACAAATACACCATCGTATGTATTGATGGCACCATTAAATTAGCGGTCAATGGAAAGTTCGTCAATGGCCTACGAAATTCAACCGTAAAAAAAGGCTACCTCTGCCTTGAATCTGAGGGATCAGAGATTCACTTCCGTAATTTCAAACTCATCAAACTGCCTCCCGGTGTCAAAAGTGACCAACAAGCTGCAGCAAGCATCACCCCATAATCGTTAATAGAAAAGGTCAACATTCCAACTGAGGGAATGTTGACCTTTTTTATCAGATACCTACAATAAAATTAGAAAATCTTGCTATTTGATCAAACCCCGTAGCGCATGCACGGGCAAATCTATTTTCGTGTCGTTTGATAGATTTCCTCGCAATGTGTTCCACTGCAAGCTATCCAGCCGAACAGAAGATACCCCTTCCGTTGTGATATCCAACACATCAACTTTGGATTTATCCCCCTTTTTATTGAAATAGATTTCCGAATTCTTTGCAAGAATATGAGCTGTCTTGTAATCAACACGCGGCAATCCCAGCATCGTATTCGTTGCATCAACGAATAAATGATTAACAGGCGCCGTATTTTTGTCATCACGGTACCCAAAATCGTCTATATGCGAATTTGTCAAAATCAAATTAAGTGTATTTATAGCGGTCTCTCCACTTAATGAAAAACTTTCAATGCTATCACCGACAATGGTAATTTCATCCAGCTTCGCCGAAAATTCATTCACACTAGCATTTTTCAATTTTAATATGTCCAGGTCCGGCGCAAAAACATAAACTGATTTGTAGTACCTATCACCGCCTTCCAAAAAATCCAGGATAAGGAAACCATCTCCATCCACCTTTGCCTTTACAAAATCAGCCTGGTTCTTATTGATCTTTACCAGAAACTTATCGCTTTTTACCAGGTACAGATTTATCCCCTTCGCATCCGCTCCGAGTAACTGAAGCTTATCAAATTTCCCGACCGGGAAGGATCGAAAATAAACATCCTTTGTGTCTGCACTTGACACTTCTTTACCCATCTCCGCATGATAAAGATTTGCATCTACCCGATTGGTTTGAACGATATAAGAGGCTACCAATGTTGGAATCACAAAAAGGATTACTGCGAGCCCTATCAATAATTTAGTACTTAATTTCATGATTCATTTTGATTAAAATTCTGTTCAACAAACTGTCTGTAACGTCGCTCCAATTCACTTAGACCAATTTCCAATAAATAGATATTCCGAAAGAAAGGCGGAAGATCCTCTTCCAAAAAAATGGTCTTCCGGTAGGATTTAACCTTTTTGACAGAATCTTCGGTCAGGAAGAAACCGATCCCGCGTTTATTTGCAATAATCTCCTTCTGCTGCAGTAGATCGTATGTCCGCATAACGGTATTTGGGTTAACCTCCAGCTGAACCGCCAATTCCCGTACGGATGGCACCTTGTCGTTCGTTTTCCAGGTCTCCATTAAAATATGATCACATACATATTCCGCAATTTGTAGATAAATCGCTTTGTTGGCATTAAATTCCATATTAAATCTCCTTCTCTTTTAGCCTTAAAAAGGCAAGCCCCCAGAATATCACCGTGAGCACTATTCCTGCAACGGTGATTAAACCAAAAATGTGATAGACATCTGACCAATAATTATCATCCATACGCTGCACGGTGTTCTCCGTTTGCGTTTTCATCAGGTACACAAAAAAGCATATCCAGATCACGCAGTAAAGAACAAGTGAAATGGCTGTTTTGATATATTGATAATTCTTAAAGACAATACCGCCCAGTAAAAATACCCCATTCAATAAGAATGGTAAAAAACATAAATAAAAAACTCCTCTTGGATAATCCACACTAAAATAATATGGCCAAAAATCCACGGTAACCTGCTCACCAAGCGAATTTACCTCAGTTCTTATGGCTGGGCCAAAGCCACGTAAATAAGAGACAAAGGCCAAATCGATCAGGTAATAGATCAATAAGTAAGAACTGATGCTAACGACCACCGTATAGAAAATCCCCACCAGAAATTTTTCCAGCCGGGAGGCCGGTATCATCAATTCAAAAATTGCTTTTGTCTTACTTCCGAGATCCGCAAAATAGCTACTCGAGATTACGGTCACAAAAAACATCCCTAAAACACAAAACAACGGTGATCTAAAGTTCAACACCGAATAAATTTGGATAGATTCATTTTTTATGTCATTATAATTTGCACCGATATTGAACGCATAAAAACAAAATATAATACCTGCTATCACCCCTATTGACATCAGATAAATTCGTCCAAAACCGATCCATTGCCTGCGGACCAGCGCAAAAAAACGAGTTGTATTAAATAGGTTTGACATATTCATCGACTTTAATAAGATTTGTAATTTTTTCCTTCTGCAACAATACGGCATTGAACAGCAACTCCAGATCTAGTTTGGAATCCTCCCCCAATGTATTTGGAAGAATCGCATTGAAACCTCCAAGCGCTTCTTCAGCATGGAGCGCATCAAAAGACAGCTCTTTCATCTTTTTGAAACAGAGCTTATCGGTAATCAGGTTAATAGGTGCATTCAACGCAACCTTATGCTCATCAAGCAAAATGACCGCATCAATCAAATTATCTAGATCCCGCACCTGATGGGTCGAGATAATTACACAACGGTCGTCTGTGATAGCCGAAGCCATAATTTTACGAAATTGTGCCTTAGAAGGAATGTCCAGACCATTTGTAGGTTCGTCCATGATAATGATTTTCGTATTGGAAGCCAAACCGAAGGAAATAATGTATTTCTTCTTCTGGCCATAGCTCATCTCCGCCAATTTTTGTTCTACCGGAATTTCAAACTCATTGATCAGGCGATAAAAATATTCCCGATCAAAATTTGGATAAAAACCAACATTGGCTTTTAAAAATTGTTCCGACTTTACCGCGGGCAAATAGAACTCCTCAGGAATAAAACTGATCTCCCGCAACAGCGAAGGTTCCCGTCGATTTGGGTTATGTCCCAGCACCTCAACATGCCCCGAAACGGGAAATACCAATCCGGCCATGTTCTTAAGCAAAGTAGATTTGCCCGCCCCATTCTTTCCAAGTAATCCGTAAATATGACCCTGCTTCAATGTGAGATCCATATGGAGAAAGAGCGGTCTGGATTTACTATAACTGAAATTTAGATTTTGGATAGTAATCATACTACTGTATTATTTAATTAATACACTAATATAGACACTAATTTCCCAAGTTTCCAAAAATTATTAAAAAAAAATAACGCTTTCAAAGTTTAAGGGGATCGATGGCGTACTTCCTATAAAACCCAAATTCACGAAGAAAAAAGAAAACAAATACTTTATATAAATAAATTTAAACACATGAAGATAAACAAATTAAATATAAATATTACGAAATTCATAATGAAAAAAACAAAGATAAAGACACTTGATTCGGCTTCCAAGCTAAAGTATACTCAATCGAAAAACGTTCATATTAGCCCCGTAGAAAGCGTTCGTATTTTTCCTAACAAAGGACTCGGTTATGTTATCAAGACAGCTTAGATCGCTTAAAAACCACATAAAACAGCCGCAAACACCTCAACCTCGTCTCCTTGATTCCAATTGGAGATATTCAACGGAAATTTTTAGTCGAACAGTTCAATTTTCAAATACAAAAAACGCATTTATCAGCTCAAAAACAGCATTAACCTTAAGTTAATAAGAAGCTATTATAATATTTAACAAACTAAAAATCAAAATAATAAAAAGATTATATAAACATAAAAATCACCCTATATTTAACAAGCATACTCCCCTATTTCTTCGATCAATGTTAACACCTGACATCCGGTTTATTCCTCAGATCGGTCTATTTATCCCGATCAAATTGGTACTATTGATGTGATTTTTTTTCCATTTTATACGCATCTTTGTCATGTGATGACTTCGATTTACCCTTTCATTTTGGCACTGCATTCCATCTGGCGATGGATTGTTTTGATTATTTTTATAAGCAGTTTACTACGTTTTGCTTATCAAAAAAAGAACAGACGTCGCTTCACCCCTACTGATAATTTCCTGAAAAATGCAGTTATTTTCACGTTTTATACACAGGCATTATTGGGTATCATACTCTACATATTAAGTCCGATCACACAGTATTTCCTGACTCATTTTAACACAGCCATACACTTACGACAGATTCGTTTTTTTGGAATGGAGCATAGCAGCATGATGATTCTCGCTGGCATATTTCTACTCATCGGTAGTCTAAAAAGCAAAAACGCCGATACGGATGATCGACGTTTTAAAATACTTTTAATCTGGTTTGGCCTTGCTTTACTGATTGCCCTGAGTTCTATTCCCTGGGAATTTTCCCCGTTGACCAGCAGACCAAGCTTCCGTTCGTTTTGATTAGCTATTCTTCCAATGCCCTTTTCGTTTATCGCGCATTGCCGCCATCCCTTCTTGGAAATCGGCCGTTTTGCGAAGCTTAGCGAGCTCATCCAGCAGAAAAGCATAGTTATCTGCCTGTGGATTTTTTTTCAATTGACGAAGCGCCTCAAAACCCCTAGAAATAGCCAAAGGTGCATTCGCTATAATAGCGTCTCTCAATGCTTCCAATTCAGCTTCCCCCGGCTCCAAAACGGCATACAGCAACTGCTTTTCCAGGGCTTCCACGGCGGAGAAAGATCCCCCACGGATACAAAGATCCATTGCTCTCCTTTCGGGCATGTATTCCAGCAGCAAAGCCAGCACCTGAAATGGAAAAAGCCCAATCTTCACCTCGGGCAGTGCAAACCGCACATCTGGCGTAGCAAACAAATACGTACAGGAAAGTGCAATCAAAAATCCGCCCGCAATAACATCACCCCGAACAACACAAATAGATGGCTTATTTAGCTGTGCAAACAACTCGGCCAACGACTTTTCTACTTTTGGAATACCGGGATTTCCGACATCAACCGTCGGGTCTTCGAAAGCCTTTAAGTCCATCCCTGCGCAAAATACCGGTCCCTCAGCTTCGATCTGTATCAAACGAACCTCTGGATCACTGTTAGCGATTTCCAGGGCGTAGGCAATCTCACTGACCATTGTTGGACTAAAGGCATTCCTTTTCTCTGATCGGGCAAGGATCAATATAAATACATGCTGTTCGCGACGTACCTTTATGAAATTTAATTTTTCCATGATTTATCTACAAGATCATTTGTCTGAAACTGTCTTCTAAGCGTGCTCTTTCGGTCAGGCTACCTCGACCGAAAAGATCCAGTAAAATTTCAGAAGGAATATTTCCAACCAGGTCGTCCTTGGCAAAAGGGCAGCCACCGTACCCTAATAGGGCGCCTTCAAACTTCCGGCAACCGGCATCATAGGCAGCACGAACCTTTACAAGACTATCTTCCCTTTTTGCGTGAAAATGTGCACCAATGGCTAACTGCGGATATCGCGTTCGAACAAGACCGTAGAGATCGGTGATCTGTACAGCATTCGCCTCAGAAGTTGTATCCGCCAAAGAGAATTCTGTGATACCTAGCTGCATGAGCTTATCAATCCATTCCTCAACCAGTACCGCAGACCAAGGATCGTTATATGGATTGCCAAACGCCATACTGATGTAGACGACCAGAACCTTGCCATTGGCATCAGCCAACGCCTTCATTTCCTTCAGTTGCTGATAAGATTCTTCTAGACCTCTATTCGTGTTCCGCAACTGAAAGGTTTCTGATATCGAAAATGGGTAACCTATCAAATCTATTTTTTCTTCCTGAACAGCATCCTGAACACCCCTCAGGTTGGCGACTATTGCCAATAACTTTATACGATCATCTTTTATAACACCGGCCAGCACTTCTTTGGTGTCAGCCAACTGCGGAACTGCCTTCGGAGAAACAAAGGAGCCAAAATCAATCACATCAAACAGACCACTTTCAATCAACCTATTGATATGTTTAATTTTCTTATCCGTTGCAATAAAATCATGCAGTCCCTGAATGGCATCACGTGGACAATCGACCAATACAACCTGATCTTTCATACGGTATAATTAAATATCTTTTTCAATTTCCCGGGCAATTACCATCTTTTGAATGCTGGAAGTCCCCTCTCCTATCGTACACAGTTTGGCATCGCGAAAGAACTTCTCTGCGGGATAATCTTTCGTAAACCCATATCCCCCAAAAATCTGCACAGATTCATTGGAAACACTTACTGCAGCCTCCGAAGCATATAATTTAGCCATTGCACCAATTTTAGATACACGCTCACCATGATCTTTGAGATAACCTGCCTGACGGGTCAATAGCTCACTGGCCTCCACTTGAGTAGCCATATCCGCCAAGGCAAATGAAACGGCCTGAAAATCGTAAATCTTCTTTCCAAACTGCTCTCTTTCATGCGCATATTTTAGCGCACATTCATAGGCCCCCCGGGCAATACCCAGCGAAAGCGCCGCAATAGAGATCCTACCGCCGTCTAAAAGTTTCAATGCCTGTACAAACCCTTGCCCCTCCTCACCAATCAGCTGATCGCGGTGTATTCTACAGTTGTCAAAAAACAGACATGCCGTTTCTGAAGCACGCATGCCTAATTTATTCTCTTTTTTCCCTGCAGTAAAACCAGGGGTATCTTTTTCAACGATAAATGCAGACATACCCTTTTTATCGCCCTTTCCCCCCGTACGTGCAATCACAACAGCAACACTCGAGCTAATGGCATGCGTAATAAAATTCTTTGAACCATTCAACACATAATAATCCCCATCCCGCTCAGCAAAGGTGGTCATACCGCCGGCATCCGAACCGGACCCCGTTTCTGTAAGTCCCCAGGCCCCGATCCATTCTGCTGTGGCCAGCTTTGGAAGATAACGCCGCTTCTGGTCTTCATTGGCAAAGCTTAAAATATGATTGGTACATAAGGAGTTATGTGCCGCAACCGAAAGTCCGATCGATCCACAAACTTTGGAGATTTCATCCAGCACGGTGATATACTCCTGATACCCCAGGCCCGAACCTCCGTATTCCTCAGGCACGATAACGCCCATGAAACCATGTTCACCTAATTTTTTAAAAAGTTCTATTGGAAATATTTGGGCTTCGTCCCATTCCATCACATAAGGTTTGATATGATGCTGTGCAAAATCACGTGCACTTTGTCTGATCATATCCATTTGTTGTTTATTTTCAATAAACATAAGCATGAATATTAAATTTACAATCGGTAATACAATTCAAATATATCAAAATATTTAGGAATAAAATTGCAAATATTTTAAAATTTTATTTTAAATTTATCTAAAAATAAGAAATTCTTAATTACATCGCTTTTTAAACCAGAATTATAAACTATGAAGGAGCTGCTCGCATTACTTCACCAAAAAAGAGAAAATCTAAAGCTCGGTGGTGGCATCGATAAAATCAAAAAACTAAAAGAAAAAGGCAAATTATCGGCCTGGGAGAGAATAACCTACTTACTGGATGCTGACCGCGAGTATCTTGAGATTGGCATGTTTGCAGGGGAAGGTATGTATGTTGAGCATGGCGGATGTACCAATGGAGGTTGTGCGGCTGTAATAGGTTATGTTAAATCCAAGCTTTGTGTAATTGTCTCAAATGATGCTACCGTTAAAGCTGGAGCTTGGTTCCCCATTTCAGCAAAAAAGAATCTTCGTGCGCAGGAAATCGCCATGGAAAACAATCTACCAATTATTTATCTGGTAGATTCCGCAGGTGTTTTCTTGCCTATGCAAGATGAAATTTTCCCCGACAAAGAACACTTTGGGCGGATATTTCGCAATAATGCGCGCATGTCGTCCATGGGCATTCCGCAGATTGCGGCAATTATGGGTAGTTGCGTTGCAGGAGGAGCCTACTTGCCCATCATGTCAGACTATGCTTTCATCGTCGAAGGCACTGGATCCGTATTCTTAGCCGGCCCTTATCTGGTTAAATCCGCCATCGGTGAGACCGTCGATGCAGAAACACTTGGCGGAGCTTCTACACATTCAGAAATATCTGGTGTTACAGATAATAAATTTCCCGATGACCAGACTTGTCTTACGGCTATTAAAAATGTTATCGATAAAATCGGTGGTCATGTGCAGGCAAACTTCAATCGAAAGGAAAGCCGTCCACCAAAAACAGATCCTGAAAAAATCGTAGAAATACTTCCGGAAGACCGCACCAAACCCTATCGGATGCAAGATATCCTCGAAGCAATTATTGATGCAGACACACTGGAAGAATATAAACCCGATTACGGCAAAACGATAGTGTGTGCACTTGCACGTGTAGAGGGATGGGCGGTTGGTATTGTTGCCAACCAACGGGAGATTATCAAAGCTAAGAAGCCGGGAAATGCAATGGAAATGCAAATGGGTGGTGTTATTTATAGTGACTCAGCAGACAAAGCTGCACGCTTTATTATGAACTGCAACCAGCAAAATATTCCCCTTGTTTTCTTTCAGGATGTCACTGGGTTTATGGTCGGCAGCCGGTCCGAGCAAGGCGGAATTATTAAAGATGGTGCCAAAATGGTCAACGCAATGGCAAATTCGGTTGTCCCTAAATTCACTTTTATTGTAGGTAACAGCTATGGTGCGGGAAATTATGCCATGTGCGGAAAGGCTTATGATCCACGCTTGATCTATGCCTGGCCAACCGCCCAAATGGCTGTCATGAGCGGGGCTGCAGCTGGTAAAACGTTATTTCAAATTCAGGAATCAGCATTAAAAGCAAAAGGGAAAGAAATCAATGAAGAAGAAAAAAACAGCCTTCTCAAGTCCATTGAAGATCGATATAATGAACAATTAAGTCCCTATTATGCCGCTGCCAGACTCTGGGTGGACGGCATTATCGCACCGCAGGAAACCCGAAAGGTAATCAGCATGGGCATAGAAGCCGCTAATGAAAAACCTATAGTCGAGCGGTACAACGTTGGTGTAATTCAGGTTTAGGAATATTCGACAAATAGGCTCCCTAAAAGATTTATCCCAACAATACAGCCCCCTCCACGATCGATAATCTTGGAGGGGGCTGTATAAAAGAGAACCATACATCTTTTATTTATGACAACTTATTCCATGTTTTGCTAATTATTTCAAATCCATTCACGGACTCCGGATTGCGCATGACATCTTTTGAGACTGCCCGCTCAGTAGGAATACCTGAGAAAATCTTTTTTATTGGCAGTTCCAGTTTTTTTCCGCTCCAGGTATAGGGGACGTCGGGAACCTGGAAAATTTGGTCGGGCACATGCCGGGGGCTATACTCCCTTCGAAGAGATTTCTTGATTTTATCCTTCAGTTCATCCGTTAAGATTCCGCTTTTTAGCTGAACAAAAAGTAACATATCAGAAGAGCCATTTTCGTGATCAACACAAATGACCAAGCTATCCTGCACGTCATCTGTTGCATTCAATACATTATAGATCTCGGCAGTCCCGATACGTACACCACCGCGATTAAGGGTAGCATCAGAGCGACCATACATAATTATCCCGTCATTCTTCGTAATCTGAATCCAGTCACCATGGCTCCAGATACCAGCATACTTATCGAAGTAACTATCGTAATATTTTTGATTCTCCGCATCATTCCAGAAGTAAATCGGCATACAGGGCATTGGTTCCAAAATCACCAGTTCCCCCACCTCTTCATAAACAGCGATTCCCTCTGTATTAAAAGCTTCTATTTTGGAACCTAAGGTACGGCATTGTATTTCGCCGGCGTGCACATCAAGCAATGCGCATCCTGAGAGAAAAGCACTGCAGACATCCGTACCACCACTCAACGAAATAATCTGGGTGTCCGGAAATTGCTGATGAATCCATTCAAAAATAGCTGGTGGTAATGGAGAACCGGTCGATCCAATTGTTTTTGGCGTATACGCCAATGCTTTTAAATCTTGATCCTGGCAAGAAATTAAATAAGCGGCACCCACGCCAAAATGATCAACACCTGTTTCTTTTGCAAACCTCCACAGGCTCAATTTATCCGGAAAGTTGGTTGCCCCGTCATATATACACAAGGTATTGCCCATTAATAGTGCCGAAAGTGCATAATTCCACATCATCCAGCCTGTTGTCGAATACCACATAAACCGCTCTCCCTCCTGCACATTCTGATGCAATCCCAAGGCTTTCATATGTTCTAACAGCATCCCTCCGGCGCCATGTGTGATCGCTTTGGGTTTGCCTGTCGTTCCCGAAGAATACAAGATCCATATGGGATCTTCAAAGGCCACGGCTGTAAACTGAAGTTCACCTTGGGGAATGGCAGAGTCCATTATCATTTGCCAGTTTTTATCATGGATAAAAACACAGGCCTTCAGAGAGGGCAAACGTTCCGCAAGCTTTCGTACACTTTCTTCCTTCTCAAAGACCCGTCCATTATAAACGTAGTCCGCATTTGCAAAAAGCAGCTTTGGCTCGATTTGCTCAAAACGATCTTGAATACTTGCCTCACCAAAATCAGGGGAACAACAGGACCAGATTGCTCCGATTGAATTCGTAGCCAAAAACAACGCTATGGCTTCCACTCCGTTAACCAGCACGCCTGCCACGCGATCCCCTTTCGAGACTCCCTGATTTTTTAAATACACCTGTAATCTGAGCACCATTACCCTCAACTCTTCCCAGGAGACTTCACGTGGAGAATCTTGTTCAGACCGAAAAACAAGAGCGGGCCGAGTATCGGTGGCAAGGCGAAATACATGCTCCGCGTAGTTTAACGTCGCTCCACTGAACCATTTCGTTCCGATAAAACTATCTCTGTTCGCGGGACGGGTTAATATATGCGTAAAATTTGAATGAAATTGTATGTTAAAATAAGTTGCAAGACTCTCCCAAAAGTCAGCAATATGCGCAGTTGACCATACCCAGAGCTCGTGATAAGACGCAAAGGATAATTGATATCGCTGTTCGACATACTGTTTGAATCTATTGATCTCCGATTGAGATTGCTGCTCTTCTGTCGGGCTCCAGAGTAATTTTACCATAATAGTTGGATATAAAAAACGGTTATATCCAAACTTAGCTAAATTTGCTTTGAAATGCAATTTTAATTCGGACTCAAACAGAACAAATAGATAACATCAACTACGTTATTGAAATATTATTCTGAAATACCCGTAGTTCATCAAATAAACGAGGTAAATCCGCCCTTTAAAGCACCTCGATCTCGGTTCCGTCCACCAGCGGATGACCAGTACACAGTAAGATCCGTCCATTCTCCATTTCACGGTCCGTTAGCACTTCGTTGTAATCCATTCTCACTTTTCCTTTGGAACATTGCGCAATACAGGTACTGCACATACCAGACTTGCAGGAATAAGGCAGTTTAATTTTATGTTCAAGCCCTACGTCCAGAATAGACTTATTGTAGGGAATCTCCAGATGATAGGTCTCACCTTGAAAACGTAATTTGATCCGATAAGAGGTCGTATCGATCACCCTTTCAGATTCATCGTCATCATCTTCTTCATTTTCGGGTAATAAGAACGTTTCTCTTTTGATCTGATTAGCATCAAAGCCCATTCCCAAAAGCGTGAAACGACATAAATCCATGTAAACCACCGGTCCGCAAGTGTAAAATAGTGTTTCCTCTTTTGCCCCCACGAGATGATCTTTGACGAGAGAATGAATATAATCGCGATTCAGACGGGCTTTCATCAGGTACTTGCTATTGGAATATATCCACACAATAGTGAGGCGGTCCGGGTATTGTAGAGCCCATTCCTCCAATTCCTCCCGAAAGGGCGCCTGATCAGCAGATCGATTACTGTATACCAACACGACCTTAGACTTCTCTTCAACAAGAAGCGCCGTTTTAAGAATCGAATACAAAGGTGTTATACCAATACCGGCGGCAAATAGAAACAAAGTCCTTACTTTATATTGTTCGGGCTCATAGGTAAATAATCCTTGCGGCTCCATGGCCTGAACGATATCCCCTTCGGCAATCGTATGATGAAGTAACCTCGAAATTTCGCCATTTTCAACACGTTTTACAGTGATGCTTAGCGGCTCGTTATAATCTGGGGAACTATTAAAAGAATAAGAACGACGCACCTCCCGATCACCGAACGCAAAGGAAAGCGTAATAAATTGACCGGCTTTATAACGAGGATAGTCGCCATCAGGAGATTCCAGCTGAAAAGTAATATTATTATTAGGCTGAGGAATTATCTTTGCTATTCGTAATGCGTACATAAGCCAAATATACTGTCGAATTTTGGCTTACACAAATCAAAAAACCGGATTCGAAAGCGGCTTTCTACGATGCGCTATATAACAATTTTGTTGTATTACAATTGACAGACAATTCTCGTACAATATTTGTAGAATTTCACGTTATATTTATATAAAAACTAATCATAATAAGATTATATGCAAACACGCAGAAACTTCCTTCAAAATGCAGCAAAAGCCACATTGGGTATTGCTGTATCTGGATCAATATTACAAGATATTGCTTCCGCGAAAGAAACTGAATTAAATGCCGCTACGTTAAAGTTTTCCCAAGTCAAGTTACCTTTCAGTTATGCCGCATTGGAGCCCAATATTGACGCCCTGACGATGGAAATTCATTATACAAAGCACCATATGGCCTATATCAATGCCGTCAACGAGGCCATTGTTGCCGAATCCATCAAAGAAACTTCCGAAGAGCAGCTTTTAGCTAATATATCCAAATATTCAGCGAAAGCCAGAAATAATGCAGGTGGTGCCTGGAATCACAATTTCTTTTGGGAAAGCCTGTCCGACAAAACAAGCCAGCCTTCGGAAAAACTATTGACCATGATCAACAAGACCTTCGGTTCAATCGACAAATTCAAAGAGCAATTTGCCGCGGCAGCGACCACGCGTTTTGGTTCGGGATGGGCCTGGTTGATCCTCGACGATTCAGGAAACCTGAAAATAACGTCTACGCCAAACCAGGATAATCCATTAATGGATGTTGCGGAAGTAAAAGGTATCCCAGTTTTGGGTCTCGACGTTTGGGAGCATGCTTATTACCTGCATTATCAAAACAAAAGAGCAGACTATATCAAAAATTGGTGGAACGTCGTCAACTGGAAAAAAGTAAATGAGCGAATAGCTTAACATAAAAAAAGCTCGATCTAACGATCGAGCTTTTTTTATGTTATATAATCCGTCACCAAGACCTACTATCCCAGCACAGCTTTCAGTTTGTTTACCTGAAAATCGATCAGCTTTTGAAGCGGACCCGTAGCGATCATTTTCATCATCATATTTAAATCTGCATCAATCACAAAAGTCGCTTTCGTCGCCGTATCCGATACGGCCTGCAGTTCCCAGCGTAAGGTAACCTCAAATGGTGCCTTTTCAGAAGGAATGAGCTTTATTAATTCATTAGCTACCCGTTCCTCAACTTTTAACGCCAATTTCGCCATATTTTGAATGGTAAATCGGGCTTCGTCTGCTGTTGAAGACCAGTTGTAGATATTTTCGGGCATTAACTGCTCATGATTATTGAGATCAGTTAAAAAAGCAAATACTTCGTCAACGCTCCTGTTAATTTCTGTGGTATTCTGAATAGTGGTCATAACAGTAAATTATCAATCTTTATTGAAAGTTTTCCCCCCATCCGGCAGGATTCAATCTCCATTTTTTCAAAATTTCAACATCTTCTTCCAATACATAGCTATTCTCAGCTGCGACCTGAATCAGTGCATCGTAGTTACATAAACTGAAATAAGGACATTTTGCATCTGCAAAATTATCTGTCGCTTGTTGCAATCCATACGTAAATATGGAAACCAATCCAACAACATTACAACCTGCTTCGCGCAATGCTTTTACTGCGATCAGGCTGCTTTTACCAGTTGATATTAAGTCTTCAACCACAACGACCCGCTGGCCACTAACAACTTCGCCTTCAATCATATTTTGACGACCATGATCTTTTGCTGAGCTTCTAACATAAGAAAATGGTAGGCCTAAATCCTGCGCTACTAACACACCTTGTGGAATGCCCGCCGTAGCAACTCCAGAAATCATATCTACTGATCCAAACTCTTCTTGAATAAGCTTAGAAAGCTTCTGACGAATATACGTGCGTATCGCTGGATGAGATAAAGTGATACGGTTATCACAGTAAATTGGAGACTTCCAACCCGACGCCCAAGTAAAAGGACTTTTAGGTTGCAATTTTATTGCTTTAATTTGCAATAAGGATTCAGCAACTTTTTGTTCAACCTCATTTAAATTATTCATGGCGCAAATTTATAAAATTTATATGAACGAAACCCTGCTAATTTTAGCAGATTTTGTTCCCTCGAAAACTAAAAACACGCAAACAATTAGTATTCAAGACATTGAGCTTCAAAAACTTTTCAAACAATCTGAAATTGACAAAGTTCCGAAAACATATCTCTATGTTAATAGGGATTTCGAAACTGTATTTCAAAATTTAAAAAGCAAACTTAAAATCATCAAAGCAGCTGGCGGATTAGTCAAAAACGGTGATGGAGATTATCTTTTTATTTACCGTTTAGGCAAATGGGATCTTCCGAAAGGCAAAGTTGAGGACAATGAAAAGATGAAAGAAGCCGCTGTACGGGAAGTAGAAGAAGAATGCGGTATTAAAATAAATTATTTAGGTAAGAAGATAACCACATCGTACCATACCTACTATTTACGTAACGGAGAGTTTGTATTAAAGGCAACCAATTGGTATGAAATGGGCGTTAATAAAGTTCCGAAATTGATTCCTCAAACAGCTGAAGATATTACAAAAGCGGAATGGCGTCACGTGGACCAATTTGATGAAGTGCGGGCCAATACCTATCCCATTATAGAAAACCTCATCAAAAAGCTTAAATAGGCTGCCTTTTGAGGTTCATCTGACAGTAATCTGGCAGATCATTCTTATTTTTATCGTATGGAAAATATAGCAGGAAAAAGGGCCTTAGTTACAGGTGGGGCAAAGGGATTAGGAAGGGCTATTGCTATTGCATTGGCTAAAGAAGGGGTCCATGTAGCGATTACAGGCAGAAACGAAACTGCATTGAAACAGACCGTTGCCGAACTGGCTGAATTAGGGACCGAGGTTACCTACGCGGTATTTGACGTGGCTGACAACACTGCCGTGCAACAGGAAGTTAAAAATCTCAATGAAACCTTTGGCTATTTTGATATTTTAATCAACAATGCGGGTATATCTTCCTTTTCCTCGGTGATGGATATGGACGTTAACGACTGGACGGCGATTATCAATGTTAATCTGCTGGGAACCTATTTTGTTACAAAGGCTATCCTGCCACAACTTATTGAAAAAAATCAAGGCGACATTGTGATGGTGTCTTCTACCGCTGGACTGAATGGCGCGGCTACCACCTCAGCCTATAGCGCTTCAAAATTTGGCGTTATTGGATTTGCTGATTCCTTGATGCGTGAAGTACGTAAAAACAATATCCGGGTATGTACCCTGATGCCAAGTACCATCGCTTCGGATATGTCGAAAGATCTTGGCCTCACGGATGGTGATCCAGAAAAGGTATTGCAACCCGAGGATTTCGCAGAACTAATTATTGCGAATTTAAAATTACCGCGAAGAGCGATGTTAAAATCTGCCTCGTTATGGTCCACAAATCCGTAAAAATACAATATTTTGAAGCTTCACGAATTTAGAAATTCGCAATAAAACTATTAATTGTAATCACCAATCTTCCTGGACAGCCCCTGTCCAGGATAAGAAAAAAATTATGAGTCAACTATTTTCATCAATAAACATCGGTTCTTTACATTTGAAAAACCGCTTAGTCGTATCCCCCATGTGCCAATATTCAGCTAAAGATGGTTTTGCAAACAACTGGCACCTTGTTCACCTGGGTCAGTTCGCTACCGGAGGTGCGGCGGCAGTCATACAGGAAGCAACAGCCATTGTTCCTGAAGGCAGGATCAGCTACGGAGACCTTGGGATATGGGATGATCAGCATATCGAAAAACTACGGGAGATAACAACATTCATTAAAGAAAACAATGCAGTTCCGGGCATTCAGCTTGCCCATGCAGGCCGCAAAGCAAGCAGCAATAAACCCTGGCTGGGCAGAGGTCAATTTGCCCCTACAGACCCGCTAGGATGGCAGACTGTCGCTCCATCCGCACTGACTTTCCATTCGGGAGATTATGTCCCACAGGAACTTAAAATAGCTAAAATTGAAGACCTGATTGAGCAGTTTGGACAAGCAACAAAAAGGGCAATTCAAGCTGGCTACCAAATCATCGAACTCCATGCTGCACATGGCTATCTCATTCACCAGTTTCTCTCGCCACTGAGCAATATACGAACCGATAAATTTGGTGGTTCTTTTGAAAATAGGATTCGTTTTTTACTGGAAATCATTAGACGAGTAAAACTGGAAATAACAACCCAAAGTTTATGGGTACGTATTTCTGCAACAGATTGGGCCCCGGGTGGCTGGGACCTGGATCAATCCATAGCCTTATCACAGCTCTTGACCGAGCAGGGAGTTGATATCATTGATGTATCGAGCGGTGGAGCAGTTTCCCATCAAAAAATTGATGTTGGCCCTGCCTATCAACTTCCATTCGCCCTCGCAATCAAAGAAAAAACTGGAAGTAAAACGGCTACTGTCGGAATTATTAAAACAGCAACTCAGGCCGCCGATATTATTGAGAAAGATCAGGCGGATTTAATTATGATCGCTCGGAGTTTTTTAGATGATCCACATCTCCCATTACACTTTGCAAAAGAATTATCCGTAGATATCCCCTGGCCAAAACAATACGAAAGAGCAAAATGAAATTAAGCTTAAACAAAATACATCATATTGCGATCATATGTAGCGATTATCAGCAGTCGAAAAAATTCTATACCGAGATCCTCGGCCTTGAAATTTGGCAGGAACATTATCGACAAGAGCGGGATTCATACAAATTGGATTTAAAACTCAACGAAACCTACATCATTGAACTATTTTCCTTTCCCTCCCCCCCTAATAGACCTAGTTTTCCTGAAGCTGCTGGTTTAAGACATTTAGCTTTTGAAGTCGATAATCTGGATACGGAAATACATAAATTAGAACAGGCAGGTATCGCACATGAAGGGATAAGGATCGACGAACTAACACAAAAAAGATTCACTTTCTTTGCCGACCCCGATCAGCTTCCGATAGAACTTTACGAACGTTAAAACAAAAAAAGCGTTGATTTTCATCAACGCTTTTTTATTATGTCGTAAATCGGAATATTACAATTTACGTTTTACTTCTACTTGTTCGTAAGCCTCAACGATATCACCTACCTGGATGTCGTTGAAACGGTCAATGTTCAAACCACACTCGTAACCTTGTGCAACCTCTTTCACGTCGTCTTTAAAACGTTTCAGGGAAGCCAATCTACCTGTATGGATAACCACACCTTCTCTGATTATGCGGATATCATTATTTCTATTGATTTTACCTTCTCTAACCATACATCCCGCAATGGTACCCACTTTAGAGATTTTAAATGTTTCTCTGATTTCAACCTCAGCAACAATTTTCTCTTCAAATTTCGGAGCCAACATACCTTCCATCGCAGATTTAATCTCTTCGATAGCATCATAGATGATAGAGTATAGACGAACGTCGATTTGCTCATTCTCAGCCAATTTACGTGCATTTTGTGTTGGACGTACTTGGAAACCAATGATGATCGCGTCAGAAGCAGATGCCAATAATACATCTGATTCAGAGATCGCACCCACTGATTTATGGATAATATTTACTTGGATCTCATCTGTTGACAATTTCAATAATGAATCTGATAATGCTTCGATAGAACCATCCACATCACCTTTCACGATAATATTAAGTTCCTTAAAGTTACCGATAGCCAAACGACGACCGATCTCATCCAAGGTAATATGTTTCGTTGCACGCATACCTTGTTCACGTTGTAACTGAAGGCGTTTGTTTGCTACCGTTCTAGCCTCAGATTCGCTTTCAAGAACATAAAGCTTATCCCCTGCTGTAGGCGCTCCGGCCATACCTAAAATCTGTACAGGTACAGAAGGTCCCGCTTCTTTAACACGTTCACCTCTTTCATTGGTTAGCGCTTTCACCTTACCTGAATGCGAACCTGCCAAAATTGGATCTCCAACACGAAGAGTACCACCTTGGATCAACACTGTAGTTACGATACCACGACCTTTATCCAAGGCTGCTTCGATCACCGAACCAACAGCACGTTTTTTAGGATCCGCTTTCAAATCCAACATTTCAGCTTCTAAAAGAACTTTTTCTAAGAGAAGATCAACGTTTTCTCCAGTTTTTGCAGAAATTTCTTGTGCTTGGAATTTACCGCCCCAATCTTCAACTAAGATATTCATTGCAGAAAGCTGTTCACGGATTCTATCCGGATTTGCACCAGGTTTATCCACCTTAGTAAAGGCAAATACAATTGGTACGCCAGCTGCTTGAGCGTGATTGATCGCTTCTTTCGTTTGTGGCATGACTGCGTCGTCCGCCGCAATAACGATAATAACGATATCTGTTACTTTCGCACCACGTGCACGCATTGCCGTAAAGGCTTCGTGACCTGGTGTATCTAAAAATGTAATCTTACGATCATCATCCAACTTCACGGCATAAGCACCGATATGTTGTGTGATACCACCAGCCTCGCCAGACGTGACGTTCGCTTTACGAATATAATCCAACAAAGATGTCTTACCGTGGTCAACGTGTCCCATCACTGTAACAATTGGTGCTCTAGGCACCAAATTTGCCTCAGTATCCGCTTCTTCCAGTTCCGCAGTTTCCTCATCTTCAGGTTTAATAAATTCAACTTGATAGCCAAATTCATCTGCTACAATAGTCAAAGTCTCTGCATCCAGACGTTGATTGATGGATACAAACATCCCTAAACTCATACATGTAGCGATAATCTGTGTAACCTGAACGTCCATTAAATTTGCCAGCTCATTCGCCGTAACAAATTCTGTGACGCGCAATACCTTTGCCATCAATTCTTGCTCCATTGCAGCTTCTTCTGCATGTTGCGCAACATCATCACGTTTTTGACGTCTTAATTTCGCACGTTGTGCAAATTTACCAGATTTACCAGCACCACTTAAGCGGGCAAGTGTTGCTTTGATTTGATCTTGGATTTCTTTTTCAGAAGGCTCCTCTTTATTTTCAACAGGTCTTCCTTTTCCTCTATTATCAAAACGGCCATGCTGAGGTCTACCCCCACCTTGTCCTGGTCTAGCTGGATGTTGGTTGTTTCCACCTTGTCCTGGTCGGCCTGGATGCTGGTTGTTTTGTCCCGGACGATTGTTCGGATTGTTGTTACCTTGAATCCCACTTCGGTTTCCTTGTTGGTCACGATTGTGGTTATTATTTCCATCACGAGGACCACGGTTTTGGTTGTTATGACCTTGACCTTGTCCCGCATTAGGATTTACTGGACCGTTAGGATTCGTGCGCTTACGCTTGCGTTTCTCATTATTTCCAGCATTTGAAGATGATGCCACAGGTTTGTGGGAAGGTCTAGCAGAAGGTAATTCAATCTTACCAATTACTTTAGGACCTGTCAATCTTTCTGCACGTGCAGAAATGATATCGTCTCCTTCTTTTTTCACAGGCTCCACTTTTGGAGTTACTGGTACAGCAGCTTTAGGCGCTGTTTCGTCTTTTTTCTTTTCTTCTACCTTCACAGGTTCGGTTTTTGTCTCTACAACCGGAGTTGCTTTTACTTCAGTTTTATCTACTTCAGGTTTAGGAGCTTCTGCCTTAGGTGTCACGACTTCGGTTTTTTGCTCAATAACCTTTGGTTCTTCTTTTTTGGGTTCGACGACTGGTTCTCTGACTTCAGCCCCTTTATTCTCGATCACTTTATCTACCACTTTAGGCTCCGCAGGTAAGTCGTTCGCTACTTTAGGCTCCTGCTTATTAGGTTCCTCTTTTTTAACCTTGTTTCCCCCTCTATTTAGGGCATCAAGATCTATTTTGCCTACCACTTTCATTCCTCCTTGATGAACAGGTTCATCTGCTTTGGCAGGAGCGGATTCTTTGGTAGATGGGATTTCTACAGTATTCTTAACCAAAATCTCTTTTGGTTCTTCATGTTCTTCAAAATCCTCATTTCTAGATGACTCTTTAGGAGAAGCGGACGGCGACTCCTCACGACGAATTTTGCCAATAACAATTTGTTTAGCTTCATCTTTCAGTGATTTGTCTCCCTGAAACTCTTTTAACAGCACACCATACATCTCTCCGCTCAATTTAGTGTTAGGCTTTGCTTCTACATCATATCCTTTTTTCACTAAACATTCTACGGCAGTATGTATCCCGATGTTGAGTTCCTTTGCTGCTTTAAGCAAGTTTGTTCCTTTTCCTTCAGTCATCTATAATATAAACTATTTTAATATAATTACAAAAATATGTTTTTTTCCATCCATAAACAATTTATTCCGAATGTTAGATAGAAAAAAATTAGCAAGCTGAATTTTATTCAAATTCAGCTTGCAATATGCGTACGATATCACGGATGGTGTCTTCTTCCAAATCGGTACGTCTAACCAGCTCTTCTTCACTGAGTGATAGTACAGATTTTGCAGAGTCCAAGCCAACACGTTTCAATTCGTCAATAACCCAGCTTTCAATTTCGTCGCTGAATTCCTCGATATCCACATCCTCATCAAATTCATCATTCTCTCTATAAACATCAATCTCGTAACCAGTCAATTTGCCGGCCAATTTAATATTGTGTCCACCACGACCGATTGCCAAAGAAACCTGATCCGATTTTAAATATACAGCAGCAGTTTTATTTTCTTCATCAATCTTAATGGAGCTAATGCGGGCAGGGCTCAATGCACGGGCGATATACAGGGAATGATTTGTCGTAAAATTGATCACGTCAATGTTTTCATTACGCAATTCACGCACAATACCATGAATACGAGACCCTTTCATACCCACACATGCACCAACGGGATCAATACGGTCATCATAAGATTCCACAGCCACTTTAGCACGCTCACCAGGTTCGCGGACAATTTTCTTAATGGTAATCAGACCATCAAAAATCTCAGGTACTTCCAGTTCAAATAAACGTTGTAAAAACGCTGGGGCTGTACGCGAAATAATAATTTTAGGATTGTTGTTCATCATATCCACTTTGTGAACAACAGCACGAATACCATCACCTTTTTTGAAATAATCCGCTGGGATTTGTTCAGATTTAGGTAAGATCAATTCGTTACCATCCTCGTCCAACACCAGGATTTCTTTCTTCCAGATTTGATAAACCTCACCGATGACCAACTCACCTTCTCTATCTTTATATTTTTTAAAGACTTCGTCTTTTTCCAACTCTAATACTTTCGACACCAGTGTTTGACGAGCAGCTAAAATAGCACGACGTCCAAAGCTCTCTAATGTGATCTGTTCGATAAAATCATCCCCTACTTCCAAGTCCTCATCGTGTTTTCTTGCTTCTGCCAACTCAATTTCGAGATCATCATCCTCAGAAAATTCATCTTCAACAACGACACGCGTTCTCCAAATCTCTAAATCCCCATTATCTGGATTCACGATAACATCCACATTTTCATCCGTACCGAAACGACGACGGATCATACTACGAAAAACCTCTTCTAATACTGTAATGACCGTAGGTCTATCGATATTCTTAAACTCCTTAAACTCCTGAAAAGAGTCTATCAGATTGATGTTGCTGTTACTCATTATTTTTAAAATGAAATTACCACTTTTGTTGCTTTTATTTGATCAAAAGGAAGTTCTTTTTCCACCTCTTGCGCTTTTTTACCTTTTTCTTTTACTTTTTGAAGAATGTTAATCTTGGTTTCGTCTACCATCAATAAAGTTCCTTCAATTTTTGTATTATCGTGCAACTTGACCTGTACAGTACGACCTATATTTTTTTGATATTGCCGATTATTGACAAAATTTGAATCTATACCAGGAGATGAAACTTCCAAACGATAAGCATTATCGATCACATTTTCTTCTTCTAAATGGAAACCGACATGACGACTCACTTGTGCACAATCATCAATATTAACACCGTTATCCCCATCTAAGAGAATTTCCAAAATCTTATTTGGAAGCATCTTTACACTAACAATAAACAAATCCTCGCGATCTGCTATTTTTTCTTCTATAAGTTCGATAACTCTTTTTTCTACATCTTGCATTGTTCTGCTGCCTAGAATGCTAAATTAATTGTATTAAAAAAAGGGGGCAATACGAGCCCCCTTCCTTTCAGATATGCAAATATAGTATTTTATAAAATAAAAAACAAATATCCCATCTACAGCAGAACTATTTTTTCGATTATTTTGAATTATCAACGACTGCATTAATTGTCTTTTGCATCTGAGCCATCATGCTGGTCAATGTTTCCATCGTCGGTTCAGGAGTTGGTTCCGGCAGTTGGGTGCTAATAAAAGCTTTCGCCTTCCATACCTCAAGAATATCAGGAGTCTCAACCCAGTATGGTTCGTAGGTTTTATTATCAGAAACGAGCTTTAAACCTTTATCTTCTTTAAATTTAAATGCAACCCGCTTATAAACCACCCCCTCCTCTCGAGACACGACTACATAAGTATGCCCTGGTTTTATATCATGCCAATTTTCGACATATTCCGCTACAATAATAGATCCAGATGGCAAGGGCAACATCGAATCTCCTTTAATCTCAAATGCCCGAAAAGTCCCCTGACCAAACATTGGTAGCGAAAATTTTGGAAGCTCGGCTACATACTCGGGATCACCATATCCATTTAAATAACCCGCACTTGCTTTAATGGGCACGAGCTCAATGTTTTCACGATCATTCCCGTCAACAGTCACACTCAATACCCGAAGGTTCGAAGCATTGCTTTTAGGTATAGGCTTCCATTTATCATCAATCACATCATTCGCCAACTCATCCATGGTTAACCCATAAAACTCGGCAATTTTTTTTAGCAATTCATATTTAGGTTCCGCTCTATCCTCTTCATAAGCACCGACAGAAGCTCGCTTAATCCCCATAATATCAGCAAATTGCTGCTGCGTAATTCTCTTTCCTTTTCGAAGGAATTTCAAGTTGGATGAAATATTTGACATATTATTTTTCAAAAATATTTTGCAAAAACTAAATTTATTAGTATTATTGTGCCAATAAAATTAGTAAATAAAATTTAAACATCCAAATAATTTAGCATTATGAGCAATTTTATTGTATATATATTAACTGACAACAACAGAAGACACTTTGAAATCAACTTCACCTCCAATATATTGAGCACTGTATTGGAACTCCAACAGACCAATAGCTTTATTTTCCAACAGGGCGCCAATTTAAACAGAATTATTTATTCTGAAGCCTTTACGGAATTGTCCTGCGCTAAAAAAAGAATAAACGAATTGCAGAATTTTACACATATGCAAATCGAGCGAATTATTCGTAAAAATAATCCAAACTGGAATAACCTATACCCGCAACAACAGCAGTCTTACATCAAAAGAAACAGCAGTTATGCAGCCTAATAAAATATAATAAAAAAAGCCACCTAATATTCATTAGATAGCCATTTATCTTAAATCCAAAACAGGATAATAAACTGTTAACCAACTTTACGCAAACTACAGATTCTCCGATGTACCCAAATTTTCGCTGACACCGCCTTCATTTTGGTTGCGTTCCGCATTTCCCTCTGTCGATTCTTCCTCAGGTCCAATAAAATCTTCATCTATTTGCTCCTCAACACTTGTCGAATCGCTCTGTTCTGGTTCAGGATCACTATAACGCGGGGTTTCACATTTGTAGGCTTTTGTAATTTCAACGGTAGGTTCGGGAAATTTACCCTGCGTGTACCCCAATTGTCTATCTTTATAAACAGACTCCAAAAACACGCCAAATATAGGTAGGGCTGTACGTGAGCCTTCTCCTGTGTGTGAATTTTTGAAATGTATACTTCTTTCATCACATCCCACCCAGATTCCAGTGACCAAATCCTTTGTTACTCCCATATACCAGCCATCAACATATTCCGACGAAGTACCAGTCTTACCGCCAATTTGATTTTCATTATCAAAAAGGTCCCACTCCCATAATCCCTGCGAGGTACCTCTCGGCTCTTCCATCCCACCCCGCAACATATAAGTCATCAACCAAGCATCCTGTTTATCAACCACTTGCTTACGTTCTGCCTGAAAAGTAGCAATAACATTCCCATCATGGTCTTCAATTTTAGAAACCAGTACCGGAGTAACCCGCTCACCATGGTTCATCATCGTAGAGTAACCGTTGACCATCTCAAAGACCGATACATCATTAGGTCCCAACCCAACCGATGCTACCGGATTAAGCCTACTCGTAATACCACAACGCTGTGCGGCATCCACAACTTTTGCTGGCGTGACCTTATCAGTCAACTGAACAGTCACTGAGTTAATAGACCGAGCCATTGCATGACGCAACGACATCTCACGGTATGAAAAATTCCAATCTGCGTTTTTCGGTTCCCACACTTCAATGGAATCCCCCTTATCAATCTTAATTGTAACAGGCTTATCCGTAATCTTATCACAAGGTGCCATGCCCGATTCTAGGGCTGCTAAATAAACAAAAGGTTTAAATGTAGACCCTGCTTGTCGTTTCGCCTGCATCACATGATCATATTTGAAATACTGGTGATCTATACCACCTACCCAAGCTTTAATTTCGCCCGAGTAAGGATCCATCGACATCATTCCTGCATTCAACATCATTGCATAATATTTCAAAGAATCCATCGTAGACATCTCCTTCTCGATTTTACCATTGTCCTTCCAATTATAGACCTCCATTTTTTTCTTCTTATTCAGAAAATAATTGATGCTGTCTGGACTATTAGCATATTTCTTACTCAAAAATGCATAATAAGGAGTTTTCTTAGCCAAATTCTCCAGAAAGTTCGGAAGTACTTTTCCAGAAAGATCCCGCCAAGGTTCTTGACCGGCCCATGTATTATTTAAACGTTGCTGCAACTCAGCCATCTGCTTTGCAACAGCCTCTTCTGCATGCTTCTGTAATTTAGAATTGATGGTTGTGTAAATTTTTAAACCATCGGTGTAGATATCGTAATTATTCTCCTCCGACCATTTTTCTAACCATTTAGCAACAGCGGCTCGCAGATATGAATCCCCTCCAGCGTTCACATCTCGATTATTGGCATTCAAAACGATCTTTTCTTTAATCAATGCATTATATTCTTCTTTTTTTAGAAAGCCACTCTTATGCATTTGACTCAATACCGTATTTTTACGATCAAATGCCTTCTCAGGATTTCTTATCGGATTATATAAGGTTGTTCCTTTCAACATACCGATCAAAACAGCAGCTTCATTTTGGTTCAGCTGATTAGCTCCTTTTGAAAAATAACGCTTCGCAGCGGTTTCTATACCATATGCATTATTACTAAAAGAAACCGTATTGAGATACATTTCTAAAATCTGACTTTTACTATATCGCTGCTCTAGTTTATAAGCAGTCATCCACTCTTTAAATTTCGTAATGACCAATCCGGCAACAGGCAAACGTGTCAATAATCCTCCTGCCTTATTATAACGAGTACGGTAAAGATTCTTTGCCAATTGCTGCGTAATCGTACTTGCTCCACGCTTATCCCCTTTTAAGGTAGAGACTATACCTGAACCGAGTCCAAGAAAATCAACACCATTATGCTGATAGAAACGTACATCCTCCGTCGCAATAAGCGCGTTGATAACAGTTTTAGGAATACTGTCAAAAGGAACAGGATTTCTATCCTCATCAAAATACCGTCCTATCAGTACGCTATCGGCAGTATACAACTCTGTCGAAATATTGACACTAGGCATAATAATATCTTTTTTAGTGGGAGAATAACCAAAAAGCCACAAAAAATTGAGTTGTATGGCACAAACCAAAACAACAACAAAATATATTGCAATAATGAGATAACGAAGAATCCGATTCTTTATACGTCTAAACATAAATGGAAATTTATCTTATAATCAACATATTGAATCAGCAAAAGGTTTTACCCTCACTCAATATGCGCCTATATGTGTTTCAGGGGCTAAATATACAACTAAATACATCTCCCTAATCAACTATTTACATTTTTTAACAATAAAAAATAAGCCTTTAATTTGAACAAACTCTTTCGTGAAAAACGGCCAGTAACAATACCGTCATACTCGATTTGCAAAATTAAAATGCAAAAAAATTGAAGGAGGACTTTGTTTAGATCAATAAGTTAGCCGATGCTTCCACAAATATTATACCTACTTTTGATTTAATATCTATTTTATTTTAAAATAATAATGATATTTGTTTAAATTTAGATGTAAACTAGTCAACGATTAGCATGTTAAAACAGACATTACAACAAAAGCTATTACAAAAACTGTCTCCACAACAAATTCAATTTATTAAGTTGTTGCAGGTACCAACAGTTTCATTAGATGCCAGAATAAAAGAAGAATTAGAGGAAAACCCTGCATTAGAAGATGGTAGCTTGACTAATATGACCGATCCAATCGAAGAGTACCCCGATAAAGATCCGGATGACAATTTTGACAATGAAGAGAGCTTTGATTCAGATGACTTCAGCTTAGAGGACTATATACAGGAGGATGATTATAAAGACTATGGAAATGGATACGATTATGGTGACGACGACGATGAACGAAAAGAAATGCCTGTTGCCATTCAACATTCCTTCTACGAGCAGCTGCAACAACAATTAGACCTCCTTGCCTTAGATGATAAGCATTTTCTAATCGGCCAGCAAATTATCGGAAGCCTTGATGACGACGGTTACCTACGACGTCCGATCATAAATTTGGTAGACGATCTAGCTTTTGGTCAGAATGTGATGACTGACGAGCAGGAAGTAGTGGAAATGTTAAAAATAATCCAGGACTTCGAGCCAGCAGGGATTGGGGCCAGAGATTTACAAGAGTGTCTTTTGATTCAGTTACAAAAGAAAGATGCAAACAACCCAACGATCAAACTCGCCATTAAAGTGGTTGCCCATTATTTAGATGAATTCACAAAAAAGCATTACGATAAGCTTGAAAAATCCCTAGGGGTTTCTCCTGAAGATTTAAAAAATGTGGTGAATGAAATTCTAAAGCTCAATCCCAAACCAGGTGATTCAGGAGCAGTGGCAGGCAAACAGCTTCATATCATTCCCGATTTTCATATTAGCAACAACGATGGCATTCTTCATTTAACCCTAAACGGACGCAATGCACCAGAACTTCGTATAAGCCGGGACTATCAACACATGTTTGAACATTACGAAAAGTCTGATCAAAAAGATAAAAAAATGAAAGAAGCGGTACAGTTTGTCAAACAGAAACTCGATTCGGCAAAGTGGTTCATCGACGCCATCAAGCAGCGTCAACAAACGCTCCTCAAAACCATGAATGCAATCATGGAATATCAGTACGATTACTTTCTTACCGGTGATGACCGTAAACTGAAACCCATGATCTTAAAAGATATCGCAGACAAAATAGACATGGACATCTCTACCGTCTCCCGTGTAGCGAATTCGAAATATGTACAGACTGAATTTGGAACATTTCTATTAAAATCGTTTTTCTCTGAAGCCATTCAAACAGACTCTGGAGAGGAGGTTTCCAATAAGGAAGTTAAGAAAATATTGGAAGAATGTATCGCCAAAGAAAACAAGCGCAAACCACTGGCTGATGAAAAATTAACCGAAATTCTTAAGGAAAAAGGCTATAACATCGCCCGCCGAACGGTTGCAAAATACCGAGAGGCATTAAATATACCCGTCGCAAGATTACGAAAAGAGCTCTAAGAGCTCTTTTTGTTTTACCCAATAATCAAATCTAAATTAAGAATAGTATCTTTGTGCCTGAATTAAATAAGCATTAAGGAATGAGCAAAGTAAAAGTTGGAGTTGTACAGATGAGCTGTACCGCAAACAAACAAGAGAATCTCGAAAAAGCAATCGCTAAAGTAAAAGAAGCCGCTGCAAAAGGTGCGCAAATTGTGTGTCTGCAAGAACTCTTTACTTCTTTATATTTCTGCGATGTCGAAGATTATGACAATTTCGCCCTGGCTGAATCTATCCCCGGCCCGTCTACAGACGCCCTATCCGCTGTTGCGAAAGAAGCAGGAGTCGTTATTATCGCTTCATTATTTGAAAAAAGAACTGAAGGCCTTTATCATAATACGACGGCCGTGTTGGACGCTGACGGATCCTATTTAGGCAAATACCGTAAAATGCATATCCCTGATGATCCGGCATTTTATGAGAAATTCTATTTCACCCCTGGCGATCTAGGTTATAAAGTATTTAAAACAAGATTTGGTCGAATCGGTATATTGATCTGTTGGGACCAATGGTACCCTGAGGCATCCAGAATTACAGCATTGATGGGCGCAGAAATCCTATTCTACCCAACAGCAATTGGCTGGGCTACAGATCAGGATGAAGAAACCAATAAAGATCAATACAATGCATGGCAAACCATTCAACGTTCTCATGCTGTCGCAAACGGTGTACCTGTGGTATCCGTTAACCGAGTCGGATATGAACAAGATGGTGCCATGAAATTCTGGGGCGGCAGCTTTGTAACAAATGGACAAGGCAAGTTATTGTACTTGGCCTCCCATGACAAGGAAGAAATTGAAGTCATCGAATTGGATCTAAGTGAATCTGACTATTTCAGAAAACACTGGCCTTTTCTACGTGACCGTAGAATCGACACGTATTCCCCAATCACCAAACGTTTTATTGACGAAGACTAATAGTAAATCATATTGGCCATTTTAATTTGTGATTCATGAAAAGAAGAACAGATTAAAATGGCTTTTTACATTTTAAAGCATGGAACAAGAAAGTACTTTCACTCAGGCATATTTTGACAATTCTCCCAAAAAACAAGGTTTCACATTCCCCCCTGAATGGGCAAAACAAGAAGCTATGTGGTTGAGCTGGCCGCATAAAGAGGAATCTTGGCCCGGAAAAATTGAAACCATATACGCGCCTTATTGCGAATTCATTAAAACTGTTGCTGCTGGGCAAAAAGTAAGAATTAATGTAGCTAACGAAGCCATGAAGGTGTTTGCGATCACAGAATTGAAAAAAGTAACAGTTGATTTTAGCAATATTGAATTTTATTTCAATCCAACTAATGATGCTTGGTGTAGAGATCATGGTCCTGCCTTCCTTATCAATCAACATTCAGATACAAAAGCCATTGTTGATTGGGGCTACAATGCCTGGGGCGGCAAATACCCCCCCTTTGATCTCGATGACGTTGTCCCTACACGTATAGCAGAGGAGTTCGATCTCCCTCTATTCACGCCTAATATCGTGATGGAAGGCGGTTCTGTCGAATTTAACGGCGCTGGAACCGTTATGACAACAACAGCATGTTTGCTCAATGAAAACCGAAACCCTGATTTCACAAAAGAACAAATTGAGACTTATCTCAAAGAATTCTATGGGCAAGACCAGGTACTGTGGTTAGGGGACGGGATCATCGGAGATGACACAGACGGCCATATTGATGACATTACACGTTTTGTAAATGAAAATACAGTTTTAACTGTTGTCGAAGAAAACCCTGAAGATGAAAATTATGCGATCCTTCAAGAGAATTTGGAAACACTCCGTTCTTTCAAATTATTAAATGGTGAACCGCTTAATATTGTCGAACTTCCCATGCCTGCACCGGTAATCTATGAAGATACCAGACTGCCAGCATCATACGCCAACTTCTATATAGCAAACGATGTTGTCGTTGTACCAATTTTCAAGGATGCCAATGACCAAAAAGCATTAGATATTATCCAAGGCTGCTTTCCGTCGCGAAAAGTAATAGGGATTAATTCAGTAGACATTATTTGGGGACTGGGTAGTTTTCATTGCTTGAGTCAGCAAGAACCGGCGCGCAGCTAAAGATAAAATTAAATATACAGGAAATGCTTCATTTATATGCAATGAAGCATTTCTTTTATAGCTTAATTAATACAAGTAAACACTTAACATGGTCAATCTGCTATATAAAAAATAAGAACTTTATTTTTCGATTGTTCGAAGCGTCTAACCTCATTGAAATCATTTATTGCTATCAACTAAAAGCTACACAACAATAACTTGTACACCATATTTCTCGAGCGATTCAACAAATCCGGCGCTGACTTTATCGTCGGTAATCAATATATCAATTTTATCGAAACCACAAATTCGACCAAAGCTACGTCTACCAAATTTAGAGGAATCGGCAAGTACTACGACCTTTTGAGCAGTGTCAATCATGATACGGTTTAACTGGGCCTCTTGCGCGCTGGATGTTGATACCCCATAGTCCAGATCAATACCATCTACCCCCAAAAATAGCTTACTGCAATAAAAATCATGCAGTAAATTTTCCGCATACTTACCCGTCACTGAAGTGGAGGTTTTCCGTAATGTACCGCCCATTTGCATTATTTCCACTGATGGATACTTAATTAACTCCATAGCAACATTTAACGCTGATGTGACAACTGTAATATTTCCCTTCGGTGTAATTTGCCTCGCCAATGATTGCATGGTTGTGCCTGAAGCAATAATAATTGAATCATTTTCTTCGATCATTTCAGCAGCCTTTTTTCCGATTCTACTTTTATCATCAGACCGAAGTTTCTCTTTTTCAAACACGGTCCGATCTGTTGTATAAGGATTATATTGTGTCGCCCCGCCGTGGGTCCGAAAAAGCAGACCACTCTCCTCCAATAATGTCAAATCTTTTCGAATGGTGACAGAAGATACGCCCAATTCTTCACAGAGATCAATCACTTGGACTATACCTACTTCTTTTAGTTGTTTTAAAATATATTGATGTCGTTCTACGTTTGTCATGGCTCTCTATAATATATGCGCTAAATATTAAATCCACTAGTGATTTATTCATACGAATAGCGCTGTATACCTAAAATATACCTCACTCACTATCCAAATTTTAGTGGACAACTATTCTATAAAATCTCTCTAGCAGAACTGACGTTAAAATAATGAAATTATTTAATTATTTACACCAATATGTAAATTTAACTTTATTTCAAGAACGTAAGGCCTGCGGTTTTCATAAGTTTAAAAACCCAAAGGATCAGGCCAGATATATTGATAATCCAATTCATTTTGCAGTAAGCTTCCGATCACTACTTTCTGAAAAGAATCGCCTTTTTCAAATTTGGTGGGTAAATCGAAGCCATATTTTTGTGCAGACGCCAGTATAACCTCTTTTTTTTGCGGGTGTACTGGTGCGACAACATTATAAATGCGATGACTGAAATCCTTTAGAGTAGCCAAGGTAATTAAACGCACGGCATCATCGAGGTGGACAAAATTGGCAGGCTGTTCACCTGTTGTGCAAATACGATTCGCGAAATACTTTGCGAAGATGCGATTTTTACCAAATAAGCCACCAAGTCGATATACATGAGTATCGTGCAGTTGTAACATTAGCTGTTCTGCTAAAAGGAGCTTTTCGGAAAACTCAATTCCTTCAGCATTCAATTCACTATAAACTCCATCCTTGTCTGGATAGATCCCAATGGAACTAAGAAACAGCTGCTTGGCCCATTGGATATTTTCAAGAAATCTCGAAATATTCGAAAAACGGAGTTCTAAATCCGATAGGCTGTTTTTTTTGCTGGCAGGAATGCTGTTTAACACAAAGTCAAATTGGCTTGGAAGAATCACCTCGGACGGCACATTGCATTGATCAAAGTTGGTAATAAATGAAAAAATACCGTCAGCTTTTAGCCGATGGTATTTTTCATATTGTGTTGTACTTGCCCAGACCTCATGTCCCTGATGTTTCATATCCATAGCAAATGATTCCGCTAACCATCCACAGCCTAATATGAGTATCCGCATAAGATCAAAAGATTAGTAAGCTTTCGCAAATAAAACTCGTCTATTGGAAGGTTTTCCAGTGAAGATACAAACACCCTGTTCCTCCTTTACATCCAAAGGAATACAACGGATTGTCGCCTTTGTTTCCTCTTTCACTCGTTTTTCTGTTTCTGTTGTTCCATCCCAGTGACAGGAGATAAATCCGCCTTTACCTTCCAGCACTTCTTTAAACTCATCATAAGAATTCACTTCCGTAAAATGAGATGCTCTAAAATTCAACGCTTTTTGGTAAATATTCTCCTGTATTGCATGCAATAGCTGCTCGATATTTCCCGCCAGTCCTTCTTGTGCTACAGTTTCCTTTGTTTGTGTATCACGACGTGCCAATTCAACGGTACCATTTTGCATATCTCTCGCTCCAACGGCTACACGTACAGGCACACCTTTTAGTTCCCATTCCGCAAATTTAAAGCCGGGGCGTTGAGTATCTCGATCGTCGTATTTCACGGAGATATTTTTTATCTTTAATTCGTTTGTTAGTTGATCCACGAAAACATCAATCTGTGCTTTTTCTTCTTCAGTTTTGAAAATCGGAACAATAACAACCTGAATTGGCGCCAGTTTTGGAGGCAATACCAATCCTTGATCATCCGAGTGGGCCATAATCAAAGCGCCCATTAAGCGCGTAGAAACACCCCAAGAAGTCGCCCATACATGCTCCAGTTTCCCTTCTTTAGACGTAAACTTCACATCAAAAGCCTTCGCAAAGTTCTGACCGAGAAAATGCGATGTTCCTGCTTGTAAAGCCTTTCCATCCTGCATTAAAGCTTCAATACAATAGGTATCTAAGGCACCAGCAAAACGTTCATTTTCAGTTTTACGACCGCGTATAACAGGTACAGCCAAAATATTCTCAGCAAATTCAGCATACACGTCCAGCATACGTTCTGTTTCCTCTATTGCTTCTTCCTTAGTTGCGTGTGCTGTGTGTCCTTCCTGCCATAAAAACTCTGCTGTACGCAGAAAAAGACGTGTGCGCATTTCCCAACGAACAACATTCGCCCATTGGTTTACTAAAATCGGTAGATCACGATACGATTCGATCCAGCCACGGTATGTATTCCATATAATGGTTTCAGAAGTCGGACGTACAATTAGTTCTTCTTCTAATTTTGCATCTTCATCCACCACGATTTTACCTGTACCATCATTTTTTAGTCTATAATGTGTGACCACTGCACATTCGGTTGCGAAACCCTCCACATGGGCCGCCTCTTTAGAAAAAAATGATTTTGGGATGAATAAAGGGAAGTAAGCATTGCTATGGCCTGTCTCTTTAAATCTTTTGTCTAAGATCGCTTGCATTCTTTCCCAGATAGCGTATCCGTATGGTTTGATCACCATACAGCCCCGTACAGCTGAATTTTCAGCCAGATCAGCTTTGATCACAAGGTCATTGTACCATTGCGAATAATCTTCTGCACGACTTGTAATTCCTTTACTCATATGAAATTGATAAATTATTGTAACATTATAACGTTAAGTCTCGTCTGTATTTCAATACAAAAAGCGTTCAATAAAAAATATTTGTATTTTTGATTACTTCGATTAAACCCCGTCGAGAAATTTGCGTCTAAGATAGTAAATAAGGCTGTATAATCGAAAATAACGATTTAGGATATTATGAAAAAAAATAGATTATTTATCGGAGCACTTGCCATGACAGGAGCATTTATGTTAGGTTCCTGCGGTACGAGTAGGCAAATCTATGGCGACGATGTCTATGGCAATAATGGACAAGCTAGACAGAAAGTCTATCAAAGTCCGGATTACTATTACACAGATGCGGACCAGGTTCAACAGGAAGGGCAATCACAGGGCGGTTATTATGATGACGAATATTCAGATCAGGATTACAATAACGATTCCTACGAAGATCTTGAATATGCAAATCGGATAAACCGGTTCTATTATGCCTCTCCAGGAATGACCTATTTTGACCCATTCTTCGATCCATGGTATGGTTATGGATTTGGTGGAATGTATGGATATGGTCCTTCCTTCGGTTTAGGTTGGGGTTGGGGATCTTCATGGTCAATCGGCCTAGGCTGGGGCTGGGGGTCTGGCTGGGGATCTCCTTGGTATGGTGGCTATCACCCTTGGGGCGGCTGGTATGGCGGTGGATACTGGGGATCTGGCTGGTATGGTAATGGTTATTGGGGCGGGGGCTACTGGGGTAATTCAAGACCTCGTTACGCATCCTCCCGTTCATCTTATAGAGATAACTATAATGTACGTACTTCATCTTCTCGTACCAGAACTTCGGGTTCTTATGACCGCACAGGTGTAGCTCGGGATTCAAGAGGACGCATCACCTCGGTTGCAAGTACACGATCGACTGCTGGCGGACGAACAAGAACTTCCGACGGTTCAATATCACGAAGCTCCTCCTATGATAGATCTGGTGGTAGAACTAGATCTTCAGATGGGATCTCTACAAGAGGCGGTTATATTGATAGAGGCAGAACACGTACTTCAGATAGAACCAATGGAACATATCCAAGTATGCGAAGTTCCAATGGCACTTCGAGAACTCGATCAAGCTCTGGTGAAGTTTCCCGTCCAATGAACCGTTCGATGGAAACGCGCTCAAGCAATCCGAGTTCAACTTCGAGACCTTCTTATACTCCACCAACAAGAAGTTATGATAGCGGATCATCACGCTCAAGTGGTGGCTTCTCCGGAGGCGGAAGTTCAAGATCCAGCGGCGGATTTTCTGGTGGCGGCGGAAGTTCAAGATCTAGCGGTGGACGTACACGCTAGTAAAAAACAGCTTACAGTAGCATACATAATCTTGTGTGCTACTGCTTATTTCAGACGATATTTTAGCTTATGACAATCAAAAAATTACTTTTTGGAACTGCATTTTTATTAGGTGCAGCAGGAACTGCCCAAGCGCAATATACGAAAGATGTACTTTTGTTTTCCCAAGGGGACAATGGCGGTACGGCTCGTTTCAAAGCGATGGGAAATGCCTCTACCGCATTGGGTGGTGATATTAGTTCAATTACTGGCAACCCTGCAGGTTTGGGCTACTTCAATCAATCCGATATCTCTGTAACAGGTAGGTATCTTAACAATAAAAATAAAACAGATTATTTTGGACAAAATTCAAATAGCAGCAAAAATAATTTCAACCTCGATAATGCGGGCATAGTTTTTCATTTACCAACTTACCGAAATGGTGGGAGCCTGGAAAAAGGTTGGCTAAATTTTAATGTTGGTATTGCTTATAACCGCAATTATGTCTATAACAATTTATTAGAGTATAAAGGTATTAATAACACAAGTTCAATAGCGGATGCCTATTCTGACCGCTTGTCTGCGCCGGGTGGAATGAATGGTTGGGGCCAGGAAGTCTATAATAATTCTTTGTTATTTGATGAAGAAACAGGCAATAAAGGGAGCTATTTTCCTATTACTGACTTTGATAATTTTAATGGAAAAGATGGTTTTAACCAAGTCAATTCCATCCTTGAAAAAGGAAGCAAATCAGAATCAGTGTTGTCCTTTGGTGCCAACTATAGCAACAAATTATACTTAGGAGCCGCCTTGGGTTTTACAGCTTTTACCTATGATAATTCCAGCTGGTTTACTGAATATGGCAGAACCATGACCTCCGAAAATTTGGCAAAACGCAATCCAGGCTCTGAATTTTTAGATCCAAAAAATGTCAAAAAGAATGAGATGTTAGGCAAGGACTATGAATTATATGATGACTATGCACAAGCGACGGATGGTACGGGAGTGGATTTCAAATTAGGGGTAATCTATAAATTCACACCGACCTTTAGTATGGGCTTTACAGCGAAGTCTCCGACATTCATGAGCATCCGAGACGAGTCTTATAGCAATTCGGAATTCCGTTATTTTAAACAGGGCGAAGACAAAACATTTAAGGATCCTTATCGCACCAGCGATGATGCAGGACATAGCTACCTCGAGTACAATATGAATACGCCATATAAACTTTCCTTAGGTGCTAGTCAGGTATTCTCTAGAGGATTAATTACCGCAGATGTAGAATGGGTGGATTATGCTGCGATGCGTTTTAAGGATGCGGGCGCATATAATAAAACCTTAGAACAGGAAATGAACCAAAAGATAAAAGACTCTTATCAAGGCGCCTTGAATGCGCGCATTGGTGGTGAAGTTTTATTTGACAACGTGTTTAGTGGTAGAGCTGGTTTTAATTACAGTGGTAATCCTTATAAAGATGTGGATTACACAAACTATACAGCCTCTTTGGGTATTGGTGCAAAACTTGGTCGCGGTATGTATATTGATCTGACCGGAGCCTATAATTCCATCAAGTATGAGGAAAGACCTTATCTTATAGATGAGCAGTACTGGAACAATACGAGTCCAGTAGCCAATATCAAAAATCAACGGACCAATGTCGTGTTGACAATCGGTTCTAAATTTTAAGAGATTCTTCTCAGAAAAAAACGTCCAGCTAGCCTGGACGTTTTTCATTTATTACAATCCCAACAGCCATAATTTAAAAGCTTTTAGTAAATTTGTCCTCTTGGTTAAAACACATGACGAATCAGCGCATCTTAAAAGCATTCAATATCCTATTAACATACCCCATTTGGCGGATCGAAATCGATGCTGAAAATAGACTGATTGCAGTAGAGACCAGAAATCCAGCAGACACACTCCCCTATTTCAATGTCATTACTTTTGATGGGGATTATCTGATTCAAGACCTGGAAGCAATAAGCAAAGAGTGGGTGCTTGCAGGAATTCAATGCCATAAACTAATCTTAAAAAAGATTTCCAGCAACTCACCCATTGATGCAGGTGTACACCTGATAGATTGCTATCAGCCAGATCAACAAGAAACTTGGTTTAATTATCTTTTTCTTGAAATAGTCGATGGAGGAATACTGCTTCGTCCCAAAATGATCGAACAAGGAATGCAGTTGTTTTTAGATCTAAAAACAATGTCCATTGAAAACAAAAAAGAGGAATTACTTAAACCTTTTGACAGCCAAATAGTCTACCCTATAATTTACAATGGTCAAATTCCGCAATTTTTGACAGATTTCACCGCCGATGGCGAAATTTGGATTAGCGCATTGGACGACCATTTTATTTGGGCTTTCTATGAAAAAAACACCGATAATCACTATCAAATCCGGATAGTGCGATCTACAAAAGAGAGACTAATTGATTCTATAATTGCAGTTGATCAGTTGTCCTTAAAGTTTTTCAACATCTATTTTCTTGTTAACGAACAAATATTCCTTTTGACAGACAATAAACGGGAGTTTGTTTCGTATTTAGTATAATTGCAAAATATATGAAACTATTATTCGAATTAAATACATATAAAAAGATAGTCATTTTATCGATTTCAATGCTATCTCTTCAACAAGTCGAAGCTAGAAGTTTGGCTTCTTTACATTTAAATGCGATTCCGGACTCCGTTGGTACCGAAGTGATCAATGGCGAAGAATTTGTCCTTTTTAAGATAGAAAAAGGAGATAATTATTATCAACTCAGCAAGAAATACAAAACAACAGTAGGACAGCTCACACAAATAAATGGCAATGGCACATTAAGCCTCGGTCAAATTGTTAAAGTACCCACTGGGCGAAAACCTGTTGTAAAGAAACCTTCTGGCAACAATACACAGCTGAATCCACGAGATCCACAACAGGGTTTTACAGAATATATAGTTGGCGAAAAAGAGACGTTATATGCCATATCCAAGAGGTTTGGTATAACTGTTGAAGATATCAAGAAAACCAATAACCTAAAAAACAACATCATTAGCGGTGGAATGAAATTAATGATTCCGAATCAGCCACTGCCACCGGAAAGACCAAAATTGGTTGAACCTAAAGGGATCGAAATTATTACGCCCGATTCCACAAACGATGACGATAAAGAAGAAAATCAAATTTCAACAAATCGCTATGGAATACGTGAAAAATCCGAGCGGGGGATTGGCGTATGGATTGATGGTTTGTCTACCCAAGGAACAAGCAATCTCGCACTTCACAAAAGTGCACCCGTGGGAACGATCTTAAAAATCACCAACCCGATGACAAAAAGCGTTACCTATGCGAAGGTTGTCGGAAAATTTAATGATAATGCCGAAAACCAAAATGCCATTGTAGTGTTATCAAAGTCTGCTGCAGCAAGTATCGGCGCATTGGATAAACGCTTTCAGGTCGAAATTGCCTACGGATTACCTTTAGAAAATTAATTAAATAAAATAGCTCTTATAGCGCAAACAAGAATGAATAACAAACCGTATGTCATAGGGATTGCCGGAAGTAGTGGTTCTGGAAAAACATTTTTTTTGAATAGTTTTTTGAAACATTTTAAAACAGATGAGGTTACATTGATCTCCCAAGATGACTATTACATTCCTGCCAATACAAAAACACAGGAGGAGAATAAGCTCTATAATTTTGATATTCCGACATCCATCGACCGGGAAGCTTTCTATAAGGATATCAAATCTCTTTTTAATGGAGAGACAATCTATAAAGAGGAATATACCTTTAATAACCCTTCGCTCACCCCCAAGATATTAGAGATAAAGCCAGCTCCGATATTGATCATCGAGGGACTATTCATTTTTTATTACACAGAGGTCAATGCGCTTATAAATCATAAAATTTTCCTGAGCGCTGATCAGGATATCGCGCTCCGAAGAAGGCTCCACCGTGATTTAGTTGAACGTGGTTACTTTGAAGACGATGTTATGTACAAATGGGTCAATCACGTCCTCCCCTCATATAACGAGTATTTGCTACCATTTCAGGACACTTGCGATCAAGTGATATTTAACAATACAGACGAACCTGAACCCATCTGGGATATTACCAATCAGATTTCAGAAGAGCTGAAAACAAGACTCAATTTAGTATAATATAAACAAAGGAGGCTTATCTATTGGTAAACCCTCTTTATTTAAAAGTACTTGATTAATTGACATCAAGACTTTAAATTCTTATCTTTGCGCCACGAAACAAATCCATCATAATGAACCATCCTGTAAAGATTAAAAATGCTTTGGTCTCAGTCTATTATAAAGACGGCCTAGCTCCTTTAGTTGAATTATTAAACAAATACGGTGTTACATTCTATTCCACTGGTGGGACAGAAACATTTATCAAAGATTTAGGTATAGCTGTCGTTCCAGTGGAAGACCTGACCAGTTATCCTTCGATTTTAGGAGGCCGTGTTAAGACCTTACATCCAAAGGTGTTCGGAGGTATTTTAGCACGTCGTCCGCTTGAATCAGACCAACAGCAACTTGCTCAATATGAAATACCAGAGATCGATTTGGTTATCGTGGATTTGTATCCATTTGAAGAAACAGTTGCTTCTGGTGCCGCTGAACAGGATATTATTGAGAAAATTGATATCGGGGGAATCTCATTGATTCGTGCAGCAGCGAAAAATTTTAATGATGTTGTCATCATTTCTTCTAAAAATGATTATAAAGAGCTTGAAGAAATTCTAGCGAACCAAGAAGGTAATACTTCTTTGGAGCAACGTAAAGAATTTGCAAAACGTGCTTTCAACACATCATCTCATTATGATACCGCAATCTTCAATTATTTCAACCAAGAAAACCCAATTGAAGTATTTAAACAATCTGAGCAAAAAGCTCAAGTATTGAGATATGGTGAAAACCCGCATCAAAAAGGTATTTTCTTTGGTGACTTGGACAACATGTTCGACAAGTTAAATGGCAAAGAACTTTCATACAACAACCTTGTTGATGTGGATGCAGCTGTAGCTTTAATCGATGAGTTCAAAGAACCTACATTTGCTATCCTAAAACATACAAACGCTTGTGGTGTAGCATCTCGATCAACAATCAAGCAAGCATGGATCGATGCCTTAGCCTGTGATCCTGTTTCAGCATTTGGAGGAGTCTTGATCACCAATGGTGAAGTTGATGGTGCAACAGCCGAAGAAATTAATAAATTATTTTTTGAAGTCTTAATCGCACCTTCTTACTCAGCAGAAGCAATTGCTATCCTTACGGCCAAGAAAAATAGAATTATTCTAGTCCGTAAAGATGTAAAATTACCTGCTCAACAATTCAAAACTCTATTGAATGGTGTCATTCTTCAAGATAAGGATAACACAATTGAAGCGCCTGAGCAAATGGTGGCTGTAACAACTGTAAAACCTACTGCTGAACAATTGGAAGATTTATACTTTGCCAATAAAATTGTAAAACATACCAAATCAAATACGATTGTTTTTGCAAAGAATGGCACCCTGTTAGCCTCAGGTGTTGGACAGACATCACGCGTTGATGCCTTAAAGCAAGCAATTGAAAAAGCAGTTTCCTTTGGCTTTGACTTAAAAGGCTGTGCAATGGCATCGGATGCCTTCTTCCCTTTCCCGGATTGTGTTGAGATTGCATCTGAAGCAGGTATCGCAGCGGTGTTACAGCCGGGTGGTTCTATCAAAGATCAATTATCCATTGACATGGCCAATGAAAAAGGCATTGCAATGGTAACTACTGGTGTAAGACATTTCAAACATTAAGAACGGTCTAACCACTTCATAAAAAAAGGTACTGTTTTAAATTC
>NZ_DKST01000028.1:0-434881 GCF_002472835.1 Sphingobacterium sp. UBA7249 | reverse complement strand
AACTTTACCCGCTAATTATCATAAACAAAAAAACGAAGGATCCAATCGGAATAACAATGTTCGGAAATATTAGCTTTCAACATAAAAGATTGGAAATAGGCTGGACATGGATTGGTAAAAAATTTCAGGGAACGGGTATCAATGCCAGCTGCAAAAGACTTCTTCTCGATTATTGCTTTGACAGTCTGGACTTAAGAAGAGTAGAATTTAAAATCGATATCAAAAACCTAAAATCACAAAAAGCTATAGAAAAGATCGGCGCCATCAAGGAGGGATTTTTAAGAAACTACAACATTCAATCTTATGGAGAAAGTGAAGGAACTTACGTGTATAGTATCCTCAGGGAGGATTGGAAAAAAGCATATAAAGCTATATGATCACATTAATAAATCCACATCTAATTAAATGTGGATTTATTAATTATCCTAAGCCTGTTGTGGAGACCATTGACCAATTAGATCAGGCGATTGCGGCTTCAATTTCTCCCCTCACCAATAGCATATTTTCGTCCTTAAGTTCAGGCAACATCGTACCCTCCGTCTTGAAGACCTCCACATCTGATATTCCGATAAATTCAAAGAAAGTGCGAAGATACATTTCCATGTTATCCACGATTCCATTGTCATAGATACCGCCCACCGCAAAGTTAAGATAGACCTTTTTATTTTTAAGAAGTCCTTTTACATGACCATCAGCATACGAAAATGTCTTTCCAGCAATCGAAATATGGTCAATCCAGGATTTCAATGTCGAAGGGATACTAAAATTGTAAAAAGGGACACCGATCACAATGATATCAGCATCTTGAATTTCCATTATGGCTTGATCCGAAAATCTAGTCAGTTCTTTTTGCGCATCAGTTTTTTCCGCATCGCTAACATTGAATGCGCTAAAATGCTCAAGTTCCATATGTGGAATCGGCTCCGTAGCGAGGTTGCGAACAACTACTTTACTAAATGGTTCTTTTTCCAGTAACTGATTAATCACGACTTGTGACAGTCTACTGCTGACAGAGTCTTCGCCACTAATACTTGTTTTGATATTTAAGATATTTGCCATTTTTAATGTTTTGTTATTAATAGGAACAAAATTATTGTAAATTCACATTCTAAAATATAGCAGTTACCTAAAGGAAAGTGAAATGGGAAAACATCATGATCATCAGGATTGCCTACAAGCCCTGAGGCCAATTCGGGATACGTTGGACGTAATCAGCGGAAAGTGGAAATTGCAGATTATCATTTCTGTAAATGCAGGAAACAAGCGTTTTACTGAAATACAGCGAAGTATTCCAAAATTGACACCGAAAGTGCTGGCGAAGGAATTAAAAGAACTGGAACAGAATGGGCTGATTGAACGTGTCATAACGGAAGGTTATCCTATTCTTATTGAATATTTCCCCACAGATTACACCCAGACCCTGGATCAGGTAGTTGAATCATTACAATATTGGGGCGAAAATCATCGGCAGCATATTTTTAAGAAAGAGCCAGAAAAAGAGAAGGAGATGAAATGATGGCTACACATCGTCAAGATGTCCAACTTTTATTTTCTAAAAAGAAAAGACGTAGGAGAAAAATGAGCTCAAAACAACTTGTATTAAACCTTATATTCAAGCTTATAACCTTTGCCACGGACCACAACAATATTGATATCGGGAACTGTTTCCAATTTTTTCCGGAGTTTCGAAATAAACATATCCAAGCTGCGTCCCACAATCACACCCTCATCTTCCCAAATCTCTTTTTGCAACCGACTCCTGGTTATCGGCCATTCCGACAAATGTGACCCCTCAAAAATAATGGGCAAGTCCGGAGCATCTTGCCCCCTTTCCGGCGATACTGACCCCTCAGATTAGAAAAACCTAATGAATCCTTACATTTCGGATACTGTATAATTCCTGTTTAAGAATAGTAATATGCAAGCAACAATTGATTCATATTGAAAAACTGATTATTTTGCAACATAAAATTAGCATTATATGAAACGTAGTATTCCTGTATGGCAATTAAAAGATAATATATCAGGCGTACGAATTGAAAAAATCAATAACGCTTTCGTTTCGTTATTTATAGAAAGTATAAGTAAGCTACACCGTAATGACCATTTTATATGTCTTTTTTTGACAAAAGGTCGAGCGAAACTTTTGATTGATTTTAAAAAGATAGAAGTCACTCAGACAAAATTAGCCTTCCTCTTTCCCGGGCAGATCCAACGTGCAATAAGTTTTGATAGCGATAGCCAAGGGTGGATACTTTTTCTCGACAATAAGATCATTGATGAACATGTACGCCTGACAATCGAAGACGCGTCTTTTTCCGAACCTGTACTCTCGCTTTCATCGACCGATTTTGATTGGTACCAACATTATTTCCAGCTTCTGTTTACTACTTACAATGACTCTACATTAATGAGTTTTCACAAGGCTGCTATCAGTTCCCTTATACGACCTGGAATATATAAGATTGCAGCTTCCTTTCAGGCTACTACAGAATACTTGTCGAAACAGCACTCACGAGGAAAATCTGAATTAACAAAAAAGTATAAAAGACTAGTAAGGAAACATTACCATGATCTAAAAAAGCCGAGTGAATATGCCAAATTAATGAATTATTCGACGACCTATCTAAGTGACACCATAAAAGCGGTAACAGGATTCAAAGCTACCTATTTCATCCAGCAGGAAGTACTACGGGAAAGCCAACGACTACTATGCTATACAGACCTCACAATCAAAGAAATATCTATTGAAATGGGCTATGATGACCCTAAATATTTTAACAGAATTTTTAGCAAGTTGGCCAAAGTCTCACCCGGCCAATTTCGAAAGGACTTTAAACTTTCGGTAAACAAGTAGGATAAAATTGAATGCTCCTAGATAATCTGTCTAAACCTCCACTGAAATCGATCAAACAAAGCATTTCTTAAAATAGCCTTGACAGAATAGACCGTACTCAAAAATTCCAAGTTCCTACACCGCTATACAATTTAGGTCTGATAATATCAGCGCTTACAAATAATGATATAATGGTTTTGCTCAAACTTCAATTTTCTATTTCTACATACAAAAAAAGCGTTTTGTCCACCAAATAAGGGGAAATATAGGTTTTTTTAACATAAACTGCAGGTAAATTTGTCAAGACTTTTAGGGGTAACTCTTTAGCTGGCACACGGAAATAGAAACTAAAAATGATACACAAAGAAAAACAATCAAAATTCACGATACTACTCTTCTTTTTGATATGTATCCCAGAAGTTCTTAAATCACAGGCCTTGGATGGTACAATGATCAAATTATCATTTGTTGAAGCTGTCAACAGGTCGAAGGAATTTAACAAGTTATTAGGAGTATCCAGAAATGAAATAACCGCTAGTCTAGCCGACTTAAATGATGCAAAAATGGCAATATTGCCTCATATCGCTACAAATGCGTCATACCAACGGTATAGTGATATCACAGTTTTTGATGGGGTACTAGGCGAATCAAATTCAATTCCAAAACCTCCTAATGCCAATGCTGGCGCGCTAGGCATTGAAGCTTCATTTAACTTATATACTGGTGGGCGGCAAAAATTTACCATTAATGACGCACAGCATAAAAATGAACTTGCCTCTATAAATCTCAATGAACAAAGGGCTACAATTGGCTTACAAACTGCTCTACAGTACTTGGATTTAGTACGTAATTATTATCAGGAAAAATTATTGAAGGACCAAACGATAAGAGCCCAAACCCGATTCAAGAATATTAATGCCTTTTATGCCAACGGAAAAGTCACGAGAAGTGATTTACTTCGTGCTGATGTAGCATTGTCGAATATACATTTGAGCCAAAAGACAAATATAAATGACTATCAAATTGGGATAAAACGGCTAAAACTATTAATAAATTTAGAAGACGCAGCAAATGTCTTAATTACAGACACAGCCTCACTCAAACTCCCTGATTTAATTGATGTTAAAAAAATGATCGGCAACTATGCGGAAGCTTTTCCTATTTTGAAGATACAGAAAAACATTCAGTTGCAGGGGAATCGAACCAAAATTGCAAAATCCTTCAACCTCCCGAACGTTAGTCTATTTGGTGTCTATGGGTTCAATTATCCCAACACCTTTGTCTTTCCACCCAAACCACAGACTGTAGGGGTGGGACTTGTCGGTATAAAGGCAACCTTTAATATCTCCTCATTATACCAAAACAAAAATAAAGTGTATGCGTCGATGACGAGAGAAAGTGGGCTCAAGCAACAGAAAGAATGGATTGAAGAGAATGTGAAACAGGAGGTGGAAACTTTATTCATCAAATATACTGAATCTATCGACAGAATATCAGTTACCGAAAAATCTATTCTCCAGGCCGAAGCTAATTATAAAATACAAAATGCAAAATATACCAATCAGTTAAGTTTGCTAACGGATCTACTTGAAGCTGACAACCTCTTATATGAGGCTAAATTTAATCATATACAGGCAAATATTGCCGCGCTTTCGATATACTACAGGTTACTTTTTTTAACAGGGAAAATTTAAAACAGAAAAAATCGTGAAACCAAAAAATAAAAATTCAAGAACGGCTACGATAGTAGGCATAATGACAACTTGCGCTGTACTAATCTTAGTAGTCGTTGCTATGATCTATTTTATAAAATACATCACCTATTCGAAGAGCTACGAAGATACGAATGATGCACAGATTGAGTCATTTATTAACCCTGTATCTGCGAGGGCGGGAGGATTTATAAAAGAAGTACTCTTCGAAGAACATCAGAAGGTTGAAAAAGGAGATACGCTTGTTGTACTGGATGACAGGGAATACTTACAAAAAGTTAAAGAGGCAGAGGCAATGCTAGAAGACACCAAGGCACAGCAGGAAATCTTAGCAGCCAGCATCAATTCAGCTCAAGCATCGACCTTAATCAATCAGGACCAGATCAACGTAGCAAAAGCCACCCTGTGGCAGCAAGAACAGGACGTCAAACGTTTTAAAAATTTGTTGAATGAAGATGCTGTAACGATAGCAGATTATGAGCAAGTTAAAACCCGATATGCAGTAGCCGAAAATAATTATAATGCAACTGTAAATGGGTTAAAAACTGGTCATACGAAAATTAACGAATTGCAAGCAAAATACAGTTCTCTTTTCGCTGCAAAGAAGCGTGCTGAGGCATTGTTGGATCTAGCCAAACTCAACATGAGCTACACGGTCATTACATCTCCATACAGCGGATACACGGGAAGAAAAAACATTTTAGAAGGACAGCAGGTACAAGCTGGACAACCGCTTGTCTCTATCGTCAATACGCAAGATAAATGGATCATCGCCAATTTCAAAGAAACTCAAGTTAACGGAATGTATCTGGGGCAACCTGTAGAAATTGAAGTAGATGCGATAGGTAACAAGATATTCAAAGGAAAAATCGAAGCCATATCGGCGTCCACGGGTTCAAAGTTTTCCTTATTGCCTACAGACAATTCAACGGGAAATTTTGTAAAGATTATCCAACGAATTCCTGTAAAAATAAAATTTGCAATGGAACAGGATACAGATGCACTTAAAGCTGGTATGAATGTCAAAGTAAGGGTGAAAACAGACAATTAGAATAGTAAAACTCATGAGGTCAAATATTTACTTTAAAACATGGATTAACAAATACCCGGGATTAACAAGAGTTTGTTTGATTTTGATTTTATTTGCTGGAATGGCTCAATTTGCCTCTTTCGGCCTGATACAGGCTCATGTCATATCTTTCTATGGAGCACAGTCCGAGGATATTTCGTTCGCCTTTCAGATATCTTACGCAGGTATCATTTCGTTTTTACCTATACAATTCAGGACGCAACGATACTTTAATACAAGAAACTACCTTATCATTGCATTTTTAACAGGAATTTTTTTGAATCTGGGATGCATGGTAACGCAGAATCTTGTATTATTTTCCTTTCTACGTTTTTTTATGGGAGCGGTTACCTGTACAATAGCTGCCTGTATTTTGATTATTCTATTCTCTACACTGCCAGTCGAAAAAGCCACCTTGATCGGGGTATCTATCTTTTTCTCATTGGTGCTAACCTGCGGCATAATTGTCGGAATAGGCGCTTCGTGGATCGTGGTAAGATGGGATTGGACAGTTTTTTATTATGCGTTAATTGGACTGCAAATTGTCGCCATGGTTATTTGTATTCTTCTCTTTAAACTCAAAATAGACCGCAAACCATTCCCCCTGTATCAAATAGACTGGATCGGCGGTCTATTATTTGCGTTTGGGGTAGTGACGGCGGTATATATATTTATTTATGGACCTAAAAGATATTGGTGGTCCGACCAAACAGTACGGTATGCTTCCTTTTTTTCTATTTCAGCTTTATCTTTATACTTTTATCGAAAGACAACAATCAGGCATCCACTGATTGATATGAATGTTTTTAAATATCCGAAGTTTATTTTTGCCATTGGTCTGATGCTTGTATTCTGGTATGTGAAGGATAGTATAAATCTGATCTATGGATATTCGACTTCAGTACTTGGCTGGAACGCTGTTGATGTTGTCCAATCTGGACTATTTAATATAATGGGAGTCATATTAGCAACACTTATCGCCATAGGGTTAATACTAAGAAAAAAAGAAAATCTACCTAAATTACTACTCGTAGGTTTTTCGCTATTATGCCTTTATCACCTATGGTTTTATTTTCACCTGACTCCGGACCTCACCTTTGATGAGCTATGCTTGCCTATTTTCGTTCATGGGCTTGCCTGTGGTTTCCTATTTGTTCCTATCACGATATTCTGCTCTGCAAGTGTACCAAAAAGCACCGGCATGACAGCGATAATTATCTGCGCTTATACTAGGTTTTGTTCGACATTAATTTCGATGAGTGGTTTATATACCTTACAGCTCTATTTTACTCAAAATTATAAATACCAATTTCTAGGCAAACTTACAACAGACAATGAAATATTAATACAGCGCCAAAGTCTATATCAAAACTTGCTTTCTACAAAGGGTTTTTGGAAAAGTGAAGCAATAGGAATTTCGAATATGATGCTTTCAAAATCCTCCGCAATGCAAAGTCAATTACTTGCCATACGCTCAATATTTATGATAGGTGCAATAGTAGCCGCAATAGTAATAATTTTATTATGCTGTTTTGCAGTTATCATAAAATTTAAAACAGCCAGAGAAAAATAAACTTGAATCTCGGGCACCATAACATTGCGCACCGCAACTTATATACTTTCAAATTTATTAGAAAACAATTTATAAAAGCATACACGATAGAATACTTAAATGTTACATGATTATTACGTTTAGTTTTTTAAACTATAATCTATATAAAATAGACAATTAATAGGGATTTGTTAAAAAATATACGAAGCAAATATATTATGAACCTGTTTTTAAAAAAATGCATCGCAGATGTAAAACTTAGGATTACGGAGGTGATACCAAGCATTACCTCTATATTGATTGGCTTTTACATTATTATAATACCTCCTGAGATCTACGGAGAATTATGCTCTTTAATTGCTATTTCATTTTTAGTGTGTGGTATTTTTGAAATTTATTTTTCGATTAAGAATAAAATTCAGGAAAAAGATTTGATCTACATGTTTATAAGTGGTCTTCTCAACACTCTTATCGGCTCGATTCTCTTATCTCGGACAGAAATAGTTATTCTCACATTACCATTTATAATTGGCTTCATTCTTTCGATACAAGCGTTAAGAGCGATCAATTTTTCATCTTTTTTTCCATCTAGTAATGGCATAAAAAGACGCAGTTTATTCGTTACAAATATTATAGGATTAATTTTGGCACTCATTTTAATTTGTACTCCGATTTTAAAATGGATACCATTAACAACGATTACAGGACTGGCACTTATCTTTGCGGGAGCTGGTAGAACTACCGCTTTCAGTACGCCCAGCCAATAACATCGGCCTAGAATGGCTGATAATGACTTTATAAAGTTTCTATTTTGCTAATTCATTTATTGTTAAAATGGCTTGATTAATAACATTACGCCCTGTAGTCTTCATCTAAAAGCTCCTCTTCCAAACTCGGAAACAAATCGATCAACTCGTTAATAAATAAATCTTGGTCTCTCATCATTATTATATTGGAACAACTTCCTTAGTTTCTTCCCCCCTCAAATCAATAGATCTTGAATACGATGATAAAATTACCGGTTAATATAATCCCGATACTCTTCCTGAATCATGCCTGCAGATGTATATTTATGAGGAGAAGCTTTATAGGTCACTTCTGCGAATTCCAACGCATCAGCAATTGAATAAAAAGCATTTATCACGCCAAATGGCGCATCAGGATCAACCAATGAAAAAGCATAGATGTCCAAGAAATCTTCATTTCCCTCATCAAAGGATTCAAAATAGGCTACAGAAAAGCTTTCGTCCTTCTCCATGTTAATACTTAACCACTTGAGTATAGTATAATCCTCCTCCTGGAAATCACCCAACCATTGCTCCACAGACTTTCCAAGCCGCAATCTGGATTGAATTTCATCTTTGTTTAAATACCGCATCATACATTTATTGATACATCTGGAATCTTTATCAAAGGAGAAAAATCACCTTTGAAAATATCTAATTCATAAAAATTATCATCAGTATCCACGATAACAGAGATAAGCAGATACATTCCGTCGACATCATGAGAATCCATATCTGCTAGAGTGCCTCCATAACGCCTATGGTCTTCTCCTTCTAGAATTACTTGGAGGCTGCCCATCCCACCATCGTCCATTTCCTCGACAAATAGGTTTTCCAATGAAGCTATAATTGCGGCTCCCACCGGTGTGTTCCACACCAAAGTATCCGGACACTATACTATTTCAACAGGTTTTGAAGAGACTGATTTACGGGCTCTGGCGGTGGATAGCAGTACAAAATATATCCAATTTTCCACTCCGCTATCAAATGATGAAATAGATTTATTGGAAAAGGTTATTTTCTCCCAAAGACAGGATATTGCATTACGGATATTTGGACACTATACCACAGCTTGTGACCTGACTTTTCTGGAACGTATTCCCTCCCTGAAGAAGGTTTCGATAGATTGTTTAATTGAGGCAACTGGAATCAATACGGTTACCAAGCTCAAAAACTTAGAAACGCTGGCGGTGGGGATTCTAGATTTGGACAATTTTGACTTTTTAGAAAAAATCAACCTTAATCTAAAAGAGCTATTCTTGTATCAAACCAGATCCAAAAAACCAAATATTGAAGGTATTGAAAGATTCAAAAATCTGGAATACCTCTGTCTTGAACGCCAGCAAAACGGAATCAATGCGATCAGTAAACTAAAGGATCTTAAAAAAATTGTTCTACGTTCGATCTCAACCCCTAACATTGATTATCTTGAGGGACTAAAACACTTATGGTCGGTGGATATTAAGCTCGGTGGAATAAAAAGTTTTGAAGCACTAAAAACCTTACCCTTAATTAAGTACCTGGAGCTTTGGCAGGTACGTGGGCTTTCTGATCTCTCATTTATTTCAGCACTGTCATCTCTGCAAAATCTATTTATTCAATCACTTAAACAGGTAACTGCATTGCCTGATCTTTCTACAAGTAAATTATTGCGACGGATTTCACTAGAAAGCATGAGTGGATTGACAGATGTATCTTCATTAAAAGATGTTCCAAATCTGAAAGAATTCATAATCTGGGATGGAAGCCAAAATGCAGATTTTTTTTTACCAATATTTGAAAACCCCACAGTGGAAAGTGTAAATGGTTTTTTGGGCAGTGCAAAAAGGAATAATCGATTTGCTGAACTAGCCAGGCAGTATCATAAAAAGACGTTTGAGCATAGTGATTTTATGTACGAATAGTTTCTCAAAACAGCGAAACATTGACATGATACAAATTCGGACAGCGATCCTATTGGTAGGTTTTCTCCTGCAACTAAAGGATGTATATGCACAATCTAAAAAGATGGAGGATAATACGGCTACAATTGATGTTCACCAAGAATCGCTATCGAAGAAATTAGGACTGTCAGATCTGAAAAAGTCTAATCATGAATTTGCATTTAGATTTTGGGGTCGCGGACAGGCAATCGATATCATTGGAGATAGTACAGATATTATAGGTACTGTAACAAATTATATATACCATCAAAAAAAATCTTCGGATTACAAAATAGATATCTTATTCAAAAAAGCTTCCCTTTGCCCTGACCAGGCAGAGGCTGCTTATCTTCTTTTCCTGAATCTTAGTTTACTAAATATACCTAGCGACGAAAAGGTAAAAGGATGGAGAAAGGGCGCTGATGGTATAACCTATAGGATTGAACAGGTAGATCAAGGGCACTACAGTAACAAAAGCTATTGGACGCCCTCTAGTCAAGATGGGTTGCCGGAAGCAAAGGTAATTTCGGATTTTGTAAATAGCTTATCGGATACGCTAAAACTGGAAGAAACCTTCCGGTCATTCAAAAATACATTACCCCGTAAAGGGTGTTATCATACTGGTGGAATGGCAGTAATCTGCTATGTTTCGAATAGCTTTTGGGCAGGCTATAGCGCTGCGACAAAACTACCCTATGGTTTTTATACAGGTTATAATGCAGGATACATAGGAAGTACAAAAGTGAATTTGGGAGCATCACTGCAATATAATTTCAGTACAAATCGATTTTACCATTTGAACACCGCCCTAGCTAAGGGTAAAATCTTCTATGAAAAGGCTAACCTTACTGATTATATCGCCTATAGCTACCAGAAAAGAAAGATCAATATAGAGAATGCTACCAAGAAGTTTGAAAATCATCAGCTCATGTACGGCTTGCAGCTTAAGAACAATTTTAAAGTTGGAGGCGGTATTGACTATCTGAGAAAAGAAGATAACCTAAGTGGCATCTATCTCTCTGCATCAAAAGGATTTACGAAACCTAATATGAATGCCGGAATATCGACATCCTTATTTGAAGGTCGAACCAATTATAAAATCGATCTCTCAAAGTTTGTCTATTTTAACAGTAGATTTTTTGCAAAAGGATTGTCGGTTGGTGTAAGCTATGAAGATTTTATGAGGTATAGAGATGTATATTTTAATATCGCACTCTTGCTGTAGTGGTTAGCAACGCTTTTTATCGTCATTTTCAGCCGCTCTTATTTATTTTTTTGCCTTTAATAGATGGCTCAGGATAAAAAAAGTAAGCACAAACATAATTGCCTGAATGATAAATACAGGGTAAAGTAGGTTCCCTTCCGCATAACGATATCCAAAACTTACATACCGGAAATGTAAATACAAGACCGACAAGAAACCATTCGTTATAAAATGGGTCGTCAGGATAAATCGAACATACGGATAAAGTACCTATACTGACATAGGCCAAAGCAATAAAAAATGATAATTTTCTTTCTTTTGTGTACCACATATTTTATATCCGCTCGATACTTAAGTCCCTAAAATAGCATGACAAGATTCAACTTTGATCCTACCTTGCGTTGGCGTCATTTCTGACCACAGCCAATTAAAATACTGAATCACCTGTCGAGCTGGGATCATAGGTCTATCGGCAGTAGTGTGTCCATCAGCAGCTACTGTAATAGAATAGTCCTTCGTCAAAGCTGATTTTAGGGTAGCGTCCACACAAAAATCTGTGGCACATCCGGTCAAGATCAATTCCGTAACTCCGCTATCCGTCAATAACGTTTGAAGTTCTGTTTGATAAAACGAATCATTTGCTGTTTTAGAGACAAATATATCTGCGGGCCCTCTGATCAGCTCTGGTAATAACGACCAATCGTCTGTCCCGGGCAGAAAACAGTTTTCCTTTGTCCCATCATGCTGTATAAAAATGACCAGATCCTCGTTCTTTCTAAACGCCTCAGAAAGTCTGTTGATCCGATCAATAACAGCAAAAGTATCATACCGAAGCTCATAGGGTCTAAAACTCCCCAATTGCATATCTATTATTAGTAAGGCTCTCATGCTGAACTAACTTCTGTATTATTGATACAATATAACGAATGTTCATTATTCAACGTCAATTATTCGATATTAGGTAAACAATAAACAAGCATGTGCCGTTTTGATGTATTCAACATCTTGTAATAAACAGCCGAAAAGTCAAAGATTTTAGGTTTTTCTTGAGTTGTTATTTTAAATCTTTATATACACACACCCATATATTACTATTTTTTTTAGTATATTTACTTCCATAAAATAAATACTGTAATAGCCAGTTATTCCGTCTAGTTTTCTCAAACTGACTAAGATAATTTATCAAATCTAAATGTATGGCAAAGAATAAAAAAATTAATGTACAGGGAGTAGATATTCTCCTGTATCAAGAATATCAAAATGATTACATATCACTTACCGATATTGCCAGACACAAGGATTCGGCACATACTGACGATTTAATTAAAAACTGGATGAGAAATCGCAATACAATTGAACTCTTAGGTTTTTGGGAAAGTATATATAACCCCAATTTTAAACCCGTCGAATTCGACGGGTTTAGAAAACAAGCTGGTCTCAATAGTTTTGTGATGACTCCCAAACGCTGGATAGAAAATACCAACGCAATTGGTATAGTTTCTAAAGCTGGAAGATACGGGGGAACTTTTGCTCATAAGGACATAGCACTAGAATTCGCTTCCTGGATTTCAATCGAGTTTAAACTTTATATAATAAAGGAGTTTCAACGTTTAAAAGACGATGAAAACAATCGTTTAAAATTAAATTGGGATTTACATAGAACTTTAGCCAAGGTGAATTACCAAATCCATACTGATGCAATTAAGGAAAACCTCATTCCAGCAGAAATTACCAAACAACAAGCGAATTCCGTCTATGCTAGCGAAGCCGATATATTGAATGTCGCACTATTTGGAATGACAGCCAAACAATGGAGAGATACTAATCCCGACAAAAAGGGCAATATTCGAGACTACGCGATTATAGAACAGTTAGTCGTGCTAAGCAACATGGAAAGTATAAACGCGTTATTAATTCAACAAGGAGTACTACAAAATGAACGGCTAATGCAACTGAATAAAGTAGCGGTGACCCAAATGAAGTCGCTCGTAGAAAATAAGGCCGTTAAGAAATTGAAATAGAAAATCATACGTATCTTTAGAGAAAGTTCCTACAATTATTTAAACTTGTCCATACCTTAAAAAAACAGCACAATGACCCAAGACGGCAAATATACGTATACTGAGCCTGACAATTCATATAAACAGAGTAGAGCTAATGTCGAAAAATTTGGTCTTGAAGTGATCAATGTGGTGGCGAGCAACTACCTACCCTCCTTCTCTTATAGCATTGGCCTGACACAAACTTATCAGCACCCCGAGATAATCTGTATAGGGTTATCTATGAAGTTGGCACATATCATTATAAATGATGTCGCTGATCTGATCAAACATGGCCAAGGAATAGAAAGTAACAAGGTATATACCAATATCTTCAACAATAGTAAAGCAATGTTTTTAAACGTAGATCCAAGAAATATAGCGGATTATTTCGGTAATGGCCTAAACTATTATCGAGGTAAGGAATTTGATGCACTACAATTGATTTGGACAGATCATAACGACAAATTTCCCTGGGAAGAAGGTTTTGAAGAAGAGTTTCTATACGCACAACCATTACTGGACAGAAATGCTGACTTTAAATTCTATGAATCCAAAAATATGACAGCATTTACGACACGCCAGTGGCTCGAAGAAAGCAAGCCCATATTGCGCGTTGTCCATGATCATGATGGTGACTGGCAGTTCTTGACCGAAGACCAAATGTCAGATGATATCCGTATTGTTGCCTTAGAAGAATTGATTAAGCGTGATCACTCCTTAAACGATCTATTTGATCTTGACTATGGAGAAGAAGCTGAACGAAAAACCATAGCAGAAAAATGGACACGAAGCAGCTTGCATTAAACCCTATATTCAAGCTTATAGCCAAGAAATTCAGCAGCAATATCTGGGCTCTAAAGCTATTCCTGCATTTATATTATTGGATAGCAAAGGAAAATTAATCAAAACGTTGTCTAAAAATATAAATAAAGAAACCTTGAGAAGTTTTCTAGCAAATTAGACGAATAGATACTTTATAAAAAACCGAGTTTGTTAGAGGTCCAGGTAACGCAGCAATGGACGGACCGTTTTAACCAACGATTCAGGTCTGAATCTGCCTCTGATTATTGATCGTTAAAAGATAACAATTGAAAAGAATAGCCGCTTAGGATACAATCCCGAGCGGCTTAATATTACACAAAAAAACACATTCCGCGCTAGTTCCAACCGGGATTCTGTACCAAATTTGGATTCTTGTCTATTTCAGCTTGCGGGATTGGAAACCAATAGTTTTTTCCAGTAAAAATGCGCTTCTGATAGACCGAACGTTTGAAAAAAGCTTTGGGATTAGACTCACTATCGTCCTTTTCAGTTCCGGAAAAATTCATCCCATAAAAATTTCCATTCAGTGTGGTCTCTCCTATCTTCCAGCGTCGAATATCGCGGTAACGGATTCCTTCATTATTGAGCTCTACACGACGTTCATTCCTAATGGCTTTGCGCATCGCGTCTTGTGAAGCTGGTACCGGTAGTGCACTAGGCCCTGCACCATATTGTGGCACTCCGCCGCGCACGCGGATCAAATTGACGTACTTTAAGATATCCGGATGATTGGGTTCTGTCTCGTTGAGGGCTTCGGCATAATTCAGATAAGCCTCTCCCAAACGATAAAGTATACCCGGCCGATAAGGATTTGTGTTATTGCGCGGGTCATGGTCTGGATGAACTTTCTTGCGGATGAGATAGCCATTCTGTGGAGCATCGTGGGTAGGCCCTCCATCCCAGTTGCCGCTATAAAACTGGGTGGTGCGATTTTCCCTCCTATACCAAGCTCCGTTGTATAATACAGAAATATAGAAACGCGGTTCACGATGGGTATACATGTTATAAGTTCCCTCTAACGTAACTTTGCCATTGCCCTGAGACTCGGCCCAACGTGTATTTCTGACTTCTGCAGTTTTTGAAAAACCTTTCTCCTGATAGCCGGACAATGGATCGTCTATGGTCCTGCCATTCTCCATAAAGAAGGCATCAACCAATGATTGCGTGATCCCCAATCCCCCGTTGCCACCAGTTCCCCTAGGTTGAGCATGGCGGTCATACTCCCCGAAATTACAGTCGGGCCGGGCAAAAAGAATCTCTTCATTACCATCCTGTGGCCTGCGGAACAACATGTTCTGGTAGGATAGAAATGGATCAACAGAACCATCACTATTATATTCTATATACAATTTGTGCCCAGCTGCCTCAGCCTTTTCGATAAGGAGCTTGGACGCTGCCACTGCGGATTTCCATTTATCTGCCGTATAAGTAGCATTAAATATCGCCTCACCTTTCTTATTGGTAAAACCAGCATAGGATGTATTTCCATTGACCAATGGACTTGCTGCAAATAAAAGAAGACGTGCCCTGACCGCCAGACACATTATGGAAGTTGCCCGACCATACTTTTGTGCCGCACTATACCTTGCTGGCAGAACTTCCGATAAATCCAATAATTCTTTATCTGCCCATTGTACCACCTGATCAAAGGGAGTCTGTCCAATCATCAGTTCCTCAGCAGGCGCATTGGGATCTGACAAACCAAGATGGAATGGTATTGCACCATAGGTTTCCAGTAAAAGTGTATAATAATAGGCAATCATAAAGCGGGCCTCGGCTTTCATTAGGTTGACCTCTTCTTCGGTCACCAATTGCGCAGGGTTGGGCTTGACATTGTCCAGAAAAATATAGGCCGAACGGATACGTTTGGGAAGCTCCACCCAATAATTGGGATCCCAGGATGTGCTCGGATTCCAGTTCCCGGTCTGCATACCAATAACCGACCAGCCGAACTGTTCCCAACCGGTAGACGGAGCCATATCATCAGAGAGTGGATCCCAGCCCAGCGTCCGCGTATTTCCCCAATAGGGATCGGGCACATTGCTGTATATACCCGCCAGCCAATCTTCTGTTCTGGTCTTATCTTTAAAAATCATTTCAAGGGTAAGCTGATCATCAGGGCTTTTGTCAAGATATTTCGAACAGGCCCCCATTGTGATCCCCAAAGCCAACAGCGCTAATACTCGGGTAATCTTATGTTGTATTTTCATCTTCATCATTGGTTAATGCTATTTAAAATTTAACTCTAGACCCATCGATACCGATTTCATTATTGGGTATCGCATGCCGTTATTTGAACCCAGTTCGGGATCCCAAAGCTTAAAATCGCTGATTGTTAACAAATTATTTCCACGAAGGAATATTCTAAAATTTCGGATGGAAAGATGATCTAGCAATTTTGGCGGTAAGCTATATCCGACCTCAACATTGCGCAAACGAACAAAGCTCATATCGCGTAACCACCAAGTAGATGCCAGATTGTTATTGGCACTTTGGTAATCCGACAACCGTGGGTAAAAAACATCCTGGCTGGGGTTGCTCACAGTCCATCTGTCTGAAACATTGTCAAATATATTCCCCATGGCACCATTGGCACTTCCGGGAATAAAATTAGAACCACCGATAATGCGATAGGTCCGCGAAATTCCCTGAAAAAAGAAGCCAAAATCAATGGCCTTGTACCGCAGGTTGGAGCCAAAACCGAATACGATCTGCGGATCTTCGGTGCCGCCAATTGCAGTTCTGTCAAGTGCATCGACGACTCCATCATTATTCAGGTCACGGTAGCGGATATCGCCCGGGCGCACCGGCCCGAAGGTATGCCGCGGGATATCGGGACGTAGTGTACCATTGGACACATCTGAAAAATCAGCATCAGTAAACAGTCCCTCATCAATAAAGCCAAACAGCTGCCCAATCGGCCTGCCGGTAGAGGAACGTGTGCTTCCCACCACTGCAATAGGCTCATCTTGCTCTAGGATCTTATTACGGGCATAGGTAAAGGTGCTACGCAAGGAAAGGAAAAAATTTGGATTCAACTGCTTGTTCAACTCAAGTGACATATCTATTCCTTTATTGTTGACGCGTCCAAAATTTGCCCATGGTGCATTGGTAAAACCACTGGAACCGGGAATGGAGCGGCGTTGCATAAAAATGTCTTCGCGATTCTCATTAAATAAATCAAGCTGGAATTCTAATGCTCGCCATAAACCGAGTTCGACACCGATATTGGACTTGGCGACTGTCTCCCAAGTAAGGTTACTATTCCCCTGATCGCCTTCCATACGCCCCGCACGCTTAAAGTCGTTGTTTAAGCCCCAGGAGTAACCGCCAGTCTCATTAATGGTCGTAATATAAGCGAACCGACGGCCATCAAGCTTGTCGTTACCGACAAGTCCATACGAACCGCGAAGTTTGAGTTTGGAGATTGTACTTTTCAGCTGTTCCATAAATGGTTCTTCGGATATATACCAACCCAAGGCAAAGGAAGGAAAGAAACCGTAGCGTTTGCCGGGAGCAAAGTTTTCGGATCCGTTATAGCCAAAGTTGAACTCAGCGATATACCTATTGTTATAGTTGTAGGAAAACCTGCTGGCTATTCCTTGATTCCGATAAGGCAACAGATCACCATTATCGTAGTTACGCTGATTGTATAGGAACATACCTTCTACATTGTGATTGCCAAAAGACTGGGTATAGTTGATGGCTCCTTCGAGGTACATGCTTTTATCGCCCCAGTCTGAGTTTTTTTCATAACCTAAAAACTCTTGGCCATAGCTGTCAATCACAAGCTGTAATTTCCCATTTTCGTCCCGACCGATGGCTGGATTATAATAATCCGGACTTTTACTCCTTACAACGGACGTGTTTGAATACCTGTCGAACGAGAAAAGCCCCCTTGCTTTTAATCCCTTGAGCCAAAACGAAAGATCCTGCTCTACAGCAAATAAGGATTCGATTTTACTAGCGCTGATGCGTTCATAGCCACGTTGCGTTGCCAAAGCCCAGGGATTTGTACGCTGTGGCGTACGTGGTATCTCACCTGAAGAGTAAATGGTGGGATGGACATATGGAGGAATCGTAAATGCTTCCTGAAATAGGTCATCCACACTTTGGGGCGCACGGGTCCGATCCTGCAGATAGCCTCCTATATTGAGCCGGAAGAGCGTGGTCGGACTGACATTAATATCCACATTGGAGCGTACATTATAACGGTTCAAACGGGAGGAAGAATTCCAGGCTTGTTTCTCATCACGTTCGATCAGACCACCCTCGCGATAATAGGAGGTAACCAAAGAATAACGCAAGATATTCGAACCCCCATTGACGCTCACATTGCCTCTTGAATTCCCAGCACGATCGCGGAGTACTGCATCGAGCCAGTTGACATCTGGATAAAGATCTGGATCAGTTTGGTTCCGGATATTTTCGATTCGCTCTTTAGAATATAATCCCTGTTCACCTCGCCCCTCCCGGATACTGTTCATAATCTCCAGATAATCAGCAGCCCCAACAAATTTAGGGAGCTGGATGGGAGATGTGATGCCCTGCTCAAAACGGGCAGAAACACTAGGCTTTCCCACCTTTCCCCTTTTGGTGTTAATCAGGATCACACCATTTGCGCCACGAACACCATAGACCGCACTTGCTGCGGCATCTTTTAAGATCGAAAATGACTCGATCTCTTCGGGATCCATATTGTCCAACGAACGTTCTACTCCATCGACAAGAATCAATGGGCTGCGGCTTCCCCCGAAAGTGCTGATACCACGTATCCAAAAATTCGAATTATCATAACCCGGTTCGCCGGAGCGCTGTACCGCGATGATGCCCGCCAGTTGTCCAGCAAGATTATTGCTCATAGAACGGGAAGTTCCAATCTGCAATCGTTTGGGTTCAATAGTCGTGATTGCCCCTACCACAGAAGCTCGCCGTTGTGTACCAAAACCGACAACGACAACTTCATCCAGCGCGCTAACGCTGTCGGCGAGCACTACAGTATAATCTCCACTTGCCTTAAGCGCCACGCGTTGACTTACATAGCCGACCAAACTCACTATAAAATAGCTATCCTGACGGTCCAATTTGAGCCTAAACTGACCATCCCCATCGGTAGAAGTTGTCTTTTTACCCTGGCTGCTGCTCACCGTTGCCCTGGCGAGGGCAATCTGGCGCTGGTTGACCACACGACCAACTACCACACGATCCTCTTGAACTGTAGCTTGCCTGTCCAAACGCTTTACGATGATCGTATTGTCTTTTATGGTATAAGAGACTTTTAAAGTTGAAAAAATTCGATCCAGAACCACCTTTATCGGCTGATCTCTGAACGTCATTGAAATACGTTTGGAATCGTCAATATCGTTTGGCGAATAAATAAATTTTAACCCCGTTTTGGAATTTAGCTCTTTAAATACTTGCTTAACTGGAAGGTTGTTAAAATCTAGGGTAATGTTTTTTTGGACATCAAAGAATGGCCTGGCTGAACTAAACAGCCAGACAAGACAGCCAAAAAAAAGACATAAAAAGTTTCGCGCAAACTTAATTTGTTTGCGGGATGTCATAAGTAATTTATACATTTGAAAATTGATTAATAGTTGATCATTATCCAAAGCCTTTACGGCACGATTAGGAATGTAGCAGCATTCCTAATTTTTTTTACGGATTTGCTTGTGTTACATATATCTTTCCTTTCTTTTCTGAATAGTTTATATTATTGGTCATTTTAATGATATTTAGGACTTCCCGAATATCTTCATATCTGCTGATCATACCCGTGATCGGAAGATTTGCGATCGCTGGTTCGATATCAATATCAGCTCCATACCACTGTTCAAATTCAAGTACGACATCCGCAAAGTTTTCATTATCGAAGTAAAATAAGCCTTTTCGCCAAGCATTGGCTTTTTCGATATTCTTGGACTGAATCAGTAAAATATTCGGTTTATCTTCCTGTACGAAAGCCTGTTGACCGGGCTTAATCAGCACTTGGGTACCGTAGTGATTGTGTGTAAGTCGGATACTGCCTTCGCTCAACAGTACATTTTCCTCCAAGCCGTTGGCGGTATTAACGTTGAATTTGGTACCGAGAACTTCAATGGTCTGTAAGGAAGAGTGAACCAAAAAGGGAACTTTCCGTCCCATAGCATACTGCTTATGCACATCAAAGAAAACCTCTCCCCTAACATGTACAGAGCGGTTGCCCTTATTGAAGTTGGGATCAAGCTCTAGTGATGCCATATAATTGAGCCACACCTGTGTACTGTCGTCCAACAAAACTGAAAAGACCCGTCGCGAAGGATTCTCAATCCGTAGTTTACTGTTACCGGCCGTTTGCATGAGTGTGCCAAGTGCCAGTACTTTTTCCTCGTTTATGGTCGTGTAATGACTACCTGGAGGCAATGTATCCAATAGATCAAAATGTTCTTGACTACCGACGAATAAGGATGGGTTTTGGAGATTTGCCTGTTTCGACCTGTCAGTGGTATTGTAATGGTCGATAATCCGATAAGATATATATATGCCCAGCACCACAAATAGACTTGCGGCTGCGTACCAGGCTGTATGTAGACGGAAAGCAGATACCCGGGGTTTTCCAATGCGCTGCTGCACCCCTGCTTTGATTTCTTCACCGATACGCGCTAGATCGTCAGTCTCAGATTTACCTCTGTCCATGGCATCATACAGATGTTCGACAAGCTTTTGCTCCTTGTGATTCGCACTCCCCGAAATATATCGGTCGAGAAGATCTTTTAAAACTGCACGAACATGACGTTTCTTTTCAGACATATAAGATGGTTTATAATGGTCCCTTTCCTATATGTCGTTGTCACCCCTGGTAATTCCCAAAAAAAATTAAAAAAACATGAAAAGAATTTTGTGTATCAGATCTTTTAATGTGTTTGTTGTATTGAGCAATTGATTTTGAACGGTTTTGGTAGATATTCCAAGCAATTTAGCGATCTCCTTGACCGTCTTATCTTCGTTGTACCGCAATTGGAATATCGCTCTACGTTTGTGTGGCATCCGTGCGATCCATCCGTTGAGTATGGTTTGGAGTTCAACTTGTATATATCGCTCATCGGCAGTTGATCCGTCACTCAACTTTTCGACCAGTGTTTCCAGTTCGTCAAAATACTTTTTCTCTTTTCTGAACTTGTCAATTACTTTAAAACGTACAGCTTGACAAAGATAATGGTCTATATCTTGGATCGTTTTGCGATCACGTTTCTCCCATAAGTCAATGTATATATCTTGAACAATTTCTTTTGCGACATTTTCATCTTGTAGCCTTCGAACAGCGATTCCATACAATTTCTTCCAGGTTCGATGATAAAGTTCGTCAAATGCGCCTTCATTTGATTCTTTCACCAAAAGAAAAAGATCCTCTAGACTCATATTTCGCATAGCTAACGACTTATAATGTTCTGAAATTATAGTGGCTTAAAATTGATGAATGCAATATATAAATTCTGAGGGGAACTTCCTATAAAAGTTATACATTCAACAGAACTTATAAAGCTGTTAAATAGTTTTAGCTCGGTATCGAACACGCTTGACTGTTATCGCAGCACATCCCCTCAAGTATAGGATATATATTTGAATATTGCACAGGTCAGTTTGTTGGCTATATCTACGAAGATAAAAATGGGAATATCTGGACTAGTTCGGACAGCATTGCCTGTAATTTATTAAAAAATATATTCGTCTTGACATAAATTCAACCATTTGTTCAGGATAATATGAATAAATTTGTTGGCATTAAACGCATTACGATGATTGAAAGAAGAGCAGCCTATTGGGACGGAAGAAGCGCTTCTAGGCCCTGCTATAACCACCGAAGGGCTTTTTATGTTGGAGGCTACAAAGAAATAAACGGATACGTGTTGACCTATTTTGCTAGAAAGCGAAATTTAGCACAGCATTGAATAGGAAAATATAAAAAAGGCCTCAGTTGTTATAAACTGAGGCCTTTTTTATGCGACAGGAATAGATTAAAATTTATAGCTAAAGCTTCCGACCACATTCAGCAAACGCTGCGCATTGGCCGTGGTATAGCCGATCCAATAGTGCTCATTGGTCAAGTTGTCCGCTTTCAGCCCAATTCTAAATTTCCGTTTATCGTAAAATGCATTGGCATTTAAGACAAAATATTGGGGCAATTCAAAAGTTCCAACCGTTGTATTAATAATCTTATTGGCACTGGCGTAGTTGCCGCCCAAGCCCACGCCTAGTCCTTTTAGGTTACCATCGACGAACTGATAGGTCGCGTTGAAGTTTGCCAACCAGGGTGAAGACGCCGTATTTGGCCTTTTGCCTAAGACAGTGGCATCGGTTGTTTCTGTAAATTTGGAGTCATTGTAACTCAGTCCCGCGATCAATGAAAACCCCTTGACGAGATAGGCATTGACCTCCAGTTCAACCCCACGGCTGTTCCGTTTCCCCATTTGCTGTTCCACTGCTCTTCCCTGTGTTGTATAGCCGATGGTCTGGAGAGTATTTTTTACATCAATATTATAGTAATTGACGGTGGCATTGACTTTTCCATGCCACAAATCTGCCTTAAATCCGCCCTCCCATTGATTTGCTTTCTCGGGATCAGAAAGTGAAAGATTAGAAGCCGTGTCGGAAACAAAATACCCGTTACTCATGAAACTGTTCTGGTAGTTACCAAATACGGAGAGCTTATCTTTAATAAGTTCATACACCAGCCCCAATTTCGGCGACCAAGCGCTCTGTGTATACGCTGGTGTCTCATTGGCTCCCTTTACCCCTCCTTTAAACTGAATACGTTCATACCGCATTGCCGTCATGATATTGAGCCCGGTGATCGGGGTAATAACATTGGAGACATAAGCACTATAGGTATTCGATTTATTTTTCAATGGCCATATCGAGCCGTCCCAAGCTGGCGTATTGCGAATCGAATTATAGTATTTCGTTACATAATCGGCATTAAAATTCGTATAATCCATGTCACCTGTAAAAGGGACAAAATCAATTACCCCAAAATAGAAGAACTGATCATTACGCGTACGCAGGTAATCCCCGCCGACAACAGTGCGGTTGCGCATGCCGGCGATATGGAAATCGAAGTTGAAGTTTTGCTGCACTTGCAGGTAACGCTGTTTGCTATCTTCGGTAGATTGATCTCCTCTATACAGACCGACCTCCTTGTCGTTCGCGTCGGCACCATAAGATTTTGTAGTGATGTAGAAATAGGGATTAAAGCCATTGGAGTAACTGTGGGCACTGTTGACAGCTGTCGATGATCGGATATGTTCATTGATCTTATAATTGACCTGTCCAAAAAGATTATTGGTACGCCCCTTATTATAAAGCCCCGATCCCACATAAGATTTTTTATAATCGAGGCCCGCATTTTCCAGATCTTTTATGCCCGAATAACCAAATTGTGAAAGTGGTCCCATGAGAAAAAAATTCTGTTCAGCTTGCGCTTTATTATCAAACAGCTCATATTCGACGTTCACATCCACTTTATCGTTCACCTTCCAGCTCAGACTGGGCGTAATTGCAAAATAGTTGTTGTGCACTTTCGAATTCTGGAAATTTCCTTCTGTAGTATAAGCGGTATTCACACGGAACAATATACTTTTGTCCTTTGTCAAAGGCGCATTGACATCGGCCTGTGCCCGGTAAAAATTATAACTCCCAGCCGACAACAGTACATTAGCAGCTAAGCTGTCATATGGTTTTTTGGTAACCCGATTGATCACACCGCCATAAGAAGTCACATTACTTCCGTACAAAGTCGCAGAAGGTCCTTTTAGCACCTCTATTTTTTCAATATTGACAGCATCAACCGTACCACTCACAGGTGCTACCAGCCCATTTCGAAGGGAATTGTTCGAAATAAAGCCCCGCAGATTGACAAAGGCCCCACCGTCACCGGCACGTCCGGTTGCATTCCACATCTTTTGTAAACCAGTGACATTCCGGTAGGCATCGTCCACGGTAAATATAAGTTGATTTTCCAGCGCTATCCGATCAATAGATGAATAGACCTGAGGATTTTCAATTGCCCTGAGCGGCATTTTATTCGTTGATACACCGTCTTTTTTGATGTATGCATCGATGATGACCTGATCAATCCGCTGTGTTTTAACAGAATCCTTTTGTTGCGCAAAGGCGGTAATACTTGATAATACAGAAGCACTTAGTATTAACTTCTTCATGGTTATAGTAAATTTATTTGTAATAATGTTTGATAACAAGGAATAAAGGGACCGATAACGCGAACCAGCCTAACCAATCCCATACCCCCTCTCCTAACAACGCGGCAATAAGTCCAAAAAGAGACAACAAAGCTAGCAGGATGGGCATCTCCCAAAGCTTTTGGAAAGATTTTTTCATGATACGGGCTCTTTAGAAATGAGTAACTGCTGTTGTTTTTCCGCCCGACGTCTAGCTAACCATAGGTATAGCCCTGTAATAAGAACTATAATGGTAAAAACATCAAAAACAGCCCATACAATTTTTAGAACTGGACCACCATAATTTCCGAAGTGAAGCGGTTCAGAAAGAAAAAGGGTATTGACGTACCAAGGCATTTCACGCGTATCCGTCACCGATCCGCTTTTGGCGTCAATCAACACGGGCCTCAGCAGCTTGGATGTCAGTTCTGTGTTTCCTCGCATGAAGACTGCATAGTGATGTTTACTCGTAAATGGCGTACCCGGATAAGCAATAACCGACACCTTCATATCCGTGATGGTACGTTCCGCCGCTTTCTTAGCTTCCTCCAGTGAACTGAAATTGCCCGTTAGGGGTTGCTGATTCTTATAAGGGGCAGTCATTTCGGCAAGCTGCCCTTGCTGCCAGAGGCCTAGGATAACGTCCGATAGCGTATTAATTACCCCTGTAAATCCCACCACAACCATCCAGGCCGTCAAGGCGATACCCAATAAATTATGCGTATCCAGCCATTGAAGCCTTTTGGACTTGTTCTTCCGCACCATGCCAAAATCATATTTTTTCATGATCGGACCGTATAAGACGATTCCCGAGATAATGGAAATCATAAATAGTATCCCCATTACTCCCAAGAACAATTTACCGGGAATCCCCAAAAACATATCTGTATGGAGTTTAAGAATGATATGCATAAGCCCATCCGTTTTTGGCGCGCCCAAAATTTCTCCTGTATACTCGTTCAAAACCAGATATTTGCTTTTTTCATAGGGTGCATCAGGTCTATCCACAACATCAAAAAGAATTTTGTTCTTTTCATTTTCATCCCAGAAGGCATACCGTACCTTTTCGTTGGGATACTTGGATTCTGCAATCTGCGCAAGCCTATCTAAGCTCAATTTCTGCGTTGTAGCGACCGCCTCTTTATTTTCTTCCAAAAAATGCTCGATCTCTTCATGAAAGATTAGCGGCAGTCCTGTCACACAGAGGTATAACAGGAAAATGGTACAGATCAGGCTCGTCCATTTGTGCCAATCGAACCAACGTTTAGCGGTCTTCAGTTTCATCGGTAGTTTTTTTGCAAATGTATTGTTTTTAATTAATCTAAATAGTAAAAAACAATATTTTTTATATCCCACCGCTAGGAAGAGAAAGAATAGCCCACTAACCGATTGAATTGTAACAGCTTATTTTTTAAAACAATGTCGTTTTATATAGATCCTCTAATTGTCAAAGTGACAGCGGAACTGGTTCTTTTATGTAATTATGAAGGATTGAGTTGCGATGAAATCACGCTGAAAAGAAAGCTCAGCAAATTACTTTCGGATCAACTCTGGACATGGAAAGCACAGTGACCAACTTATAAGACGACAGGACGTAAAAGTCCAGAATATTTACAAAAATTTCTGTAATTTCATCATCAAACATAGGGTTTTCTTGTAATTGAATTCCGAAAGTGGGGTTTAATGATTATTACCTTTATTCAAAATTTTGAAAATGAAAAAAACGCTTGTTTTACTAGTGCTTGCTATAGGATTTTTAATTTGGCTTTTTGCAACGTTGGCTTTTCGTTTTGCGGGACAGTTCTTTTTTATCACAGATTCAGCAGCCATACTTACTAGTTTATATATAGTTGTAATCCCTGCATTGATTTTGATTTCAGTCCTAACATTTAAAAGATTTAAACTTTCAGGTCTTGAAAATATAGTCGCTGGTGTGCTATTAGTATTACCAGGAATGGTTCTTGATACCTTCGTTATTCAATTTTTTGAACAAATCTACCCCAACATGCCGTCAAGCCAAGCTGCCACATTTGGTTCTTGGCTCATGTGGGCATACAGCGTAGTATTACTGACATCAATCTTTATTGGGTTGCGACAAAATAAAAGTCATAATAGGGGTTGAAAACACAGACACGGCTATGGAAAATAAAAGTTTCTATTAAGTACCATACTATCCAAGCTACAATGATATAACGGAAATTGCGCCATACCATGACTATCCATATTCCATGTTCCCATAATAGCGTAAACTTCTTTCTACTTAACGTGAATTTACTTATTTACTAACATCATTTAATAATATAATATCCTCAGAACTTAGTCTCACTTCTGGTGCTGCAAACAAAGTTTTAAGTTGGGATTCACTGGTTGCACTTACAATAGGTGCCGTCACCAACGGATTTGCTAAGAGCCAAGCCAAAGCAACAGATGTCTGAGTCACCTCATATTTCGCACTGATCTGATCTAATGCATTTAATACCTTTAATCCTTTATCATTCAAATATTTTCTCACCCCCTCACCTCTGGCACTCTTATTTAGATCATCTTCATTACGATATTTTCCAGTAAGGAAACCTGCCGCCAATGACCAATAAGTGAAAACACTCAAATCGTATTCTTTGACCAAATCAGCGTATTGAGTTTCAAAAGTTTCTCTCTCTAGTAAATTATAATGTGGTTGCAATGCCACATATTTGGGGAAATTGTTTTTTTCAGCAACCTCAAAAGACGCTTTCAATCTTTCCGCAGATAGATTTGAAGCGGCGATGTACCGTACTTTCCCAGCTTTAACGATTTCAGCATAAGCTTCCAAAGTTTCTTCCACCGGTGTTTTATTATCATCAAAATGTGTATAATAGAGATCAATATGATCTGTCTGAAGTCTTGCAAGGGATTGGTCAACTGATTTTAAAATATGTTTTTTACTGATATCATAACCGTGCTCTTTTGTTTCAGAGCCTACTTTTGTTGCTATTACCAACTCATTTCTATTATTGCGCTGCTTCATCCATTTTCCGATGATTTCTTCGGATTGACCACCTACTCCATTTACCCACCAAGAATAAGTATCAGCGGTATCAATAAAATTAAAACCCGCGGCTGTAAACTGATCTAAAATGTCAAAAGATTGTTTTTCATCCAAAGTCCAACCAAAAACATTTCCTCCAAAATTAATTGGTGACACCAAAAGGTCTGTATTTTTTATTTTTCTTTTTTCCATAACATTGATATTCTTAAACATTTAAAGTATAACGAATTTACCGAGGAATGATCGAGAATCAGTTTTAACAATTGCCATTTTTCAGTAAAAACTATATGTTGTCTTTAAAGTACGATCTTCAAAATAATGAGCCTTTGCAGCATCCGACTTTCGTTGTATGGAGATCAAAAAACCTTTTTCATCGTAACTCATTTCCAGCTCGCTTACTTTTCGCCCATTCCAAATATCTTCCATCAGTTTCAGATTTCGGTTTTGGTCATAGACATACTTTTCGGTTTTAGGATCAAGGGAAGATGCTGCATCGCTGAGTTGCAATAAAAGTCCTTCCTTGAATTGGTACAATTCCGATGGCGTTTTCTCGACAGCACAGCCATTATGTAGAAACAACACTGCCGGATGTCCTTTTACATAGTAATATGTCTTTTTTTGATAACAAGTATCTGGATTACCACTACGCTTACTAAAATTGAAATATTCGGTACGTTCTTCTGCCTCAAATTCGTTTTCGGTATAGTAACGATATTGCAAAGAAGAAAAATCATTATTCGCCGTCATTTCGACTTACAATATTCCATTTTAGATTAATCTCAGGCTTTTCGCAATGCTCACCTTTGTATAGTTAAATCAAACAAAGAAACATGAAAAAGACAATTTTCATTACGGGAGCCTCTTCAGGTCTAGGAAAGGCAACAGCTAAATTATTTCACACAAAGGGTTGGAACGTTATTGCGACGATGCGAAACGCTGAAAAAGAACAGGAACTTAAAGAACTTCCAAATGTAACCTTAGCAAAATTGGATGTTACGGACGGTTTGGCAATTCAAAATACAGTCTCATCTATTTTACAATCCCATTCTGTAGATGTCGTTTTAAACAATGCCGGTTATGGTCTGATAGGTCCGTTGGAAGCTTTAACCGATGAGCAAATAATGTCACAGGTGCATACCAATCTGCTAGGGGTAATTAATATAACCAGAGCATTTGTTCCTTATTTTAGAGAAAGGAAAAATGGAAGGTTCATCAATATAACCAGTACTTTTGGCTTATTAGGGTATCCAACCTGTTCAATTTATAATGCGACAAAATTTGCTGTAGACGGCTTTTCAGAGGGGCTGGCCTACGAATTGGCACAATTTGGAGTCAAAGTTAAAGTAGTAGCTCCAGGTGGAATGCAGACTGATTTTGCGGGAAGGTCTTTACAGGGCGGGATGCATAATGCATACTCTCAATTGGTAGCAAAAGTAAGTGAGGGCTATAGCGAGGAGCAACTCGCTAATTATACCAAGGCAGAAGACGTGGCGTCGATTATTTATGATGCAGCTACTGATAACAAAAAACAGCTCAGGTATATAGCGGGCAATGATGCTATTGATTTATACAACGAACGCTTAAAATTGTCACCTGAAGGGCAATTCGAAAAAATAAGTTCACAATTTATATTTTAACTTTGTTGTTTCTGTCAGATTTAACATCAATCTGGCAGAAACGACTTCTTTATGAATTATCTAAATTTGTACCATGAAAAAACAGCCTGTCATATTCAGTTCGCTATACCAATTGCATCGGGCAATGGGACAAGCGGCTCCGTCACATCCGCTTATCAGTATAATGAATTATGGAGATGCTGAGTTTGACCCAAAGGATTTTGAACAAGGTATTATACTAGACTTTTACAAGATATCTTTTAAGACGAGCTTTTCCGGAAAACTAAAATATGGCCAGGGATATTATGATTTTGAAGCGGGCGGAATGTCATTCATAGCTCCCGGTCAGTTATTAAAAATGCAGGACGAAGAAGCCGACTATAACGGGATGACACTTCACATCCATCCTGATTTTATTCGACATTATTCATTAAATACACAGATCAAACAATATGGCTTTTTTGCCTACTCGGCTGCGGAGGCACTTTATCTTTCGGAAAAGGAAAAAGCAACCATTCTTAGTGTTTACAGATTTATTCAGGAGGAACTAAGCGAACGTATCGATAAGTTCAGTCAGGATGTGATCATTTCACAAATTGAACTTTTGCTCAATTATGCCAACCGTTTTTATGATCGGCAGTTTCTGACCCGCAAGACTGTAAACAACGATATTCTTTCCAAATTGGAACAACTGTTGGAAAGCTATTTTACGGAGGACAAATCACTGATCAAGGGACTGCCAACCGTAAATTCAGTAGCAGAAAATCTTAATGTTACACCACGCTACCTGAGTGATCTACTTCGCAACCTCGTCGGCTTGAATACCCAACAATACATTCACGAAAAAGTAATAGAAAAGGCAAAGGAATATCTGGCAAAAGATGAACTTACCATCGCTGAAATCGCGTATCATCTAGGATTTGAACATCCGCAATCCTTCAATAAACTCTTTAAAAGTAAAACTTCCCTTTCTCCTTCAGCTTACAAAAATAATTTACTGAACTAGCTAAGAAAATTTAAATAATTAATTCTGAAATGAATGTTTCAGATATTTTCTTATCTTTGCAAAGAATCATGGCAAGAAATGTTGAATTTGACGAACAGTTAGCAGTTTCCAAGGCAATGGATGTCTTTTGGAGAAAAGGCTATAATGGCACCACAATGCGGGATCTGACCGAGGCTATGGGCATCAATAGCAGCAGCCTTTACAATACCATTGGAGATAAGCACGAACTGTTTATCCGCAGCATAAAGCACTACACTGAATCAAGGATGAAGGAGGCAGTAAAGCAGTTGGAGCCTATCAAATCCCCAATAAAGGCGATCGAAAAATTTATCCAATCGTCAGTTTATGTCATTACAAATGAACCCAACAGTTGTTTGGCCATTAAAACTACTTTTGAAGTAGCTGCTAGCGATGAGCAAGTTCAAAAAATCATCAAGGCCGATAATGAATTTACCTATAATCTTTTGAATGGTTTGGTGGAGAAAGCGATCCAAAAAGGAGAAATAAAGGTAAGCCGTGATGCGGCAATGCTGACGGACTATATCATCAATCATTTTAGCGGCTGGCACGAATTTTTTATCATCAACAAAGACAAAGACCGCATCAAGAATATGGCGACATTCCTGATCAAACAATTGAACCAATAATTTTTTTGTCCAAATTTGAAACAAATGTTTTAAAATTATGAATATACCAAATAAGTACAAAGAATATTTCTCAGCAAATGAAAAGCCAGAAGTAGTACAAATAGGCAAAGCAAACTATGTGTCTATTCTGGGAGAAGGAAGTCCCGGAACGACTATTTTCTATAAAAAGAAAGCTGCTATTAAAGAATTTGTTGCTGTACTGGAGGAGCATTATGCTGCAATAGATTTGGCATTTTCGAGCAACGTAGTAGAAATATTCTACTGGTTTGAGGAGGAAGAAGTGGGATATGTAGATATCGGAAATTTCTATACCACGGTAGATTTAGATCTGTTGAAGTACCGTATTGCGATCCGCATTCCAGACTTTGTAAAAGCTGAGGCCATTCAAGAGAGTGGGCAAAAAAGCAATCTCCCTTTCGCAAAAGATTTTGAGTACTTTACTTACAAGGCAGGGACTTGTGTACAGCTTTTGCACAAGGGACCTTTTGCAGGAGAATTGCAAACACTGCCTATTCTCCAAAAATTCGCTACGGAGAATGGATTTAAAAAATCCGGTATGCATCACGAAATCCACTTGACCCATTTTGAATTGGGACAAAGTCAGGAACACCTGCAAACCATCTTGCGTGATCCGGTAATAGAACAGCACTAATTTTTTTAAATAAATCTGAAACAAATGTTTCAATAATTACAATCAATAATGAAAAAATCATCAAAAGAACTATCGGGTAAAATAGCCTTGGTAACCGGTGGAACAAAAGGAATAGGAAAAGCCATTGCAGATAAGTTGGCATTCAATGGGGCAACAGTTGTGGTAACGGCACGAAAACCATCCGAAGAAGAAAACAGACATCATTTTATTGCGGCAGACCTGACCGACAGTAGCGCTATAACTGAGCTGACAGGAAAAATCATCGAAAAATACGGAACGTTAGATATCCTGATTAATAATGTGGGTGGTACTTCCTCTCCGGCAGGAGGTTTCCAGATGCTTAGTGACAATGACTGGAACAGGGATATCGAACTTAATCTTTTGGCTTCGATCAGACTTGATAAGGCTATCGTTCCAAAAATGATGGAAAAGAACTCGGGAGTGGTGATTCATATTTCCTCACTGAATGGCAAGATACCCTTGTACCAATCCAATTTCTCTTATGGTGTAATGAAATCGGCTTTGAACGCTTACAGTAAGACCCTTGCCAATGAAGTTGCCAAAAACGGTGTTCGGGTAAATACAGTCTCCCCGGGTATGGTCAAAACAACAGCTATGGAAACTTTTTTGGAAAGCTATGCACATACCATTAACAAAACCGTAGCTGAAACTTCACAACAGCTTATGGATAGCCTGGGTGGTGTGCCTATGAACCGTTTGGCCGAGCCTGAAGAAATTGCCAATATGGTGGCTTTTTTGGTATCGGATAGTGCGAGTTACATCACGGGAGCCAATATGCTTGTTGATGGCGGTACATTTCCGGCTGTTTAATTACCAGTTAGTTTAAGTATAGTACAAAAAAATAATAAGATCGGGAACATTGGTTTCGACAGATCATTCAATTAAAAAAAGATAAAATGGATAAGGAACTCATAGGGAAAGTAGCCTTGGTAACCGGAGGTACAAAAGGCATAGGCAGGGCAATCGCCGAAAGGTTGTTCGAAGCTGGAGCAATAGTAGTTGTAACAGCGAGAAGCCGCCCTACCGAAACGCAAACACAACATTATTTCATTGCCGCAGATCTTACTATTGCCAGTGAAACCGATAAAGTGGTTAATGAAATCAATGAAAAATTTGGGTCAATAGATATTCTGGTCAATAATATGGGCGGCTCTACAAGCCCATCGGGTGGGTTTGGCGCCCTTACCGATGAACATTGGGAAAATGACATGCAATTAAACCTTCAATCTGCCGTACGTATAGACAGAGCGATTCTGCCGCAGATGGTGGAAAAGAAAAGCGGTGTTGTCATTCATATTTCTTCAGTTACAGGCACGGTTCCTGTATATCAATCATTGGGCGGTTATGCCGTAGCCAAAGCTGCCCTGAATAATTACAGTAAAAGTTTATCTAAGGAATTTAGCCTAAAAGGGATCAGGGTGGCGACTGTTTCTCCAGGAATGGTAAAGACAGATACCATGGATGCCTACCTTCAATCACTCGCTGAAACATCGGGATTGAGCATAGAACAGGTAACACAAAATTTGATGGATAGCCTCGGCGGAATACCATTAGGAAGGATGGCCCTGCCAGAGGAAATAGCAGAACTGGTTGGCTTTTTGGTATCTCCAAAAGCATCCTATATCACAGGGGTAAATTATATTATTGACGGAGGGTCAAATCCATCATTATAATTCTTAATTCCTAAATAATATTAGCACATGGACAATAAGAAAAATAAGCTCCTGATTTATGGTGCAACCGGATATACGGGAAAAATCATTGCAGCCAGGGCAAAGGAGTTAAATATTGATTTTGAGATTGCAGGACGGGATCCCGATAAAACCCGAAAATTGGCGGAGGAATTGGGCGTAGATTATTACATTTTTGATGTAGATACCGATTACGCATGGAAAAAAGCATTAGACGGTAAACAGGCTCTAATAAATGCAGCTGGCCCCTTTAAATTCACTGCCGAACAAGCGATGAAAGCCTGCCTAAAAGCGGGTGTGCATTATTTGGACATCAGTGCTGAACTGGATACTTACCGATTGGCAGAGACGCTGGATGGAGAAGCCATAGCGGCGGGAATTCAGCTCATATCAGGTGCCGGGCTTTTTGTAAGCTACGATGCTCTGGTTGTACATCTATCAAAATTGGTCGCCGAACCTGAATATCTGAAAATAGGCTTCCGTCATTATGGAGGTTTCTCCAGAGGGTCCGTTTTAAGCAGTAAGAACATTGCTGAACTGGGCATATTAATCCGTAGAAATGGTGAGATTATTAATAATCCTAACCCACAGTCGAAACTGTTTTTGTTTGGTGAAGAGGAAGTGCAATGCATGCCGACGCCTCTGGGGGGAATTATCCAGAGCTATAAATCAACGGGAATACCCAATATTGAAGAGTTTTTTTCCTTAAAACTGCCTGCCAACGAACTTCTAGATTTAACAGCCGAAAACTTGCCCGATGGACCGACCAAGGAAGAACGGGCAGCGGGACGAAATGGTATTTCAGCTGAGCTTACCGGGAAAGAAGGGAAAATAATAAAAGCTTATGTAAATGCCCCTTCGGGGTATGATCTTACACCGCTTTCGGTAGTAGCAGTAGCACATCGCATCTTAAATGGTGATTTTAAAGTGGGCTATCAATCGCCAGGATCGGCATATGGTGAGGATATCATTAACGATATCCCGGATACATATTTAATCGACAATAATGCCTAACAAAAAAATCAAATTTAAAAATGAGCAACGAACAGCAAATCCATAATTTAATTGCCCGATACACACATTATGTAGATGAGGCCGAATTCGATAAGGTTGGAGATTTATTTGCCAACGGGAAAATTGTATCCCCAGGTAATGTAATGGAAGGTAAAAATGGGGTGACTAGCCAATTAAGCAAAAATTTGCAGGTTTATGCTGACGGAACTCTTCGAACGGCGCATTTAACTACCAACACGGTTTTGGATATTCAGGAGGATGCAAATGAGGCTACGGCAGTATCATATCTTACTATTTTACAAGCTGATGCCGAGAGAGGACTTTCTTTACAGCCAATTGCCGTGGGTCGCTACCACGATACTTTTAAACGTGTGGATGGACGATGGGAATTTTCGGTCAGAGAACTTATCATCACATTGGCCGGAGATCTTTCACACCATGCAACGCCAAATACTATCGATCCTCAAAAAATTGAAAACAGAGGGAAATAGGCTTTTGAAACATAGCTAAAAAATGTTTGTCAAAATGGCAACTAAACCTTCCATTTTGGCGAACTTTAACTTCACAGTTTAGTTCATCTTTGTATTAACATAAATTAATAACAATGAGTTATTGCAACTAGGGATTCAGCAATATTTTGATAGCTACTTTATCGGATACAATACCCATACCGAACTGGTAAAGCTGAAGATAATTGATGAAGTAAATGCTCAACCGGCAGTGCAATTCACAGGAGATTTTTCTGAAGGTAAAATTGGAGGTATCTCTGATTTTGAATTCAAGAAGGACAAAATAGTTTTTTTTAAGAGCAGATTTAATTCAATAATAATAATAATAATAAGGATATGAGTATAGATAATTTTGACGAAATCATTCGTCGCAGTATGGAAATTAGAAAAAAATACCACGAACTGGAGTTACTGCATCATGGAAGTGAATGGACTGTAGAAGAGGACACTCTGGCTTATTTAACAGATGCTGGTTTAGTAGGCCGAAACATTATGTCGCAACAACAACGTTGGCCCAAAGCCGGTTCTGAAGAGGAACTGGAACATAAACTTGGTGAAAACATTTGGTGGCTGATTGTATTGGCAGAAAGGTCTGGAATTGATATAAGGGAGGCCGTCAATCAATTTTTAAACAAAACGGAGGTTGTTTTAAAATGAGTATTGACCTCTCCCCGAATTTGGGAATGTCCTAAAGCTGAAAGTTCCGCTGTTAAATATTTTTTAAGTATATTGGAATTGTATAACAGCAGCTCAGTTTGCGTTAGGCAGGCTGATTTGGTCAGGCTAAAGCGCATCGTGCAAGAATGAAAATGGAACAAATAAGGAAATACTTTGAACAAACCATTCAACTTACTGACAAAGATTGGGTATTTTTTTCTTCAAAACTCATAAGACAGGAGTTTCCAAAGAAACAGCTTCTTCTAAAAATCGGACAAACGGAAAATTATCTTTCATTTATTGAAACGGGTATAATACGTTTCTATATTCCTAAAGATGAAAATGAACTAACTTTTGACTTTGTTTTTGACAATGATTTCATGAGTGGTTACAGCTCTTTTTTGACCCAAACCCCAGCTACTTATCAAATTGAGGCGCTTACAAACACCACGCTTTGGCGACTGACCTATAAAGACCTGCAAGCTGTTTATAACGAAACCGAAATCGGAAATATCATAGGACGACAAGCAAGCGAAAGTTTATTTATCGAAAAAGCAAAACGTGAACTTTCCTTATTGAACGATACAGCCGAACAGCGTTACCTTAATTTATTTACCGAACAACCAAAGCTGATAAAACAAATTCCTTTGAAATACATAGCTTCCTACATCGGTATCACCCCACAGGCTTTGAGTAGAATACGAAAACGAATTACGAAATAATCTCGCCCCAATTCATAAAAATTAAAAAATTAGTTGGGTAATTTCTTAACCCAAGTTCATTGCTTTCTTATTATAGCTTGTGTTTATTTGTATAAAAAAAAGAAAATGCCAGAAGCTGTTTTACCAATTGTATTTTTTATCTCATTGCTAATAATAAAGATAACCCGAAAAGAATTGCATTATGTATTATCGGCACGAATTGCAATGAGTGCAATGCTGATAATTACAGGAATTGCACATTTTGTTTACACCAAAGGAATGACAATGATGTTACCCGATTTTGTTCCTTATAAAGTGACAGTTATCTACAGTACAGGCATTCTCGAAATATTAGCCGCAGCAAGTATACTAATCCCCAAATTCCAAAAAGTTACAGGATGCTTGTTGTTATTATTTTTTGTACTAATTCTCCCGTCTAATATTTATGCTGCTCTGAATAAAGTTAATATGGAAAATGCAACCTACAACGGAGAGGGTATACATTATTTATGGTATCGGATACCATTGCAGTTTTTTTTCATAGCTTGGGTTTACTATTCATGCATAAAATCGTTCAAAAACAATTCTTATGACAACATTTAACGAACTCGCCCACTTATCCCTTTAGGAAAGGCAACATATTCCGTTGGCGACATATTACCCCGACTGTCACGCAGTCTAACATAATTATGGTCATCCATCTATTTTCAAGTAGTTTCCCTTAATGTGTGTCAAACAGGTAACAGTCCCATACCGCTATCTCGCCTCCATTTTCCAACTAAAAGAAATAATTTCCGCTAAACATCCGGACATAATACGGCTATTTATGTCTTTGGTGATTATTTGCGCTAACTCATCAATCCGTCTGGATGGAGACGGACAGGTTCAGGAAAGATCATTGCTAATTTGCCAAAAAGAAAAAGCTTATGATCAACTTAAAAACTTTCTATATCGCAATACTCATTGCGGTAAGTTATTTTACCGCAGCAGCACAGGTAAACTCCAAAACAAATTCCAATACCACCATAGCTCAGCTGCATAAACAGCTCGAAACCGTTATACAAAAGGAAAATATCCCGGGTCTGATGGTCGCGATTGTTAAAAATGACAGCATTCTTTATTCGGGCGGATTGGGCTATGCTGACCTTCAGAAACATCGTCCCGTAGATCAGCTCACCCAATTTCACTTTGCCTCCGTCACCAAATTTTTCGTGGCTATGGGCATACAACAATTGATTGCTAAAGGAAAACTTAAACTCAGCGACCGTATTCGCGATATAGCACCTGAAATTCCATTCAGCAATCGTTGGGAAGATACAGATCCAGTTAGGGTAGTTCACCTCCTAGAACATACGGCAGGCTTTGATGATGTGCAGCTCAATAGTATGGTAAACATAAGCGAAAAACCTCTACTTGGTATTGACGCGATCAAGGCTGTCAGCAATTCACTGACCGTTCGCTGGAAGCCCGGAACGATGATGTCCTACTCCAACCCGGGTTACAATGTACTGGGCTATATCATTGAAAAAGTGACGGACATGCCTTGGGATAAATATCTATACAAGCAGATTTTTTTGCCACTGAATATGCGCAATAGCTTATTTGATCGGAATGGAGCACGTAGGCCTAACTTCGCCATAGGTTATGATTTTCAAGATGGTGAATTCAGGCCAATGCCATTCTATCAGCCAGGTAGCAATGGAGCTGGAAGTGCACTGGTATCAAATGCCCATGATATGGCCAAATTTATGCTTTATCTGCTCAATGGCAGTGCCGATAGCACACTACTAAATAATGCCTATTTAAAGGACATGGAGACTATCCATAGTACTTTAGCCAGCCAGGCGGGATTACAGACTGGCTATGCCCTGGGAAATGATCTATTCCCGAATAATAAAAAGGTTAGCCTGCGAGGCCACAACGGCAAAGGGGAAGGTTTTGTATCCTGGCTATTTTTTAACCGTGAAGCTGGTCTAGCCTATGCCATAGCAGCGAACAGTGTAGTGAATATGTGGCCAATCTCACAGGCTATTGAAGAATTTCTAACAAAGGACATTGCCGCTCGAAAACCAGTCAGTCTACCGATAGATGAACAAAAAATAAAACCGCTATTAGGTTACTACCAATTTATGAATCCCAAAAATGACCGTTGGGAATTCTATAGGCGGATCTTTGGCGGTATTGAATTAAGGGAGATCAACAAGGATCGACTCCTCGTCAAAAAAGAGAATGGACAGATAGATTCTCTTGTCCATCTGGGCAATGGCATATTTCGCGCAAAAGATGATATTCTCCCTTCTTTTGTATTAGCCAAAGATTCCAATGGCCAACCTTTCTTTCAAGGTTATGGCAATAGTTTCTATCGAAAAGTGCCCCGGGCTTCCCTGTTAATACAAAAGATTCCTATCTATCTAGGTTTTTGTGCCATTTCGATTTATATGATCTTTAGTCTGGTGGGAATAGTGCTTACACTTTTTCGAAAAATGAACCTGATGGACCTCGGAATTCCTTTATTGCCAACAGTAGGAACCTGTTGTTTTATTGCGGCCTATCGTCTCATGGGATTGACAGACGCCAGTCACAAGGAGTTGTTTACTTCTTGTAATGCAACAAGTTTATCCATTTTCCTGGGCATGCTCTTATTTGCAATATTCGTTATCGTCAGTAGTTTGCTTCTCTACAAGCGTTGGTTTCAACTAACCCCGAGATGGTTGCGTCTGCTCTTAGCGCTCTGTAATTTCTTTTTATGCTACCTGGTTGCACTACTGTCTGTAAATGGCTGGATTGGTGTGCCGATCTGGATGATGTAGCTCCTTTTTGATTAATTATATTTAAATTCACAGTACAAGGATAGGTTAAATACAAACCATGGTCAACATACTCGATACTTTTCACGCTTTTTCAGCGGGTGCACTTTGGTTGCTCGGGACTTTAATCTTTATGGGGGTCAACAAAACAGGTCTCCAGTCCGACCGATGGCTGGGCACATACTATTTTCTGTTGGCATGCTTATTTACTCAGCTCTTTCTCGAAGGTTTTCATATCGACAACGAAGCGTTGATCCATGTCCTTGAACTACCCCGCTGGGCAACTCTCCCCTGCTTTTATCTTGCGGTTCATTACATGGTCAAACCGACGACACCGATTCGGTACTGGGGATTACATTTTGTTCCTTTCTTGGCTTTTCTGCTTCTTTCTGTTATTTACTTAATACCCGGGTTTTTTAATAGTCACATCCATCCGCCTCAATTACCACAGTGGATCATATTTGCCGTTAAATATTTCTTCTTTGCACAATGTATCTTTTACTGGCTTGCCTGTTACAGACTCTTCAAAATACATCAAAATAACATTCGACAGTTATCTTCTTACACGGAGAAGATCAACATGATCTGGTTGAAATATCTATTGATCGCGTTATTATTTATGATCGTTGTCCGTTTATTGGCGTTGGCTCATTTCGCCTTTAACTCCTTTGCACCAATACTCTATTTTATGGGCACAGTGGCACTTGGGTACGCAACTTTAACACAACGGTCAATATATACTGTTGAATCTACCGATAATCTGATTGATGAAAGGGATAAAACAATGAAAATTAAAACCGAAGAGCGGTTGACAGAACAACAGGTAGACACATTAAAAGAAAAACTCGTGCAGAAAACAATAGCTGAAAAGCTATATCTCGATCCGGGATTAACCCTCTCATCCCTCGCAGATCATATCGGCATCAATCCGCATGATCTTTCGTATATTATAAACAATGGACTGAGAAAAAATTTCTACCAATTTATCAATGAGCTCCGTACGGAAGAAGCCAAAACACTGCTATTATCGGCAGCGTCAAAGCGCCTCGATATGTTTGGGATCGCGATAAGTGCAGGCTTCAACTCAAGAACAACTTTTTATAGCAGTTTCAAAAAAGCAACCGGCATTACGCCGACAGAATATATGAAAGTCCATGGTAAACAATCAACGTAACGAGGGAAAGTGGAGTTTGTTCGATTGCATCCATTCGGACGTCTAGCCTATCAAAAAGACCTATTCTTGTATCATATCAACAAAAAAAATTATGATACAACAAATTAAACCAGGCATTCGCTCGAAAGCGATACGCCAAATTTCTAAAGCGACCTTTGGTCTACTAGTAGGAGCATGTTGCTTTTTAGCTTCCTATGATACATTTGCACAGACCAGCTCCGCAAGTGCCTCCCACCAGCAAAATCAGACTCCGCTGAAATCATTTCAGGGTTACTACCAGCTCCCCAATAAAGTAGCTTTCATTGCTTTCGACGAGCAAGATAATACGCTGCATGCGACACAGCTATGGGACCAGAAAAAAAGATATCAGCTCGTCCGCAAAGATGATACGCATTTTGAATCCAAAAACGAAGGCTATGCGATAGAGTTCTTAAAAAATAGCGCTGGAGATTTTAGCCAGGCCAAGATCCTGGGCAGAATTGTATGTGAGCGTGTACCATTTGACCCCAATAAAATTGCAAGTCTAACCACATCCCAACTGAAACAGCTTGCCGGAACTTACCTAATGGCCAACGACAACAATTTAAAAATTACCATAGAACCTTCGGCACAAGGCCTAACCCTTAAACAATTGTGGGACAACAAAACAATTTCATTTACCCCCCGCTCGGAACTTTTCTTCCTCAACGAAGATGGTACCTTTCCTTTGACATTTTCTGTTTCTAATGGAAAGGTGGAGCAGATGACATGCTTTGAAAAAGATCTTTGGCTGAGAGCTGATTAATAATCACAGAAAGAAATAGTATGAAAAGGATGATTGGCTGCTTATCCATTATACTGATGGGTATAGCACAACTAAAGGCGCAGCAGGTAGCTGATGAACAGTTTCATTATCCCATTACCGATCCGTACCATCGGGTCGGTAATGGGCCTCTGCTCCTATTTGACGAAGCACACAACAATCCGGTTACGTTGCGAGGAGCTTATGCTCCCTTTTCAGATCTCTTACAAGCTGACGGATATAGCCTCCGAAGTACCAAAGAGAAAATTAGTTTTGAGGGGCTGAAGGAGGCAAAAATATTCATCAGCGTAAATGCGTTATATGATCCAGAAAACTGGAGCCTGCCGGCCCGTTCGGCTTTTACTGATCAGGAAATCGATCTCCTCCGTCAATGGGTATTTGACGGAGGAAACTTATTTCTGGTCACAGACCATATGCCCTGTGGTGGTTCTATACAAGCTCTTGCCGCTGTATTCGGCATTCATGTTATTAATGGCTTTGCCCTACGCAAAGATGGGCAGCCCGAAATTTTTTCAAGAGATAGAAAAACACTTTTGCCCAATGAAATCACAGCTGGATCAGGTAAAGAAATAGACAGTATAATGTGCTGGGGCGGTACGGGATTTACAGTCCCTGCAACCGCACATATTATCTCGTTGTTGAACGAAGAATATGAGATTTATCTACCAAGCGATGCTAATCAGATAAAAAGGCCCATTCCAGATGATATTCCCCGGATACCGGGCAGAGGATTTGCAAATGGTGCTTATCTTCGGTTTGGCAAAGGAAGAATTGTGCTATTCGGGGACGGTGCTCCTTTTTCGGCACAACTCCATGGCATCAAAAGTAAAAAAAGGGGAATGAACCATCCTTCTGCTTACCAAAATGCACAATTTCTGCTTAATATCGTTCATTGGCTCGACCAATGAACGATCAGCAAATTCCTGATTTATAAATTATAGAAAAATTTCATGTCAGTTCCTATTATAAGGATATGTCAAAAAAGCTTAAAAAATCCAGCCTATACTGACGTCAACTGATTAATGAAGGGCTGATTGTAAAAACGTTTTCCTGTAGCTTGATACAATGCATTGGCTACCGCCCCAAATGTGGGCGGAAACGGTGGTTCGCCCAATCCGGTTGGATCCTGTTCATTTTCTACAAAATGTATTTCAATTTGCTGCGGAGCTTCATTCATCCGTATAAGCCGATAGGTTGTAAAGTTATTCTTCTGCGGGACTCCATCTTTAAACGGAAGCTCGCCATAAAGCGCATTTCCGATCCCGTCAACAATCGCACCTTCGGCCATGTTGGTCGCTGCATCCCTGTTCACCACAATTCCACAATCTATAGCAGCCACCACCTTTTCGACCTTTGGTTCATTATTGCTAACGACAAGGTCCACGACCTGTGCAACATACGAGTTGTGGCAAAAATAAGCGGACACACCACGATGAACACCCGGTGCTGTTTTACCCCAGTTCGATTTTTCACGAACCAGTTCCAGGACCCCAGCATAACGACTGGCGTCGTAGTCATTGCGTTTGCCCACTGGATTCGTTTTCGCCTTTTCCAATAATTCGAGTCGAAAATCAATGGGATCTTTCTTCATTTCCATGGCGAGTTCATCGAGAAAAGATTGCTCAGCGGCAGCAATAAAATTCGACCGCGGAGCACGGAATGCGCCGATGGTGATATTAGACGGAATCTGCCAGCCTTCGGCGAGGTAATTGTCGATTGCACCGGCCGGAAAACGATCCGCATGAATGGGTGTCTCGGGGATCCCTCCTGCCTTGATGTGAAGCGCCAGCAATTTATTGTCTTTATCCAAAGCTGCCCGATAGGTCGCACTGTAGGTAGGACGATAGATTCCGGCTGTCATTTCATCTTCGCGTGTATAAACAAGCTTGATCGGTGCGTTCAGATGTTTGGAGATTACAGCCGCCTCTATAAAATGATGTCCATACGCGCGGCGGCCAAAACCTCCGCCCATCCGTGCAAGATTGATCCGTATCTTTTCTTTTGGCAAACCAAGACGCTTGGATAAAGTACCGACCGTAAACTCAGGAGCCTGCAAGGGGCCATATAATGTAGCGCTGTCTAACGTGACATGAGCAAAGCAGTTGACGGGCTCCATGGTATTATGTGCTAGGAACGGTGCTGTATAGGTGCGCTCGATGATCCTAGAAGCAATTTTAAACGCTCCCTCGGGATCTCCATCTTTTCGGAGTATTTTGCCTGGCTTTTTAGAAAACTCTTCCATTTGCCTGCGGTGCACATCACTGCTCTCTAAACCTGCAGGGTAGGTCGCGTCGGTCATTTTTGCATTTGCTTGTCGCGGACTTCCTATTTTAAAAGTACGCCCGGGTTCTTGTTCCCATTCCAGCTTCAATGCTTTCTTGGCTTGCATGACTTCCCAGGTACTATTGCCTACAACAACAGCAAAACGCGTAAAACTGGTCGTATCAAAAGAGTTCTGTACGATATCTCCTGTGAGGGAGTCAATCACAAAAATTGATTTGATACCGGGCATTGACTTAGCCTCGCGATCATCCATTGATTTTAGCTGTAGCCCAAATGCCGGTGGATGCACAATCATGGCGATCAGCATCCCCTCAGTTTTATAATCCATACCGAACAGCGGTTTGCCTGTCAGTATGTTGTTCAGCTCAACGTTTTTCTTGGAGGTACCGACAATGCTGAAATCTTTTACTGCCTTTAATTTTACGTTTTCGGGCACTGGAATCTTGGCCGCAGCGGAAGCAAATTCTGCATAGCTCCCCTTTTTCCCTGTTTGTTTATGGTGCAAAATCCCTTGCTGCGTAGTAATTTCATCGGATGGGACATTCCATTGTGCTGCTGCCGCTAAGATGAGCATCTGCCTGGCTGTGGCGCCTGCCGTACGCAGTGGCGACCAGCCTTGCCGTATCGACTGACTACCGCCGGTAAATTGCCTTTTGAATCGCTCGGGATAAAAATCGGCCTGTTCGACGACAACCTGATCCCATGCGACATCAAGTTCTTCTGCCAGGATCATGGGCATGGAGGTTTTTACATTCTGCCCAAATTCTGGATTGGGATTGAATAGGGTGACTATGCCATCTTTGCTGATCTTGATATAACTATTTAATTCGTACGATTCTTCTGCTATATCGCCGACCTCTATGCCTGTAGCTTCTGCTGCGGCTGGCCAATGAAAATGCAGGATCATACCGCCTCCAGCAAGTAGGGCGACTTTCAGGAAGGATCTTCTTCCCATATTGTTATTAGCGCTGGTCATATCTTACCTTTCTAATCTGCAACATTGAAAAATTAATTCGAAGGTGCATAAGCACCATTTTTTAACCAGGTAATCCAGGCTTCCTTAAACTCTTTATGGCTTAATGGTGGTAATGTCCGCCCTTCCCCCGGTTGCCAGCCCCATTTTACCAGCTCGTCGTCGGCATGGGCTATTAACGCCTTCATATCTTTATTTCCGTTTTTTGTTGGATCCATGATTTGTTTTGCGAGCTCCCGTGGACTCTTTCCCTCGAAGACCATTTTCATGTCTGCTGGAGGAAGGTGCCAATTAGCGCTACCCGGAGGGGTATGCGTGCCTGGCGTATTTTCAGGCTGATGACAATTGGTACATTTCATCGTCAGGATTCCTTTCCCATCCTTCCCTCGCTGTGGAAACATCGTATGTAAATGGCTGTCATCCCCCTGTAAAGGCACATCGCCCGCCGGATGACAATTTACACATCGGGGACTGATCAACACGCTGTAAACTTTGGAAAATGCCGCAACGGATTTCACGCTGTCAGGCTTTAAAAAATCGTTAATCTTCTCGTCCTCTGCACTTAATGCTGTTGATCTGGAATTTGCAGCGATCGAAACCATGAATGTCATTATAATCGCCAAAACAGCTAATGCAGCCACTATGTGATAGGGCCGCTTTTCTTTTTTATCTCGGGTGTTATATCTCATAACCAGAATATTTTGCTCAAGTTTCTACTTCGTCCCTTGCTGAATCTCTGCAGCCAAATGTATGGCCTTACGGATCCGGAGATAGGTACCGCATCGACAGATATTACCGGCCATTGCCAGATCAATATCTTCGTCTGTTGGATTGGGGATTTCCCGTAACAGCACCGCCGCAGACATGATCTGACCGGACTGACAGTACCCACATTGCGGGACGTCAATCTGTTCCCATGCTTGCTGCAAAGGATGATCTCCCTTTTCAGAAATACCTTCGATTGTGATCACCTCTTTATCCGCCGCCCGATTTATTTTCGTCACACATGAACGTACAGCTTCACCATCCAGATGCACAACACAGGCACCACAAGCCGCAACTCCACAACCGTATTTGGTACCGACAAGATTTAAATGCTCACGTAAAACCCATAATAAAGGTGTCGATGGATCGACATCCAGCCTATGTTTATTGCCGTTGATTTTTAGATTTATAGTTGCCATGATTATCTCTAAATAAATGTCATAACTTTTTCGCTTATAAAAGGAATGTATTTAGGGATCGTTACCTTCCTTTTTTAATCACCATTATACAAATATGCTTCAAAAAAATTTGTTCTTTGTATATAAATTACTGAATTAACTACCAATATTACAGTTAGAAGTATAATTCTTACCAGATTGTTTTAAGAAGCACCGATATTGTATAAATTTAGCTTGGTGTAATTAATTACTAAATAACTCTTGTTTTAAGCCATAGGTCTTTAAAAGGAAATGGTTGTCCTCATACCTTTGGCTACTCACTTGACAGTGCCGATCGCAAAGGATGAGGCTTGAAATCGAAGTTTTTTTTTCCTAAACTATTTATATACAAACATCTGATCTACCACGACGCCCTCATCCAACGCTTCCAGTTCCACTATTGTATCGCCGTTTGCTTCAACAGGAAGTCGAAGCACACGGATCGCCTGATTGCGTAATACATTCTCTTTCCACTCTTCACTACGGCCCACTGTCTTATAGGTAAATATCTGTTGCTCTCCCCCCTGAAGTCCCACAGCGGCCCGAAGATGTTCATTATCGATTGGATGGTTGGGCAACAGATGGATTTCGACGGTTATGGAATCGCCCTTTAATTGACCAAGATCGGCATACACCTTTTTTCCCTGCGTCAACCCAGCGGCCTTACCTCCATAGCCCAAACCCGGAAAAGCTTGCAATTCCCCTTTAAAATCGCTACCGTTCCATATAGCCAAAGGCTGGCGAAATGTAGGAAGATCCGTCGTCACCTTTGTCTCTTTTACACGATCAAAAACAGTCAAATTACGTGGTTTAAAGTCCATCATACGGTTCCATTTGCCACCTTGTAAGGCATTATATTGCTGTGTCATCACGGCAATCCGGTCGTAGGCGGCATGACTTTTCGACCAAGGTGATTTTTCATGCCGAGCCAATTGTGCATATAAGAGTTTTTTATTCATTTCTGCAGCACCCAATACCGGATACTTAATTAGTTCGAAAAAAGCATCGGCTTGGTCCTTGTTGATGGATTTTTCAATCTCCATTATCCCGTGTTCCAAAAGTCCATAGGCCTGCAAGCGTTCATTGATTTCATGTTCACTCCAAGGAAGATCTTTGACCATCAAATAAGTGGTGTCTTTTTCTTCGGTACGGGTATTGCCCAAGAATTCAGGTTTGCGAATATGTGCCAACCGATAATATTCGATCATCAACGGGGTTAATTTACCTGCCGCTACTGTTCCAAATTTGCGGCTCAGCCACTGTTTCAGGTGCTTCTCGACGCCATCTTGATTTACCTTGTCGATATCCCAAGCCATATCAAGAAACAATTCCGTCTGGTATTCACCGGGTTTGATATCTCCTACATTGACAATCCACATTTTTTTCGCATCATGCTGATAAGCCTGATTCATTTGATGATGAATCAAGGCCGGACTCATCGTGGATAGCCACAGATAATCGTGTGGCCGCCCCCAATAGGAAATATGGTAATATACCCCATTTCCCCCAGCCCGTTTCTTTTCCTTCGCATTTGGAAAATGCGTGAGGTAACCATAATTATCATCACACCACATCAAGGTGACATAATCGGGAACATGCATTCCTGCATTGTATACATCCAATATCTCTTTGTACGGAATGACCACCTGTGGTATCTGTGCAGGATCCTGCGCAATATATTTACGCAACAAAACTGTCTGATCCTTCAAGACACTGTCAATGGCGATGCGATATTGCTCCGTTGTCTTGACACCTTCCATCTGACCATCATGCTTACCCCGCATCCCCATCGTAAATATATTATTGGAATTTTTTAGTTCTTTGAGCCTTGTCTCCCAATACGCGATAATATTAGCCTTATTCGTCAGGTAGTTATAAGGCCCCTCACCGACAATATCCCATTCGGTCGCACTATTTCTTGCCAATGGTTCGTTATGGGCCGATCCTATGGATATGCCATATTTCTCTGCAATCTCCCGGTTGCCTTGCACAAAATAAAAAGGAACGGTCACCTCATGCATAGCGGGCCAAATCGTATTGGCACGCAGACGCAACAGCAACTCAAATATCTTCGCATAGGTACGCGGACCTATCGTATGCATTTTCTGCATTTTATCCTGCGGGACGTCTGCCCTGATTTTTGCATCGGGTTCAAAGGTCTGGCTACTCCAGGGATTCAACCCCCAATCCTCGTCATTCAGAAAGATGCCCCGATATTGTACAGATGGAGACTGTATATCTTTATAGCCCTGAGGTAAGGACAACTGTGTTTTCTTTTCCGGTTTGACATCGGCCCACCATTTCCATGGCGAAACACCCATCATCCGCGAAATCTCCAGTACCCCATAGGCTGTACCTCGCGCATCGCTACCGATCACCAGTAATATATTTTTAGTTCCGCTTTCTATCAATTGCAGTTGAAACGCTTCCCATTTCCCCTTTATCCCCGATAGATCGACTTTATTTTGAGCTAAAAAATCATCAAAATTGCGTTCCTGCCCATAAGTCCCCACGACAATAGAGCCATCAACCAAACGGTTCAATTCGGTAAATGCAGTACCCGCAACTTCTTTCGAATCGTCGATCAATAAATCTATTGCTGTCCGAACCACAGGCTCATGACCAGTATAAACCAAACTTGCGGATTTTTTTCCGTCGATCAACTTAAACCCGTTTTTTGCATCCAGCTGCAAAAAACTTAAACATGCAAATAGGATAAAAAGGAGGTATTTCATATTAGGAATCGTTTTTATTTACTGTAATATTCGTATTTATTTGCGTACAAAAGCTTGCTGTAAGGATACGTCAAATCCTTTGCTCCCATAACTTCTTTTTCGTTTATCCGACCAGTTGCCCCGTTCGCCCATCACTGTTATGGTTATTGTATAGGTATCTTCTTTCAATTGCGGACTGGTAAACTTAATTGCCGCATTAGGCACAAGTGCATACATATCCACAATAGAGGTTAGTATATGCAGGCCATTTTTGTTTTCAAGCGTCACTTTTGCATAGCCCCCTGTCGGTCTAGAAAGTCCATATAAAACTACTGCCCGACCATGAAAGCTCATGGTCAACTGATCACCGCGCTGATCTGAGCTGATCGTTTGCAAACTGTCCTGCTTCCAATTACCTTTACGGGTAACCTGTTTTGCCGTTGTCAAGTCGATCGATTCATCCCCTGGTTTTGACACGCGATAGACTCCTGTCTGCAAATCAAGCGTCCAAGCGTCATAAAAAGTAGGTAATCGTAACCTATTGCCTTCAAAAGACAGTGGTTGCCATACATAGGTCGCTGCCGAGTTTTGCTTAGGAAAAGACCAACGATCGCCCATATACATCCACGTTGTCGTTTTTGTGCCATGAATCGGCAACACAAAAGTACATTGTGAATTCCAGGTCAAAGAGCCTTCAGGAGCAAACAATCCCTGTTTTTCCCAAGGTCCAGCCAAGGACCGCGAGGTATAATAATAATTATCATTACGTTCCCAACTTGTCAAATTAGAGCCCAGTAAATAATATAGACCGTCCTTTTTGAGCATGGCCGGTGATTCAAAACCAGACACCATCGCCGCATTCAGTTTCTTTTCGACATGTTTATAATCCGCACCCAATTGGTAAATTTCTCCTCCATGGATCAAAATATATCCTCGGCCATCATCATCCTGAAAGCTCCCTATATCCCATTTTCGAATAGGCTGTCCCTCATAAAGCAAAGGTCCTTGGAATTGATAAGGCCCTGTAATGTTGCTTGCTGTAGCATAACCAACGAATTGATCTTTGTAGTTAAGCGAATCTACATGCATATACATAATGAATTCTCCGGTTGTCGGTGAGCGCATTACCTTGGGGCGTTCGCCAACACGATTCGGTCCTAGCTTCCCTATGGGCTGCACCGGAAGTGCCATACTTTCAAATCGCCAACTCGACAGATCTTTGGAGGAGTAGCAGGAAAAGCCATTGAATACATTGGCTGAGTCCGTTTTATATTCACCAAACAGAAAATAAGTGTCCTTTTCTTTGATGATACAAGCACCGCGTGCGCTCACCGTTTTTCCTTGCGCGTCGATCCAAGGCACCCCTGAATAAATGGCATCGTAATGCCCTTGCGTCTGCCCCTGGACAAAAAATGGAGCTAGCAACAAGAGCCAACTTAATATTGATTTTGTTGTAAACATCACTATTTCTTTATTATAACAACCTTCTTACTTATAAAAGCTTTCGCCTACTGATGGTCTATGGTCGTGATTGTTCCGGCAGCCTGTATCGGATAGTTCTTACTCAATTGATAATGTGTCAATATCGGATTAAAGATGGTTGCTATATTCGATGGAGCGGGATTAGTCATTCGATCTATGTCTGTTGTTTTCCTAAAAATTTTCTAGGCTATTCTACAATTGATAGCCTAGAAATCTAAATGTTAATAACCCGGATTTTGCGGATATTTTTCCGTATCTCTATCGATGACCGTTTGCGGTATTGGTCGTAGATAATACGTATCTGAAACACCTCCTGGATTGGCCATCTTCGTCAACAAATTATGTTCGAAAGCACGGTTTAACTTTTTGGTCCGCTTTAGATCAAGCCATCTTTTGTATTCACCGACTTGTTCTCTGGCTCTTTCATCCAGAATGAAATCCAAAGTAACATCGGCTGCTGTAATCGCTAGACTCTGTCCTGGTTTGGCCGCTCGCCCACGTACCACATTGAGTTTTTGTGCCGCATCAGTTAATTTGTTCAATTTAAAATACGCTTCGGCTGCAATCAGATAAGTTTCCGATAGCCGAAAGATAAATATATCGCGCGTGCTTCGATGGTTGTTTTCCGAGTTACCAAAAGCAGTCGCATTTGGATCAAAAAATTTATTGACCATCGGAAATTTAATTGCGCCACCGATACCGTCAAAATCTTGCTTCCATCGATTGAATCGAATAATTTCCACATTTGGATTTGTGGTTTTCATCGCTATTGAATCTTCTCTGGAAAATGGCTGATCCGGATAAGGAAAATAGAAACGTAGGTCTCCTTTTTTGATCGGTTGTCCCCCCATCATATCATCTTTTGTCGCAAAGAAAGAACTCAGAAACGTGCCATCATACCGTGCGTCTTTTTTCGTATCGAAAAGTGTGTACAGAAATTGTGTAGGCATAAAATCAGACAACCTACGGTTGTACACTGATGTTTCTTCAAAAAATCCAGGTTCACGCCAGACACGCCACCCAAAAAGCACATTTTGTCCATTACCTGTCCCCAAGGAAGGTTTGAGGCTTGTCTTATCGTATTGAACCGAAAACAAAATTTCCTTATTTTGTTGGTTTTTCGGATCGAAGACAGCCTCAAAAGTCGGCAAAAGCGCATAGGTACCAGCACCGATCACTTCTTCGGCCAATTTCGCTGATGCTGTAAAGTCCTCGTTCGAACCAAAACTCTTATACCCTTTGGTGAGGTATACAAGTGCCAACAAATGTTTGGCAGCATCGCGTGTAACACGTCCAAATTCGCTTGCCGTTATATCGGCAGATTGAATCGATTGTTGCAAATCTGCAATGATAAAATTATACACCTCTGCTTCTGATTTTGGATCGAAATGCGTGATGGCTGTATTGATCTCCTCTTCGACAATCGGCACATTGCCGTAATTTTCGACTAGTAAATAATAGTAATAGGCGCGTATAAAACGAACTTCCGCGAGGCGTTTATTGCGCATGGCATCTGTTAAATCGGGGATACCGGAGGCTTTGTTGATTGCGGTATTACAACGTTGTATACCTGCAAATGCTGAAGCGAACAGTTTATCTACGGCCGAATTATTGGATGCTAGTGTCTTGTACTCATTTAATCCAGTGGCACGAATCACTAAATCCCCTACCGTACCACTTACCGCCTCGATTTCACCACGTGTCATGATGTCTGTACCATATTCAAATAAACTCGGGTTTATATCATAAATACTCCGTAAAGAGCCATAACAGGACCGTACCAGTGACTCAAATCCAGCCGTATCCTTATAGTAGTTTTCAGCTGTAATACCAGCAATATTTTTCTCCTCCAGAAACTTGTTGCAGGAACTCACAGATCCTGCGCAAAGCGCTAAAATCAGAGGATATACTATCTTTTTCATCGTCATAAGGTTTATAATTAAAAGGATAGGTTAAGTCCAAAAAGATAGGAAGCCGCGCTGATGGCTGTTCCATAACTGTTTTGGCTTGGCCATTCGGGATCGAAACCTTCATATTTACTAAATGTAAACGGATTCGTCGCAGTCGCGTATACTCTTAGGTTTTGAATACCTAGTTTCTTTGCCAGAGATGATGGCAACCGGTATCCCAGGGTAATATTGCCTACGCGTACAAAATTGACCTTCCGATAGTTGGCTATACCTGCATACGGGCCAGGATTACCGGGTTGAAAATGCACCTGGCTTGGATTTTCGGCCGTCCAATAGTCAATTTCTACCTGATTGTAAGGTGAGTTATAGTTCATTAAAGTTGCATCGAATGAACTGTTGAATTGTTCACCTTGGCGTGTATACAGTAAAAAGTAAAGATCAACATCCCCATACCGGAATGTATTGCCAATGGAACCGGTCCAATCGGGCACCCGTTTTCCAATAATTTGACGGTCATTGGCATTGATAATACCATTACCATCAATGTCTTTAACTCGAATCTGACCCGGCTTTTGGTTATATTTTGCTGCAGCATCGCTTTCATTTGTTTGCCAAATGCCATCAAATACATAATCGTAGTTGACCTGTACCGGCTGGCCGATAAACAGGCTGTTACCGATATCGTCACGTTTTCCGCCGCTCAACTCCAATATTTTGTTTTTATTTTTGTCAAATACAAAATCCGTGCGCCAAGAAAATTTCCCTTTCGTGATGTTGATTGTACTTAATCCAACCTCAATACCTTTATTCTCTAATTTACCAATGTTATCGGTAATAGACTCCCATCCACTTGGTGCCGGCAACAGGCGGCTCAGCAAAATATTATCTATTTTTCTGTCATAGACATCCACATTACCTGTGATACGTCCCTGTACAAACGAAAAATCCAAACCAACATTAAACTCACCCGTTTTTTCCCAAGTCAAGTTTTTATTAGGCAACTGACTCGGAGCGTAACCCGGTGCTGCGATACCACCAAAATCATAATAGCTTTGTGCTAAAGCGGCTTGCGTTTTATAAGGGTCTACCCGATCATTACCGCTGACACCGTAACTTACCCGAAGTTTCAAATCGTTAATAGCGGCAACATCGGCCAAGAAAGTTTCTTTGGAAAGACGCCACGCAAAAGATGCCGAAGGAAAAAAGCCCCATTTATTGCCATCAGCCAAACGCGAAGAACCGTCCCATCGTCCGGTTGCAGTCAACAGGTAGCGATCATCAAAACTATAATTGACCCGTCCCATAAATGATACCAAGGTAGACTGGGTAAAGCCCGATCCATACTCACGTACGGTAGGTCCCGTTGCTAAATTATACCATAACGATTCGTAAGGCAAGCCTTCGGAGGTCAGCATATTTGTCTCATTACGGTCTTTCTGCATACTTTGCAATACTGTTGCTGTAATCTTATGCACATTGATCTTAGTCTCATACGTTGCTTGATTGTCCATGACCCAAGTAAACTGTTCACTAGTGGCATTATTACCCTGTGTCGGCAAACTTCCCCCCAAGCGCTCCTTAGAAAGTGGGCCAAAATAATAGCCAGTACGTTTACCTGTATAACTTGGAGAAATCGATGATTTCAATGTCAATTGCTCCATTGGCTTGACCTGCAAATAGAGGTTACCGAATGCGCGGAAGCCGCGCGATTGACGAATTTCATTTTCTTGGTCAAACATTGGGTTGGTCACTGCATCTGTACCATACACACGGAAAATACGTTCGCCGTTTTCATCATAAGCGGCGGCGACCGGTGGCAGACGATAAGATGATCGTAAGGCCTCAGAACTTCCGATGTCTTGTAAATTTTGCGTCATATACATGTTCAACCCAGCCTTCCACTTATCGTTGATAGCTCGGTCGATATTACCACGCAAACTGTATCTTTTAAAACTCTCCGGCGCAACATTCCCTTGTTCATGTAACAGACCGGCACCAATGGAGAATTGTGTTTTTTCATCACCACCACTTGCCGACACATTATGGTTCATTTGCAAACCGTTTTCTAAGATCAGTGATGGCCAGTCGGTATAATCACCGGCATCGATGCGTTTCCATTGTTCAGGTGTAAAGAAGGCAGCATTATCCCGTTCAACGGATCTTCCCTGTGCTTTGAACATTTCTGATCGAAACTTGACATAAGCAGGTCCATCAAACATCGTCGGTAGGTTGGTCGGTGTACGTGTTCCGATGTATCCATCGTATGAAATAGACGTTGTACCACTCTTACCCCGTTTTGTTGTCACGATAACTACGCCTTTCGCTCCTCGGGAACCGTAGATTGCTGTCGCAGATGCATCTTTCAAAACGTCTATTTTTTCGATATCTGCCGGATTCAGGTCCCCCAATCCTCCGTTAGATGGAATTCCATCAATAACGAACAGCGGTTCATTTGATCCACCGATGGAGCTTACACCCCGTATATTGATATTATAACCACCGCCCGGTTTTCCTGCATTTTTTGTGACCACAACCCCCGGTACTTGCCCCTGCAAAGCGCCAGCAGCGTTGGGTGTCGCAGCCCGCTCGATGGTCGACGAATTCACCGAACCGATCGCTCCGGTGACATCCCCCTTTTTCTGTGTACCATAACCGACAACCACGACTTCCTCTAGCCCTGTATCAGATGTACTTAATACAACTTCCAAGGTCTTTTGATCAGCGATTAGCACTTCTTTTTTCTCCATCCCGACAGAGGATATAACCAAGGTTGTTCCCTTTGTTGCTTCAATTGAGAAGGCACCATTGCTATCGGTTTTGGTTGCTTTGGTCGGATTCTCCTTCACAGCGATTGATACCCCGGCGATAGGTGTCCCCTGCTGATCACGTACAACGCCACGGATAGGCTGTTGCACTGCTTCTGCACGGTATTCAATGGGTTTGATAATGATGTTTTTGCCCATCATTTTATAGGCCAAGGACTGTCCAGAAAGACATTTTTCCAATGCTTCTTGCAGGGTCACATTGGTCAAAATTAGATCAACAGGACGCGCATCTTTCAACAACTGCGTGTTGGCAATGATATTGTATCCGGTTTGCTTTCGGATTTCGCGAAATGCTTCATGAAGAGGAATTTGTTTTTTGTTCATCGTAATCCGTTGGCTATAGCCTATGGCCACAGCAGCATGGATATTTACTACGATCAGAAACGCAATAAGTTTCATAATTGATGTAAGTCTAAGCACGGCTCGCCAATAAGACGAACCTGTTCTTGTCCATATTTTTTTATACATTTGATAAAGCTTTTAATTGGTTAAACGTTAACTAGGAAACAAGCTTTAAATCGATTGGGGGTGTTCCCGCACTCCCAATTTCTTTATCAGGCCTGTAAAAAAAATATATTATTCGCTGACGATAATCCTCCTTTCTTGTAATGTAAAGTGTGCTGTTCCGGTCATTTCTAAGGCCTGCAACAATTGATTCAAATTTTCTAAACGTGATATGGTGCCATCCAAACCTTTTTTTGGCACATTTCCCTGAAAAACGACCTCAACATCATACCATCGGGCTATTTTCTCCATCGCTTCTTTTATATTTTCATTATGGAAGTAGAAATAGCCGTTTTTCCAGGCGATTGCTTCTTCGACGTCTACTGTATGGATTTTGATTTGCTCTAGTTCTCCCTTTGTGCTATTCGCTTCTTCTCCAGGATGGAGCTTACGCACTAGACTTCCTCTTTGAAGCTCTACACTTCCCTCCACTAGCGTCGTCTTGATATTTTTCTGTTCGGGATAAGCCGAGACATTAAATTGTGTCCCCAATACAGTAATGGCTGTCTTTTCGGCATGTACAGTAAATGGTCGTTTCAGATCTTTTCTGACATGAAAATATGCTTCCCCTTCAATCTGTACTTCACGTCGATCTTTTGCAAAATTGATGGGGTAGGTAATCGATGAACTGGCGTTCAACCACACCTTTGTTCCATCGGGTAAATTTAATTGGTATTCACCTCCTCTTGGTGTTCGCAGTGTTGTCATCATATTAACGGGCTGTCCATGCAATCCATGGCATCGAATCTGTCCATTTTCCATACTGACTTCAAAGTTTTTCCCCTTGACACGTTCGCCGTTTATGAGATCCTCCATCGCTATAATTTGTCCATCGGGTAAGGTTAGCGTTGCCTCTTGCTTTCCCGGAGCAATGAAGTCAGCTTTAGGAGACCTTTGCTGCTTGGCCATGACGGAACTTTCCTTAGAGCCCTTTACCGGTGCCTGAGATTGATCATAAAAAAAAGCACCTAGCAAAATCAATACGGCAGCTGCAACGGAGATCCATTTCCATTTTTTCCGACGTCCAATCGAATAGACCTTGTCTGGCTGCAACCTAGCATCCTGCGATAAAGACCGCCACAATGCTTGAGAAGGAATATCAACAGGCAATTGCCCGGCTTGCGTCAACTCCTCGATCAGCTCCTGCATGTTTTCGCCCAATTCTGATCCATTGGAATCAGACTGTAGCAGAACCAACAATTCTTCACGCTCGACAGACGATAACGTGTCGCTTAGGTAAGCTTTCAGTAAATAGTTGATTCTAGCAGTTTCCATCTTGGTTAGCATTTAAGGTTTATACAAGGGTAAACGGCTAACTCAGAAGGTCGGGTAGTGAAAAAATTAAAAAAATAAAATAGTCAACAACAAACCGATAATTTCATAATGTGCCAGAGCCTTTCTGAGGTTCTTCAAGGCATTCATAAGATGATATTTCACCGTATTTTTCGAGATATGCAACTGCTGTGCAATTTCGTCATAGGTTAAGCCTTGAAATCTGCTCATCTCAAAGACTTGTTTCTGCTGTTCAGAAAGTTGGCTTATGGCTGCTGTGGCTATGCCATTAAGTTCATTCCACTGCACCGTTTCTGCTGTTTGTTCTACGCCGATGTCAAGCCACATCTTACATTCATCAATATAGCGATCAGCATGAATTTTTTTACGAAACGCATCAATAGTCATTCGGCGTACCTGTGTAAATAAATACGGATATAAAGATAGATCGCATGATATTTTCTCTCGATTTATCCATAATTTGACAAAGGCCTCCTGTGTTATTTCCTCCGCGAGTTGCTTGTCCTTTGAGTAGGTACAAGCAAATCTATATAAGGGTTTGTGATAAAGCCAAAACAATTCCTCAAAAGCGGTGCTATCACCCTTTCGAAAGCGATCGATAAGGAACGCATCTGCAGCTGGAATGGTCATAATTTTTGAGGCTTATAATGTTATTAGATCCAATATCTATAAATCCTGCAGAAAAACTGTCATGTCCCATCCTGCTTGGAACACGATTTCATTTTTATCTGCAACTACCTCAATCGCTAGAAAACTAATAGATGCTACAGTAATTTCGGCTGTTCAAAAAAAAGAATTATAAGCCTCAGAGAATCTATCGTTATCTGAAGAAACAAAGCCTTTATTACAAGTCATCCATAATTTGGTCCGCTAGGGAAATTTATGATTGGATAATGCATGTCTTAGAATATCGAATTAATTAAGGATTCAAGGAATAAAATCCGCCCCCATAAGGGGCGGATTTTATTATTTACTGAGCTTAAGCTCTATAAATGTTGGGTAATGATCAGAAATATAATGTGTATATTCATTCTTGATGATACCACTTTTGGTAACCCAGGATGCTGCCACTGAATTGGCCCAAATAAAATCAATACGTTTGGGATGACCGGTATTATTTTGCTTGATATTTCCATTACCATCCTTAAAGGTCGGAACGGAACTTTCAAACTCCTTATGTAACAAACGATAAGTATCCTGAAATCCTGCTTCATGTAGTTTACCCAATACAGAATAATCGATCGCTCCATTACGCAAGTTACGGATGTGATCATGTTTTTGCTCACTTTGCTGCATAGCGTTCAAGACCTCCTTGCCATATCTATCCTTATCGGAAATATCTAAAGAATTAAAGTCACCCATGATTAGTATAGGCTCGTTACTAGGGATTTCATTGACTTGTGCCAAAACATCAGTTACTTCCTTCAATCGCTTCTCATAACTGAATGGCGAAAAATGAATGACAAAAAAGTGCACACCTTTTATTTTCGCATAGATGTAGCTATGCCACATATTTTCGGTAACTTTCCTAAAATTGACCAAGGGATATGTGGAGGTAATGGCCACAGGAAATCCTTCTTCTTTAGATTGTAGAACATAGTCGTGACCGATCTGATGCCCCAATTGCTCCAACGTCTTTTGCGTATATCCATTCATTTCTTCGAGTGCGATCACATCTGGCTTCCAATCCCGTGTAAAGTTTACAAACCGATCTATATTAACAGAATCTTTCTTTAATCCATAAAGCACATTATACGAGACAATCTTTAATGTTTCCTGCGCATTTGCTACGCCCAAATTCACCGCCATGATGATGGCAATAACAATCGCATTTTTATAGTTTTTCATTTTCTTTTTCTTTTAAGTTCCTGATTTGTCCCAACCTTCATTCTGTTCGAGCTTGGTATTTAACTGAAGTTCCTGTGTCGGGATTGGATAGTAGTAATCTTTTTGCTCTGTCCATTTTTTAAGGATGTCCGGCAGATTGACAATACGTCCTCCGTTTTTTCCATTTTCTAAAACGAGTTCACCTAGTTTCTGATATTGGACACCGGGCTTTTTAACTGGTGCAGTGCCTTCATAGATAACAAGATCCAATTTGCCATCTCGATCTAGATCATACTCCCCTGCCCCCGGAAAATACATCCCGTAAAAAGGCTTGGCAACTTTCGCTCCTTCTTTCCAGCGCAAAAGATCATCGTAACGTAGTCCTTCTTTGACCAGCTCAATGCGGCGCTCTCGGCGGATTTCCAATATCGCCCCTGTTTGGGCACTTTTGCTTACATTGGGATAGCTGGCCAAAAGATAAGGATCAGCTTTGGAGTTGGCATCGGCTAATACCAAATTGGGCATATTGACGCGATCCCGAAGCAACTTAATAGATCTATCGATATCACTCTGGCTGATCGTACCCAATTCGGCCTTTGCTTCGGCATAGTTAAGTAATACCTCTGCATAACGGATAATGGGCATATCATTGCTGCTTTGTCCTGCATCAAAGGCCGGTGAAAGAATATACTTTACATATTGATAACCTGTCACTGATGTTGCAAAATCCGGAACTGAGGTGGTACTTGCACCGATACGTTTGTAACCTGGTGTACGAATGGTTTGCGATAGCCTCGGGTCACGGTCCTGCGTTTCTTCGTAAAACGATAGTTTATCAAAGTTAGGCTTCTCCGTAAATCGGCTTCCATCTTTCATCAAATAACTATTCACAAGTTCTTTAACCATCCCTGGGCGACCAAAAGAAGCCGATAACATATAGAAATTCGCAGAATGTACAAAAGGAACAGATACGCTATATTGCCGTGCCAAGATCATTTCCGCGGGATTGGCATCCTCAGCAATGAACAGCTCCTGATAAACCTTACTTGGGTCGCCTTTGTAGATACTGTAGGTATTGGAGCTCATCAATTCGTCTGCGGCCGCCACACTTTGCTGAAGGATATCTTCCCAATCACCTAAACCATGGTATTTGCGAAAGGTTCCCTCGAATAAACACATGCGGGATTTGAAAGCCAAAGCGGTCCACTTGCTGATCAATTGCGGTCTTTTGGTCGTACTACAATTGGCAATAGCAAAATCAAGATCTTCAAGTATTTTAGCAAAAACAACTTTGCGGGAATCCCTCTGTTTGAACATAGCCGGATCATCAAGCTGATTTACTTTATCGTACCAGGGTACGTCACCAAAGCGTACGATCTTGTCATAATAGAAATATGCACGAAAAAATCTGGCAATACCATCATACTGCAGGCGTGCTGTCTCATCCGCACATTTGTGCGAATTTTCAAGATAGAAATTTATACGGCGAAGGGATGTCCATGTCCAACCTCCGTCACTGGCAGGCGTTATACGGGTGCCCTGAAATTCAGAAGCCAGCGTATTACGGGCTTCGTCATCGCCCTGACCGGGCGTATTGTAATGGATGGCGAGTGCATCAGGAAGATCTGCGTAAAAAGCATTAGTAAAGGTCTGTAACTCGGAGGCTGTCCGGAAATAGTTTTCAGGTGCCAATTCGGCTATGGGATATCGCTCCAGATAATCGTTATTGCAAGAACTAACTAAAAGTCCAACAATGAGCGTAAAAATATTGAGGTTTCTTTTCATGATTTCTTCATTTTAATGATAGACATAGGTAAATTAAAAAGACAGCTGAGCACCAAAGGAATATACGCGGCCGACAGGATAACTCCTACCCGTATTGTCGGTCATCACCTGTTCGGGGTCGATGTAATCGGTCTTCAATTTGGTCCAGGTATGTAAATTTTCTCCACTGAAAAATAGGCGTAGTTTATTGATCTTTGCCTTTTGGGTGAGCGCAACAGGAAAGGTATAGCCTACAGTTAGATTGCGAAGCTTTAGGTAAGCGACATCCTGCATATACATATCGTTGGCGACAGAAAGTTCCGCGTTTTGTGCTGTATAGCCCCGTAAAAAAGGGAAATAAGCATCTGGATTTTCTGGCGACCATATTTTATCCTGAAAATTGGCAGGAATAAATGAATCGTATGGTCTCGCATAGACGGACCAAAAAGCTTGCGCCTCTAGATTGGGATACCAATTTTGTTTGCCTATACCCTGAAAAAAAGCGGACAGGTCAATGCCATTCCAATTAGCACCTAGGTTTAGCCCATATGAATAACGCGGCTGACTGTTTCCGATGATTGTGCGATCTCCGGGATTGGAAAGCGTATTATCTCCCGCATCAATGATGCCATCACCATTGAGATCCAAGATTTTGATATCTCCGGCCTGAAGCATACGCAGGTCGGCCGTGGGAGCCTGCACACGACGCCTATTGATCTGATCTTGATTAACATGTTTCGCATACTCCTGTGCCTCTTCGGTTGTCTTAAAAAATCCGTCGTAATGATAGCCCCATATTTCGCCCAGTTTTTGTCCTGTATAATAATTGCTTAACAGTCCGGCATCGTTGGCAAACTTGGTGATTTCAGCTTGATAATCAGATAGCATCGCCCGTACGGAATAATTAAAAGGTTTTCCTCCAATGTCAAAATGGTCTTTCCATAAAAGAGAGAGCTCAAAACCTTTGGTTTTCAGGTCGGCTGCATTCTCTTTAGGTTCGGATGCGCCAAACACCGCCGGCTGGGTCTTGCCTTTACTGAGCATACCTTTGGTCTGCCGGACATAAAAATCAGATTGAAAATCGAGCTTATTATTGAACAAACTAAAATCAAGACCTATGTTGCTGGTCGTGATTTCTTCCCAGGTAAGTGTGGGCGCTACTGGTGCAGGACTATTGGCGACATTTAATTTTTGATTGTCGACTAGATAAGAGATCTGACCTGTGCCCATTGATGAAATATAAGCATAGGTATTCACCTCTTGGTTGCCAAGGGAACCGTACGAATACCTGATCTTCAGGTTATTGACCTTATCTTTAAGTGGAGCGAAGAACTTCTCCTCACTGATACGCCAGCCCGTAGAAAAGGATGGAAAGAATCCAAAACGACTATGCTTCGGAAAACGTGAGGTCCCATCGTAGCGACCACTCACCTCTAGCAAGTATTTGCCTTTGTAATCGTAATTAGCACGATAGAACCCACCACGTACTGCCCACTCATCGCCACCTGCCTCAAACTGCTTCTCCCCGATCACCAAATCAAGATCATTTAAATTCTCGGACAATAGATCCTGACCAGTTCCTCCGATCCGCTTATAAAAACGATCTTCTTGATTAAAACCACCCATTACAGAAAGGTGGTGATCGCCAAAATCTTTTTGATAAGTGGCGAAAATATTGATAAAATGCCAAGCATATTTTTCCATATTTTCACGGAGCTTATCCTGGTTCAGTGCGCCGAGTGAAGACAATTCGAGCTGTCCTGGATATTTCGAATAGTACTGTTTGGTCTGCCGGTAGGAATAGTCAGAGCGAAATTCGCGATAGGAATAGTTTCCGGTCACAGACAGACCTTTTCCCAATTTCAGCACCGCTTCCGTCATATTGGTAAATTCTGTACCCCGCGTATAGCCCCGCATTGTGCCACTTTCGAGTGCATTGTGAAGGCCGTACCCAATGGGGTAGCTATTGATACCTGAATAACCAGTAAGTGTACCATCCGGATTTCGGGGCACGTACATCGCATGGTAATGGTAAGTAGGACTATTGCTTACGTTGTTGGCAACAGTATTGAAATTATTTTCCAATCCGGCCCAATCATAGGTAGATTTGAAAAAGTGTGTGTTATTACTGATGGTCAGCCAGCTCCGGATATCTGACGCGATATTTGCCCGGAGATTATAGCGTCCAAATTTATCGGGATCAATATTGAATATCCCCTGTTCACTCGCTTTGGAACCAGATACCGCATAACGCGTATTGCCCGAAGATCCAGAAAAAGAAAGATTATGCTCGTTTTTTGGTCTTGTCTTTTTGTACAAATAATTGAACCAATCGAAGTTGGCATAATACCGGTATATGTCATTGCCACTGGCATCTTTCTTGACTACGACCCAAGGTCTGTCCGAATTTTCTGTCTTATCGTTAACCCGTGCAAGCAGTTCTTCATAATCTTCGTCGGTATATCGTGTGGTCCGATACCCCAATGCATTGTACATGGCGTCATCATTGATCTTCGCATTCCAATAACCACTGGTTATGAAGTCAGTATTCGTTGCATGTGTGGTGAAACCAATATTGTTATTATATTCTATTGCGGTCTTTCCATTTTTACCACCTTTTTTGGTGGTGACCAAAACAACACCGAACGCTCCGCGCGCGCCATAGACAGCCGCTGCCGATGCATCTTTTAGTACCGTAACTGACTCTACGTCATTGGGATTTATACGGTCCAATGTTCCTAAGATACCATCGATCAAGATCAAAGGACCACCGCCGTTGATGGAGGTATTCCCGCGTACATTGACCGAACCGCTGGTACCGGGTTTTCCCGACCCAAAAACAATATTAAGATTGGGAATATTTCCTTGAAGGGCCTGCGTTAGCTGTGTAACGGGACGATCTTCAAATTCCTTGCCCGATATTTGGCTAACCGCCCCTGTTAGATTGACCTTTTTTTGTTCTCCATAACCGACTACCACGACCTCATCCATGGCTGTGATAGCCATATCAAGGCTAACCTGAATCTTACTTTGTCCACTTACGTTAACTTCCTTAGACTGGTAGCCTAGCATCGAAAATACAAGCTGATCATTGTTTGTTTTGAGACGAATCTCAAATTCGCCATTTTCATTGCTAGTTGTCCTATTATCCGTTCCTTTCTCCGTTATAGTGACATTACTAACTGGATTTCCCTTCGAATCAACAATGTTTCCGGCTACACTGCGCTGTTGGAGCACAACTGTATGATTGAGGCCTCCAATATAGCGATTCCATGAGGTTGCTGTTGATGTAGAAGCTGGCTTACTTAATACGACATTATTGTCCATAATCTTATAGACAATTTGATAGTTTGCAAGAACATCTTTCAATGCGTACTCGAAAGGTACATTCTTGTAATTGACATCGATGCGTTTGGCATCGTTTAACAAAGCGGCTTTATACAGAATATTGTAACCGCTCTGCTCTTCAAAAACCTTTAATATGGTTTCGAGTTTAGCATTTTTCTTTTGGAAATTGACTCCTTGTCCAAATGTAATTGCACTCAACTGGAGGTTAGAGGCCAGCAACAAGGGAATCGCTAATGACATTTTCATAGCAAATTCTTTTTTGGTAGAGATCGTACTTTTAGGCATAGAATCTCCATACCGTTTTTTTTTGTACTTTTGCATACGGTTGTAATGGTTTTTAAGTCTATTAAATCTTTTTCAACTAGTCTTTTCGAAGACAAAATTCAGGAGCGATCGCAACGCTCCTGAAATCTTCTTCATCGGTTATCTTTTCACATAAATTTTCCTCCCTTTTAATTCAAAGTGAATATCTCCGACTAATTCAATCGTACGGAGCAGTTTGTTGATATCATCATATCTTGACACCGTGCCCGAGAAAGCAAAATTTTCGGGACGATAATCAAAGTGAACTTCCACGTCATACCATCTACTGATAATTTCCATGACTTCGTCAATAGATGTATTATAAAAAGCAAATTTTCCTTCTTTCCAAGCGGTGAAATAGCGCGGGTCAACTGCTGTCTTTAAAAAATTTTTGTTCGTAAAATGTAACACGGCCTGTTCAGCAGGACTTAGGTAAATGTTGTCCTGTGGGCTATCATGAACATTTAACTTCACCTTGCCCTCTACCAAGGTCGTCACGATCGATTTACCATAGTTCTGAAGGTTAAAAGAAGTCCCCAATACCTCCAATTTCTGATTTCCCGTATTTACAATAAAGGGGACACGCCTTCCATGGTGGACTCGTTTGGCGACTTCAAAATAAGCTTCACCCTGCAGTTGTACTTTTCTTTCATCGCCATTAAAACTAATTGGATAGCGTAATGTAGTGGCAGCATTTAGCCAGATCTTTGTACCATCCGCCAACAGTAGTTTATATTCTCCACCCCGTGGTGTAACGATTGTATTATACGCTGTCTGCTGATTGCTAGCTTCTGAATTCTTCAAGCGATACGATATAATGCCTTTGTCCGATTTTATAATCTCAAATGCACCATTATCTATGACTGTATCTAATTTTAGTTTTTCGAGATCTATCCGCTCGCCATTTTCTAAAATTATTTCGGCTTTTTGGGAACCCGGAACTACAGCTGGTGAATTGGCAGCTACAGACTGATTTTCAGTTCTATTTTTTTGCACATAAAAGAAGATCGAAGCAGATATACCGACAAGCAGCAATATGGCCGCTATGCGAACATATCTTAGCATATGGATTGGTGATTTCTTTTTATCCGAGCTGGATACAACTTGATCTTTTATTCGTTTATCTTGAATGATTGTCTTAAAAAGATTATCATGCGCAATTTGATTGTTTGAAGACTGCTCGATCTCCCCCTCCTCCATAAGCTGTTGCCATGCTTCCAAAAAATCTGGATCATTGAGATAGTTGGCAAAATTTTCTTTTGCACGCTCGTCTAGTGTTTTTGCCAAAAACTGACTGATAATAATTTTATATGCTTCTACTTTGGACATTCTTATCTATTGTACTCTATAATATTATTCGTACAACTGGATAGAATGAACTAGTCAAAAGATATTTTTTATTAAAAAAAAGATTAGAAGTAAACTATCAAGTTTCAAACGTACAAACTGGCATGCTGCCACGAGGTGGTTGCGTACGGTATTTTTGGAAATACCAATTTCTTCGGAAATCTCAGCGTAGCTCATCTCATCTATTTTGCTTTTGTTAAAAACAAGCTGCTGTTGCGGCGGTAAACGGGATACAATTGTTTGAAGTATTTTATTCAGGTCTTTATGGGCGATCTTCCGTTCCAATTCATCGCTCAATTCATCCCATTCAGCCAAGTGCGACACTTGATATTTTTGTCTTGATAGTTCTTTTCGAAATAAAGTGATAGCCATTCGTTTCGCTACTAAAAATAAAAATGGAAAGATGGCTTCCGCAGAGGGGATTGAATTGCGTTTCACAAAAAGCTGTACAAAAATCTCCTGCGTAATCTCCTCCACGTCTAGGTCGGAAGTACATACACGACGTACTTTGCGATACATCAAAGGTCTGTAAAAATCAAAAATCTTTTTAAAAACCTTTTCGTCTCCCAATTTAAAGCGATTAAATTCATCAAGACTCAATGGAACTGCATTTAAATCCATGGTATATTTTCCCTAGGTTACACTTGGTCTAAGCAACAAAACTCATATTAAATCTATATAAATACAAGGTTATTTCAAAATGAAATATGCGTATCCCGAAATTTCAGTCCGTTTTCAAGAAGCTACGAAAAATGCAGTCACACCATTTTTCCCTTCTCGCTCGATTCAATCTATTTTGAATTCTAATAAAAAATTAACGTTTAACATAACCTTTATATTCTTCCTGAATAATCCCTGTAGAAATATATTTATTAGGACTCCACGCAATACCTATCCTTCAACCTGGCAGAAGACTTTGGATTTAATGATGCATTGAATATGATTTCATTTTTTTCAACCTCCCATTTTATGTATTTTACAGAACTAATTTTAAGATCGATAAATGGAACAACTACTAACAGCTGGTGCCGAAGCACTGAGGAAGGCTGCATTAAATGAAGATGCCAAAGCTTATATTTTGAATAATGAACCTCTTTACAAGCTAATGAAGAAAGCCGCTGAACGATATATTGGCGGTGAAAACCTTACGGAAACCCTTAAAAAAGTACAGGCTTCAAATGATACTGGTTTTAAATGTTCGATCGAGTATATGGGTGAAAGCACACGGACAATCCCGGAAGCTGAAAAAGCAACTGCTGAATTTTTGGGTATCTGTGATGCGATACGGCAACACAATCTCAATTCAACGATTTCACTTGACCTTTCGCACATTGGGCTGGAAATCTCTGAAAGCCTCTGTTATGAAAACCTTTCCAAGATATGTGAATCAGCCAAGGGCAAAGAAGTGATCATCAGTGCAGAAGGAACCGAAAGGACCGACCGGATATTGACGCTCTATCAGAAAGGCTCTAAAGAATTTTCAAACTTGTCCATCACATTGCAGGCTTATCTCCATCGGACAGCCGATGATTTTGATGCGATATGTAAAGAAAGAGGACGTATCCGCATCGTGAAAGGAGCTTTCGAAACAGCCAAAGGCTTATCACTACCTCGGGGACAGGAACTCAACGAACGCTATCTTTACTACGTCGAACAGCTACTTTCAAAAGGTCACTTATGTTCCATTGCAACGCATCACCATGAAATTCAACAGGAAGTAAGAAAGCTTATTGATAGGCTACAACCTAAAAAGGACTCCTATGAATTTGAAAGTTTATATGGCATACAGACAGAACAGCTGGCACAATTGAGAGATGACGGTTACCCCACAAAACTGTATTTCGTATACGGTCAGGAATGGTACCTCTATCTCTGCAACAGATTGGCCGAATATCCGCTAAATTTATTCAGAGCACTACAGGACATTGTCGAAACAAAGTAATCATTAGTATTAGAAAGTTTATAGTATATGCAACCCTAATTTTAAACCCGTCGAATTGACGGGTTTAGAAAACAAGCTGGTCTCAATAGTTTAATTAACAGCGCTCAACTTAAAACGATCCCTTGCGATTTAGTATCGCTTATCCCTCGGTTAGCGATTCATCGGACTATTGTTATATTTTCTTTTCAAAAAGAGATAGTATAGTAGTTGCAATCGAATTGGAAAATTTCCTTTTGCCCGAGAGCTACTACTTCAAATTATCGTTTATACTGATTTCTATTGGAATATCAATAAGCTTTTCGGGCCCTTGATCAATTTGTAATCTGAGCTGTACCGAACCTTTTAATTTAGAAAAAAATTGTCTGGTTTGTATCGTTATACCTACATTTTGACAGAGTTTATGATCATAGTCCCAAAGACCAAAACGTTGCAGGTACAATGGATTTTGAACGGTATCCATCAAGTTCACTTCTTCGTTTTTTTCATTCCTAAGCTCAACGCGTGTGAGCGTGCAATGTATTCCATCCGCTAAATCCGTTGCAAAGCTGTCTTGCTGCTTAGATGCGAGCTCCATGGCCTTAATTTCCGCTTGAGTCAATGGATAATAGCTCGCCAATAAAAACTGATTGGCCGGAACACGCTTTGCTTCCGTAAGATCGGTAATGCTAGGATGCATGTGACTGCCTAACGCATCTAAAACAACTTGCTGTTCCGGTACGCTCATCCTATCAGGCGTAGGTTTCGAATTGTTGTGACAATTTGAAAATAAAATCACGGAAGCTAATATTGGGAATAGTCTATTCATCATCTATTATTCATTAAATTTCATCGGCTAGCTTTACGCTGTAATCCGACGCATTCTTTTCACTAAAATAAGTGCTTTTTAAGCATTATGCCCGGGCAGTTTACAATTCGCTGAGGCTAGTTTATTATTTGTTGAGCGTAAACGTATAAGTGCTTTGTAAATGAAACCGACAATTCATAAATGAATTCAAATATTGAGGTTACTTTCACAAGATTTTATAACAAATTCAACTTGATCAATTAAATCAATCGTTCCTAAATTTAAATTTTTGGGATATAAGATCTTCTGTTCCTATCACATAATAATATTATTTGGATTAACAATGGTCTGGGCAGGTCTCGCATCTCCCCATATGTCTCTTATCTCATTTTCAATAGTATGACAAATGTGAGAAATAGGGATATCATTGGGGCTGCCTTCAAAAGGATTTTCAGTACTCTCTCCCACTTGATCTAATGATGTATACACCCAAGATATTATCATGCTGAAAGGTATGACAAGCCACACCATGTGGCCCTTCATCCATCCAGTTGTAAATTCATTGAATGAATTAAACTCCTTTAACATAGCAAAAGGCAACAGAAGACAAAAAAGCCAAACAAATATCCGATTAACAGTGGCATATTGCCTAGGATAAGGAAAATTTTTTATTTTTTCACTTCTCGCTTGTAGGGTAGAAAATTCACGCAAATATTTATGCAGTTCGAAAAAACGGGCATTGTCAAGCTCACCAGTATCAGACAACCTCACCAGTGCGGCACTCTGCAAACTCATCAGTTGTGTCAGCGGATTACTGGCAGAAATCACTTTTTCAAGTTCATCATCACTCATATATTTTTGTAGTACTGTTGACAATGCTACTTCCCGCTCTGGAATCGTGTATAAGCTAGCATATTCGCGATTATAAGACTTATCAATATTTTCCCAAGCCCGCTTGGAGCGTAACGCATACCGCAGCAGTGTGAGCCACGCCAAATGCCGAAATGCAATCTCACGTGCAATATCGCGGTCTTTGATAAAATCGCGACACATTATTGCCCAAGCCCTGCTCATGCCGATTTTCAGCCCCCAAATGTCACGTGCCTCCCACGTCCTGTTATATGTCTGTTGGTTTTTAAATCCGACGACAAAGGCTGTAGCTGTTCCTAAAAAAGCAACTATTGGCCAGGGCACTACTAGCCATTGAAGGCCCAATAATTCATACAACAAAACTGGAACAATACTGATCAAGAGTAACAAAAACAGATTCCGTCGCGTCCAGAAAAGAAATTCGGTTATTTTATAGGTTCTTCCAATGTACATCGTTCAATGTCTTATTAAAAAAATGATAATCAATCAGGTAAAATATTCGCTCTTTCGAATATTTAGTTTTTTCATTTTTGAATGTAGGGTATTGCCAGGAATTTGCAGAATTTCTGATGCACTTCCCGGTCCCGAAATTTTCCCGGCACAGCGCTTTAAAACCTGGATAATATAATTGCGCTCCAATTCATCGAGTGAATAATTTAAATACTGCAGCTCTTCCTGTCCAGATTCAGCATGCAGCTTAGGAAGATAAACATAGTCAATCTCTGTAGTTGTGGTCAAAAGAATTGTCCTTTCAATCAGATGTTCGAGTTCGCGTACATTTCCGGGCCAGGTATAGCTACGCAATTGCTGAATTACTTTTGATCCTATTTTCTTCATTTTACGCCCTGTGTTACGACTATATTTCTGCATAAAAAAGTCGGTAAGCTGAGGGAGATCTTCTAGCCGCTCACGTAGTGGCGGTAGGTGTATCGGAAATACATTGAGCCGGAAATACAGGTCGGCCCGAAAACGGCCTGCCTTTACCTCTTCTTCCAAATTACGATTGGTAGCCGCAATAAGTCGGACATCAATCTTTATGGTCTGCTGCCCACCGATCCTTTCCAGTTCGCGTTCCTGAATAATCCGCAACAATTTTGATTGCGCTTCTAAGGGAAGTTCTCCAATCTCATCCAAGAAAAGTGTGCTTTGATGTGCCAGTTCAAATTTACCGATACGGCGCTCCACGGCGCCTGTAAATGCGCCTTTTTCGTGTCCAAATAATTCGCTTTCGATCAGATGGGCTGGTAAAGCTGCGCAATTCACCTTGACCATGACTTTATCTTTTCGATCCGAGGATATATGGATAGCCCTGGCGACCAGCTCTTTTCCAGTCCCGGTTTCACCTGTAATCAAAACAGTAGTGACAGTACTTGCAACGAGCGACATCAGGTGATATACGTGCTGCATAGCCTCCCCACTGCCGATTATTTCAGAAAAATTGTAAATAGTTTTGATCTGCTCTTTTAAGTAATCATTCTCTATTTCCAGATTCTTTTTATAGGCCAATAGTTGCTCATTAGCACGGATATTATCAATGGCAATTGAAATCTGTGAACAAATGCCTTTGATAAGCATCTTATTGAGCTGGTCCGCCAGCAACCATATTGTACCGATATTTTTGTCACCGATCCGCAAAGGCAGACCATACATATTCCTTCGCCCTGTGGTCTTCCATAATCGGGCATAATCGTTTCCTTTTTTTATTTCCTCCTCAACATTGAACACAAGTCCCTCCTTGCTGGCCAATACTTGGGCGGTATATAGTTCATTGACTGTAATAAGATTGTTTGCCAATTTATCAAAATCGGTTTTTGCACCGGCAAACAGTGCGGCATCATACATAAAAGGAGATAGGTGGATACCATCAGCTTCGATCACACGGATCATGGATAATTTTGTGGACAGGGTTTTATCCAGTACCCTACTGATGGCTGACTGAAGGTCTTGCTTTGTCCTCAGCTGGGTAATATCATTGCTGAAATCTAATAAAAAAGATTGCTCTTGCTGCTTTTTAACCAGCTGTTCATTAGCTAGCGTATTGGAAATAGCTGTTGAGATCTGCGCACAAATGCTCTGGAGTAAGGGGATGTTGATTTCGGCAGTCTCCAATAACAACAGACCTAAATTGGTCTCGCCATTCCGCAAGCGTATCCCTGTAAATGTCGCTATCCCCAATGACTTCCAATAATGGAGATAACCTGAGGAAATACCACGCTGTACCTCCCGGTCTACATTAAATAACAAAGGAATGGCACTTGTTAAAATACGATTCTGTAAACCATCATTGAGGGGTAATTGTTGGAACCAATCCACTTTGTTTTTCGGCACGGGATGGGTTCCGAAATCATAAATATAGGGTTCTGTAAAAGATTTCGTATCACCACAGATTCGCCGAACGACAAAACTTCCCGTCGGACTAAGTTGCTTCAATACATCGCGAACAGTCTCCGTTAACTCTTCCTTCGTCCGAACAGCGGCCATTCGGCTACTGAATTCGAGCAGAAAAGTCTTCTCCTTTTCCCTTTTAAGTAGCTCTTCGTTTTTTATGATATTGGAAACTGCACTGGATATCTGGGGAATAATACCAACGATGACATCTCTGAAATTCTGACTAAAGCCATTTATTTTATCGGTATAAATATGAAGGAAGCCAATGGCATGTCCCTCACGCATCAATTTAGCCATTAAAATTTCCCGTACACCTTTTTCATAATTGACACGCAGAAATTTTGGGCTTCCCGGATCGTCCATAATATCCGATAACACAAATGAAACTGGCTCGGTTGAACCCAACACAGCCTGAATAAATGGTTCATTAAGAGGAAAACGAGCTTTTATCATTTCCGCATAACGCGAATGATCCCGAATCGGGGATCCGTCATTGTCAAGAAGAAAGGGACTGTAGGTATCGTCTTTGTAATCGATGGTCGTAACAATGGTATGGGTAATAAAGTATAAGCCTTTTATGCCTTCCTTAAAAAGCCGAATGAGATCATTTTTGTCTCGAACTTTAGTTAGATCATTGCCTAATGCTAATAGTATCTCGCGCTCTTTCTGGTAATATGCGATACTCGGCTTGGCCACATCATTTTTAGGACTGGTTGTTTTATTTGCTTTCATGATATACAGAAGTGCGGTACGACGGTACCCTTACATTTTTATTCATGCGTTTATACAGTTGGCTATAGTTCGAATATACGCAATTCTGATTAATCAATTTATCCACTTAAAATAAATCGACAGTGGCATCAAGAATAACACAAGCGGCACAATTACTGAAAAGCTCGTCCCCATCCATTTTATAAAACCATTGTACCGACGATGCGATATACCGAGCGAAGTAAAAGCACTGGTAAAACCATGCAAGAGATGCCAAAACAGAGAGACACAACCAAATAAATAAACCAACACTTCCAACGGGTTGCTAAACTTCTCCAGCATCAAATCATAAAGTGGCAGCTCCTCATCATAACGAAACTGGTGAATACGATTTGGTATCCAAAAGTTGGAGGTGTGTATCACTAAAAATAGAAGCAAAAGTGTCCCCAGCAAGGTCATACTCTTGCTATACCATTTTATTTTAGGTGTAGCCAATGGATAAGCATATTTGATGGGGCGCGCATCCCTATTTTTTTTCCATAATAGAAGCCCTTGCACAATATGGAGAACAAATCCAACAATAAGAACGATTTCCAACGTCCTGATCACGGGATTTGTGGCCATAAAATGTGCGCCAATTGTAAACGTTGCTCCGCCATCATTATAAAATATGAGTGCATTGACCGACATATGCACCAGCAAAAAACTGATCAGGAACAGTCCGCTCAATGCCATTGTAAATTTTCGGCCCAAAGAGCTCGTAAAGGTGTTATAAAAACTCTTCATAGTTATAATCTTTTTAAGAAGGGATAGATAGGCTTCGAAATCCAAGGACATTGTCTGCCCTTGGATCGGAATATATTTATTTTTGAGCACTAAGGCGAAACCATTCTTCAAAGGTTAGCTTACCCAATTTTGCATCCACCGAAGGCACTAAAGTTAATTCTTCCAAGGGCGCACCAAAATATAAGGCATCCTGACTTCCAACAACTTTTTTGGGATTTTCTGTTTTAACCAAATATTGTTGCACCAGGCCTGCAAGTTCAAATTGTTCAGGGCCACCAATTTCCACGATGCCATTCATAGGCTGACCAAGTGCGAATTCGGTAACAAAAGAAGAAACATCCTTAGCCGCGATCGGTTGTATTTTAGCGGTCGACAGATTAATAACATCTCCATCCTGTGCAGAAGCAACGATGCCGCCTAAAAATTCCAAAAATTGCGTGGAATGAATGATCGTGTAGGGAATGCCTGATTTGACAATAAGATCCTCTTGTACCTGCTTTGCCCTAAAATATCCACTCGCCTGGAGGCGGCTCGTACCAACAACAGACAATGCAATATGGTGTTTAACTCCAGCATTAATTTCGGCTGCCAACAAATTTTTCCCAGAAGTCTCAAAAAATTCCATCACATCCTTGTCTGCAAATGATGGTGAATTAGCAAGATCAATCACCACTTCGGCTCCGTTCACAGCTTCTGCTAAGCCTTCGCCCGTAATAGTATTTATACCGGTATTAGGTGATGCTGCAATAACTTCATGCCCTAGTGCTCTTAACTTAGCGACAGTTTTTGTTCCGATCAATCCTGTGCCTCCAATAACTAAAATCTTCATGTTTTTAAATTTAAAGTTTATCAATTCTTTGTATATCGTGACTGAAACAACAGTGAGGCCAAAAGAATTAACTAACTAATAATCACGTATTTTAAAAAAAACATCAATTTAATAGTTCATGAAATAAAGTGATATCACCCGAATGATCACTTTATATCGTGATTCTGCGCCTTTAATTGTGTCTAAGAAATAGAGATTCCGCCATCCACTGGTATAATAGTGCCTGTGGTCCACTTGGAATCTAAAATAGATACGACTACAGAAACAATGTCTTCAACATTTCCTCTACGTTGCAAAGGAATTTGCTTCTTTTCAACGTCTTGAATGGCTAGAATTGTCTCTTCGTCGTAGCCAGCAGATTTCAAAATATCGGTATTGGTCGGTCCAGGGGCAATGGCATTAACTTTAACACCAATCGGAGCCAATTCGAGTGCCCAGATTTTTGTTAGCATATTTAACCCTGCTTTTGCGGAACCATATGCACTTAAATCGGTATATACTTTGATGCCATGACTACTGGTAATATTCAAAATATGTCCTTTTGTAGCAGCCAAGAATTTCAAACATTTTGATGCAAGCAAAGTCGGGCCAATCAAATGAGCCTGATACATATCCTCCAGCGATGATTTTGAAATATCCTTTAAACTTCCCAGCTCCACGTGGCCAGCACTGTTGACTAAGATATCCAACTTTCCATGCCAGTTGCTTTCTATAAAGTTGATCAGATCCGCTAGGTGTTCTTCATTCGCGCTGTCATATACTAACGTATGGATACCAGGCATTGCAGCTTTTGCCAAATTTAATTTATCTTTGTTTCTGCCGGTAATCAGGACATCCCATCCTTTTTCATAAAAGTGTTTGGCTATACCATAACCGATACCGGATGAACCTCCGGCAATTAAAATTTTATTATTCATATATTATATATTAATTTATACGGCCAAATTAAAATACAAAAACTTGAATTACAATAACTTACCGCAAGGTAAGCAACTAAGAACAAGGTTTGCATTATTGATTTAAAGATTGTTATCACAAAAAATAAAATAAAAAAAATGAGCTATAGCAGAAGATCCACCATCAACTGTGAAAACAATCCTAATGTTGATTGTACCATCGAAGCTTCTTTGTCTATCCTAGGAGGGAAATGGAAATTAAAAATCTATAAAGTTTTGAGAGCTGGCCATCCATTAAGATTTAAAGATATCAAAGACCGGTTGGATCCCATTTCGGATAAGACATTAACTGCACAACTTCGCGAAATGGAGGAAGATAGTCTGATCATTAGGGAAGTATTTCCTGTTGTACCGCCGAAAGTGGAATACCAATTAACGGATTTAGGTAAATCTCTGGAAGAAATTTTTCTAGCCTTGGAAAAATGGGGAAAAACGTATATCAATCAGCGATAATACCAGCAGTTCATTATTTGATAATCTACATTTAATGTCAACTATCAAGTCAACAAATAATTGGACTTCATCAAATTCATTGCAAAAATAGAAATCTGCTAGAGTTTAGACATTTCGTGTTTTGTGGACAAAAAAAGATTAACAATAAAAATTTAAAAAAAATCAAATATTTTAACTGACTCATAATCGGTGTTTTTTTGTATTTTCATTGGAAAACACAAAAATTGCGAGATGTGTTTGATTAATAAAAATTTGAATGAAGCTAAAAACAATTGATGTTTCATCGGCAACACCAAAGGAAGTACAGGGCTATTTGCACGATGCCATTGCACCTCGACCGATATGTTTTGCATCCACTATAGATAAAAACGGCACAGTTAATCTAAGCCCCTTCAGTTTTTTTAATGTGGTAAGTGTCAATCCGCCAATATGTGTATTTTCGCCAACAACCAGAGCGCAGGATAACAGTACTAAACATACCCTTGAAAACGTATTGGAAGTACCTGAATGTGTCATCAATATCGTACACCATGATATGGTTCAACAGACCTATCTGACGAGTGCAGACTATCCAAAAAATGTAAATGAGTTTTCGAAAGCAGGATTTACTGAATTAGCTTCGGAAACAGTAAAACCGCCCCGGGTAGCAGAGTCGAACGTTCAACTGGAATGTGTGGTAAATGATGTGATAGCGCTGGGGAAAAATGGTGGAGCAGGTAATATGATTTTAGCTGAAGTAAAACGGATTCATATTAATGAGGCTATCCTGGATTATAATGGCAGAATAGACCCTCTTAAAATGGATCTGGTAGCTCGTTTAGGTGGAGACTGGTATTGTAGGCTAACTGCTGATAGTTTGTTTAAAATTGCCAAACCAACAGATTCAACAGGAATAGGGATTGGCCTTGATGCCTTTCCTACGGAGGTTAAAAATTCCAGTGTATTAACCGGGAATGATTTAGGGCTATTGGCCCTTGTTAATACGCTGCCATCCATTGACGAGATAACAACCTTTAGCAAAACCGATGAAATGAAAGAACTGCTCAATGTTGCCATCGACAGCCGCACCAAACACATACATTTAAAAGCGAAGCATCTGTTAGAAAACGGCCGGGTAATGGATGCATGGAAAGTATTGTTGATGGGAAATCACATGACTAATGTCTCCCTTTGTCAGTCTCTATAATAGGATTACAATCTTTAACAGCACCTCATGTCGGTGTCATTTCTGACCATAATCTCGCCATATACAATATGTTTTACCGTTTATATTATTGGGCCGAGGTTATGCTTAGCATTAGGCTTCGCAGATCCTGTTGTATGGATCTTATAGTCGCCTGCAATTCATTGTGCATATTAGCTAGATCATGTAGTTCTTCGGCCGCAAAGACGCCACCGTCCCCGAAGTACAATTTCTCAAGGGGACTATTCTGCTGGTCGTCCAAGCCATATTGCAACCAGCGTTGCCGGGTTGTTTCCACTAGAGAAAGATTTAATGAATTACTAAACTTTTTCTCAGATAAGATTCCCCAGATCGAGCTTGGATAAATCTGTGAATTGTTGTTTTGATACCAGATACTCTCGAGCATATTGCGCGGAAGGTTCATCTGGATTCTTTTTCCTTTTGGATTTAACGTCATAAATCCTAGTACCGCTGTACCCAAACCACCAGCAATGCTCAATCCGTTGTTAAGATCGTTGTTTTGGACCGTAGTTGCAGTAACCGCAGTTACTGCGCCTAAAAGAATGGAAGCTACTGTAAGTCTAGTTTGCTTTTTTGCATTAAGCTCATCAATATATCCAGCGAGCTTATCAATGCGTTCTCCATTGCAATCGAGTTCAGCTGCGATCGCGTTCAATTCTGACTCGAATAACATATATTTTTCAGTCATCATTTGTTTGGCCGACAGCCTATTTGTAGAATATTTAGGACTATTTAAGTAATCAAGCGTCGGTTGTGCTAGATTAAGGTATTTAATCAGCACAAAATCATGGGCTGAGAAATGTTTTAACAACAGGATACTGTCAGAAGGTGAAATCTCCTGAATAGGGATCAATTGATAGGTGACGTTTGGTGCACAATAGTTTTGTGTAAGGGTCTGCACCTGAACAGTGTTGATCAATGAAGAGCAGCTAGTCAGAAGAAGCGATGAAAAACAAAGTAAGTAGTTTAGGAAAAGAAATATTTTCATAATAAGGTTGTACATCTTGCTCCAATAACAACAGCCTATCAAAAATGTTTTTGAATAGCTAATCAACCTCATTCATTGGCTTGATTGAGGAAATAATGTTCAAAGCTTGCTTACAAAGATTCATTGAGGATGACCGGTCTGTTATTGACAATAACATTCATCGATTCTTCTAATGCTCTAATTGTTTATTAGCTGAACGAGGCGGAGTACTGTTGGGGGCACTAGCATGAGATTCTTTAAAAAAACGCCCTCCAAGGCATAAATTATTTTTTTAGATTATTATTTTTTTATTGCAAATTATAAACTAGATTAATAGCAATAAATGCTTCCAAATATATCAACATTTTAACCCTATCTATAAACTACCTTACAAAGATAAAGGGAAAGCAACGGGTATAATAATGTTGATATAAGGAACTAGTGCAAATCCAACTTTCTAATGAGCTAAATAGTTTGTTGGTCATGAACCTAGAACCACCTACATATGCCGTTGATATAAATTCCTAAATTCAACCGGTGTCTGGCGTGTAACTTTTTTGAATAGCTTGCTCAATGATTGTGGTTGTTCAAATCCTAAGGCATAAGCGATCTCGCTTACGGTAAGTGTCGTAGTAGAGAGTTTGAGTTTGGCCATTTCTACAATTTTAAATTGTATATGTTGGCTGGCATTATTACCCGTTGTATTCTTTAATACACTGCTCAGATAATCTGGGGTTTTGTTCAATTTTTCACTAAAATACTGTACTGTTGGAAGGCCCCGTTCGCTATCGTTTGTTTCGTTGAAATAGAGCTCTAGCAATTCTTCAAATCTGGTGAGTAATTCGTGATTACTCCGCTCTCGCGTAATGAATTGTCTTTTGTAGTAGCGATCTGCATAATTCAGCAAGAGTTCGATCTGGGAGATGATGATCCTTTTACTGAAATCATCCATATTCCTGCTATATTCTTCGCGGATGCTGTCCAAAAGCCCCCCCATACTGTCCTCCTCTCTCTCAGACAGAAAAAGTGCCTCATTAATCGCATATCCGAAATATTCATATCTCTTTATCGTTTTGGCAAGTGTGGTGTTCCATAAGAAATCGGGATGTATAAGGAGTATCCATCCCGATGGCTCCTGCTTGGGTAATTCATCGTTGAATGTGATATTTAGAATCTGACCTGGTGAAAAAAATGACATCAGGCCCTCATCGAAGTCATAGGGCAACTGTCCATAATTAAACTTTCCCAGTACATTTTTCTTTAATGCAATGGAATAGAATGATTGCGACCAGCACTTAACCGTTACTCCATTATACATTTCCGCATAATCCACCAAGCTGATTAAAGGATGTAAAGGCTTGGGTAAATTATACAGTCGATGAAACTCGCTAATGGTTTGGACTTGAATGATTTCCTGCATAGGTCAAATTTACCAAATAATTACAAGTTACTTCCACCCGACACTTCAATTCGTTGAGCATTGATCCAATAGGCTTCTTCGGTACAGAGAAAGGCAACTATAGCGCCGATATCTTCAGGCAGACCAACTCGCCCTAAGGCTGTTTCAGCAGCCAATGCCGCATTCATGTCTTTGTTGTCCCTCACGGCACCTCCTAAAATATCGGTCTCGATAGCTCCCGGTGCCACTGTATTTACACGTATTTTTCGTGTTCCCAATTCTTTAGCTTGATATCTTGTAAGTACTTCAAGTCCGCCTTTCATGGAGGCATATGCAGCAAACCCTGGTGTGGTAAAACGTGTCAACCCGGTTGAAATATTCACGATTCCTCCTCCATCGTTCATCACACGCAAAGCATGCTGGGTGATAAAGAAGGGTGCCATCAGATGGATATGTATCATCTCCTTAAACTGATCGATGGTGGTATCTTCGAAAGTTGAAAAAGTAATAGCTCCTGCATTGTTGACAAGATAGTCTAATTGGGAATTTTTGAAATTGGAATTTAACAGTGGCAATAACTTTTCTGAAAAAAAAGGGGCATAAGCTTCATAAGCAGCAACGTCCAATTGTAAAGCTGCTGCGTTATTCCCATATGATTTTATCTGTTCGACAACCTCATTTGCTGCTCTTTCATTGGACAGGTAAGTGATAATCACATCTAAGCCCTTTTTTGCAAGGTTAAGTGCGATATCCCGACCAATTCCACGGCTCCCGCCAGTTACTAAGGCAATTTTCTGTTTGTTCATTCTAATTTTATTTTGATTACCCTGCAAAGGTCTTTAAAATGACAACAAGCGAAGTATCCCAATCCGGTACGATTGTGGCTAAATCCCCGATCCGATCCGGAAGCATCATGAAAATGTTATTCTATTTCTTATCCTATGGAAAGTTGGTCGCACAACAAGTTAGAACGCGAATGACAAAGACACCGGTCATGAGCCGGGAAATACTAATCTTTACTAGTGAGTCGCTCGAACAGAGATCTCAATGTCTCTTCGTTTTCTACGGACCAATCTAGTAATGCGGCTAAAGGGTCAGCAGTACTTTTCCCAAAACTTGTCAGACGATACTCTACGCGTGGCGGAACTTCCGGATATACTTTTCGCTGTACCATCCCGTAATCAACTAATCTCTTAAGAGTCTCATTCAGCATCTTTGGCGAAATGTCATTAATTTGCTTTTGAAGTTCGTTGGTTCGTTTTATCCCCTGCATTAACGCCATCAAAGTGAGCAATGTCCATTTATTTGCTATTAATGCTAGTGATTGATTTAGGATACAACTTGTATCTAGATTGGACTTTAACAAAAAGCTTTGCTGCAATTTTGAATAATTATCAACTTTTTTTTCTTCTTTATTTATCATTCCGCTTAATTTATACTACAGAGTACATACTATACTTTAAGGTACCTACTTTACAATGTATAAAATTAGATTTAATTTTATCAAAAGCAAGTTATTACAAAACGTTAATTACGATGAAAATTAAATCAGAAAAAGATCAAAGGTCCTTAGAAAATTCAGGAGAAACGATTTTCAACAAACTATTAATGGGATTGAACCATAGTGCGGAAGCAGTGATCGACCTATTTCACCCTGATGTTATTGTGGAATTTCCTTATGCATCCTCGCTCGGTACAGCCCAAAAGATGAACTTTGGAGAATGGTACAATTACCTGAAGGGCGGGCTACCTAATATGCCAAATATAAAATATGCCAACATCAGGGTGTATCAAGTGGATGAAAATGCTTACTGGACAGAAGCCTATGGCGAAACCCATATCCCTTCCACTGCACAATTGTATCAACAGAATTGGGTGATGTATTTTACCCTAAAAGATGGTCTTATAAATTCTTATAGAGAATATTGGGATCCCTATGCTGTCGTTAAAGCTTTCGGAAATGGAGATTTGGAAGCTGTAAAAACCGTATTTAACACAGTCGAAAAATAAATATGTATGTAAATGCGCCACATTCTTAAGCGCCCTATCAAGCACGAAACAATGATCTTCACTCGTATTGATGTGGACAATCCTAAAAGGCTCTTAATCTGTAAGGTCTGAGTTCGAGCCTCAGCTAGACGATTTAAGGAGACACTATAGCGTAGTTGTCTCCTTTTTTTAATATGTGGCTCAAAATACTTTTATCAATATCTTTCCAAAGACTACTGTTCAAATACTTGGCTTTTATTCTTCGAAAAAAAATAGTTTCCAGATGAAATATGGGGATACAGGCTCTATAACGACTGGTTACAACAAAAAGTGCTCAAAAACAAGCTGAACATATCCTTGACTATTGAGGATATTTTTAACTTGCAAAAAATGCGTTCATGTGTGAACTAACTAGTGATAAGTAATGAAGTTTCCTATCCTATCAGGATCTAATCATAGAAAAGTTAGAAAATAATCTTATTTTGCTATTCGTGTAACCTTTAGTCTCTTTCAATCATCTTAAGAGTAAATTAAATACAATTTATGTTATGGAAAAATCAGTCATTTTTGCTGTAGTATTTACATTACTCCTACTTTTTGGATTCCTCACTTGGTATTTTTCACATAGAGCTAGGCACAAAGAACGTCTGCTAAGGATCGAAAAAGGTATTCCGCCTATACAAGAACGAACAGATACACCATTTCCTTGGTTGAAACTGGGTGTAGTAGTATTGGGCTTAGGTGTAGGGCTTCTATTGATTGCTATTTTGGCAAATAATGGACTACTTAAAGGGCCTGGATCGCTGCCGATTTCGATATTAGCAATTTGCGGCGGCTTATCACTTGTCATCGCCAATTATATCGGTAAAAAGTAATCCATATTTAGGATATGGAAGAAACCTATATACGCAAGGTCTGTGAAGGAGATGCTGATTCATTCCGGTACATTCTAGAGAACTATAAGGACATGGCTTTTTCACTTGCTAGCTCAATAGTAAAAGATCAATTTGCAGCTGAAGAAGTAGTCCAAATTTCATTTATAAAGACCTATAATAACCTAAAATCTTTTAATGGAAAATCCAAATTTAGCACCTGGTTTTATCGGATTGTTGTCAATGAATCTTTTATGTACCTCAAAGCACGCAAACGAGAGATTATTGACTTTAAACTAGAACTGGATGATGATGTTGTAGATGAAAGCGATCTATTGACGCTTAAAAATGAACATCAAGATGTTTTAATCAATGAAGGGCTGAAAAGATTACCTCCAAAAGAAAGTCTTGCATTGCGATTGTTCTATTTACAAGAAGAAAGTATAAAATCAGTATGCGAAATCACTGGATGGTCAACATCAAACGCTAAGGTCATACTACATAGAGGGCGGAAAAATATGTTTGCTATTCTAACACTTTTATTAAAATCTGAACTTCAAAAATAAAATGTCAAAACTAGATTCAAATGAAAAGCTATTTTCTCGCCTTATGCAAAAAGGCAAATTGGAAATGCCATTCCATAACTTTGAGGAGACTATGATGGCAAGGATTAAGCTAAATACTAGGAAGGAAAAACTAATTAAAAAAGAGAAAAGAATTTCTATATTCTTCTTCGTTTTAGGAACTTTATTTGGTTTGTTCTCCTATGAATTTATCACTAAATTCCTCCATAATTTATTAAACATCCCCCTCCCTACGGCTTTGTTAAGTTTTCAAATTGTTTTTGTAATCTTCCTTCTGGTACAACTCAACATTATTCTGAATGGGGTTAAATCAAAACGTGAATCTCTTTAGAATGATGGTTAAAAATATTGATTGATGAAAATTAATAGTTTGTTTACGATACTATGTCTTCTCTTCTACTTCCCTGCGTCAGCTCAGAACCTATTTGTTGATGGGAAAATCGAGACTAAAGATTCTATTATCATCATGTTTGGTGATGGCAATCTGGTGGATACATTGGTCACCAATACCGGCAAATTTAGCTTCAAACGAGATTTAAAGCATCCCGAGTTACTTACACTTGTGCTAATCAAACCAAATACAAAAGAGGTTACCAAACGGGATTTTTTTGTCGGCAGAGGAAAGCTAAATTTGATTGCTGGTTTTTCCGAATTAACTTCTACAAAAGTCGTATTCAGTAATGATAGGTATCAGCGAAAATATGAAGATTTTAGAACGAGCTTCAACCCGCTAGTGAAAGTCGCCCGAAGCGTTATCGACTCTAGTTATGTCAAACACAAAACTGAAGAGGAAAAAGCAGTATACCGTAGCATATATGATCGTATCCTTCAGATAGAACATGAGGTTGCAGAGCAATTTGTACTCAACAACACAGATAATATTGTCGGTGCATATGTTCTTTCTAATTATCTCAATATCGAGGAATGGACAAAACTTGATTCACTCTATAACTTATTTCCTCCTCACCTTTTTGATTCTAGATATCTTACAACAATCAAAAATAAGCTTAAGAACGTATCTACTATTGAACCTGGAAAGAAATTCCCTCCTTTTTCAATTGTAACAGATAAAGGTCAAAATCTTACGTCAGAAAAACTAAAGGGGAAATATGTGGTGCTGGACTTTTGGGGTACCTGGTGCGCGCCCTGTATTGAAGGATTGCCGAGAATGAAAGAATACTATCACAAATACAAAAATAACTTGGAAATTATTGGGATAGCATGCCGTGAAAAGGCTTATGAATGGAGAGCGGTAATCGAAGAACAACAATTGGTCTGGCCGCAGACTTTAAATGGAAAAAATCGCGAGGATTTGTCGATAAAGTATAATATTGATACCTACCCGACGAAAATACTCATCGATCCAGAAGGCAATCTTGTTCAATACTTTAGAGGTGAAACCAAAGATTTTTATAAAAAAATAGATATTCTTTTGTCGAATTAATTGGATATACGCGACACCATAGGACAATTCATTTTCCACATTAAATGTACCAAAACCGACAATGGTTAATAGAAGTGTAAATATCAACCCAAAAAGAGACGCCCGGCTATGAAATCCGTTGTAGAAAACTATGGATTATGAAAAAGATCTCAATAGTTTTATCTTGTATCTCAGGTGTCTTTTCACAAGGCATTGTGGAAAGGCACCTGAGAAGAACTTAAAGTCTACGACTTTAAGTTCTAAGGGCATAACTCAACTCCGAAAGCCATAAAAAAAAAGATACTGAATTCACTACCATCGGGTTCTAACGTATTGTGGTACTGCAATGATATTGATCTAATTTGAATTTTTCAAATCGCTTATATCTGCTGTGCGAAACTCCTCCAATTCAGTTATATGATACCGTAAATCCACTAACATGTCTTGATGAGGCTTAACATATTTTTTATAAGAATAGATGTGCGAAAAATAAAAAATTACCCCCAGGACAGCAAACCTAAAAAGTACAGCTGCATTGAATATTGAATCTAGATTAAAGGCTTCAATATTTTTTATTGAAAGGACCATTGTCAGTAAGAGGCAGAGCGTAATTCCCGTCAAATTATAAAATTTCAAATAGGCAGAGATGAACCGCTGTATATTCTTGAAACGATCACTTAAGGGCAAATCTGTTTCATAACTTTGATGAATATTTTTTCGCAGTTTATAGGCCATATATATCAATCCCGCCTCGACCACTGTACCAAAGATGAAATAGTACCCCCAAAATGCACTATCATAGAAATACAAGAAAATACCGATGCACAGGATGACAATCACTGAGCCATAACGCATATTCTTTCTTAAATTCTGATCTATTAGATCAAGTAAACCGGTCGATTTTTGTATCATTATTTTTTCAATAGCATGCTGAGATAAGAGTGTCGCTCTCGCCTGGCCTTCAACACGATCTTTTTGAATTTTGTATTTAAATTGATCAAGTTCCATTACGATAGTTGTTTGCTTAGTTCTTTTAATTTTGTTTTGATCCGCGATATCTTTACGGCTACGTGATTAGGCGTCATCCCCATAGTCTCAGCAATTTCATTATAACTGTAGTCTTCGAGATAGAGCGTTACCAGTGCCTTTTCTACTTTTGTCAGCTTGCTTATCGCCTGATACATGACCAGGCTATCTTCATCCTCCTGATACACGATTTCGCAATAGCTTTCTTGGCTAAATTGCAGTTCGGCAAGAGTATTCCTGCTGCCTCGTTTGATATATGTGATCGCCGTATTTAAGCCTACTCGATATAGCCATGTTTGAAACTTGGCATCTCCCCTAAAGCTTTTGAATGATTTCCATGCCTGCAACACTATTTCTTGAAATAAATCTTCCCTGTCGGCTTTATTGTCTAGATACATGCAGCAGATGCGATGAATGATAGCCTGGTTGGAAGTTATTAACGTAATAAAGTTTTTTTCGATGCTCATACTTTACGAGGATGTCTTATTTTATATTACTTTACTTGTTAGTCTTCAAAAAGATAAAAATATTACAACTTATAAAAAAAGAATGGAGTTGCTAACCTAGTCGGCATATCAAGTGAAGTACAATAAAATAAAAAAAAAACTCTTTCAGATCACAGTGCTTTGCCGAAGATCATCAGAAGAGATGATGAAAACTTTGATGAAGAGTGTCGTTTAGGACGCTGGAAAGATTAAAATTTACGGTCTTGGTTCCTTATATATTGGCTGAAATTCGCGATACAATTTCTCTTTTGTCCAATTGAATAGGATGATCCTAGGATATTAACGACTTGCGATTTGGACATTCCCAATTCAAGTTGCTCCATCTTCGATTGTCTCATTGTGGCAATTCGTGCGCCAGAACAGGAAGATAATAGCACAGAAATAAATTCATCATACCTGCCGATTTATTTCGCACTATATATTGTTCCAAAAAAAACCTATTTTTAATCTGTATTTTCTTAATGAGAAGAAAACAAAAAAATAATAATCTAAATCTATAAAACTAAATGTTAAACATGGTCAAGTCAATGAATCCAGGACATTGGATATTAATAATATTGATTTTTATCAGTAGTCAATCCAGCTGTTTTGCTAACGCAACAACCACTTATTTTCAATTGAAAGTTTATCACTTCCAGACGACAGAACAAGAACAAGTGATCGATCGTTTTCTCGAAAACGCCTACCTGCCAGCAATGCACAAATTAGGATTTAAAGAGATTGGCGTTTTCAAACCGATTGACAATAAGGACAAAGCAGATAAATTGATTTACGTATTCAGTTCATCGCTCAATCTTGAAAAATATGCAAATCTTGATGTAGATATTTTAAAAGATAAACAATATTTGGCGTCCGGAAAGGAATACTTAGATGCTGCACATAACCGTGCTCCATATTCAAGGGTTGAAACAATTTTAATGAAAGCCTTTGAGGGGATGCCATCTCCTTCTCTTCCAAAATTAAACGCTGATAAAAGTGAACGTGTTTACGAATTGAGGAGCTATGAAGGCCCAACGGAAAAGTTATCTGCAAATAAAATCTCCATGTTTAATAACGGGGAGATCGATATCTTCAAAAAACTAAATTTTAATGCAGTTTTTTATGGTCAGGTGATTGCAGGGAGCACAATGCCTAATTTAATTTATCTTACGACTTTCGAAAATATGACAGAGCGCGATACACATTGGAAAGCTTTCGGGCCTTTGTATAAACCAATGGCTGAGCTGCCCCAATACCAAAATAATGTTTCTAAAAATATAACAACCCTGTGTAGACCAACAGATTACTCAGATATATAAAATAAGGAACTATTTCTCTTTTTTTTTGCTGCAGTGAAAATGTCAGGCCTTAGCAGCGGGCTATTTTGCCAATAGCACCTAGATTCAGCCCATGATAAAGAATACATGATAGAAACCGGGGTTTTAAGATATTCAAATGGCTTTCTATTTTAAAGATTTGAGTGTGCTTTTATAGAAAGCACACTCAAATGATACTATTCAGCTAGGTTTTGATACGATTTGATCAAATTCGCAAAACATATTTATTTAATTTCACCGACTCTTTCAAATATGTATGAACGAATAGATTAATACCGTAGCCAAGATCAATGAATATCACAAAGCTTTCAACAAAACCACACTACCCGGTACTTGATGGATTACGTGGAGTCGCTGCAATCATCGTTGTCACCTTTCACTTGACTGAACCATTGGGAACTGGTCACCTCGATATTTTGGTTAACCATGGTTATCTGGCGGTTGATTTTTTCTTTCTATTGTCTGGCTTCGTGATCGGTTACGCATATGACGATCGCTGGCAAAAGTTGACAATTGGTACATTCCTCAAGCGTCGTATCGAACGTTTACAACCTATGGTTATACTGGGTATGACACTTGGAGCAATTGGTTTTTATTTTACAGATTCGACAATTTGGCCTCTCATTCACACTGTTCCATTTTGGAAAATGTTATTGGTAATGCTGATTGGCTATACGATACTACCTGTTCCATTATCATTGGATATACGTGGTTGGCAAGAAATGCATCCTCTCAATAGCGTCGGTTGGTCATTATTCTTTGAGTACATTGCTAATATTTTATATGCAATCGGTATCCGAAAGTTGTCCAAAAAAGCTTTGGGTGTTTTTGTTTTCATTGCTGCTGTTGCATTGGCCCATCTAGCTATTACGAGTCCGAATGGTGACGTTAGTGGTGGCTGGACTTTGAACAGTGAACAGGTGTACATCGGTATTACAAGAACGATGTATCCTTTTTTTGCCGGATTGTTACTTTCAAGAATATCTACTCCCAAGCGAATTAAATATGCGTTTTTATGGTGCAGCATATTAGTGGCAACAATCCTATACATGCCCCGCATAGGTGGGGCTGAGCGACTTTGGATGAATGGTATCTACGAGTCCGTTTGTATAATAATTCTTTTTCCAGCTATTGTTTATCTAGGCTCCAGTGCTGTAATCAATAGCGCTCTGGAAAAGAAAATATGTAAATTCCTAGGCGATATCTCCTATCCCCTTTATTTAGTTCACTATCCACTTGTATACTTTTATGTGGCTTGGATCAGCAACAATAAAGGTGTGACAATTGCACAAGTCTGGCCTTATGCTTTACTGATATTGGTGATCAGTATCATACTCGCATATATTAGTCTGAAATGGTATGACGAACCACTACGTAAATGGCTTAGAAAAAAAATTGGATAAAAGGGGACTATATCCGATTTATCACCTGCGGGAGAGCCGCCTTAAACCAGTATGTGTAATACTCTGGATGAACGGAAATATCTGCTAGAACCTCATCAACCGGACACCACCTAAAATCAGCGGCTTCTGCTGGATTGGGTATAGGGTCTGCACTGAAATACCCGGTAAAAACGTGATCGTACTCGTATTCGATCAGGTTATTCTCTACTTCAGCATGATAAATAAAGGAAAAAGAAAAGGTCAGTTGGCAAGAAATACCCATTTCAAAAAACAATCGCTCCTGGGCACTATCCAATAGGTCCTCTCCAAGCTGGGGGTGTGAGCAGCAGGTATTGGTCCAAAGACCACCTCCATGATATTTATCAAACGCACGTCGCTGGAGGAGTAACTCTCCGCTACCGTTAAAAATAAAGATTGAAAAGGCACGGTGTAGCAGCCCCTGCTGGTGTGCGGATAGCTTATCCATCTGCCCAAGTGCTTGATCGTTTTCATCTACGAGCACAACGTTATTTCTGTTCATAATTTTAATTTTTTAAGGGCGAGAACTGATAAATTGTGCTTGTCTTGTTCGCCCTAATTGTCTGCCCTGAAATTTTTTGAAAAAATAAAGTACCAATAAAAATTGGCTATATCCGTATACCGCATCCTCAATCGGAATTGTGAGTATCCGAATCCCCATAAAATCTGCTGGATTATAATTGACTATCGGCGATTCCAGCCCTGTCCCCGTAAGTATGCCATTAACTGGCAAAAAACCCAACATAAGCAATGTAAAAACCAAAGAGGCCTGCGTGATCCATTGTACACGTAATACAAAATGGAAGATCAATAGTGTCAGGATGGTCACCACTGCTGTGACAACTGTATATATTCGGTCTGCATAGCGGAGAGCTACTACAGCGCAAATGATAACGCTCACAAAGACCAATATATTATTAAATGCACTGAGCTGCTCCAATCTGAAAAACTTACTTATGCAGAAATAGGTGAAGATACAGGAAAAAGGAATAAAAATAAAAAACAACCATTCTTCCAGAGGCAATCCTGCAATCACTACCCCTATCGTATAACGGGTATCGAACCACCATACACCACGACTGGTAAACCAGATGTCCCAGGCGATAAAAAATATCGCGACGAGGGCTGAAGCCTTGAAAAATGGAATAAATTCACGATCGAATCGAAGCCGCCTGTCGAAGGAGGCGACAAAACAGATTACTACCGTAAAAAATAAGATAAGTGAATAAGTATATTCCATCACGCCTTTTCATTATTACTGTACATTTTAAAATATTTCATCGGAACATATAAGAAGCCGAAACATTCACCTTCTTCCTTGCCTAAATGCTTATGATGTTGTTTGTGGGCACGACGAAGTGCCAAAAAGTAACGATTGTTTGTTTTGCTCAGCAATTTGAACCGTTGATGGATAAAAATATCATGTACAAAGAAGTATGCCATACCGTAGAGCATAATCCCCAAACCTATATAAAACAGATAATTGTAATCCTTTAGCGATCCAAAATACATTAATGCAATGGTAGGAAGCGCAAAGATGACAAAAAAGTAATCATTCTTTTCCAAAAATCCCGCATTACTATGGTCATGATGATCTCTGTGCAATATCCAAAGAAAACCATGCATAATATATTTATGAATAAGCCAGGTAGCGCCCTCCATAGCAATAAAAGTGATCAATATGGTAATAAAATTCATATCTCTATTTTATAAATAAGCCGTTTTGTAACGCAAGTAACTTTTTAAAGCAACGTAGGCTTTCTCTGCATTCGGAACTCTAATTCTATTTTCCAGAATTTCTTTTGAAGATTTTTTCCGGATCTTGGCAAATAACGAAAGATAATATTTGTAAGCCAGATAAACACCAAATTTTGCCGATGTAGGCAATTTTTTAATTCCCAAAAGGGCTTCCTTAAATTCATTGTGAATTTCATCCTCAATCTGGCTTTTGAGTGCGTTGTCGAAAACGGTCATATCCAAGTTCGGAAAATAGGTACGCCCAAGGACATGATAGTCATCTTTAAGATCCCGCAAAAAGTTTATTTTTTGAAAAGCAGAACCAAGTTTCATCGCATAAGGTTTTAACTCCTGGTAATGTTGCTTGTCTCCTTCCGTAAAAACCTGTAAGCACATTAATCCGACAACTTCTGCAGATCCATAAATATATTCTTTATAACGTTCGGAGTTATAATCCACCTTGTTCAAATCCATTTTCATACTATGGAGAAATTGACGAATAAGATCACTATCTATGTTATATTTATGTACCGTCTCCTGAAAGGATTGCAATATTGGATTTAAAGAAATGCGTTCCTCCAACGCATAGCTTGTTTCGAGATATAGCCTTCCCAGCAAGCGCTGCCTATCATAACCATGGAAACTATCCACAATTTCGTCAGCAAGTCGCACATATCCATAAATGGCATAAATACTGTCGCGAATACTAGGCTTCAGCGCCAAAATACCAAGAGAAAAGCTGGTACTATACTTTTCAGTTGTTTTTTTGCTTACTTCATAAGCGAGTTCATCAAATAGTTTCTTCATATCTTATAATTTACGAAAGGATTCAATGGCTTCTTTGGCAACAATTTTTCCCGATATAATAGAGGGTGGCACGCCTGGTCCAGGCACAGTAAGCTGCCCCGTATAAAAAAGATTTTGAACGGATTTGTTTCTAATTTTCGGTTTCAATACTGCGGTCTGTTTCAAGGTATTTGCGAGCCCATAGGCATTTCCACCATAAGCATTATAATCCCGGACAAAATCACTGACACAATAGCTCCTTTTATATAAAATCTGCTGATAGAGATTTTTTGTACCGGTTTGTTTTTCGAGGCGTTCGAGCATATGCATCAGATACTCCTCACGGGTTTCTTCGTTATCCAAGATGCCGGTTGCCAAAGGCATCAACAAAAAGAGGTTCTCCTGACCGGCCGGGGCAACATCCATATCCGATTTTGATGGACAACAGGCATAGAAAAGTGGATTTTCAGGCCATTTTTTATCGGCATAAATGCAGTCAATATGGTCATCCAGAGGATACTCGAAGAAAAGTGTATGATGTGTCAGGTTAGCTATGGATGATTTCAGTCCGAGGTAATAAATCAAGCTGGAAGGAGCAAATGTCCTACTTTTCCAATATGCGGCATCATAATTCCTAAACTTTTCGGGTAATTGCATTTCAATATGATGATAATCGGCCGAGGCAACCACGAGATCAAATTCTTGATTTTCGCCATTAATCCTGAGCGAACGGATCTTTTTGTTTTCTATATTTATTGCATCGACATTATGGTTAAAATGGAATGTTACACCCTGCGCTTCGGCTACCTGCTGCATAGCCAATACCAATTGATAAAACCCGCCTTTGGGATAATGTGTTCCTAGTGCATAGCCGCCATAATTCATCAAGCTATATAATGCTGGGATATCCTTGGGAGAAGCCCCCAAAAATATAACCGGAAATTCCATCAGCGTACGTAGTCTTTCGTCAGTAAAATATTTTGCGACATAAGATCTAAAACTAGAAAGCAAATCCAATCTGAATGCGCTCCGTGCAATTTTGGGAGATATGAATTCGAACCAACTATGGCAAGGTTTATTGACAAAATCACGCATCCCTACTTCGTATTTGAATTTTGCGGCATGCATAAATTTTTCAAGTTGCGCCCCGGCCCCAGCTTCAATGCTTTCGAAGAGCCGCTTTAACTCTTCATACGACTCCGGAACACTGATCTTTCCAGAAGAAAAAATCATTTCAAACTGTGGGTTGAGCGACATGAGATCAAAGAAATCTGAGCTATTGTAGCCAAAATCCGAGAAAAAGGATTCTATAATATCGGGCATCCAGTACCAGCTAGGGCCCATATCAAACTTAAAGCCCTCGGGCGTAGAAAATTGTCGAGCACGTCCGCCCGGCTGTCCATGCTTTTCAAAAACATGAACAGCATACCCAGCTCGACCCAAATAGGCAGCAGCCGAAAGCCCCGAAAAACCTGCACCAATGACAGCTATTTTCTTCTTCATTTTCTTTCGAATTTATATGTTGGCTCCATCCAACAATTTGTTAGTCGCAATATTTTTATCATAAATTAACTGATGGAAATCCTTAAGTTTATTCAACAAGTTTATCAATATCATCTTTTCATTATAAGTAAGATCGCCAGAAACGAGCTGTGTAGCATGACGTATTTTCTCCATTTGTTGATCCAATACTTTTGAACCGGCTGATGTCAGGTGAATTACTTTGCTACGCTTATCCATATCAGACTCATCCTGACTAATCCATCCTTGCTTGAGCAAACGGTTAATAATGGCCATACCGACTGGCTTTTCATGGATATTGCGTTTGATCAATTGCATCTTTGTCATCTCTCCAAATGATTTCAATGTAATCAAATAGATAAATTCCTCTTGTGTAGAAAAAGCAGATCCCCAAATAGCAGCTTTTGAATAACTTTTTGCAAATCTGTTCATATGCACAATTAATGTACTTATCACACTCTCCGGACTACGCCCGTTTTCTTTACCTTCCCATTGCGGTTCAGCTAATAAACCACTTTGCTTGCTTACCACCCAGCATTTAAATCCCTCAACATCATGACTATAGCTACCATTCTTATTTTCATCTTCGAATTGCTCAATCAACGGCAGCATTTGTTGTAAAAGTTTATACTTCATAAAACTATATTAGAACATAAATATACTATTATAGTTTTATTTATTTTTAATTTACACAATTTTGATATATAAATATACTAAATAATGCATTTTAAATGAAGACTATACAACTAATTAGAGCTGTTATGACGCCAATGAAGTCGCTTGTAGAAAATAAGGCCGTTAAAAAAAAGAAATAAAAGGGTTATGCCTTATCAGATTTGCTAGGACGCCGTACTTTTTTAATGACCCACCTAGCCGTGAATGTTATTCTATTTCTTACCCTATGGAAAGTTGACTCAAGAACAAATCTTTTAAATTTGTAAGACTGGCAAATCAACAAAATTCAAAACGTTTTCCATTACAGCAGGGATAAAAAACAGAAATGGCTATGAAAAAATACTGGGAATTTGCATCAAGGGACATAAATTGAAACAGCCGGGGATAGTCGATTTTTCAGTTCTACAGAAAATAAAAAAAATAACCAAAAAATATAAAAGCTATGCAAAAGATAATTCCAAACCTTTGGTTTGACAGCAACGCACAGGAAGCCGCAGAATATTACGTGTCGGTTTTCAAAGATGGCAAGATCATCAATATTACTTATTACCCGAATTCAGAAACCGAAGGACTGGCTGATTTCCAGAAGGATTTCGCCGGAAAAGTGCTTACCGTTGAGTTTGAGATTTTGGGAATGCGTTTCATCGGGATCAATGCCGGACCGATATTCAAATTTAACGAGGCTATTTCGCTGATGATCCCATGTAAAGACCAGATTGAAATAGACTACTACTGGGATGCTCTGACATCGGAAGGAGGACAAGAAAGCGTTTGTGGCTGGCTGAAAGACAGATACGGATTAAGCTGGCAGGTTTCTCCCGAAAATTGGGAAGAGCTCAACAAAAGACCAGATGCGTTCAAAAAAATGATGGGAATGAAAAAGATCATTATTGCTGATTTCTGAAAACAAATTGATTATGGCTAAAACGCATTTTAAATCCATTGAAGAATATCACAGTAATTAGTCATGATCCGAAAAACTTCAGCGCTTTTATTATTTATATGTTTAGTCAATCTGCTTTAAGCACAAACAAAAATTCACGGTCTCGTTTACCTATATGTAGGCTGGTTCTACGTGAACTTGCGTTGCAGTATTCTTAAATTGGTAGATTATTTTGAGAAAAAGCTGCTAAACAGAGTTTTAATCGGCTATGCAAGAAAACATCGACAAGTAACAAACCAAAGAACATCAACGCAAATCCAATAGACAAGCCCTGGAAGTATTCTTTTGAAATGCTGAAATAGCCTATTATTGATCCTGCACATAAAGCGGCCCATAAATATTTGGTCAGGGTGTAACTTCTATCAAAACCTTTTATTTTTTTATATTCCTGCATTAAAGTTTGAGAAAGGTTCTGATGATACGACTTCTCCATATCTGCAGAATATTTAGGCTTTGATGACAACATAAAACTAGCGTATCCCAAATTCACTACAAATAAAAAGCTGAGTGGTAGGGCTATTCCTTTTTGTAGAACGCCTCCATTTTTTACAAGAAAAAACAAAATGGGCAAAACAACAAAAATAGAAATTCCCATCATCCATTTTCCCTGTAAAATATCCCCCTTGACCCACATAATTATATGTTCGACGTTATTCATTTTATCTGATTAATAGTGTTGTACTGTTCTTTTAGATCTGGTGAAATACTGATTTCATTTTTGAATCACTAATCTTCTATTTTTCTAAGGTCAGAGGTTGTAAAACCGTATTTTTTCTTAAATGAAAAATAAAAATGTGAAAGATTCTCGAATCCGAGATCCAAATAGAAATCTACGGGCTTTCGCTTAAGATATTTTATAAAATAGTAAGCTTCCTCAAGGCGACGTTCAAGAAGCCACTGTTTAGGTGTCGCATTAAATGCTTTATTGAAATCGCGTTTAAAACTAGAAAGACTCCTACCTGTTAGTTTGGCAAATGCCTCGATAGAGACATTAAACATATAGTTCTGTTCCATAAAATCCTGCAGATCTATCTTGTAGGGAGATGAAAAATCAAACAAAATCTGTTTAAAATCAGGGTTAGCTTGCAAAAGCAGCTCTATTGCTTCCCTGATTTTGAGATCTGCTAACTTTGGAGTAGCTTCTTTTTTCTTGTTGATGTATGGTGCAAGCGAAATAAAATAGCTTCGAATGAAATCGTCAGGTTCAAAAAACAATCTTTGCCCCCCTGTATATCCGTCTTCTACTTCAATTTTATTTTCCAGCGCATATTTATTCAGAACTTCTCTATCCAGCGTAATAGAAACAAATTTATACGCTCCTGACTTTGACGGGTATTTTGTTGTGCGGATCAACTGATTTTTTCTAATCAATACAATCGTATTTTCAGGAACAACCGTCGTTCCCCCCGGATAAACAGCGTGTGTCTCTCCTGAGAGCTGAAACCCTAGTAGGTGCTCTGGGATAAACTCCTCATACCCCCTATGCTTGTCAAACTGACAGGAGTAAACCAGTCTGTCAAATATGATCTCCCTCGTACCATCCATATTTTAAAAATTTAAATTTCAGGAAATAGAAACTGCTCCTGCCATTGCAATTTCTTTATCCTGATCTGGGCTTCCGCCTGAGGATGCAATTGCTCCAATTATCTTGCCATCCTTATTTTTGATCACTACACCACCAGCAATAGTCATTAACCCTTCATTGGAATTCAACATTCCAAATCCATGTATATCTGCCCCGGAAACAATGGTACCCATAGTGTCACTATCTACGCCAAACATGACAGCTGTTCTTGCTTTTTTTACTGCGAAATCGATAACACCGTAGACACTGTCAAGTCTGCCAAACGCCACCAAATGACCACCCGTATCCACTACGGCAAGGCTCACAGGAATATGGAGGGACTTGGCTTTTTCTATAGAAGTATCCAAAGCTTTTGCAGCCTCATTATATGTAATATTCATCTTGTTTTTGATTTTAATATACGTATGAGTATGCGCAATATTAAAACAATATTGCACATACAGGCTATGTTAAATTAACTTTTTGCAGTCCAAGCTTCCACTTGCAACTGTTTTACAAAATCTTCTGTTTCTTTGGGATGTAAATTTCTGAAATTGCTGTTGTCATCGAGCGCTACATTTACGATAACGTCCGCCATTGATTCAGGGTCCAGCTGATTGGCTAAAGATTCTGCCGTACCATCAAAAACCGAAGGTGGTGTAAAATTGGTTTTCGGATTGTACCAACGGAAAATAGTATCTACACCACGATCGTTAAATCCAGTCCCAAATATACCAGGATTACATGTAGCAATCTTGATATTAAACTGGGCTAGTTCTGTCTTCAAACCTTCGGCAATTGCTTCCATGGCGTGCTTAGAAGCACAATAAGCTGCAACATAAGGTACCGTCCACAATCCGCCCATTGAAGTGGTAAATACGATTTTACCTGGTTTCTTCTGATCGATAAATTTTTTAATAAAACCTTGTGCAAGTTCCAGCCCCCCAAAAACATTTACATCAAACATGGAGCGGATAAGATCAATTGGCTGCTCGGCAATAGGTCCTCCTTCCATAATTCCAGCATTACTGATTAAAATGTCAATATCATATTTTCCAACGATGTAAGCAATATCACGCGCATCGGTAACATCTAATTTGTCAACAATGAATTCTATCCCTTGTTCTCGACCTTCTCTAATCAGGTCGCTCATTTGGGGATAAATCTGAGCTGTGGCAATAATTTTGTATCCTTTTTTCGCTAGCGCAAATGCTGCGATTTTTCCAAACCCACTTGCAGCGCCTGTAATTAAAATTGTCTTGCTCATCTTTTTTGTTTTAAATGTGATTAATCTTTGTTGTGTACCTAATGTTACGTACTATTGCAAAGTTCAATTAAATTAAACGAACAAGTATTGGTTATACGTCCAATTTTGTCATGCTATGAAGTTCATTCCCTCTAGCTCTTCATCCACTGACTGCTATCTACTTACTCGATCAGCGAACTAAACCAGGACGCAGTTGTTTGCTACGATCGACGAGTTCATAAAGTATCAGCATATTCCACTTTATTCCAAGGAGGTTCATATTCGGCGCAAAGTACTGATCGAAAACACCATACTTTAACGCCCGAATAGGTTATCCATGGGCAACCTATTCTCTATCGGCCAAAAAAAGATTCGGAGCTAACGATTTTGACTAATGTCAACAGCTTTATCCTAATATTTGCTGCATCTTTGATGCTGTAGAACAGTAAGCGATGAAAGAACAACTTTTGCAATTAATACGGGAAAAAGTAACGTTAACCGAAGATCAATTAACGGAGATTATAACGTATTTCAATCCTGAGTCAATAAAAAAGAATGAGCATCTACTCGAAGAAGGTACTGTTGCGGATCGTCTTTTTTTTGTCAGCAAAGGTTGTCTACGTCTTTATTTTCGAAACGACGACCTATCGTCCGCAACTCGCTTCATGGCTTTCGAGCACACATTTTTGACCTCTATTGTCAGCTTTATTTCTAGACTGCCGGCGACAGAATTTATTCAAGCCGTAGAAGATAGTGAGGTGCTCAGCATTAGCCACGCCGACTTCTCATATTTGAGAGCCAATATACCCGAATGGGACAAATTTTATATCTACATCCTGGAATATGGATTAACAGTAATAAACAACAAACTCAGTAGCTTATTAACTCAGACCGCAAAGGAACGGTATCGGGACTTACTGAAAAATAATCCCGAACTGACACAGCGATTGTCCAATGCTAATTTGGCTGCCTATCTAGCCATATCTCCTGAAACATTAAGCAGACTGAAATCTAATATATAAAATGAAATGAGAAGCGACGAAGTAAAAAAAGGTTATCAACGTACCCCCCACAGGGCATTGTTGCGGGCAACGGGACTGAAAGATGACGATTTTTGTAAGCCATTTATTGGAGTAGCGAATTCATTCATCGAAATAATCCCTGGGCATTATTTTCTTAATAAGGTTGCTGAAATCATTAAAGAAGAAATCAGAGCTAATGGATGCGTCCCGTTTGAATTTAATACGATCGGCATAGACGATGGTATCGCAATGGGCCATGACGGGATGTTATACTCGCTACCTAGCCGCGAACTGATCGCCAACTCAATTGAAAGCGTCATGAATGCACACAAATTGGACGCGATGATAGCGATTCCAAACTGTGATAAGATCGTACCGGGAATGATCATGGGGGCTCTCCGAGTGGATGTACCAACGATCTTTGTAAGTGGTGGCCCAATGCAAAAAGGCTACAGTAAAGATGGCTCTGCAATAGACTTGGCCACCGCTTTCGAAGCTGTAGGTAAACATGAAGCTGGCATTCTTAATGAGGACGAGCTTAAAGATATCGAGTGTAACGCATGCCCTAGCGGAGGGAGCTGCTCAGGCATGTTTACTGCAAACTCCATGAATACCTTAATGGAAGCTATGGGTATTGCATTACCCGGAAATGGTACAATCTTGGCACTGACACCTGAGCGGGAGGATCTGTATCGGAAGGCGGCCAGAAGAATTTGTGAAATCGCTAAAGACAGTCAACTTTCAAAACAATTCAAGCTTAAAAATATCATCAATGAAAAGGCCATACAGAACGCTTTCGCAGTAGACATGGCCATGGGAGGAAGTACTAATACGGTGCTCCATATGCTCGCCATAGCGCATGAGGCCGATGTCGATTTTCAGCTTAGCGATATCAACGTGATCGCTCAACAAGTATCGCACATTGCGAAAATATCACCAAGTTTAAGTAATATTCACATGGAGGATATTCATCGCGCCGGCGGGGTAAATGCTGTAATGAACGAAATGACGAAACGAAGCAACCATCTGCTCCTGGATAATAAAACAATTACCGGCCAAATGTTATTCAAAAGGATTGAAAATGCAGAGATCAAAGATACAACGGTCATACATACTATTGATAATCCATATAGTCATGTTGGTGGTTTGGCTATTCTATATGGAAATCTCGCTGAGCAGGGCGCCGTAGTGAAATCCGCAGGAATTACAGGCGACAGAAAATTTACCGGGACTGCCATTTGCTACAATAGTCAAGCCGAAGCTATTGCGGGAATCCTCGCAGGCGATATTAAAGCAGGCAATGTAGTAGTGATTCGCTACGAAGGTCCTAAAGGCGGCCCCGGGATGCAGGAGATGTTGACGCCGACTAGCTTAATCATGGGAATGGGATTGGGTAGCTCTGTCGCATTGATAACGGATGGCCGATTCAGCGGCGCTACACGTGGAGCCGCAATAGGCCACGTCTCACCCGAAGCTGCTGAAGGCGGGGTCATTGGCTTACTACAAAATGGAGATTTAATCCATATCGATATTGACAACTACCTCCTTTCAGTGGACCTTAGTCAAGAAGAAATCCAAATACGCCGGAAAAATTTTATTCCTATCAGTAAAAAACTGAATTCTAAATGGCTAAGCCAATATCGTCAACTGGTGGGCAATGCAAGTTGTGGTGCTATATTAAAATGCTAAGTTTGAAATTATCACCTTAACTAGGATTTATTTTGAGCATAGAATTCTGATCCAGCAATATTCCCATTTTTTTTATATTTGAACAAAATGGAACTCATACCCTATCTGCTTAAGCACACAAAATTAAACAGGACCGAATGCGAAGCTATCGACAACGCTTTTGCTACAGAAACTTTTGCGAAAGGAACCATATTATCACAGCCAGATAACCATCACCAAAATGTTTATTTTGTTGAAAAAGGATTGTTACGCGCTTTTTATTATTTAGATGGAAAAGATGTCACCCATTATTTTTTTGATGAGAATAATTTCTTGGTATCCTTTGAAAGTGTTTTTTTTAACCGTCCCCACCCCTATGGCAAACAGGTTTTGGAAGAAACTTGTTTGCGTATCATCCCTTACAGCAAACTCGATGCCCTTTGTAATGGTATTCCCACTTTTAAAGACTACCGGTTGAAGGTATCCCTGCAAGTGGTTAGTATGTTATCGGATAAAATCCTTTCACTGCAATTTCAATCTGCCGAACAACGCTATAAAAATCTGCTCGACAAATTCCCAGGCATATTACTACGAGCCCCTCTGGGATATATTGCATCTTATCTGGGTATCACGCAACAAACACTAAGCGTGATTCGGGCAGGCAGGTGATTTCATTTTTTAAGATATATTAAAAACACTTCAGAATTTTTTAATTTGCTTTGCAGTATCAAATCATTAAAATAATAAAATATGAAGAAAGTACTGTCATCTCTTGTAATCATGTTCATTACAATTATTAGCGTTGCCCAATCCACCAATAATAATTTTGTAGGTAAATGGAAGACTGAGGAAGGCTTCATTATCACCATCTCTAATAACAACGGAAAATTCTCCGGTGTTGATCCAAAAGGTCGCCCCACACTTTATAACGTACGTTTTGAAAAAAATGAGTGGAAGGGGACAGTGGAAAACCACGATACAGGCCAAAAGGGCAACTGCGAAATCTACCTGGAAGGGAAAAAACTGAAAATTGTGGCGCACAAGGGAATATTTTCAAAAACTCTTTATTGGGTAAAACAATAAACCCCGAAAATTATTTATTTTGGAAGACTGTTTTCCGGAATTATATGATCAATACTTCCGAAATCTCTCGTTTTCCTGCCTTGTGCTAATTATCAGAAGTGATTTCCCTTTTATGCAGCCCTATTGTCCACGGGCCACCTAGGACATATAACGCATCTTCGGTCGATAACGAGCGTTTTTTCTGAGTATTCTAATTGGTCTGTTGCCATTCTGTGTTTCATTTCTCTATACCTACTAACCCAAAAGTTACTACTTACTTTTGGGTAACTTCTATAGTTTGGTTAGCTAATATAGATACTTTTGGAGTATCATATTTTCAAAGAAATGAAACGAATATTGCACATAATTTCAAGTCCTAAAAAAACCGATTCTGCCAGCAGAGTTCTTGGGCAAAAAGTTGCTGAAAAGCTCAAAGAAAAATTACACGAAGTTGAGATAAAGGAATATGACCTCAATGAAATCCCGCACTTGAATGCTACACATATTGATGCCTTCTTTACGGCTCCTGAAAACCGGACATCCAAGCAGAAACACGAAATTGCTGTTTCTGACCGAGCAGTCACAGACTTAATCGAAACCGACATTTTAATTGTGGAAGCTCCCATGTATAACTGGAATATCCCCTCCACATTGAAAGCTTATTTTGACCAGATTGCCAGGGCTGGGCTCACATTCCGTTATACCGGAAAAGGAGCTTTACCTGAAGGATTGCTGAAAGACAAAATTGCTTATATAGTGACTTCCTCAGGAGGAATATACACAGAAGGTGAATTAAAGCCTTTCGATTTTACGACTAATTATGTCCGCTTTTTCCTTGAGCTCATAGGGATTGAAGTCGCCGGCATTTTCCGGGCGGACGGACAGGCTATATTGGGACGTGAAAAGGCTATACAGAAAGCTTTAGAAAGCATTACTATCTAAAAAGACATCAAATTAATTAAACAATGAAAGCACGAAAAATTATCTACTACACGACAACAGCAATAACTTCGCTAATGATGCTATTTATTGCATTTGAAACCCTCACTAAGCCAGAGGTTAAGGAGTCGATGGCACATTTAGGTTTCCCGGATTACTTTAGAATTGAGTTGGGAATTGCAAAAATAATGGGGGCAGTTTTTTTGTGGCTCCCCATTCGCCTGCTGAAAGAGTCGGCATATATAGGCTTTGCGATTATGTTTATCTCGGCGGCTCTTGCCCACTACATTGTTGGAGACCCAGCTGGAAAAGTATTTGCAGGCTTTGCTTTTCTTGTAATTTTGATTGTATCGTATGTAAGCAACGCACAACTTCAAAAAAAGAAATAACGAATTGAAATCTTTAAACATCAAAAAAAGAATAATATAATTCTAATTACAGATGCAACGGGTCAGAGTTTTCGTCATTCGCTACCAATTTGTTTTTAATTCCCGACATTAGAAACGGTTTGTTTTTTTTTAACTTGCTCCTATGGAAGAATTTATTGAATACATATTACAATTTGGTAATCTAAACAGGCAACAGATCAATCTGGTCAAAAGCAGGGCTAAAGAGATCGAACTTAATAAGGATGAATATTTCGCCGAGGCTGGAAAGGTATTAAAGCATGTTGGGTTTATCCTTGACGGTATTCTGCGTATTTATTACTACAATAACAATGGAGAAGAGATTACCAAGATTTTCTTGGAGGAGAAACATTTGCTTTTTAACTTGAAGAATGTCCCATCAACGGAATATATACAAGCAGCAACATCTTGTAAGCTGCTTGTGTTTTCCAATGCAGATTGGAAAGAGATTTCAGACACTATAGTGGATTGGGAAAACATTATCCAAAAAATCACCACCAAATCACTCGTTCAAAAACTGGAAAGAGTGAGTCCCCTAATATCACAAGATGCTACCACACGGTATTTGGAATTTATGGAGAAGTACCCAGCCCTTGCCAATCGCATTCCATTGTCATACATTGCCTCTTATCTCGGAATTACACCGCAATCTCTGAGTAGAATAAGAAAAAATATCCGTTGAGTCGCTTTTTACCAAATGGTAAGTAGGTTCATTTTTTAAGTCTGCATTTTTGCATTATCAATTCTAGAAATTAAAAAATGAACAAAACAATTTTCATCACCGGAGCATCATCAGGCCTAGGAAAAGCGAGCGCAAAATTATTCGCCTCAAAAGGCTGGACTGTAATTGCTACCATGCGCCAACCCGAGCAAGAAACCGAACTGACGCAGTTGCCGAACATTCATCTTCTGAAGTTGGATATTGGCGATATAAAGCAGATAGCCCAGATTGCAGAAAAAGCAGAGAGCATTAGCCCGGTTGACGTGCTGTTAAACAACGCAGCATATGGACTTATGGGGGCGTTTGAAGGAACTAGCGACGAACAATTACAGCAACTGATCAATATCAATTTTTTAGGAACAACACTCGTAACAAAAGCATTTCTTCCATACTTCAGAAAAAGAAAACAGGGAACAGTTTTGACGGTTACGTCTTCAACCGCAAATATCCCTTATCCCTTTGTGGCAATTTATGCTGCAACAAAATCAGCGTTAGAAACATGGACAGAAGGAATGAGCTATGAACTGGGTGCATTTGGTATAACTATCAAAACCATTGTGCCGGCATATATGCAGACAAACTTCGGCAGCAATGCCCAAATGGTTTCTCATCAGGAGTATCAGGAAGTTTTTAACCATTACATAAACTCAGTCAGAGCAGATTCGGCTACCAAACGTGACGCACCAGAAACCATCGCCCAGGTGGTGTACGAAGCAGCGACTGATGGTAAACTAAAATTGCATTATACTGCCGGTGATCTTGCTACTCTGGAATATGAATGGCTGAGAAAAGATGGCGTCGATACTGTCATTGACACAATGAATAAACGATTTCTTACCTCCCGCACTAGACACAAAAATTCTGAACACTAAGATAGTAGTATTCAAAATTATATGAGAAATGGCAATACCATTGAGCTCTTAGATTTTCGGATATGTTATCTCGTAGATTTAAGCTCCTTCATAAAATCCTTGAATGCAGGTAAAAATTCTTTAAATAAGGGATTATCCTTATTTCTCAGCATCACCTCACTGAAAAGTTTCAAGCCCACAATAAATTCAATATTATCGGATTTGTTTTCAAAACGACCACTATCTTTTGTCTTTTCTATCAACGAAAGGATATTGTCGTGATTTTCAAATTCAAATTTGATCGATCTTTGTTCCTGTGAACCATCTTTTAATCCCAATTCCTGTAAATGGATTTTATACTTATTATTTTTCTTCATTGCTGCTCAGATAAATTGTGAATCTCATTATTACAAAGCTGCAGTAAAAAGAACAACAACGGTAATAATAATAGGCAGAAAAGTTATAATATTCGGAAAACGGAACATAACAATACCAGTAAGTTGATTAATGTCTGAAACAAAATTAGCTTGCGAATTTGTAACCCTTGTATTAAAAACATACCTGTCATCAATTAAAGCACCAATTATGCGTTGGCATCGTGCATTTTGATTCACGATGCCAATCGTTGCCTTTACCCTGCATATTTTACTCACTATACACCAGTTATACTAAACACATAGCTACCTTTTCTTTCTATGATCAACTGCATCATGGTTGTAAAAGGTATATGGGGCTTAAAGCTGGCGCGTTTTGTTTCGCTATAGCCTTGGTCCGCCCAATGGGATGAATCTTGAGATTATCAAAATAAGGAGTGCTGACACGATTCTGCTGTAAGGATGCCATCAGTCCAGCCATGCCATGGGGATAGTGAGCCGATGTAGCTTTCACTACTTCCCTCCCATCGACAAAGCCTGTCAGTTCGTCACCTACAAATCGCAGTGTCAACGAATGCCACTGACAAGCGTTGATTCCTTCTATTTTGGCACTGGCCAATGTGTACTCTCCGCCCACCTCTTTATCGGTACGGGCCAGGATCAGGGCTTGCTGCTCGGCATCACCAATGAGTTCTTTCGGATCGGGTTTTCCTCTGGAAAGAACCAACGTACAGTTACCTTTGTCATCTAATTTGAGGTAATAGCCTTTAGCCCAAATGCCATAGCCCGAACCGACATCACTCAAGCGCCCCATTACGGCTGCCTCGTCTTGCGGATTTAGATAGACGTCGGCACTGATTTCATAGTCAATCCAGGCCGAATCGCCAAGAATAGTATAATGATGCCATTCCGGTGCCCAGCTAAGCGTATGCTCGCCCACCACCTGGCGAATACATTGTCCTTTGTGGTCTGGACGTTCGGTGAGTTCAAAGCTGCCGATCAGGTCAGCTGTATAATGTGGAAGGTAACCCCACTGTTCGGGATGTGCATAGCCGTCGAAGTTGTCTTCGTAAGGAATTGGGAAGGGTTTTGACTGTGGGATATTTGCAAATGTCCCCTTCTGCTGCCCCTTTGTTGTGGAGATAGAATAGACTGTATTGGGCTGAAGCGTGATGCTATAACTGCCATTTTTAGGTGTGATGTCAGCCATGCGAACGAATTGCTCCTGCGGATTGCTGTACCATACACAAAGTTTATCGGTTGACAAGCCCTTCGAAAGCTTAACCGTCACGGTCTGCGCCTTCTTGGCATCTTTTGTTTCAAAGATAATACTATAGTCGCCAGTCTTTGGATTTTTCAACGTAGCCATGCTCCCGCCATCTTTGAGATAGGCACAGCCATCATTGAGATACTGCCAGCCGATCTGAGTAAACTGCCCATAGTGGGCATAGCCCCAAAGCGCTTCACGCACCTTATAGTTGCCACTCCAGGGCTCACGGGCCAGCACCATGGCGGGGGTTTCACTGTATGGTTCCAGCGGGTATACCCCTGCTATATCATACCAGTTGATGACTCTGGTAGCGCCGCTGATAATATAATTCTCGTTGAAACACTTTACAATAGTAATCAGCGCATCGAAACCTTTGCGATAGACGTGATCCTCACTATTCCATATCGGTTTGCCCATTGCTTCGGCCATTGCCCGCTGTTCTTTGGTCAACTGAATCTCACTAAAGGTATGTGCGCTGACCACATCAAGTGCGTCTCGCAGTTCCTTGTCCTTCTGCATATCCTTTAGGAATTCCATTTTCGATTCGCCCCAGTTGTCGAAACCATGCAGTTTAACATTCCGGAAGCCATTTTCATTCATGGTCCTTCGGAGCATTTTGGCAAAGTCATAGCTGACGCCTTTCTCGTTATGGCATCCAATTGCATCTAATTCCAGACCATGGACTTGGCGCAGCCCCTGCAGCCAAGAGACATAATAGTCTACCATATCCTGAGACCAAAAATTACCCACCCATGCCGGGGCGCTCCAAGCGGTTCCGTCGAGCGCCAGCTGCGGATTGCGCCTTTTGGCCTCCTGCATGATCCACCACATATAGCCGCGCTGGTAATTGAAGTCTCCACGATAATGACTATGGCTGGGCATAGAGCCTTGCGTCGAGTTACCGTCACCTGGAATCTCGACCAGCAGCGAACTGACTGAACCACCAAACATAGGCTTATAGACCATATCAAAAATTTCGCTGCGCTGCTTCTCGGAATAGTCTTTGAGCAAAACGGATGTTGCTCCGCCACCATTGACTACTCCGATACCGTCAAAACGCTTTCCCTGGCCTTTGCCACTCAATTGTATGGATTGCTGTGCGATGCTAATAGAGGAAGAACAGATCATCAATAATAAAGTGATCTGCCATTTTTTCTTTGGTTTCTTTATCATAAAAAAATTAATTGAATGCCTTATTCAATTTAAACGCCTGTCCATAACTGGCAATAGCCTCAAAAATAGAAATAGTATTAAAAGACGTTTCATTGGTTATTGTTTCAAAACTGTGGGTTAAAATACTGATTTTATAAATTCTCACATCATAACTAATCATTTTATACCCTAACCTGAAACATTTGGCCCCCTAGCTAGAACATCATATATTGAATTTATTGACCTAGAGGAACAATTTAATAATCCTGATTTTATTTCCATCGAATCCGATGGAATTCGTTTATGCGAATGAAACCAACCTGCTTAATGTAGCACTGTCTGGAATGATCGCAAAACAATGGAGAATTAAAGTTCAAATATTGAAAAACCTATATCATTTAGACTTATAGATGGTAGATGATTGTTCATAAATATCATCTGGTTTTTTCTCATTAAATAATTCTTGAAATTTTTTCATGGCATAATCGTAATCGGAACGATTAACTTGTGCGGTTAAAAACTGCGCAGAAAACAGAAATAAAACAAGAAGGATATAAAACTTATAATTTAGTTTATTTTTCATTTTTATGCATTTAAATAGTATTCGGATCTTGTGCATCACAGAAGAGCCACTCAAGCTGGATTTTCGATGAGCATGTGTAAAATACTTAACTTTTCGCTCAACCCTGGCTAAATAAAATCTGTATCTCGTCCGGAAATTGCTCTGCCTAGCACTTTTAAAATTGTGATAAGACTCCCGGAATCGGATTTCCAATATTGGGTAGCTGTCACTCTTAATCTTAATACTCTAATTTTAGGATCATCAGCACCTTTTTCAAACAATTTTGTGTCTATATGATTTCGATATTTCTGAATTCGGGTTTTGCTGTCGCTGACCATACCGTTGCCAACGATACGAATAAACTGAAGGTCCCCTGGTCTGGTATAGATGAGGGTTACATTATCATTTGTCTGCAAGTTCTTAAAGGAGGTACTTTCAGAAGAAATCAGATGCCAAATATCACCATCGTCATCCAACTCTTGTCTTTTTAAGGATACCACATTTGGAAATTGTTCATTTTCTGAAAACGTGCACATCATTCCTACATCAATATCGGCGACCATCATTTTTAGCTTATCGACTTCGGATCTGTTTATGTATTTATTTTTCATGCTGTATTTAATTATTACTATAATATAAAAGAACAGGACTAAAAATAATATCGTTTCAGACTTTCTACGCTTTTTGACTGGGGTTATTACGCAAATCTTAGATTCTATTTGGATAAGAGCAAAAAGAAAGGATCAATTATACTTTTGGCTTCTTTGGAAGAAAGGACTTATCATTTACTGTCGAATCTTTATACTCTTTTCTAAGCTGTTCGAGCTTTTTATGCATTGTCGCTCGTACAGTTTTATACTTGGGGTCATGATACACATTATTCAGTTCTTGGGGATCTGTTTCTAGATCGTAAAGTTCCCATTCATCCACATCGTAATAAAAGTGGATAAGCTTGTATCGATCGGTTCGAACGCCATAATGCCTTTTTACTGCATGAATACCAGGATATTCATAATAGGTGTAATAGACTGCATCGCGCCAGTTTTCGTCTTTGCCGCTGGCCAGTTTTCTGAACGACTTACCTTGCATGTCTGCTGGGATAGCTACATTTGCATAATCAAGCAATGTGGGGGCGAAGTCAAGGTTCTGAACAAGGGCATCAGATTTTTTTCCGCCTTCTATTTCAGCTGGATAACGTAACAGTAGTGGCGTGCGCAAAGATTCTTCATACATGAATCTTTTATCAAACCAGCCGTGTTCGCCTAAATAAAATCCCTGATCGGATGTATAAACCACTATGGTGTTTTCGTCCAGTCCATTTTCTTTTAAAAAATCGAGCATACGCCCTACCCCTTCGTCAACCGCAGCGACTGTTCCCAGGTAATCCTGCATATAGCGTTGGTAGCGCCAACGCATAAGTTCCTGTTGGTTCATGGATGGATATTTCCTTTTGAAATCTTCCATAATAGGATTATACACCTTATCCCAAGCTTCGCGCTCCTCTGTGGTCATCCTTCCTAGCATGTTATTATAAGCAGTTTTGTCCCAGCTCATAAATCCTTTCAGTCCCAATTCGTCCATCATTGCGGGGGGTACTTTATTGTCACCAGCCCAGTTCATATTTTTCAGAATATTCATTTCTGCGGTTTTAGCTGCAGTACCTCTATTTTTAAAATCGTCAAACAATGTCTTGGGCTCCGGAAAGTTCATTTTCGTATACTCCTCTAGGTGTCTGAGAGCCGGCAACCATTCACGATGTGGGGCTTTTTGGTGAAAGAGTAGGCAAAAGGGCTTGCTCTGGTCGCGGTTTTTGATCCAATCAATTGCCATGTCAGCTGTCAGATCAGTCACGTAGCCATGAAGCTGTTGCTTAGTGCCATTGATGATAAAATTAGGATTATAATATTCTCCTTGATCTATGAGCACCGCGGAATGATCAAATCCTTGTGGAAGACCATCCATATGTATTTTACCAATTAATGCTGTTTGATATCCATGTTGCTGAAGCTCTTTGGCAAAATTGTCCTGGTTCCAATCAAAGCGTGCTTCATTATCTACTTTGCCATTGATAAAACTATGTTTACCTGTTAAAAGTACCGCCCGGCTGGGTGCACAGAGGGAATTCGTGACCGACGCTCTTGTAAAAAGAACACCTTCTTTTGCAAGACGATCAATATTTGGTGTCCAATTCAACCCATATCCATACGCGCTGACAGCTTGATATGCATGATCATCGCTCATGATATAAACAATATTTGGTCTTTGCTTAGAAGCTTTTAATGATTGCGCAAAGGCTGGTTGTAAGAAAAGAACTGTAATAAGCGCAAAGAGTTCATTTTTTATATTCACCTTCATCTATTTAGTTTTATTGTTTTATATATCGGATTACTCTTCCTAGGGATAAGCTAAAACACCTGACATAGTTCAGCTCATTTTCTTATTGGCATTGCTGCTGATAAACATTTCATTTTTCTCTTCCGAAATAATCTCCAAAAAGCGTTCATAATGTTTGAGCACATCGCTAATGAGCTCATTTTTGGTAAAGTACTGCACATCATATCCCTCACGGGCATCACCAAAATAAGATTTCGGAAAATACGTTTTCTTGTCTTCAAGATCGGGTAGGTTATCCTCTTCCATGACATAATCGGATACCAGTTTGACTTGGTTTTTGACACCATATATGAAGTTGTTGACCACATCATAGCGGATTTCAATTTCCATCCTTTTGGGGCCGTCCAGCCACTGAATTTTGGCTTCAATCCCATTCTGTTTAAATTCATCCCTGAGTTCTTCGAACGCCATCTTTACCGTAGTATCGATAAATTGGTCAACAGAAGCACTACTTTTAAATGAAACGATTTGTTTTAACCGGTCTTTCCAAAATTCTCCCGACCAAGGGACAGTGCTTACCGAAAAATCCCGCTCATAATAGCTGCGGTCAATAATTAGGGCTTTCACCAAGCTGACGCAGAAAAGTAGCATAATAATAGAAAAGGGCAATGCTGTAATAAGTGTCATGGTCTGCAAGGCCTGCAGGCCCCCGGTATTTAATAGCATCAGGGCGAGGATAGCCAGCAGCGCTCCCCAAAAAACCATCTGCCATTTGGGCGATTTGGTAGAGTTCTTAGTCGCGATACTGTCCATCACAAATATTCCGGAATCTGCCGATGTTACAAAAAATATGACGATAATAAGAATAACCAGGTAACTAACCAGATCAGAGAATGGCATATAATCCATAAATTCAAACATCAGTGCATCCGGATTGTCGGCTAACGCGCTCAAAGCTCCCTTTGCAACGTTGATGTCAAACCAAATTGCGCTATTCCCAAAAACAGACATCCATATGAAATTAAATAAAGTCGGGATAACCAGCACTGCTGCTACAAATTCACGAATAGTACGCCCCTTTGAAATTTTGGCAATAAAAAGCCCTACATAGGGTGACCAGGATATCCACCAAGCCCAATAGAGGATCGTCCAGTTGTAAAACCAGGGTAACGTAGCCTCATTATAGACATGCGTGTCAAATGTCAGGCTAAAAAAATTATTGATATAGTTCCCAACCCCTTCTGTAAAACTACCGATAAGGTAAACCGTGGGACCGAGAAATAGCACAAACAACAAAAGCACCACTACCGTAATAATATTGATGCTACTCAATAACTTCACGCCCTTATCTACCCCTGAAGTTGCTGATATAATCGAGAGCAAGGTCAATATCACCACAATAATGATCTGATAGGTAAAACTGCTCTCGGGTACAATTCCTAATGTCTGTAAGCCTGCATTCACCTGTACCACGCCAAATCCTAAGGTCGTGGTAATACCAAAAAAGGTGCTGCACAGCGCAAATACATCAATGGCATTGCCCATCTTTCCATTGATTTTGTTTTTTAAGAGCGGATAAAAGCAGCTACGGAGTGAAAGCGGCAGTCGGTAGCGGTAGGCAAAGTACGATAATGCCAATCCTACCACGCCATAAATAGCCCAGGCGTGGATCCCCCAATGAAAGAAGGTATACAGCTGTGCATTTTTAGCACGATTAATATAGTGATTTGCGGAAAAAACATCGGTCGAATAATGCTGCATAGGCTCGGCTACACTAAAATACATCAAACCAATACCCATTCCTGCTGCAAATAGCATCGAAATCCAGGAGAAAAACGAGTACTCTGGCTTACTGTCGTTGCTACCTAGCTTGATATTCCCAAACTTGCTAAACATCAGATAAACTAGAAAGATAACAAACAGCGTCACTCCCCATACATACACCCAGTTGAGGTTAACAAAAATAAATTCCTTGACCGTATCTAATATACGTGCCGTCAATGTTGGGAGAAACACCGATAAAAGACATACTCCGACAATAAAGACTAAACTTGGGATTACAATACCTTTATTAAAAGTCGATTTGGATAGGATCACTAGATTTAATTTATGTAAAGAAAAAGCCCTTTATTTACGTATTTAACAATTGGTGAACCCGATTGTTCAGAAAAAAATGAAATTAAAAATGACAATGCTCCTTCAGTGTTGGCTGTATGTAGCGTTTATTTCACCTAATGCTACGGTACTTCCATTTTTCATGATTTGAGGTAAAGAAAAAGCTTTAAGCGGTTCTCAAAATCTTTTCCATTTTTCGGCCTTTGGCCAATTCATCTATCAGCTTATCCAGATACCTTGCTTTCTGCGTAAGTGGATTTTCAATTTCCTCTATCCGATAACCACAGATCGTGCCGGTGATGAGATGAGCATTGGGGTTAAGATCAGCTCGTTCGAAGAAAGTTTGAAAGGTTACTTTCTCCTCAATCAATGCTTGCAGCTTAGTCTCATCAAAGCCGGTCAGCCATTCAATTACCTGGTGCAGTTCCTCTTTTGTTCTGCCTTTGGTTTCTACCTTTTTCACATAATGGGGATAGACAGATGCGAAAGTCATGTTTGCTATCCTATTGTTATGTTCCGCTGTGGCTTTCATACGATTATTTGCTGATTTGCTCCGCCAATCCGACCGAGACTCCTCGTATCACGATTGCAACAGAACTTGTACACTAATTTTACCGTTAAGCTACGAAATACACCATATATCTCCCACTTATTATAAGGCAATTTTTTACTTTTTAAGCTTCGAGAGCAATTTGTCCAATTGTTGAAAGTCAATGGTCATACCTTCTTGGAAGCCCATATCGATCTACTTTTCAAGGTCTGCAAGGCTGTCGTAGGTCAGGAGCATATCTACCCGTACTTTATGGTCTACTGGTACAAATGTATTCTCCCATAAGTTTTGTGGCAACTCCAAGTTCAACACACCATTTTCATCGCTGAAACCGCCTTTGGATGAAAAGAATTTCTCTTTTACAATGGAAATAAAATTAGTCCTGGACCAACCTTTATCTCCCTCAGGGCTGACCATTGCATAGAGCCAGAAGCCACCTTCCCGAAAATCCAATGTTTTTGTTTCTGCTCTCCAAGGCTCAGGCCCCCACCATTGGTCAAGTAAATCCGCGGTTGTCCATGCCTTCCAGACCAGTTCTATACCTGCATCAAATTCACGGGTAATGCTAATGGTATTGTTTTCCTTGTTGACAATGAAATCAAATAATAGCTTGCTGTTCATGATTGTTATAATTGTTTGTCCGCTTTATAATTTAATAACACCGTTCCGACATCAAAAGTTTTCGTGCCGGACTTTATTCCATCAGTGACACTATATCTATCATTTCGTAATTCAATACTAATATTCGCCATACTAAATCAAACTTTTACTATATTTATTTACGAAACTTTTTATGTGCACACACCCTATAAATAGATGTTATTAAAATTATAGAATCAGGATATGGACAAAATCACTAAAGAGCATGTAACCGATGCGGAAAATCAGCTTTTTTTAGCCCAGCTAGCAAGCGATGTAGATGCGCTGGACCAGCTATTGCATGACGATCTTATTGCCGTTACACCGACAGGGCAAACGCTAACGAAAGAATTGGACTTAAATGCACATAGATCGAAAGCAATGATTATTGAGGATGCTTCAATAGCGATTGATGATATTAGAATAATCGAAGATACTGCGCTTTCCATTGTGACGATAACTGCAAAAGGAAAAGTAATGGGAACTCCATTAGAAGGAAAATTCAGGTATTTTAGGGTTTGGAAAAATGTTGATGGCAAATTAAAAGTCATTGGCGCCAGTTTCATGCAATTGCCTGAATAAAGATGCATGGGGCACGTTAACCTTGCTCAAATCGTAATTTGTAGGTGATGTAGGTTTTATAGCTGCAAGAAAAGTAATTACCTCACTATCATACAATTTAAAAAATAACCTCTACTTTATCGCCAATAATTTTTAGCATCCTTTCAAATCCGACATCTGTCGGATGAGTGCCATCCACGGTTCCTTCTGAATCATCACCTATTAAATGATCTGTAGGGATGTAATACAAATTTTTACATCCCGCCTGCTGCAGTCTCTCATACTGTAGGCTAAAATTCTTGTTCTGCTCGATCAATCGTGCTCTCCACTTTAAATTATAATTACCAAGCTGACGCGTAATACTCTCTACCATCAATATAGGTGTCTGGGGATGAGATTTACGAAGCCGCTTCACGAAATTAAACGTTCTTTCTTTGACCTCCTCTGGGCTGCTATTTGGCACACAGTCCATGATGATCAAATCTACAGAACCAATATCACTTAGCATATCGGCCACAGCTGGCTCCATGCGGGCATTGCCACTAACTCCCATATTAATCACATTTGCATTCAACTTACGCCCCAGCTGAGCCGGATAAGCTAGCCCTGGGCGGCTTGCCGAAGCTCCATGAACAATGCTGGATCCATAAATAACAATGGTTTTATCAAAAGATTGCTTGGTATCGATAAAGGATGCATTCTCATCAATAATTACATCAAAATCCAATAATTCTTTATACAAAGGGAAATAAAGAAGAAATTCCTTTTCGGTTTTCGCCATATCTTCGACCACAGTAGCCGTGCTTTCCGCATTTTTGAGATCAGGACGAGCAACTCCTGCAAAACGCCAACCATTAACTTCCTTTATATATGCATCAAAACCCCGGGACATAATCGGAGTAGAATTATTACCCAGCGCCGCATCGACAGTCTTCCATCGTAGGGATAATTTGCTGGTATTGCTCTTGAAGGTTACAAATAGTCCCGCAGCATGGGTATACAATTTCTTCACCGCGGCCGGAAGTTCTATGTACTTTGCCGTATCTATTCTATGAAATTTTGGTGTATTGTCAAAAGGTCTTCCTTGGATCTCAAATCTGGAGGCCGGCACAACTTGTTGCGCGTAAATAGAAAGTGAACTACAAGTAAGAAAGAGAAAGATAAGAATAATGTTCTTTTTTTCCATTTTGCTTTAATTAAAACCGTCTCGATATTTCACGAGACGGCATTTACATCATAAATATATTATTTTTTATTTCACCGTGAATACAGTAGCTACGGATCGTTCGCCCTCATGATCAAATTTTCCATTGTCAGACGGATAGTTTACAATACCCTCTCCTTTGACCCAAGCCGTGGACGACCCGCCACCGTCGTAATTTAAGGCGGAAGTACAGCCCAAGGCGGCCATGAGTTCTCCCAGCTGAGGTATCGTAAGCCCTTGTGACTGGGATGACCTACCATCGATAACGGCAACGATCAGCTTATTATCCTTGGTAAGTCCTACGGCCGTACGGGGATGTCTGCTGGTATTGAATTCAACATTTAGCTGCTCCAATATTTTACCATCCTGCATCAATAAGGGGCCTCCGGCTAATGCAGCTGTGGAGCTCACAGCGGCCCAGCCCCCAACGGGTTTGGGTACAATCTGAAAGTTTGATCCAGTGAAAGTAAACGCGCCGTTTTCACGGTAACTATTAAATCCATTTACCGTTTGGTTGATAATCTGACCGTCGTATTTGAAAAATACGGTCGACCCACCTGTACTTGTATTGAAATAGCTTCCGTTGAAGGCAACGGAAGCCCCCTTAGCGGTAGCAGCATCGCTTGTTTTCAGAAATCCACTCTTCACATAGGGGATCTCGATGTTTAAACCTTTTCCCAAATCAATCTCAAATACATTGATGTATTGTTTGGAATCAAATATTCTTGGAAATTGATAATATTTCCAAACTATACCATCTGCAACATTCTTCGTATTCCAGTCTGTCGTACTGATGAGGTCAGTAAGATCGTCATTTTGTTCAATACTGTAGTCATAGGGCAACTGCGTGCCGCCGTCATTTTTCTTGCATGAAATGACAAGAAAAAACAGGATCAGACTATATATATATTTTCGTGTCATCTGTTTTTATTTTGTTTCGCCGATCCATTTTAACTTTAATGGAATAGCATTTCCAATTATATTATGATCAATCGTACATGTTATAGATTCCATATTACGATAAAAAACCACGTTATTTTCCGCTGAAAGCAACCTTATAGCACTTACATTGCCTTTGCCCCAGCTATACGGCCAGTTGACATAATAATGTTGTGGCAAAGTTTCCTGGACATATAGAAACTGCTTCCCTTTTTTCTCTGCCAATGCCATCTTTTCGTTTCCGATCAATATAAGTGTTTTGCCCTGAATGTATCCTGTATTAAAATTGTTCCAATTTAATGGTTCAGGCAGTACCAACCATTCCTTTATAGACTGTTCCTGCAGTACCTTGAAATCCTTTTTTGAAACTTTACGGCAAAGTCCTTCGAATAAGATATACCATGCAGCCTTGTCGTCAATGAATATCGGCGGGTTAAACTCTGAACTGCTTTTCAAAAACGGAAATAACTTCTGTACAGGCGTGATACTAAATGTTGTATTCGCAATATCCGTGGTATAGATGATATCCTGAGTGAGATAACATAGGCTATCTTTTTTCGTCCATACGGCCTCAGGTGTCAACCAGGTTCCTTTTAAAGTAAAAAGATGATTATCCGTGTAACCGTTAAATATAGCCGCATAATCAAGACGATCTTCTTTTTTGGGCTGAATGGCTCCTTCAATAAAAAACTTTGCTATCACTCCATCGTATTTCTCCAATCGAGCGGCAACAGAGATCGCATGCCAGTGATCGGAAACCACATACACGGTATCTCCTGGTTGAATGATTCGCTCTCCATCGTTATTTTTCAGACGCCTGCTGAAAATATAGTTCTGCACGGTGGTTTTGGAGTTTTCTTCTTTGAAGATCAACTTTGCTGGGACTCCTTTACTCGTCAATTGCAGCGCCATCGAAGATGCTTCACAGATCTTAGAGCCGTGAGCACCACAACCACCGGAGACAACAATAGCGTCCATTGGTCGTATTCGGTACAACTGAGTAGCGACGTCCACCCGCCTCGATAGTACTTCAGGGTTAGCGGACCCCAATAGCAGCAGGATATTTTTGTGCTCAGCGCCCCAGCTGTTGCCCAATAAAAGAAAGGTAATGATAAATAGACAGCTTAATTGTTTCATCCTATTTCACTTTTGCCCCCATCCAACCGGAAGAGCGCGGATTATTATTCATATCATATTGTATGCGGGCATCCAAGACTGGATTATATTTTTTGGCAAGCTCCTGTAAAGCTGAAGATGCCAAGCCGTAACTCATGGCCGGGTTGTCGTTACCTACAGGTACGTTGGCTTGATTTAACATCGTTGCAGGTTCAAAGGAAACCTTTGGAATAAGAGCTCCATCGCTACCATAAACAGATTTTACCGTCACGGAATGCTGTATCAGCGGAATAATAGATGTATTATCTGAATAGGCATCTACATCGGTAGAACTACCCGCTTGGGTATTACCAGAAACAATCGAGTTGATTAAGGTCAGATTGTTTACATTGTTACGCCGATAGATTCCTCCTCCGGGTCCAACGCTATTATTTTTGGTAATGGTGGTACTGATCACGTCTGCTTTACAATTATCATAGAGCATCAGTCCGCCGCCGCCATTGGCTGATGTACTCGAATTTTCGGCCAATAGGCAATTGACAAAAATCCCCTTTGATCCTTCACGCAGATAGACTCCAGCTCCATAGGACGTATTTGAATTGCCGATAACCTCACAATTATAAAGCGTAATATTCGCATTGGGATAAGCATGTACTCCTCCGGCGGTACCTTTTGCACTGTTGTTATTAAACTGACTTTCGAATGCAATCAATGATCCATCGGCAATCCATACCCCTCCGCCGTTATTCCCACTATTGATATTGTTGTTTATGCGACATTTTTCTAAACTTAGCTGGGCTCCCGAAAAGGCATATATACCGGCAGCAAAACCAGCTGTACCCTTGTCTGCAGTAGCTTTGTTGTCAACCACCGCTACATTTTTGAGTGAAACTTTAGCAGCAGCAATTAACATCCCTCCGCCCTGACCCCGGCTAAATTTCACGTTATTGATTGTTGTACTGCTACTCCGGTCGGTAGCATTACCGCCCTTGATGCTGATATTCTCTAGAACAACTTTATTATCGGGATCCAACGTAGCTGTAACAGTTACAGTATGAAAAACGGATTTCCCTGAGGAGAGCTTTCCGTCAAAGGTAGTCTTATATCGCGTGGGGTCAGGCTGGTCGCCAGGTTTGGCATTGGATGCATAACCGCCGACAAGACTGACATTCTTGGAAATTTCTATCGTTTTATCAGATTCCTCATTCACATCGCCATTGCGAATTGTCTTGGAGGGAACGTAGGTTCCTTCTGTCAAAAAGATTGTACTACCTGTCGTTGCTTTTTCGAGGGCTAGGTCGAGATTCGCAGAGGTACTCCATGAACTGCCATCGCCTGTGCCATTGGGTGTGACATAAAAGACAGGGACTTTTCCGGACTCTTGCAAAATTAAAATCTCTTGCGACAGGTTATCGTTTACCTTGAGCAATAGGGTTGCAGAACGCTCATCATCGGAGTTTTTCGAAACAGAGAACTTGATCTTATTTTTCCCTTTCGAATAAACTGTGCTATCCAGTTTGATCCAGTCCATGTCGGTACTTACAGTAATCTCCGCATTGGACAGTACGTCCAATTGGTAGGTATCAGCCCTACTGCCAACTTCAACGTAATCCTGATTGACCAGGAACCGCTGTTCGCTTTCGACTTTATCCTTCTTGCAGCTCTGCATGCCTAAGGCAAGGAAAAAAGCCATGAAAATATATAATGATTTTTTCATTGAAATCTATTTTTTAAAAACTACATTTTCTTTTGCATGCTATAATTCTCCTGTAACTGACGGTAGCATTCGATCAGTTGCATCGTGGTATCGTAATGACATTCAAACATGAATACGCCTTTATAGTGTATTTTTTCCAGCGTAGCGAGTATTTTATTCCAGTCGTTCTGCCCCTTTCCATTACAGGGAAGAAAATGGCTCTCTTTTGTTCCGTCGCCATCAGCGACATGAAGGGTCTTGACGCGCGATCCGAAGGCCAACAACAATTGCTCAGGATGAGCGATATGATTCATATCTACCGCTATTCCCACCCCTGCTGGAAAACGTCCAAATAATTCTTGACATTCTTCCACTGTGCGAAGCAAGGGCCGTTCGCGCTCACCAACGGTCAATGCAGGGCCTAACATATTCTCAATAACGAGCTGCAGACCAGCCTTTGAAACTGCTTTATACAATTCCGCTACCGAACGTACCAATTGGTCCTTACGTGCATTGCGTTTATTGGGCTCGAGGTAATAGGAAGGATGAAACAAAATAACCTGAGGCTGGAGCCGATATAAGCCTTCAAGTAGCTGTAAATGCATTTTTATCACTTGCTGCCGCTGAGGTTCGTCCAATACTGATATATCTATTTTGGCGGAAAAAGGCATATGCACAGACCATACTTTTACGTCTGCCTCTTTTAGAATAAGTGCTAGGGAATCGCATTTCTGTAACCAATCAACTGCAGATATTTTTAAGGTGAGATCTGTATTGACAAAACTTCCGAGCCCCGCAATCTCGATATAATCCATACCGATCTGTTTATCAGCTTTGAGTTTTTCCAGCTCAATTTTCTTGATGTCGAGTGAGTATCCGACAGCGTAATTGGCCTGCTTATTTTGGCAAAATGTAGATACTGGGATCAAACAACAGAGTATTAAAATAAAAATTAGTCTTTTCATGTTATTTATATAATTTTTCCCATTCAGGATTTTGTTTCAAATTAGGGTTCAACTGTAAATCTTCAACGGGAATCGGTGCATAGTAATCTCGTTTTTCGTCAAACTTGCCGCGTTGATAGAATGGGTCCAATGAACCTTTATTGGCGTTCTGTGTATTGGAAATAGGATCCCAAAGCGTTCGCTGATTGATATTAATCAATGAGGTTACCGTACTGGGAGCTCCAGAAGTATTGCCGGTATGTACGTATACATCAGCTTTGCCATCGCCGGTAAAATCGTAGGATCCGATCCCGGGAAAATAGACACCAACTATTGGTTGATTTAGCTTGAGTCCTGCTTTCCAACGCAGCAAGTCGTCCCAGCGCTGCCCCTCGTTGAACAGCTCGATCCGTCTTTCTCGGCGTATCTCTAAAATAACTCCCTTGAATGCTCCCCCATCGACATTAGGATACATGGCAAATAGATAAGGGTCAGGATTGGCATTAGCCTCAGCTAGCGACAATGCCGGCATCCCCGCCCGGGCTCGAAGTTTATTGATAGTAAGATCGAGATCGCTTTGACCAATTGTCCCAAGTTCTGCTTTTGCTTCGGCATTAATCAACAGCGCTTCGGCATAACGGAATAGAATGACGTCAAAATAGGAAGCAGAAACACCCCATTGCAATCTATCGGGCAAGGCTTTGATGAGACGATATCCTGTTGTAGTGATCGTCAAGTTAACTGGTTCGTTTGCATTCTCACCATTTGCACGAAAGTCGGGGCCTGCTGTTGTCTGGGTAAGTCTAGGATCCCTATTCTGCATTTCCTGATAGTACTCCATGGTTTTGTAGCCGGACTTGTCAGTGAAACGGCTTCCGTCTTTCATCAAATAACTATTGATCATATCTTTAGCTATACCATAGGAGCCCGAAGTTGCTGAGGTAAAGGAGTATCCCAAACCATGAACGCGCATCCCGAGTTCGAAATCAATAGCCAGAATAGTCTCGACCTGATCTTGATTATTTCGCGCAAACAAATTCCGATAGGCCTGTTCCCCTCCGCCTTGTGTATACAAGGTATAAGCTCCAGAATTCATTAGCTCGGCCGACGCACTGATAGCTTCGTTTAGAAATTTTTCATGTCCTGCAATGTTGTGGTATTTTCTAAATGTGCCTTCAAAGAGCGCTACTCTTGCTTTCAGCAAAAGAGCCGTGTATCTGGTAATCAAATTGAGTTGCTTTTCTGCCGGTATATGTTGGATTGCATAGTCGAGATCCGCCATAATGGAATCCATTACCAGCTGTCGTGAGTCCCTTGCTTTATAAAGATCTTCATCTTTAGCATGCAGCACTTTTCCATACCAAGGTACATCACCAAACGTCTTCACCTTATCATAATAAAAATGAGCTCTGAAAAACCGGGCTATACCACTATATTTCTTTCGTGCCTCTTCATCAGGCACTTTGTGATAATTGGCCAAAAAATAATTTATGTTACGGAGTTGTGACCAGGACCAACCTCCCGAGCCACTACCGACGGGAACAGTACGATTTCCCTTGATCCGATCGGCGACTGTAAGGGGAATCATATTGTCCGAATTACCATCATTTGTATACCAGGACTCACTAGGCAAAAAGGTATAGAAGTCATTGGTAGCGACCTCCAAATCTTTTGCTGTATTGAAAAAATAAGGTGCCTCGACTTGATCTTCTGAAGGACGGTCCAGATAATCTTTTTGGCAAGCGGCCAAGGAAATCAGGATCAAAAGACCAAGTAACCTATATGTGTTAGTTGTAAGTTTCATTGTAATTGCGATTTTCATGAATTAAAGCGTAAGCATTAAACCAAAAGAATAGGTTTTACCCATTGGGTAATCTCTAAGCAAACCTCTTTCGGAGGAATCGGCAGGATCGTTGGCGCTCGCCGGCGAATTGTAATTAATCATTGCCCCCGCTTGCTCTGGATCGATATATTTTGTCAGGTCACCAAAATTCCAGGTCAGCAGATTTTCACCGCTAAAGTAAAACCGTAATTTTTCAACTTTAAAACGCTGCGTCCATTTCTGAGGTAAAGTATAACCTAACGTAAAATTCTTCATCCGTAGAAAACCAACATTGGTCAAGTAATAATCATTCAGCTCGTAAAGCGACCTTCCACTCTGCAAAGATGAATACCCACGATAGATTTGGGGATACTTGTTTGCTTTATTGTCTGGAGTCCACGCATTGTCCACCAGGTCTTTGCGTACAAAAGAAAGATAGGGACGCTGGTAGGAACCCCAGTATAAATCACCTGTTGGGTACCAGTCTTGCTTGGCTACCCCAGCAAAAGCCGCCGATAGATCAAAATTATTCCAGGAAGCATTTAGATTGATTCCGAATGGAAACTTCGGCATGGCATTGCCAATGGGCGTAATGTCGCCATGACTCGCTAAGGTGTTGTCCCCTTTGTCGATACGACCATCACCGTTGAGATCGATGTATTTCACATCACCTCCACGCAACATATTCCACTCGCTGTTTTGCGACACACTCAGGATATCGTTGTAAACCTTTGAAAGAGACAATTGTGGATCTTTAAAACTATTTTGATAGGTCAATGCTTCGGCATCGGACTGAAACTGTCCGTCAATATGGTATCCCCAGATCTGACCTAAAACCTGCCCTTCATAGTAGGAACTCAGCAAGCCCTGTGGATTGTTATACTTGGTAATTACACCTTTAAAATTGGTGGTATTCACCCCGATATTGAAACGAAAAGGTGAACCGGCAAGGTCAAACTTGTCCTGATAATTAACCCCAATCTCGAAACCTGTATTGCGCAGCGCAGCGTAGTTCTCACGGGGCTCACTCGCACCAAATACAGCTGGAAGAGGTTGTCCTGGGAGGTACATGCCTTCAACATCTTTTTGGTACCAGTCAAAGTTAATGTTCAGCTTATTTTGGAGCAGCCCCAGGTCAACGCCAAAATCAATACTCTTGGTTCGCTCCCAAGTAACAACATTGGGCAAAGGAGCTGGCGTACTCGCTCCAATAAGACGGGAACCACCGTTTAACCAGGCAAGTTGCTTCACCGTCATCAACTCCTTAAATGTATTGACTCCTACGGTTTGGTTTCCAAGCTTTCCATAAGAAGCTCTTAATTTTAAAGTTGGGATACTGCTTTTGATTGACTCCCAAAATTGCTCACGATCGAGCTGCCAACCTAAAGAAACGGATGGAAAAAATCCCCATCGACTTCCACTTGGAAAACGTGACGAACCGTCGTAGCGGGAGTTGATTTCTAAGAGATATTTATTATCATAAGAATAGTTAAATCGGCCAAAAGCACCTTGAATCGCCCAGTTCTCCGCTGTTCCGCTAAGGCTGTACATTGAAGTGCCCAATGCTAAATTGGATAGATCCTCGATAAGCAGATCGTCCATCGCTCCGGCAATACGATCGCGGTCAAAGGATTCTTGATTGTAGCCGACCAGCAATTTGAACTGATGCTTTTGTGCGATATTCTTTTCATAGGTCGCAAAAAGGTTCATCGCATTATACTTATCTTTCCAACGGTATTCTGTTAAGCGGTTGAGTCCAGCAGTTGTATAGTTAAGCTTGTTTCCAGAATAGTAATTGAAAGGGTTCAAGCGTGTACTTCGCGAGAAGTTTTCGATGCGATTGCTATAATCGAAATTTACCTGCAGTCCTTTTAATGGTTTTAGGAGAACACGGAAGGTATTGGTAAACTCTTCACTATTTCGCACCTCCCAGCTCTTTCCTGACTCCAATCCGGCATTAGCTCCCTGCCCGCCTGTACCCACACCAATATCTGTTGGAATACCATCAACGAAATTCGGATAAAAAGGCATTAGGTTATACCAGGTGGTTGTACTCCACAACCCACCAAGACCATTGCTATATCCGCCGTATTCTTTATCCTTTTCATTGATAAACTGTGTATTATTGGAGATCTCCAACCAGCTATTGGGCGTGAATACCAAATTGGATTTCATATTCTGCCGATCCATATTTGCGTCATCATTGATATTATTGATGGTCTCACGTTTAAACACTCTTCCCGAAAGATAAGCTTTCAGCTTTTCGCTGCCACCAGAAATGGCAATATTATGAAAATTGGAAGGTTGTTGTTTTTTAAAGAGGTAATCCCACCAATTGGTCTTGTAAAAAAATTTATAAGTTCCATCAGCCTGTTTCTCATGGAAAGGAGCAATTTCTCCTGCAGCGACCATTTTGATAGCTTCCCAATCCATTGCATTGTAGCGCGTATAGGAACTTCCATTATATCCATACAGCGCGGCGTCTACTGTCTTTCCATAGATATAAGGATCGGAAATATAATCGGTACGCGATGCCGGTGTGGTCCAGGCAAAGTTATTGACATAATCGACCTTAACTGTTCCAGCCTTTCCTTTTTTTGTCGTCACTAAGATCACCCCGAAGGCACCCCGTGCTCCATATATGGCTGCTGAAGCGGCGTCTTTCAGAACAGATACACTTTCAATATCATTGGGATTGACCCGAGTAATGTTGCCTTCAATCCCATCGATCAGTACCAAGGGACCACCTTCGTTGATGGAGTTGAATCCACGCACATTGATATCAGGCGTTTTGGATGGATCTCCATTGTTCAACTGAATATTCAAACCTGGCATAAGGCCTTGCAAGGTTCCAGCAATATTAGCGCTGGGCCGCAGTGCAATATCTTCGGCATTGACCTGGGATACAGCACCAGTCAGATTGGCTTTTTTCTGCACCCCGTAGCCGACGACAACGACTTCTTCCATCGCATTTACAGCTGGTTTCATACTAATTTCTACAGTCGATTGCTGTGCCAATGGCTTTTCTATCGGCTGGTATCCCACCATGGTGAACACAAGTACGGCATTCCGGCTGTTGACCTGAATTTCGAAGCTACCGTCTCCTTGGCTGAGCACTTTCTCTTTTGTCCCCTTTTCGCTGACAGTGACACTACCTAAAGGTCGACCCTGATCGTCTTTGATACGTCCTTTAATCGTGTAGCGCTGTAGTGATTGACCGATAAAAGCTTGACCTGACGCAGGATCCAATCTTTTATTCAATACAATATTCTTATCTTCTTTTACATAAGATAATTGAAGCTGGCCCAACAAATCTTTCAGTGCCTCTTCAAAAGAAATATTGTTATAGCTAACGCTGATACGATCATCTTTGGCGATCAATGATTGATTGTAAAAAATATTATAGCCACTTTGCTTTTGAAGTTCTTTCAATACGGAACTCACCTTTACATTGCTTCGCTTCAGATTAACGGTCTGACCAAAGGAAAATGCATGCAGCTGCAGATTGGCAGCAAATAAAAGTGGAATTGCTAAAGACAATTTCATAGAAATTGGTATTTTCTTGGATCTTACCTGACATAACATAGTCGGGCCGATCGAATTTTTTTTATTAAATTGCATTCGGTTGAGATAAAATTTCACAGTTTTAAGATTCAATCAACGTCGAGAAAAAGACAAACTTTCAGGGGCGTTGGCGCGCTCCTGATTGTATTCATGTCCTTAATAATCGCTTTGGTATTATTTTAGTACATGTATCCTCCTTCCTTTACGTTCAAACTGTACTCCCCCGGCTAACGAAATTGTTTTCAATAATTTGTCTATATTCTCATAACGGGAGATTGTTCCTGAGAAGTGCTGCCCTTCCAACTGATCTTCATATTTTACTTCGACGTCGTACCAGCGTGCCACTTCGTCCATAACACTCTGGATGGATGCATTGTCAAAAGCGAAATTTCCATTTTTCCAAGCGAGACTATAGAAAGGATCCACTTGTTCCTTTTTTACCGTAGCACGACTTGCATTGAAAACAACCTGATCGTTAGGTACAAGCACCTGTTCTTTTAACGCTACATCAGCGAAAGAGAGCTTGACCTTACCTTCGATTAGGGTCGTAACGATATGATCACCAAAATTCTTAATATTAAAATGGGTTCCCAAAACTTCTAGCGTCTGAGTCCCACTCGTTACAACAAAAGGTACTCGTTTACCACCTGACTCCATCTTGGCAATTTCAAAATAGGCTTCACCCTCGAGGTCCACAGATCGTGTGCCACCTATAAATCTAACGGGGTATTTAATCTTACTACCGGCATTGAGCTGTACCAAACTCCCATCAGCCATCTCTAAATTATATTCACCACCTTTGGGTGTAATAATGGTATTGTAAGCGACTTTATTTGTCTGTACGGATTCATCTTTGAGACTATAACTGATCTGGCCTTTACTATCTTTGGTAATAAGATATTCGCCTTGATCAATGACTGTATCACCTTTAATCAAACTTAGGTCAATCTTTTGGCCATTTTCAAGGATAATCATCGCTTTATCCGAACCGGGGACTATGGGTAAGGCAGATACAAGCACGTTTGTATTCACATCATTTGTGCGATAGGTATAATAACCCCATAACGCTGCGCCACAGGTCGCGAGGAATAGGGCTGCAATTTGCCACCATTTTCGACTGAAAATGAAAGGTCTCTCTATAGTGACTTGCTCAGAAGATGTCGATTTTGCAATTCTAGGATCAGATAAGATATTTCCCAACATCCGCTGAAGATCAGGGTATTCCTTAGGTTGTATGGGGTACGATTGCTCCTTCCATATTTTTTCCCAAGCTTGGAGGAAGGTCGGATCATTCATTAGTCCCCGCATCTCCTCCTGCTCCTCTTCGCTGGCCAGATTAGCAAAATATTTACGTATTAATTGGTTGTAGTATTCAATTTGATTCATTCCTTTGGATCGATTTCAAAAACATAATCGCATCAGCTTTGAAAAAGTACCAATAGAAAAAACATTTTTTTTAATATCATATTGAACGCTTTTTTGGAAAGCGATCTATCGGATAGCATAACATCATCTATACCGCATTCAAAGTAGATAACTTAGAAAAAAAATATTGATAGGATTTTATCCAGCTTAAAACGAACAAATTTTGAGGCGAGGCTCATGTGATTACGCACTGTATTTTTAGAGAGTCCTTCTTCATCAGCTATTTCTTGATAAGACTGTTCTTCAAACTTACTCCTCCTATAAATTGCCTGTTGTTGTGGTGGTAATTGTTCAATAATAGATTCTAAAATTACCTGTAGCTCTCTAGCATCTAATTCTTCTTGTAGGGAAAAGCTGCTTTCCACCCAAGTCTGGCCTAGTGACTGGAGATAGTTGGACCGAACTAGGGATTTACGAAAATTAGAAATGGCCATCCGTTTTGCGATGGTGAATAGAAAGGGAAAGATGGATTCAGGGTTTGACAGTTGAGTCCTTTTTAGATAAAATTCGATAAAAACTTCCTGTGTGACTTCCTCAGCGTCACTATCCGTCTTACATAATTGCCTCACTTTAAAATAGATAATAGGCTGCCAATAGTTAAACACCACACCAAAAACCGACTGATCTCCAGCTTGTAGTAAGCGAAAATCGTCCATGGATATGGAAATATGTTTCAGCCCTGATATCATGAATTTGGTATGTTTAATTGATGCAAATTAACCTAACAGATGTTAATTTCATATAAAATTACTATTAATATCGGTAATTTCTATTTTTGTTGAGACATAAAAAGCCAATGATCGGTCTCTGAAAATAAACTACAGTAAGTTGACCTTAGTAACCAGTGTTCAATCGCCTTTCTCCGCAAACAGTGCTCGCTAACGTTTTCTTGTCAAAGCCGATAAGCCATGCAATTAACCAATGCAGTTCTTCTTTGTCCTGTTTTTGGCTCCGAAAAGAAAATGTAAAATCCCCGGAATTTATTCATCCGGGGATGCTAAAAGAGTATGGAGATGTAGTATTGGTTAAATGGTATCCGGTGTATATACCTTGATTACGCCATCTTCTTCACTGCTTACGATAAGTAGGCTTTTCTTAGTGGGACTATTTTCTGCTGAGACAAATAGCACTCCCTCCGGCGCGTCACCTGTTTTCAGTAACTGCAGAAAACGTGGTGTACGCGGATCAGTGACGTCATAAACAGCAACGGCATCAACACGTTCCATGCCTATAAAAGCAATATATCTGTCCCCAATTTTTCCGAGCGCTATGCCTTCAGGTTCGATGCTTTTGTCGTCGCTACGCCCATCTTCGTAATATCCGGCAGCTTGCACCTTTGTGTCAAGTTCGTTTTTACTATCGTATACCAGTTCGCCGGTCAACCCGTTCCAAACACTGAACGATCGTGCACCGAAAGAGTAAAGTGCCTCATATAAACCATCCTTGTTATTATCACCCAACGTCCGGGTCACATTTAAGCGTCCAATCTGACTGTCTTTCTGGAGTTGTGCGGCATTTGGGAAAACAGATGGATCCAAGGTAAGATCTTTGACCCGGACAGCCTCCTTAATGGCATCGTATTCGCGTGCATCGCCTTCATTTGCGGTGAACAGGTAAGGATTGCCGCCGTTTTGCAGAACTGCAATAGCATCCGGCATATAGATGCTCTTTACGGGCCAGGTCTTAAATGATACAGCATCGTCTTTATCAGACAGGTCGACAGCATTATTCTGCAAGCTATAATCTTTGAAACCCAGCGGAAAGATTTCAGTTGCTTTTTTGCTTGTCAGGTCAATTTTTGCAATAGCATTGTTTTCCTGCAGTGTCACCCATGCTGTTTTGGAATCTGGCGAAATGGTCACGTACTCCGGTTCGATGTCCATCGCGAGGGTGGCTTTCGGACCAAAGATGCGGAGTCCTCTCTGCTGTAGTGCCTCTCGCTGTTGTTCGAAGCTACTGAAATCGACATTGACGACTTGATAGTTTTCCTTCACACTAATAATGGACACTGAACCGATAGGATCATTGCTATAATCGGAACTGGGCTCGCCTTCATTTGCTGTGAGAATAAGGTTTCCATCTGGGCTGAACGTTACCATGTCCGGTAGCGCACCAGTCTGTATGCTCTTTACTTCGGCGTAGCTATCGGTATTGTAAACGGTCACTTTTCCTGGTGCCTGTTTATTGGTCGATTCAACGGCTGCTGCTAATAGTCCATTACTAACAGAAACACTGTTTACGGCACCACTGTTGGTGGGAATAGCATGTATCACCTTCAATTTGCTCGGATCGGACATATCGATGACATCAATCTTGTTAGATCCTCCGTTGTTGACAACAAACAAACGTTTTGTGACGGGATCATAGGCACTGATTTCCGCGGCACCAACATCACCAATATCAAGGGTACCGATTTCTTTAAACGTTGCAGGATCTTCATTCAACGCTGGTTCGTTCTTAATTGGCTCCTCGTTTTTGTCGCAAGCACCCAAAAGAATAAGCACCGCAAAAGGTAATAACTGTCTTAGTTTCATAAATTGATTTAATGTTCAAAATAAACTAAGCAAAAGAAGAATATATATATTAGTAAATTGTAAAGCGAAGATTTCTAAATTGTTATATAAGATTGTAGGCTACACTGTACCCCTGCATGTAAAATGCTAAGTATTGGTTAGAAAACGTCCGTGTCTTGGATGGAGCCTCTACAGAATTTTCAATCCTGATCGTATTAACAAAAGTTTTTAGGAGATAGTACAACGATATGAAGACATCTTTGCACAAACAAACCAAGTACGAAATTGGGGAGCTTCAGAGATTCTGACATATAGCTTTGGGAAAGCTTACAGGAATACTGTAAAATTATAGTGCGAAATTTGGAGGGCGATAAACATAGCCCATCTTAACTATGGGCTATGTTTTAAAGCTTAATTATTCTCCGTCCTCAGCATGCAGTTCGAAAGATAAACGAAATACATCCTCACCAGGGAACTTCACATCATAATTTGTTAAATTCCAATCTGTCCTAGTGATTGTGGCTTTAGTAGATTTATCATTAAACTTCCTAAGTACAAATTTGACATCTTTTTCACCAGCATTAGCAGCACCCGCGGTAAAATATGAAATTATTCCAGTTGTTTCAATCGCCCCTGAAGGGATAGCAGTTCCATCACTGTAAGTTGTTTCTTTAGGTTGAAAAATCGTACCTGTGGAGTTCTCACTATTTGGATTCAAAATAAATGCACCGCCGGTAATGAATACTTTATAATTATCTGCAGTGGCCTTATCTTTTATGTATTGCCCCTGAATTTCTACTCCAGCTGCATCGTATTGTTTCAACTCCACTTTGTAAACTCCGCTAGGACTGATATGAAAATGACTATGCCCAATAGCTTCCCCACTTGCGTCGAAATTTACCGAAAGAGGTTCTACTCCTTCTTTATCCGCTAAGTCATGGAAATGGTCGCCATGCCCCTCACCTTTCACTTCTGTGAATACAAGTTTGAAAGCTGCTTTAGCCTCTGCTGCCGTTATTGTTATAGGCGATTCAACGGTAGTAGTATTTCCTGCTTTATCAGTCACCGTAAAATGTAAATGATATTCTCCAGCAGGAGCAACGGAAGGAATATCAATATGTTCATGAAAAGTAGCATTTTTCACCCCAATGTATTTCCCTTCTGTATATGCTTTAGTTATTTTATAACTTCCACCACCTTCTTGATGAATTTCAATATCTATTTTATTGATCAAAGCTTCTGCTACAATATTTCCCTCAAGGTGTAAATCCGAGCCTGCAGCGGCAGTTTTACTATTATCAGTACCGATTTCCATCGTACCAATCTCTGGCTTTGCTAATGCTGGAATATCATCATCCTTTTTACAGGATGACAACAATCCGAAGAAGAGCATAGTAAAAAGCGCAATAAAACCAATTTTTGTAGTTTTCATTTAAAAAGAATTTAGTTTAAAAATGTATTAATTTATTATTTCCAAAATTTACTCTGTGATTCGAATACTTATCCCTCGTTGGGTACTCCACCCCGATTGGTCGGTAACTTGCACCATAAAATGGTAATTACCGGGATCAATATCCAGCGGAACATCAATTTTCAATTGAGCAACGTAGTCTTTAGGTTGCCCTGGTATATCCATAGTTTTTACTATCGAAAATGGTTTAACAGGTTTCTTTATTGGGTCTAACGTACATTCTTCAACTTCTGTAGAATGAGAATGATGGTCAAAATTATTATGCACATCAATGCTGTAACTCCCTAAGGCAACATTATCAGATAAATGCATCTGGAAATTGAAAGATTCGCCCCGTTTAATCTGGCTACATTGCTTAGGAAAAGCACTTTCTGCTGTCAAATCTATCTTTGGTTTTTCCTCATCTATACGCTCATTGTCTTTTTTACAAGCTATTACCGATGTTAAAAAAAATAACGTCAATAAGGATCTGCTAATTCTATTCATAGTATTATTTAGTTTATTAATTTTTTCCAAAGGGTACACGTGCTGATAAAACGATATTCCGCCCCTGCTCGGGGAGTGCTATAAGACGATAAAAGCTCGTATGATCCATATATTTAGTATCTAATAGGTTCTGAATCTGAAATCTAAGTTGAACAACTGAGTTGTTCAACTTTAAATCTGTTCCTGCCCTAAGATTGAAAAGTGTATAACTGGGTGACTTATCTTCAGGGGGTACGATATTATTCTGCTCCGCCGTCCATTTGAAATCAATAGCGAAATATGCACTATTTAAATATTGACTTATTTTGGGAGACCAATCCAAGCCGATTAAAACGGAGGGCGCTGGAGAAAAAGGCAAGGTATACCCTTTCTTAGCACCTGAGAGCTGCTTTGATTTGACATACTCGCCCAAGAGCGCTAACTTCCAGTTCTTAGCCAAACGAAAGTTGGCATTAATTTCCCCTCCAAATCGCCGGACCTTACTCTCTGAATATTCGAAAATCTGGTTGCCAGCTCCGTGAAATTGATCAAAACGGGATGTTGGATTGAGATAAATGTAGTTTGAAAAATAATTATAAAATGGTGTCAACGTGATATCGGCCGTTTCTCTTCTCCAACCTATTGAGAGGTCTGCTTGATAGGATTGCTCAGGGGAAAGATTTCTATTTCCTATATCATAACTGTAATAATGATAATTAACACCGTTTGACGCGAACTCCTGAGTTGCAGGATTCCGGAAACTCTTCCCAACATTGAACTTGGTTTCGATATCTCCAAATTGTCTTGCAACCCCAAGTCCCCAAACCAGACTATTAAACGTTTTCGAGATATTGTCAGCTCTTAAAATCTTCTCCTTAGTCCCATCTGCTGTCTCGGATTCAAACCAATCACGATAGGCTTTACTTTGGTTGTGATTATAATCATATCGCAATGCCGCATATAGTATTGTATTTTTATCAATGCCGTATTGGTCGTGCACGAAAGCGCCTGCAGAGCGTTGACGGTATTCTGGAATAAGAAAGCCCCAACCGCCAATATTATTATCCTGGATTTCACCACTCCCACCTAAAGTAATCTGATGTGATCCTTTGGTAAATTGATCTTTTACATTGATACTGTATATATCTTTATCGTACAATCTTTCTAGGTCTTCTGGAATACCCATATTATCAGGAAAGATAGCAGGCATGTAGCCATGGGCAACGTAGTGATTAAACTCCTTCCTCTTATTTCGCTGATAGCCGATATCTATCCATATTTTTTGATCATCTTTTTCAATATAATTTCTATTGATAACTTTAAAATGATTTACTTTCTGGCTTGGATAGAGGATATCCCTATTTGATTTGTCATACAAAGCCGTATTTACCCCTCTTGGCTCAAGACCATGTGCATTGGCAAAAAAACCGATCTTGGTATCATAACTGCTTAAATAAAATATCGAAGAGAATTTTTCAGTTACATATCCTCCTTTTATTTGAAAATCAGTTTCCCTTCCGGCTGTATTTCTCACATAGTTGTCCTTCAAGCCTACAGCGTAATTATAGACATAGACCGTATCGGTTGGAACGCGGTAGTCTCCATAATTTAGATGGGTAAGCCCACCACCGAAGACAAATTTCCCTTCTTTACCAACAAATTGGACTGAACTCCCAAGTGTACTATTATTAGACTTTGCAATAAGATTAAGACTTCCTTTTAAACCATCCTCTTGGGTTTCTTTGAGAGAGGATAAACGAATAACTCCGCCAATCGCGTCTGACCCGTACATAAAAGATGTGGCGCCTTTAATAATCTCAGCGGAGCCGATACTGTATTGGTCTATCTCAAGACCATGATCCAATCCCCATTGTTGCCCTTCATGCTTTACGCCATTTTCTACGGTTATTACTCGATTAAAACCCAACCCCCTAATTTGAGGCTTCGATTGACTCGCACCGATGCCTATAGATCCTACCCCTGGAATTCTACTCAATGTCTGCATCAAACTACCGCCCTGGAATTTTTGTAAAGAATCAATGTGAATATAGTTTACCGATAAAGGCCCTTCCATCGCATTCTTATAGCGCTTGCCGTCTACCATGACTTCCTGTAGATCTATTTCCTTTTTTAATTTTTCCTGTGCATATAGCGTTAGAAAACTTCCATGAATAAAAAAGAGTGAAAAAAATAAAAAAGATCTGTTCATTAATATTTGTGAGATTGTCAAAAAACCATTTGCAATTTAGTTGCAACAAAAGTAGTGAAAATAATTTATAAAATACACAAAGTTGCAAAAAGAATTAGAGTCTGATTTGATAAGAAGGTCAGTGCCTAAAATCCAAATCCTAAAATGAAACGTTGATTTATGTGCGGGCTTAACCGCGTTGAAGGTGAATGTGCATGACTAGCATTTTAAAATCTTTATGGAAGATTTTAAAAATCACTCCAGTATTGGTTTAGATTAAGGGGGCAACTGTAAATTTACTTGTGCCCCACTTATATAATCAACCTATTTACTGACGCTATAAAGGAGGGAAAACGATTGTTAGAGATTTTTAGGAAATTCGTCCTTCCAACAAGTGAAACGCCAATCGTCAGCCTCATCTTCAGTCAATAAACAAGATTCCAGCTCTTTAAGATATTTTTCTTTCTCTAAGTGTTGCCCTATAAAAACCAATTCATTCTTACGATCCTCCCATTCGGAATGCCAACGTTTTAATAGATCAGTTCTTATTTCGGGATAAATTGGGTATTGATACCGCATTTCTTCGGGCATGCTACTCCACCATGAACCGGCACTTTCCAATCGGACGCTTCCTCCAGCTTGGCTAAAACTGATTGCAATATCTGGTCTAGATGCTAGCCAAAATAGGCCTTTAGCACGTATGATATTATGAGGATAATGTTCGTTTAAATAACGGTGCAACCGTTGCGGATGGAAAGGTCGCTGGGAGCGAAAAACAAATGATGAAATCCCATATTCTTCCGTTTCGGGAACATGATCTACTTCCAGCTCTCTTAACCAACCTGCAGAGGAAGAAGCTTCATCAAAGTCAAATATACCCGTTCCCATAATATCTTTTGGATCAACTTGGCCAAATTGGGTACGGATAAGCTTGGCACCCGGATTAAGTTTACTAATTGCCGCTTCTAAAGTACCTATTGTTTCCTCGGATACAAGGTCTGCTTTGTTTAACACAATGACATTGGCAAATTCTATTTGATCGGTTAACAAGTTTACAATAGTTCGATTATCCATATCATCATCTGCCAGCTTTCTATCTAACAACGTTTCTGAACTACCAAAATCTCTGGAAAAATTGAAACAATCTACTACAGTAACCATCGTATCGATATAGCTGAATGATGAAAGATCAATATCATTATTCGGATCAACGTAACTGAATGTCTGCGCAACGGGAATTGGCTCCGAGATCCCTGTACTTTCAATCAAAAGATAATCAAACCGATCTTCTTTAGCCAAACGCTCGACTTCGATCATTAGATCTTCTCTTAACGTGCAACATATACATCCATTACTCATTTCAACAAGTTTCTCCTCGGTCCGCGAAAGGACATTTTCACGTTCAACAGATTGCGCATCGATGTTTACTTCACTCATATCATTAACAATTACGGCAACCTTCTTCCCTTCCTTGTTATGCAATACATGGTTCAGCAAGGATGTTTTGCCTGCACCCAAAAAGCCACTTAACACCGTGACTGGTAGTTTTCTTTTCATATGACCTAAATTAAATTCTATTTTTTTCCTTCTCCCAATGTCACTATAACTTTCATCCAAATCTTTATATTCTCAAGATGTTCTGTTCCATAGTTAGCAGCAAAACGCTGAGTTTCGGCATTTGAATAATCTTCATAAACAGCCAATCGGCTTTTGGCAAATTCTACGGTTAATGGAATACCGCATCTTTTCTCGATACACCATTTCCAGTCTTCAAAGTTTTTAGGAATTGCGCTCATTGTCTTTTGATTTAAAAGCTAAATTAGGAACAATAATTAACAAAAGCAATTTAGTTGCATTTATAAATTATTGTATACTTGAATCACCAGGCAAGCTGCACCATAAAGATTATGTTGCTTATGCAGCAGTAGAAAAATATTGAATGATACCGACCCATGTCTTGTCTGTCCAACAGATTCACTTGGAAGTACAATTCATCAGGTTAGGAAACGGAAAAGATCCTTTACATCTTAGGGACCCCATATTGCCGAGATGACAATGCGGTAGTAAGCATTTGGTTAGATATTATATTTTTAAACGCTAAATAAGCACATATCTATCAATACCAAAAGCATTTTTTAGATTTTTAACACCAATAACCGCCATCGCTCATTGCTCTTGATATTCCAACCAGAAGCTCATTATGCCAAGCAGTAATAATAAGATTGGAATTGAAAAACATCTTTTCCATTCTTTCTTTGTCTTGGATAGGTCATTTTAGACCTGATTCCAAGTAAAGCGCAATAATCTGATCAAAAGGTGGAATGATAGCTGTTTTATAAGTTATTTCTGAACTCATCTTATTTCTCATTGGGGTTCACGACCAGTTGTTATTCCAACACGGTTCCACGCATTCATCGCAATGATGGCCATCATAACCTCTGTTAGGTATTGTTGGCCCAAGAGAACCAAGGCGTTATTATACACTTCGTCAGGAACGCCCTGCTGAGAGATAAGGGTCATATGTTCCGTTAATGCCAAGATGGCCTTTTCCTCTTCTGAGAAGAACGGTGTTTCTCTCCAATTTGACAGGACAAATATCCGTCGAGCGTCTTCGCCAAGAGATAGGGCGTCCTGAATATGTTTATCCATACAATAGGTGCAACCATTAATCTGCGATACGCGGATTTTGATCAATTCTGCGTGGATTTTATTCAATGAACTTTCGGATAGATATTTCTCAAATCCAAGCATCACACGAAATGCCACTGGGTCGGCGTCACTTAAAAATTTTCTCTTTTCCATTTGATATTTTTTTCAAATATAAGTTCAGTTTGGACTATATTTAGGTGACAGATTGAAAAATTAAGATAGTCCAGATGCTTCCATTTAAAACCATTATCAAGATTGGAACTACTTTGTATGATTCAAATCTAAAGGGTGCCTTGGTGTCACATCTTTCGAGCTCCAGAGCGATTAATCTATCGGAATCTAATATTTTGATGACCAACGGTGCACAGATGAGCATTTACTTGGTGAGTAAAGCACTCATCAATGAAGGTGACATCTTTATCGTTGGCACCCCTGGATATGCACTTGCCGAATCTTCCTTTACCATGCTTGGTGCATGCGTAATTGAGGTTACTGTGGATGAATATGGAATTGACGTCGATCAAATAGCGGAAATATGCCTTACAAAAAAGATAAAAGCTGTTTACGTTATTCCACATCATCATTATCCAACCACTGTAACTTTAAGTCCCGACCGAAGATTAAAATTAATATCATTAGCAGACACATATAATTTTATTATTATCGAAGATGACTATGATTATGACTTTCATTATCTTTCAGCCCCGCATTTACCGATGGCAAGTTATGACCATAAAGGACGAATAATCTACATAGGAAGCATCTCTAAGAACTTTTCAGCCTCATTGCGCTTAGGCTATGTTGTTGGCACCAGCGATTTAATCAATGCGATCACATATATCCGCAAGCACATTGATATCAGGGGGGATATTATGATGGAGCAGGCTATAGCAACATTATTTGAGAATGGAGCTATTGAGCGACATTTACGAAAATCGACCAAAGTGTATAAGGAACGAAGGGATTATATGTGTAAAAAATTAGCACTTCTCTTCGATGGTCAACTGTCCTTTCAGGTTCCTGCAGGGGGAATGGCGATCTGGATCAACTTCAATAAGGAGTATGATGTACATGAGATCGTTGCTGGTTTAAAGGAAATAGGGGTTTCCTTAAATGACAACATTCTTTTCAGCGATAATAAGACAATGAACCACATCAGACTTGGTTTCTCGTCGCTCGATTTCAAAGAAATAGATTTTTTGATGAAAGCACTCCAGCAGGTGCTGAAGAATTTGTATACCGTTGTGGAATAAGGATACTTGTTTAAATTAAGATATAAGTCCTCCGTAAAGGACATTGCTAATAGCATAGCATACTAAGACTAACTATGTTATTCTACAAACTATCTATAAGATACCAACTCAGTATAATGCCAATAATAAATATTAATACGGCCGTTACAGTGATACCTAAGGGCCCTTGGGCAAAGCTCTCCTCTTCGATTTGCTTGTTTGTCTTGCGGTATTTGAAAAAAGCTAGAACAAACTATTGCCTGTTAAAGTGCTCCATGTATTACAAGCTTTATCTTTTTGACTAATGCGTTAATTTCATTCCGGTGATGTTCCTTCACTTTATCAATTTCCAATGTCCCTCCGAGTACTAGCATTTCTTTGTGCTGAAAGCGTTTTCCTAATCTATCCTCAAGCATTACTTTCTCCATGCTTTGTGCAATACCAATTTCATTCAAAAAATTGTTGGGGTGACCTGCAGTACAGATAACGGCTCCATACTTGATGATTTTCATTTTCGGTAAGTCGGGCTTTTGTCCATAAGCATAACCAACGGAATATACTCTATCAAACCAACCTTTCATCATTGCTGGGCAGTCACTCCACCAAAGTGGGTAAAGAAAGATAACACAGTCTGCGTTTTCTATCTTTCGATGCTCTTCGAGTACATCTTGGGGGATTGGTAAAGTTGTATTTGATTTCCCTTCTCTTTCGTACTCTTCGGCAGTCATTACACTTTGAAAGTTATTCGCATACAAATCAGAGACATCAACGTGCCAATTTTGCGCGTTAAACATATTTTTCAATTGATTCAATATCTCGAAAGTATAGGATTCTCTACTTGGATGACTATAAATAATTAAAATATTCATATTAAGGACTTAAGGTTGATTTTCCTAAATTACTATAAATGACAAACTATTCACTAAAAAAGAGCCGTGATTTTTTTCCTTCATAAACTCTTTTGAACCTTCTCCCTCTTATTGAAATGTACGCTCCACAATATCTGTCGATGATTGTTGCCAAAATGTAAGTATATGTAAATTGTTTGTATTTATTTTCTAGCCTGTAGCGTCTATAAATAATTATTCGTTAATTTAAATAAGTCAACAAGCCTGGAGACTTATTTCTTTGAGCAAAGAAACGTACGATAAACTTAGATATGAATAACAATATTAAAATTAAAGAAAATAAGGGCTTTAATGAAGATAGCTATACACGGCATGCAAAATGGTATAGCACACTCTATCCAGAAAGAACCCAGAAAATAAAAATACTCGAAACCTTAAAGAATTACGATGGGAGTATAAACCACTGGCTACAGAACCTTTTCTTTAGATGTTTAGATCCTTTCACCCAAGAAAAGAATACTCACTGGCTGACCATTGGTGATGCTTATGGCCATGATGCACGGCATCTGATAGATCAGGGTATTGAAAATGTAACGGCAAGCGACCTAGACGATAGCTTTCTCAAAGTATCCCAAGAAACAGGTTTTATTAAAGCATACTGCGCACAGAATGCAGAATCGTTAACATTTAAAGACAATAGTATAGACTATATACTCTGTAAGGAAAGTTACCATCATTTTCCGCGCCCCTATGCTGCGCTCTACGAAATGATACGAGTGGCTAGACAAGCCATTGTGATCATTGAACCGCAGGATCCTATTTCTAAAATGCCAATTTTATTGTTCCTTGCCAATCAATTGGGAAAGATCAATGACAGAATAATCAATAAGATCTGGAAAAATAGATTTTCTTTTGAGAAGGTCGGGAATTTCGTATATAAAGTCTCTGAAAGGGAATTTGAAAAACTTGCCGCAGGACTTAATCTACCTATGATAGCGATCAAGGGAATTAATCCCAACTTTTGGTTTCCCGGTAGCGAAGAGATCAGCGCAAATAAAAGAACGCGAGCTTTCAGAAAGATTCTTTTGAAAAAGAAAATTCGTGATTTTTTGTCTACTCTCGGGATATTGCCGAGCCAAACACTTGCTATCGCCATTTTTAAGAAAAAACCCGACGATTCACTTAGAAAATCTCTTGTTGAAGAGGGGTATCGATTGATTGAAATCCCCCCAAATCCCCATCTTTAGAGCTAAATAGTCATACTTTAATTTTTTATATAATATTAAATCGCAATAATTGGATATTAGATAACCGCTCTGGTGGTCGGTGCAACAACTTTGAAGCATCGGGATCCCTAATCTAAGGGTATTAACTTGTAGCTGATCTGAGTTTGGGCAAACAGATGCTTCAGCATGTTTAAAACCCTGACGGCGTGTCAAAAAACGAAATTTTATGATATTAGACTTATATCAAATAGTTTCCTTTACAGAGAAAATTTCCCATGGAAATCCAGCCTGTATTGCCCCTTGAAAAAGCTGATTGCCGGATGAAATACTCTTAAAAATAGCCCGTGAAAATGAAATACAATTCACTTGTGATGGTTAACCCTTGAGATTGAAAAGGATCTATGCTAAAGACCACAAGTTATATAATGAAAAGACGGGATTATTATCCAATTTAATACATGATCGGAAATTCTGCAGTTCGCGCTATTAGCAAAGCCTCATCCTCATTATGGATTACATGATTGGTTTTTAAAGTTCAAAATCCTCAATAAAAAAAAGGTAGTAACCAATGTTATTAATCCATCCAAATTTCATCACAGGCAATGGAAACCTTCCGCGTGGGATGATAGCGCCATTCTGGTAGGGAAGCGAATGGAAGGGCATGAACACGAATTATTTTAACATCATCTCTTATTGGGGCTTTAAATTTGACTTTCTGCACTGTATAATCTTCATCTATATCTTCAATTTTGTAAGAAAGCAACTCTTTAAAATTTTCTCCATCTTTTGAAGCCGTAATACGGAGCTCTTTGGGAGGAAAAATCCAATGCCGCGCATCTTGAAGGAAACTGAGTTCCAGGGTATCCACCTTTTTTACCTTTTCGAATGTAAAATCAATATCCATTGATTCTCCACTCCATAATAGCCAATTATAGCTATAATCGAGATAGCCGGGTACACTATCGGTTAAAGTAGCTGGACCATTAGCAGGGAACGATGGATCAAAAGGGTATTTCATCGTCATTTTTACCTCAGAGGCTTTATTCGCACGCAGTCCTGCACTAAATATACCTTCCCATTCTGCTGCATATTGATCTGGAGAGACACCGCCCTCGGCAAGCTCTATCACGCCTAGTTTCTTTGCATCTTCAACAAACTGTCGTAGCTTGCCTCGTACACTTGACCTTACGATCCACTTCCCATTCTCCTCGGTAAATATCCCATGTTGGCGCGGCCCATAAAACCGCGCCTGTTGTAAATAGGTATAATCCAGCCCTAGCCCCAATCTTCTGACACGTTGCTCCAATAGCGGATTACCTTCACTCAATATTTCAGCTTTCTCCAGTAAGGTACTGTATTGATCCATTTTCTCAGGGCTCAAATAATCTTTCCTGTTATCAATCGGATTTCCATAGATTGATAAGGTGGAAGAGACTGCGGGTAAGGCATTTCGCCGGGCATTGAGGTAGGCCTTAATGACCGGACCAGCCTTGCCGTAATACCCATTGACAAATTCATCGATAAGCTGATCTTCGGAGACCGTGCTGTCCCACACCAGGTGAGCCAAAATATAGGCATTTAGTTCAGCCATATCACTGTAGCTCGCTCCCCCACCTTGCAAAAATACTCCCTCAACCCCTTGTTGCTGTAAATAGTTCAAACTTTTCTGAAAAGTTCCCTGAATAGGAAAAGGAGCTAAGTAATTTGTAAACTGCGTTAAATAATCCCATACAAAGACATGTGCTGCTTTGGATTTCCAGTCACGCAATTGCCTGCGGAATGTAGCGGCGGATAGTTCATTGCTAATGTCTCCTTTACGAAACGCATCAATATTACTCAATATGACCGAAACATTGTCAGCCACACGAAGATGAGTGGGGGCATTGGCTGTCTGCAAATAAGCGAGTGTCGTAAATTCCTTGTCCGGAAATTTAGCGGCGACCCTATTTACAAAGTGGATCAATGACCCTTGGGCTCCGCCTTCGCGTTTATCAATAACCTGGCAGTGTTCACAGGTACAGCTGCCGATATCGTCATTTTGCGCTATCGACCAGTATTTGGCTTGCGGATTTTCAAGCATTCTTTGCCTGAAATATGCAACGGTATGTTCAAAAACAGCTTCATTGGAAAGACAGAGCTGGGTAGCTTGTCGTTTCCCGTTATAGAGGGAGTAATATTCGGGGTGTTCTTTAAAAGAAACGGATGGTGGTAATATCTTATTAAAGTTATGTCCCCAATCGCCCCATTTTTCTTCTAAATTATCAAGACCATACCAATCCAGGTATTCCTGATCCAGCTCGATTGGGAAATATACTTCTCGAAACTTGAAATTGGGTTTTGCAAAAATATGAAAATCGGCATCCACTACCAACGAAGATAACTTAGGAATGAAGGTATTCTCCCTGCCGGTATACCATTTCCGTGCGCCGATAACATCTCTCACGCAGCGATAAGCGCCGTAAAGAACGCCGCGGCCACTACCTTTGATATACATATTAACCCCATTAAACTGTATCGAATAACTGTCTTCTGGGTATTTTTTATCTGTTGGCACCTGCTCCAATATGATTGCTGGAAGATCGTCGTCATTGGCCTGCAGCTCAAACGATGTGCCCGTGCTCAATTTTGTAAACTCATTAATTACCTGTGCTGCTTTAAGCAGGGTAGAATTGCTTTGGTCGGTACGGATAATATAATTGGAGACACCTTCATTTACCAATGTAATCCGTTCTTTACCTTGAGCGATTGTTGCCATAAAAAGCAGACTTAACATATACTTCCACATATTAAAAATATTTCCTTAATGAAAGATTCAGATCATACTGATTCATAAATCTATTTTCAGCCACTTTGTAATAACTCCATCCCCCCATGAGTGTAAAGCCCCAGCTATCGATACGATGTTGCCATCCGGCATTGATTGATCGTGACAAGAAATCAAATCTGTTGTTTAAAAACTGATATCGGGAAGGATCATCTGGAGAGGTTCCGATATTACCAATGATGGTGACATAGGAATTAGGCTTTTCATTATTATAGTAGTGCCTTACTGCCAGTGAGTAAGCCTGATTCCAACGCTGTTCATCATGCAATAAAAACCCTCGGAGATAGACAAAGGTGGAACCAAAATATCGTCCCGCAGAAGCAACCATTCCATAATTGTCGGTATGGTCGGCCGATCGCACATAACGCCCACCTACATCAAAAAGCCAGGGGCCAACCTCCCGATAAAGACTATATGCAGCCCGCCAGGTAGGAAATACTGTACCATCGGCCCAAGCCAGATGATGGTAGGCATATATCTTTGCGCTATAATTCAGCCAAGTATCCACACCCACTTGATAGCCCTTTTCACCCCTTCTATTTCCATAGTTAAACTGGCCAATGACCATATTCTTTTCGCCTACACTCTTCCCATATTCCACCCCAGAAATAAAAAAGTGTCCATTGGGCCTATCTTGTGCGCTTTGGGTATGATTTAATCCGAGATAGGAATTATAGGGTAAATTTTCCCGGTATACTTTTGCCTCTTGACGATAACGCTCCACTTGCGGTGATTGCCGCTGCAGTTGTTTCATATAGACCAAAGCGGTGTGATAATCTTTATTTGCGGCAGCGATATTTGCTAGCTGTTCACGCATGAACAGTGTGCTATCCCCTTTATCCCAAAGCATCTCATAGCCAATTTTGGCTTTATTATAGTCCTTGCCAGACATATAAGCGCTAGAGCGAAGGTATAAATAACGGTTATCGCTAGCGTCTGCCCGCTGCATACTGTCCGAAATCGCAATAGCTTTTCGCAACTCTCCCTGTTCAATACATTGTCGGCCTTCTTTGTACCAAATGTCGATATTTCGGTTGATAGAATTTTTTATACCCCTGGCTTCAAATTCCCGGTAGGCTGCTGCCAGCTCCATATCATCAGGAAATCGTGTGCGTGCCTGCTGCCAAATTTTTCTAGCTTTTTCTATTTCGCCGTTCACTTCATACAATAATGCCAGGGGCGAGTAGCTGTCTTTATACTTCGCATCACTCGCGATTACGGTTTCGAAATATGGAATAGCCCATTCCCCCCGTCCCATCTTTTGATAGCTCAATCCCAAGATATAATTAAAATCAGTGTACTGGGGGTATTTTGCCAATACCGTCCGACTTAGCATAACTGACTGATCTAGCTTCCCTTCACGCAGGTAGTTGATTGCTAGAGGCACCAAACTATCCACATCGTATTTTTTGTTTTGCCAGACCACCTGTGCGGAGATGGTTTCTGCTAACAAGGACTGGCAGAAAACGACTAATAATATCAATAACTTGTTCATTGCTTTATTTTTTAGCTCCGTCCGGTGGTACGGGTGTTAAGGTACCTTTGCGTTTCATTTCTCCCCAGGAATGTTTTTTACCAAAAAGCTCTTGTAAATATCCTCTAATGGAACTATATACAATAATCGGATGGTAAACAAAAGGTTCTATAAATGCAGTAAGGCATAAGCGTATAATATCCTCCCTACGTTTGTAATACTTATAGACATAATTGTCCAATAAAATCGAGAAACTGGTTAAAAAAACTGAAAACATATATACAAAAACCAGTAAAAGAATGGCCATCTGCCAGTTGATACCGTTTGTCAGGATCAGATAGATATAAAAGAATATACCCAGAATTTCCATAATCGGTGCAAAGAATTCAAAAATGGCGTTGTAGGGAAATACGATCAAGCCAAACTTTCGATAGCTGGGATTCAAAAAAGCCTTGCGATGGGTCCGCATAATTTGCATCAGGCCCCTCGCCCACCGGATCCGTTGACGGGTCAGCATTTTCAGGCTGTCCGGTCCCTCAGTCCAGCATAATGTCTGTGGAATATATTTAACCTCATATTTTTCATTGTTATCACACATCTTCATACACATCCTAGTGACCATCTCCATATCTTCACCCAGAGATTTTGGGTCGTATCCTCCTGCTGCAATAAGAATTTCCTTATCAAATAGGCCGAGGCCACCGGATACGTTGGGGATACAATTCAGGTAATTCCATCCCATTTTACCGAGTAGGTAGGATCGGATATATTCCATCTCCTGAAATCGGGCCAGAATCGGTTTAGGTAAAGCTGCTTCAACCAGCATACCGGAGTCTACATAGCTCGAGTTGGACATGCGCAAAGTGGCCCCCACGGCGATAACACGTTCCTTAGCATCCAATACAGCTTCCATCAGATACACGAGTGTATCATTGGCAAGGACACAGTCAACATCTGTATTTAAGATGTACGGAAAGGCAGCAACATTTATTCCTGCATTGACGGCGTCAGCCTTACTTCCGCCGTTTATCTTGTCAACGACTGTCAGATGTTTATGAGAAATATCGCGCGATTTATAAATGGTTTTTATCTCTTTACAAGGAACTAAATAATCGACCAGAAAATCGACCGCCACAAGATCGAATTCTTTGATCAGCTTTGCTAAAGTGTCATCTTTACTACCGTCGTTAACGATCACGACCTCATATCTGGGATAAAACAGCGTCATCAGTGAACGCACATTATTTACAATAGTCACTGATTCATTATAAGCAGGTGCGACAATGCTGACTCCCGGCGCAATCTCAGATTCCATTAATGTTTGAATTCTTCTGGAATTGCGCCTTTGGAGATTCCTGCGGATCGAGAGCGATGACATCCGAAACAGCATCACATAGACAACTAAAAGTAGCAGACAGTACAATCCAAATAGAAATTCTACTGAAGAAATAAAATGTGTCATATCAAACCTTTCATTTAAATGTAATGGACCATCGGATGATTAATGGAACGAACGAGTTTGCTTTCTTCGTCATCCACCTGTTCCTCAATTTTTCGCAACAGCGCCGTACTATAAGGTTTTTGAGCGACCAATGAACGATAAGCATGTTTTCGCAGGCTTAATGGCATATTGGTATCCATAAACAATCCGTTCAGAAAATCAATTGACTTTCCTTGTCCAACACGGCCGAGTGCCTTCAGTATTTCGAGCTTAGCTGCCAGGCTGCTTTTTTCCGTATATAACTCCTGCAATCGCTCCTCACTATCTTTTGCCAATAGTTTCCCCAAAGAGTTAACGGCTTTTAAAGCGGTTTTTGATTCTTTATTGGCAATAATTAACTTCCAAAGCCCCGCTTCGTTTAACTCCTGATAATAAACCATTAGGTCCATTATCAAGCTGTTAACTTCAGAGGATTTTGAAACATCCAACCATTGTGAAAAAATATAATTACCAAAATATTCCCCCTGGACAATTGTCTGAAAGATATCAAGCGCATGAAGTTGACTGATCCCATACAGTCCATTAAATATCCTGTCAAAAGCTTGCTCTCCGTGCACCTGCAATTGGTATTTAGATGCTGCAACACGGATTTCAACCTGAGGACTTTTCAGCAACTGTTCCAGAATCTTGTCCTGAATCGATACCTTCATCAAGGCCAGATTAGCCAAGGATCTCACCGTTGTAACTACGTTTGTCGCTGAATGTCTAATTTCATATTGTGCTTCTTTATCAAAGCCCAGTTCATTGAAAAGGTTTCGCATACTCCTGCCTTTCTCTCCTCCAATTGTGAAGATAAAATCGTGTAAAATATGACGCACAACCTTACTCACAAGCTTATTATGCAAATCCAGTCCCAATTTATCGACCGGAAAATGGTTGGTCCGGTTTTCTACAAGAACTTGTTCGTAGATAAAATCCCTTAATGCCGGGTAGATGCCGGAATAGGCTGTCCGATACCGATAATCACGATAATAAAAAATAACGATTCCAATAAGGCAAGCAGTCCAAAACAATACGCTCAAGATCAAGGCAATGACAACAAATATAGGCCAGTAATCGCCTTCAAAAAAGGCGCGAATATCACGGATGATATGCTCTAACGTACTAAGCATGGCCGATTCGCAAACGTACACGTGAAATTAACTCAGAGGGAGATATTGGCTTTTTGATATAATCATTTGCGCCAACTTCAAAACCCTCCACAATACTGTTATCATCACGATATCCAGAAATAATAATAACTGGTACCTGGTTATTGGTATTGCTCTTTCTGATCCGATCTATAATTTCAAAACCGTTGGCGAAAGGTAGTGCCAGATCAGTAATAACCAAATCAATTGATTCGTCCGAGACTAAAGAAAGTGCTTCCTTGCCAGATTTGGCAAGTAGCAGGTCGTACCCCTCCCGTAAAAGAACAAATTGCATTGTACTCAACAGAATCTCATTGTCTTCGACAACAAGAATTCTCTTTTTTTTGTCCCACATAGTGTTTAAATTAGTTTTTCATAGTGAAACAAAATTTGATAAAAAAAAGAGAATTCACTGTAGCACAACCACTACAAGCCTGTCAGTATCATTTAAACGCAGTTTTTTTTTGAACCACCAAATAAGATGACAATAAAATGACATAAAAAGCTTAGTTTGCCATAATAAAATGGTAGTCTTACTATATAAAAATTAAACTTTTAGGATCAACAACATCAATACTGCCCGAGTAAAGTTAAGGATGGAGGTCTTTGGTTTGGGTCTCCAATCATACGTACCGCTATGATGGAAGTCTTTCTAGGGATTTTAATCATAAAATTTAAATAGAAAATAAGGATGCGCATATCGCACCTTATTTTCTATTTAATATATTAAGCCTTTGGTACCGGCGCATTTTCTTCTATTAGTTTTTCATGCTTTAATTCCTCCCAAAAGCTAGCTGCTATCTTAGTCTTGAAAGATTGAGCATTTTGAACCACCTGCTCGGCGGTATGTGCGCCGGGTATCACGCCGGATACTTCGGCTGGTGCAGCAGCAAATTGTAAGGCTGCAGTCCGTAGGTCTACCGCATGATTCGCTGCAACCCGCTGTAAAGCATTGAGCTTTTCTTTAACTCCGGCAGGGAATTTACCATCATACAGATAACGGTTTTTACCGGACAGAAATCCAGCGCATAAAGGAGCTCCTACAACAATCGATACGTCCCGTTCAGCCACTTTTGGGAAAACTTTATTCAGATCATCGTCATGTTTGATCAATGAATATTGACAGGCCGAGAGAAAGATATCGGGATCTGCAACCTCCAATGTCTGCAACATAGGCTCTACGGTATTGACCCCGAGACCCCAGCCTTTGATTAGCCCCTCCTCTCTCATTTTAGTTAGTTCGGGCATTGCTCCTTTAATCGCTTGTTCGAAATACTGCGCATAGTTGTCTTTCATATCGCCATTATCTGGCGAAAGATCATGAATAAATACAATGTCTATTGACGATAACCCCAACCGCTGTAAGCTATCCTCTACACTTCGTCTCACGCCTGCAGCACTATAATCATATTGATAACCAAAATTTAGCTTCCCTTTCCAGAGTAATTGTTCCTTTGTAAAATTCTCTTCTGGCACTAAAATTCGTCCTACCTTGGTGGAAAGTGTAAAGCTGTCACGTGGTTGGTCTTTTAAAAATAAGCCCATTCTACGTTCACTAATACCCAGACCATACCAAGGGGAGGTATCAAATAAACGTATCCCAGCATTCCATGCGGCCTCTACCGTCTGTAGACATTCAAGATCTGAGTTGTACTGAAATCCGTTACCCAATGCTACCCCGCCAAGTCCAGCTTTATCGGTAGGACGAAATCGCTTCTTCTGTGTTAAATTTTCAGGTGTTGTCATCTTATGTTCTTTTGATGTTGTTAACAAAATATCAGGTGTCGCTGCACTCAGTGCAAAGCCTGCGCCTGCAAGGCTGGCCTGTACCAAAAATTTTCTTCTTTTCATATGCTTTATCCTTCATCTCATTTTCCTTGACTCGCCAATCTGGCGGAAAGCTCGTCATGCGCAGTCAGATCCAGCCGTAAGGGTGTAATTGATACCAGTTTATTTTCTACCGCCCAACGATCTGTCCCTTCCTCTGCTGGTTCAAGTGGTATCACTGTAATCCAATAATTCTTTCTTCCCATAGGGTCCTGACCGGGCACTACGTTGCCATCGTAGAGCCGTACCGATTGCCTAGTCCACGAGATTCCCTTGGGTTTTGGCGGAAAATTTACATTATACAGAGCCGGTCCCTTATTGTTAAGCAAGATCTTGAGGACATCAGCTGTCCATTCAGATAGCCCTTCAAAATCTGGTTCCGACTTGCCAACAGGTGTGCTTAGAGCGATACCGGTAATACCGAGGAGCATAGCCTGTTTTGCTGCAGCAAGGGTACCGGAGTGCCACATGGAATTCCCTAGGTTAGGGCCCATGTTGATGCCAGAAAGAACCACCTGTGTATCGGGAAACATATGTAGTCCCAATGCCACGCAGTCCGCCGGTGTCCCATTAACCCTAAAAGCATCAATTCCCTCAAAGGTAATAGGCGCGCTTCGGTAGCTTAGGGGCCGGGAATGGGTGATAGCATGTCCCATAGATGACTGTTCTACATCTGGCGCAACAATCCTAACGGTACCAAACTGCTTCGCGGTTTTCGCTAGTGCTGCTATGCCCGGCGAATAGATACCATCATCATTTGTAATAAGTATATTCATAGTTGTACCTTTTATATGAAAACCAATCTCACGTACGCTTTGTTCAGGTGATATGAAAGAACATGGCAAAAAGGTAAGGCTAGTGCATAATCCCGCTGCTGGGGATGAAGACAATGGAAGCAAAGACGAACTATGTCAGCTGATCGAAGACCTTGGGCACCGTTGCACGGTAGTTACAAAAAAAGATGCTGTCAAAAAGATCCATCCAGAGACAGATCTCATTGCCTTGGCCGGAGGTGATGGTACCATAAAAATGACCATTATGGCACTGTTGGAAAAAAAACTACGATTCAAAAGACCGATTGCTATCCTACCTCAAGGCACAGCAAATAATATTGCCAATTCTTTAGGTATCCCTTTGGACTGTAAACAGGCCATGCATCTATGGAAAAATTTTCAGCTTAAAAAATTTGATGTCGGAATGATGACAGGTTTAAGCAGAAAGCCGCTCCATTTTATAGAATCTATTGGTTTTGGTGTATTTCCTATACTAATGGAGAAAATGGACAAAAAAAACACGCACGCTGCCAGTGCTGATGATGAGATCAGGATTGCGCTCCAGCAGCTTCAAAAGCTAGCTTTGACATTTCCGGGAAAAGTGCTTAATCTTGCGACCGCTGCCGGTAACATTAAAGCGGAATGCATCATGGTTGAAGTCATGAACATTGCTAGCATGGGACCTAGACTGGTGTTAGCTGAAGATGCGGACCCCGGAGATGGACAATTTGATATTGTAATCGTGACCACCGATCAGCGTCAGGAACTGGTTGACTATATAGATGGGCTATTGAATGAAAAAAATGTGGACTTTAATATCAAACCCATTAGAGCCAACCGGATATCTATGGAATGGCAGGGAACAGAGCTGCACATTGATGATGAATGTAAGGACTATAGTGGGCAGCAACTCAAGATTTCATTGCTCAATAGCTTGGTCGAGATCGTTGTAGGAGAAATTGATCCCTGAAGTTTAAAATGAATAATAAAAAATTAGATGCTATCTAGTTATGATTCAAAATCTTTTAATTGACAGTAATCGGTTTTTAATCGAGCTATTGACAAAAAAGCATTTATATCCTCTTCGAATTCCACGAGAAATAATATCAACTTGCCAATTTCCTTATTGTAGGGAAATTTTTGACACGTGTGGCTTGCCAAATATGTTTAGAATATTTCCTCGAAAAACTGTTGATAACTCTCTGTGCAGGCGATAACAGCCTCCCGAATCCCAATTGGTTGCCATCCCAGTTCATTGGTCGCTCTACTAATATCTGTTTTTCTTCTGACCATTTCCAACAGAACTGGTTTTAACTCTGGTCTAACTTGGGCGAGCATTCTTGTTATAAAGTTAGGAAATTCTGCCGTAGGAATTTTTCGTTCCGGAAATTGTTCCTTAAGAATAATTGCAACGTTCTTAAGGGTTAAATATCCTGATGAAGCAATATACCTGTTTCCCGCCGCTTGTGGGTATTCCATCGCTCGAATAAGCAAATCAGTTACGGATCGTACATCGACGATATCAAAACCAATCTTTGGTAAAGCGCGATAACTTCTACTTAATAAAACGACAATGATCTCTGCCGAAGTACCGTAGTCCTTTTCGATAACTGGCCCTAGAATAGCGCCAGGACAAACAGTGACTAATTCGAAGGAGTTCGGATTGTTTTCAATAAAATCCCAGGCCGCCTTTTCTGCGATCGCCTTGCTTTTATAATAAGGGGTTAGATCTCCTTTGCTGTTGCTGTCGGTCCAGTCCTTTTCAGTGAAAACTTTATTGGGGTCTTTCACTGACCGTCCATAGGCGACAGCGGCGAGCGAAGAAGTCATCACCACTCACGCAACTTGGTTGTGTGCGGCGGCTTTTAGGATATTTAAAGTGCCGTTTTTAGCCGGCAGTATAAGTTCATCTTCATTTTTTTGCAGTGTCGCAGGGAAGGGCGATGCTATATGCTGAATAAAATCAACACCTTGAGCAAGGTCATTCCAGATACTATAGTCGTTTAAATCAGCCACCGCAAAACTTAATTTATCCAAGTGAGCGGTATGCTGCCCGATCACCTGTTTAATCGATGTGATCTTCTCTTCCTTACGCAGGGTTCCAATCACTTGATAACCTTTATTCAACAAGTGGATCGCGGTATGGGCGCCTAAAAAACCGGTGATGCCCGTCAGTAATACTTTCTTTGTGTCCATAACTTTTTTTTATAAAGTTCTGCCCAATGAAGCACTCCACAATTACCATTTGTTAAGAAATTACTTTACATTGAAAGCGACGATTCATTTATACATATAAATTGGTTGTGCGCAAATAATTTCAATAGATATTGGTTCAAAAATCTACTCTTTTACATAACGAATTTGGTACGCGGAATTGGGATCAGCCTGGCCAACAGCAACACTATATCCTACATCTCCAGCAACGCCTGTCATATGGAATTCCCTAAATCCACCCGTCGTGCCTGTAACAAGATAATTTCCTTCTCTTCCAATTGAAGGTCCCGGCGTATTTTCATTATGATAAGCCTCGGCAAAAACAAAGAATAAAAAATGATGCCGATTCACTCCCGGATTATTTTGCGTCTTGAAAAACATTCCTAAATTAGTCGCCGATGTACCTCCATCAAATGTATCAATATAGTGCGCAGGATCCCAGCTATTCACATTATGAGGATTATCAACACCATTGGGTCCTGTATGATCCATCAATGTGTTCACCTCCGCTTCAGTTGGGATCCGCCATGTTCCTGCAGGAGCTACCATTACTTTCAACCGGATAGGAAGTTCTTAATCACTTAAGTAGGCGGAGATCAAAAAATAATCTCCCTATTACCTAAGCCTCTTAAACGCGTATTTCTAACAAAACCAGCTCCCTTAAAGCGATACTGTACACCTACTATCTCAGTAGGTACATTTTTGATTATGGTGCTGTATACTAGTTTATGATTAATCCAAAATCTGATTTGTTGATTTTTACAGTCTATTTTCAATTTATTCCATGACAAGAGATTACAACCAAATCCACTGAGGTCATCCCGTTTGCTATCGGTATAAAAACCGCCCGCAGTAAGGGCAATGTCCCCAATGCATGCAGTATTCACAAGTGGAACAATAATAATATCGTTTTTAGACTGCAACAGTATTTCTACACGCTGACACATATTGCCGCCGGTACTTGGCCCCGTCTTTACATCGGTTTCAAAACTAAAATTATTGGTCATAATTCCCGTTTTATCCTTTTGGTTGTAAAGTCTTATTGGAAGGGCACCATGTAAGAAATCCATCTTATAGCTTTTTAACAGACTCTCACTAAGCGCAATCTCATCGGACTTTATAATATCAGACTTCTTGAAATACAAAGGTTCTTTGCCTCCATCGCCGGCTATCAAGCCCAACCATCCATCTGTTTTGATTTGTATATCATGTTCACGGACAATTTTATTTCCAATCATCAATTTTGCCCGAAAATATCCTGGATAATAGTATATGGCAGAGTGATGTTTACCATCCCTGTCCACCTGTATTTTGCGACTCGTATCCCAGCTTTGCGCAATAAATATAGCATCTTCCTTGTTCGCCGCTGAAGCATCATAATCAAATACGACCGAGTTGGGCAAGCCTTGTGTCAACATTGTCTTTGATGAAAAATGGAAATCGGCATTATTAACTTCCTGTTTTTTAAGAATAAACCTATTGGTAAAAAATCCCATCAAGGCTAGCATTACAACACCTAAAACAAGCTTAAAAAATAAATACTCATATTTTTTACCGCTTACCACTAGGTTTTCAAAAACTGCTTTTTTAGGAGCATCATCTTGCAAAGACCGTTTTTGGATACAGGCGTTGCGAAAGCTCCGCCAGTCTTCATAACCAATAAACTGCGCCATTGTATTCAAGGTCGTCATAGCGGGTGTGCTTTGATAGTCAACCCGACCAAAAACCCGTTTTAGCGTAGAAACGCTAAGCATTACTCCTGTTTCGCGCTGAATTTTTTCCGAAAGCCTTTCAAAATCAGCAGTGCTCCAACCAGACGTTTCACCCCATTCAAGCTGATTTTCAAGTGATTTCTTAAGAAAAAGAAACAATTCTGACTGATCCGGATCTACCATAATTCACTATATATCAAATGCTTAGATTTAAAAATTCAACTTGAACAAACTTGAATAAACTTGACACGAAGTTGCACGCACTGAAACGGTGTCTAAGCACTAAATTTATTAAAAAACTTTATTAACATGAAAAAAATAATTTTGATAGTAGGTATATTTTTGACTGTATTATTCAAAAGTTACGCCCAAGAAAAGAAAATCAAAACATCGGAAGCAAAACACATCGCATTAAGCGCGGAAAAATGGACTTTTCAAAAAGGAAAAGTTGATTTTGTAAAGCATAAAGGACGTAATGCGATAAAAATAGAACCTGCCTCTGGCCCAGTAGTCATTAACGATTTGATGTTCAAAAATGGTACTATCGAGTATGATGTCATACCCGCAAAAAAGGAGTTTGCCTCTGCGATCTATTTCCATCGAAAAAATGAAAAAGAGCAGGAAATCGTTTATCTACGCGTCCCCAAAATGGCGGATCCATTTGCCAATGAGGGTATTCAGTATTGCCCTTATCTAGACGGCGTTAATATGTGGGATATGTATCCACAATATCAGGCTGCTGCACAAGCTAAAACAGAAGAATGGAATCATATTAAACTTGTAATTTCGGACATGCAGATGCAAGTATTTGTCAATAATAGCCTCCGACTGACAATTCCTAAACTGGAAGGTCGTGAAAGCGATGGAAGTATCGCCTTCGACGGCGAATCATATATCAGTAATATTGAAATAAAACCCAATGAAACCGAAAATTTGTCGCAAATAGAAGGTGCTGACCTGACTAGACATGAATCGAATTATATCAGAAACTGGTCAGTGGTTGAGCCTACGGTGTTAGAAGTAGGAAGAGAGCCGACTACTTTCCGTGATCTACCAAAAGATGAATCTTTTATAGAAAAAATAGCGGCAGAAAGATATGGACTGGTCAATCTTACTCGCCGCTTTGGCGGTAGTGAAAAACGCAGGCTCGTTTGGTTAAAAGCTGTTATCACCACGAAAAAAGCGACAGAGACAAATCTTCAACTCGGGTTCTCAGATGAGATATGGCTTTATCTCAATGATCAAATCACCTTTACAGACAAAAATATTTTCAGACAGAATATGAAAAAATATCCGGAAGGTAGGATATCAGTACAAAATGGAAATACTCGTCTGAAACTCAAGCAGGGGGAAAATCAATTGCTTCTAGGAGTATCAAATGACTTTTATGGTTGGGGAATAATTGCACGTTTGGAAAGTATGGAAGGAATTACCGCAATCGAACCCTATAAAACTAAAAAATATACCATCGAAAACATTGATCGATACTTAGGTACATATGCGGCAGAAGTTGCCCCTGCTGTGAAGTTGAGCTTCGGACAAAAAGATGGAAAGCTAGTATTACATACCTCCGAGCAAGACAGCGTGCCTTTAGATTATATCGGGAACGACCTTTTTAAAGTGGGCCTCGGGATCGAATTACAATTTATCCCATCTTTAAAGCAAGTAGTACGGATAGAAAACGGATTTGAAATGAGATTTGTAAAAGAATAATAGATTTGGAATTCGAGAAGAAAGTGAAGTTCAGTAGACATTTCACTTTCTTCTGATAAGCAAAATACAACCAATACTGGCATGTGATAGCTTTCCTGTTACGCACAATATGATCTAGAAAGCTGTTACTATCATAGCCTATATCGACCTCACATTTTTACATTAAGTGATCATATTACTATAAATGTAGAATTTGCTCGGACTGTAACCGTGCTAATTTAGCGCTCTACCAAAGTTTTTACCGATTCGCCATTTTGGTCGATAAATGTGGTCTCCTTTTTAAATAACTGATACCACTTTCGGAATGTACCCATAAAAACAAGCATCATCAATAGCATAGCCAATATTGCCAATGAAGCTAATAGCAGCTGCCCCTTGGGTAAATAAATATCCACTACCTGCAGATATCCGGCCCAAAAGGTAATCCCAGCCATAAATACGCCCGGTATGGCTGTAAATAAAGCATATTTTCCTCTATTCATCCGAATAAGCATCGTCGTACAGACGATAAGCCCACAGGCAGCCAAGAGTTGATTACTGATGCCAAATAATGGCCAGATACTGCTTACATTGCCGGTAAAAACAAGATAGCCCCATGAAAAAGTGAAAATAGCACTGCATAGCCAAACTCCCGGTTTCCAATCTTTGTCTTTAAAAGCTGGAAAAACATTCCCCAGCATTTCCTGCAAAAAAAATCGTCCGACCCGTGTCCCTGCATCGATGGCTGTAAGGATAAATACGGCCTCAAACATAATGGCAAAATTGTACCAATAAGCCATCACGTTGTCCATAAAAGGGATCTTATCAAAAATATGGGCCATCCCCACGGCCAGGGAAACTGCTCCGCCTGTACGGCCATGGAGGTCTACTCCAATCCGCTCTGAAAAATGCTGTAGATCCACAGCCTTTAATTCGGGATTCTGTGCCAGAAAATGCGCGTAGTCACTGACTGGGGTGTTGATTGCAAAATAGTCGCCCGGTAGCAGGGTACAGGCAGCAATTAAAGCCATTATGGCAACAAATCCCTCCACTAGCATCGCGCCGTAGCCCACAAAAAGGATCTCTCTTTCGGTACCCAACATCTTGGGTGTCGTACCCGTGGCAATAATCGCATGGAAGCCCGAAATCGCACCGCAAGCGATCACGATAAAAATAAATGGCAGCACAGGCCCCCCGATCACGGGGCCTCCGCCATGGATAAAATTGGTCAGGGCGGGCATCTGTATCGTCGGATGCACAAAGACAATGCCTACGGCCAACATCAGGATCGTACCGATCTTCAAATAAGTAGAGAGGTAATCCCGGGGAACAAGAAGCAACCAAATAGGGAGTACAGAAGCAAAAAATCCATAAATAGCAATCGCTATTGAAATGGTCTTGACATCCCAATCGAAAAGGTTGTATATCATAGGGATCTCCATCAAGCGATGCCCCGCAATAATGCCCACAATTAATAAAATGCCCCCCAATATACTGGCCAAGGTGACTGAACCGGCTTTATACCGCATCAATAGCCCCATAAATATGGCAATCGGCATGGTCAGAATAATTGTAAATAAGGACCAGGGTGCCTCATGCATGGCGCTGATACAGGCCAGGGAAAGGCCCGCTAATGTCAAGATCAGAATAAACAGAACGGCTATACCGGCTATTCCGCCGACAACTGGACCGATCTCCTTGGAGGCGATAGTCGCCAGGCTCTGCCCTTTGTGTCTAACCGAAGCAAATAGGACAACCATATCATGCACACCGCCGCCCAAGACACAACCGATCAAAATCCAGAGTGTCCCCGGAAGGTAACCAAACTGGGCCGCCAGCACTGGACCGACCAATGGCCCCGCCGCAGCTATGGCAGCAAAATGATGCCCAAACAACACCTTGCGATCCGTCTTAATATAATCGTGTCCATCGGCAAACTCGACTGCTGGGGTCGTAACGGCATCATTGAGACGGAGCACTTTCTGCGCCATAAAGACCCCGTAAAAACGGTAGGCGATCGCAAAAATTAAAATTGACGCAAAGACCAGCGTAAGCGCGTTCATATTATCTAAATCCATCCTATATTCAGGTATAATTCTATTACAATATATTATTTTTGTTCCAATATTTGCCCCGAATCCAGCAGTTGTTTTTTTAACAAGCCGTAGTCCACGTGTTGCACAACACCATCACTATCAATTGCTAAGATTGCTGCAGCACCTGCACTCTGCCCCAACACCATAAATACGGGCTCCATACGGATCGAACCAAAGGCAATATGTGAACTGGATAGGCAGACCGGGACGAGTAAATTGCGGCATTCATTGCTTTTTGGGATAATCGATCCATAAGAAATGGCATAAGGATGGGGCACATGAACACCAATATCCCCCTCATTCTGAACAAATCCTTCTTTGGTCACATAACGTTGGACATTGTGCGAATCCAGGGTATAGGAGCCCATACCGATCGGATCTTCCACACTGCGCTTGCCCAGGATATTGTGTTCGGTCGTCACATATTGTCCCAGCATCCGCCGGGCTTCTCGTATATATAATTGAAAGGGCCAATTGTCATTATCTTTAAATTCATCTTTTGCCAGCCCCCATCCGGCCATCTTCGTCCTGATTGCAGTAGGCACAGAAGGATCATTAGCCATAAAATAATATAGACCCTGCTGATACCTACGATGGGCTTCGATAATGGACCTACGTTCCGCATAGCCTGCTTCGGGGTAGCGATAATTCATCCCAATAAAATCAGTACTGAACGGACCGTGGTTATTGGCATCTGTCTTATGGTTGGGCACCAGATCAAATTTTTGAAAGGCTTCATCCCAGCCTGCTCGGAATAAACGTTGCAGCAGGACATAGTGCTGCGGGTCGTACCCCATTGGCTTGATGAAGGGCTTCCGATTACGGGCGTCATTAGTCAGGCACATGCGGAAACAATAGGCCTGCAGTTTCTGATCTGCCGCTCCATATTGCCCGGGATCTTGCTCCGAAACGCCAAATACCAGACCACTGCCCGGATCTCCTTCATGCTTATAGGGGCTAATCTGCGCCATAAAGTGATGTCGATGCTGAAAGACCCCGGTCTGAACGCCATTCCACTGCTCCCCGTAGGTCTGGTTGGCCTCCCTCCCGATCGTGTAACTTACTTTGGCCAGCGCCATCAGATCGCCCTCATAGGTGGCATCAATAAATATCTTCGCCTCATAGATCTTTCCGTCTAAAGTTTTGATGGATTTGATCATTGTGCCCTCTTTCGTAATGGCACGTTCCTGCCGATCTAAATAGGCTCCGCGGACGACATCAACCTGATGATCACTTACCCAGGAATTAAAAATACGCTCGGCTACATGGGGTTCAAAAATCCACATCGTCTGATGTGCACTGTCCATCGCAACGGTACCCTGCCCCCGATTGCCAAACGAGGTGCGGGATTGCCAATTCCAGCTCGATTGCTTGGCGTAATGGTTATACACATCCTGATAGAATTTTTTGGCCAGGCCGCCAATAACTGTTTTGTCACCGGTATCCGTAAAACCAAGTCCGCCTGAACTCAACCCACCTAAATGGTTATCTGGAGATATAACAATGACAGATTTGCCCGACTGCTTCACGTGCAATGCAGCAGTAATAGCGGCCGGAGTACCGCCATAAACCACAACATCTACCTTCTTGGTCGAATGTTGTGCCTCAACCTGATGAAAAATTAATACAAGTATTAATTCTAAACCTATTTTTATCTTTTTCATACGATCAATTTTGGTCTGAAACAGGTACCCATAATATAGCATTTGCGGCCAGTACTCCTTTCGCATTGGGCATAATTTCAACAAAAGGTTTGTTACTTCCTTTCTCAAACTCATATTCTCCCAGCTCTACCCAGGTACTTGTTGTCTGTCCCAAAATACTTACTTCCTTAAAATTTATATTTTTTTCGATACTTGTCTTCCCTGTATTAATAATAAATTTCCCCGTAACTGTACTTTCAGCAGTTTTGGGGAAATAGCTATAGAGTTTATATTTTCCCCCAGCAAAATCTTTTCCTGGAATGAAACGTGCTGCCGCTGCTGGATCATTGTCTACTTCCTGATAACTCATACCATAACCTTTTTTTGCGGATTTATGCCAAGCACCCTTCAAAGTAACCTGATCTTTATTTTCCACATGGATCAAATAATCGGCCCTACGGCCATCCGCCTTTGGGTTGTTACGCAATGTTTTTTGCACGCGTTTTATATCAACATCCTGAACGGTAGTTTTGTTGTCGATCGCCTCGCAGGCTGCCACAGCAGCGGACTGCCCCAGCACCATAAATACTGGCTCCATGCGAATGGAACCAAAGGCGATATGACTTGCCGACAGGCATACAGGGACCAGCAGATTGTTGATTTCTTCCTTTTTGGGAACGATAGCCCTGTAGGATATCGGAAAGGGAGAAAATCCGCCAACTTCAACATTACCTTCATTCTTGACCATACCATTGATAATCAATCGATCACAATTGTGCGAATCCATAGTATATGCGGCGTAGCCTACCCCATCGGACACGACTTCACGCCCCTGACAGTGGTTTTGTGTCATGACGACATCACCAATCATCCTTCGCGCTTCGCGGATATATAATTGTGGAGACCAATGCCCATTGTCAAGATATTCATCTTTGGGATAACCCCACTTTTTAAACTCCTTTCGGATTGACTCCGGCACAGAGCTATCATTCGCAACAAAATATAATAATCCTTTGGTATAGTCTTCGTGCGCCTTGATAATCTCCTTCCGCTCGAAATAATCCGCCTCGGGATAGCGCCAGTTCATGCCTATCATATCTGTTGAAAATCCATTTCTGTTATTGATATCTGTTTTTCCATTAGGCATCAAACTCCATATAAAGACATCTTGTATACTCTTCCATGGTTGAATTTCCTTTTGTCTTTTTAGGAGTTCATATTTGGACGCATCATAATTTTCAGGCTTGGAAATTGCTATCCTGTTATCAGGCACGTTGGTCAATGTAATCCGATAGTTATAAGCTTGGACCTTGGCGTCTCCCGTTCCATTTTCCTTTAAAGACTCATTATTTATACCCCATAAAATACCGCTTTTGGAATCCCCCTTTACTTTGTAGGGATCTACACCATCGGGAAACTGATGACCATCCAGCAATTGTACGCCGTTGATGGTCTCGCCATAGACGCTATTCGACTCGCGGCCCACATGATAAGATACGCCTGCTTTGGCCATGAGGTCGCCCTCATAGCTACAGTCCATAAATATTTTGGCCGCAATAATTATCTTTTTGCCGTCCCTACTTTCACTTGGAATTAGCGTAATCATTTTGATCGATCGATTTTTGGTGGTCACCTCTGTCAACCTATATCCCAAAAGCTGTTGCGTCTNNTGCGTCTGCGAATGCCGTAAATAATCCTTAAAAATAGATTCCGCAACTTTGGGTTCAAAGATCCATTGCTCAAAATTACCATAATGCTTACCCATTTTACGGTAAAAATCCAAAGCCAATCCGGTCACCACATATTTGTTCCCTATATCTGTCTGCCCCAATCCTCCCGAACTAAGTCCACCTAGCCTTGTCCCGGGGTCGATCAGCAAGACGGATTTGCCGGCCTGTGAAGCGGTATAGGCAGCGATCACACCCGCAGAAGTGGCTCCATAAATACATAAATCTACCTGCTTGTCGGCTTGACCCTTAACTATCTGCAAGAAAATAGTCAAAAGCCCCATAGTCGCTAAAAGTGTTTTTTTCATCATGTTTTGATTTAATAGCCTGGATTTTGCTCCAGATTTTTATTGGTTACAATTTCAATGTTCGGAATCGGCCAAAGATAATTCTTGTTCGGATCAAACTTACGAAGTTCAATGACACGCATATCTTTCTGATTGGCTACATTTTTATAATTCACGTAACTATCTGCATCGATCGTAGGCGCATTGGCGAGCAAACCTTTTGGAATGCGACCATAAAGGGTCGAATTCATAAATTTATCGGCTAGTTTCCAACGTCTCAAATCGACCAGGCGAAAGCCCTCGTTGGCCAATTCATAAAGTCTTTCTTTTCGTACGATCTCGCGCAGTTCAACTTGTGTTTTACCGCTTGGGATTGCTGGCATGTCGACGCTAGGGCGTTGCCTAATACTATTGATCGCATCATACACCGTTTGGTCTGCTTTATTGCTCTCGATCATCGCCTCAGCGTAAATCAATAATACCTCAGCGTATCGACTCTGAATGATATTTAGTTCTGACTCCATGGTAAAATCCTTGTCCTTGATGTCGACATATTTTTTCCAGCAATAGCCCGAAAAGCTTGCGTAAGCATTGATCGCATCCTCATTTTTAATCCGAGCAGGTAAAGATCTATTGTAAGAATAATTCCAACAAGATACACTATCCTTATGGGTTTCAAACTGAAAACCAAAAAATGTGGTACCAGGAAGTGCAATAGTATACCCAAGGCGCGGATCCCGATTGACGAAAGGGTTTTTAGGATCGTATTTGGCGGACTTATCGATGGCAAGTCCGTCGGTACAAAGGTAGCTATCCACAATGGATTGGGATGGAATTTTATTGGAAGTGCCCTGTGCGTTGCGAGACAGAAATCCGCGCGTAGTACTATGGGTCTTGGTTTTTTGTAAGCGTAAATATTGAAAAGCAAAAATAATCTCTTTAGATGCCTCTCCATCATATGTAAACAATTGGCCGAAGTCGGTGTGTAACGCATATACTTTCAGGTCCATGATTTCTTTAGCAGAACGCGCTGCTTCTTCCCATAACCCATTATTAAGTGCTGCCCGAGCCCGTATGGCCAAAGCCGCTCCTTTGGTAGCACGTCCTACATCTGCGGAGCCATAGCTCACCGGTAAGTTAGCTGCCGCTTCAGCGAGCTCTTTGAGAATGAAAGCTGCGACTTCAGCTTTAGCCGTTTTGGGAATATTGGCATCCGCCAGAGTCAGGCTGCTCGTTACCAAAGGTACTCCACCAAAATAATCGATTAAATATTGGTAGACATAGGCCCGGATAAATTGTGTCTCAGCCTTATAGCGCTGCTGAAGATTGGCATCCATCTTCCCATCCAACTTCTGGATATTGTCCAAAATAAAATTGCATTTGCCAATCACCTTATAGGAGTTGGTCCAGATATTCCGAATATAACCATTGTTACTATCGTGATCTCCCCTTCCTACTGCTTGTAGATCAGAGGTATTACGATCCCAGCCGATATCTGTGGCATCATCAAGTGTCAGGTTGATGGGCATATCATCCGTAGGGTGAAATGCCAAGGCACTGTACAAACCGTTGACAACCAAAGTCAATTCATCCTGACTTTTCAAATAATTTTCGTCCGAAGGGCCATCCAATGGAGATCTATCCAGGTATTTTTCACATGCCCCCACTAAAAATAGGACAGCAATACATGCAATATATAAAGCGAGTTTATTTAGAGTTTTCATAATCCAAAGTTTATAATGTAATATCCAGTCCAAAAGAATATACTTTGACCTGTGGGTAAAAATTACCATAACCCACTGGCGCCTCAACGTCATATCCATTCCAAAACTTGTCTACGCTGAATAGGTTTGAGCCATTGACAAATACCCGGAGCCTGTTCAGTCCGATAGACTTTAGCAGGTCTGCCTGAAACGTATAGCCGAGCTGCAAATTCTTCAGCCGAAGGTAGGCGGCATTTTTCATCCAAAACTGGGAGGATTGCTGGTTGTTATTCTGCCCGAAAGCTAAGCGCGGATATTTGGCCGTGGTATTGTCAGGTGTCCATCGGTCTTTATTGTCCTCACGGATCGTACCGCCAATTGCCCCGGTTGTTGTAAAAGGCTGGATACCGGCACCATAGAGGTAACCATCGGCTTTCCCCACACCCTGTAACAGAAAACTGAGGTCGAATCCTTTGAAACTTAAATTGGAATTGAGCGAATAGGTATATCGTGGAATCGTACTCCCGATGATGACCTTATCGGACTCATTGACCATGCCATCGCCATTTTGATCGCGATATTTGAGGTCACCCGGAGCCAAGGTACCAAACTGTGTGGCATGTGCTTTCACTTCGTCGGTAGTCTGAAAAAAACCTTCCGAAAGATAACCAAAGATGGAATTAATGGGATAGCCTTCGCGATTGACGGTCAAACCAGTCTGATTGATTCCCCGCATATCCAACACTTTGTTTTTGACATCAGAAAGGTTAAACGTAAAATTATATTTAAAGGCTTTGCCAGGATCACTCCGATAGCCCATGGAAAGTTCCCAACCTTTATTTTCGACAACTCCCGCATTTTGATACGGTTTGTTCAATCCAATAATCAGTGGGATATCCAGTTGGAGTAATATGTCGCTGGTTTTCCGATTATATAGATCGGCCGTAATGGTCCAGCGCTTAAATAAGATGAGATCAATACCGATATTTTTTTCCTCGGTTGACTCCCAGGTAATATCGGGATTGGACATATCATTTAGTGCTGCTGTATTGACGATACCATTGCCCAGCGTGTATGATCCGAGGTTCAATGATGCCACCGCTGGATAAGTCCCAATATTCTGATTTCCCAATTTCCCCCATGACGCCCTAATTTTCCCTTCCGTCAGCCAGCTTTTAGATGTGGCCAGGAATTCCTCTTCGGAAAAACGCCATCCGGCTGATGCCGAAGGGAAAAATCCATAGCGGTTGCCTTTGGCAAACCTGGAGGAGCCATCATAACGTGCATTAAGCTCCAAAAGATAACGATCTTTGAAAACGTAATTGATACGGGAAAATAAGGATTGTAATGCCCACTCAGAAGCGCTTCCAGTAGCTGACTGATTCAGTGCAGACCCGGCATTGAGCACTTCATAGTCAGGGAGCACATAGCTGTCTCTGAATCCCTGGGTATAATCAATCTTATAATCTTCCCGTGAACCACCGACCAATGCCTTTAACTGATGTGGACCAAAATCCTTGTTGAGCGTCAGGGTGGCTCTCATATTATTAAAAAGTTCCTGACTATTGTATTGGGTAAGTGCCGTGCGGACCGGAACTGAAAAGCTCGGCGTGCCGTTTGGGAAATACGACTGTACTGCTTTTCTGAAATTCTTGTTGACCTGGGTCGCATATTTCGGTGCATAATTGACCTCAGCAGTCAACCATGCTTTGGGTTTATAGATCAATGAAGCGTTGATACTGCCAAATGGGCTTTTGTTGGTGGCAACACCGCCATCGGCCGCCGCCGAAACAGGATTATTTCCATTCCAGCCCAGCCCCCATGTGCCGTTGGAATTTCTAAAGGATTGATTGGCCGGAATGCTGCTCATCCACTGAAAAAGCTCTTCGATGCTAGCCGCAGGTGAGGTCACGATCGGATTGACGTATTGGAAATCAAATTTTAGGCCCAATTGATCTGAAAACTTAACATCCACGTTGTTGCGTATGGTATAGCGCTTAAACGAGCTATTCAGTGTCAAACCTTTTTGATCGAAATAACCGACAGACGTCAGCATTTTCACCTTGTTTGTTCCGGAATTGACCGTTAGGAAATGGCTTTGCTGGAATCCATTTCCCTGCAATGACTCCTTTTGCCAATCTGTATTTGGATACTCATCAGAACTGCCGTTGCCTTGGTTGCGATATGCGGCAATGATATCTTCGGGATACAGTGGGCTTGCTCCAACATTAGTATAGGCTTCATTTGTCAAGAGCATATGATCCAATGCATTGACAATCTTGGGCATATTGGTTGCCGACTGCCAGCCAAAATAATTATTGTACGCTATCGCGACTTTATCGGAACTCCCTCTTTTGGTCGTGACTAAGATGACACCATTGGCCGCCCGAGAGCCATAGATTGACGACGACGCTGCATCCTTTAATATCGAGATATTCTCGATCAAATTGGGATCTATATTATTAATAGAGCCTTCGATTCCGTCAATTAATACCAAAGGTGCTGCATTGCCGAGTGTACCAATACCCCGAATACGGATATCAGCGCCGTCTGCCCCCGGCTTTCCTGAACGCTGCGTAACAGTCACTCCCGAGGCCATGCCCTGAAGGGCTGAAGAGGTTTGCCCGGCAGGTCTATTGTTCAAATCATCACCCGATACAGCGGATACTGCACCTGTCAGATTGACTTTTTTCTGCGTCCCGTAACCGACGACAACAACTTCGTCCATCATTCCGGTGTTTGATTTCAGGCGAATGAGTACGGTATTTTTGCTGGTCGCCGTTGCCACAAAATGCTTAACCGAATCGGTATCGTATCCGAGATGGTGTGCATAGATCGAGTAATTTTCGCCAGCAAGCAGTGGAGCCAAAACAAACAATCCATTGTTATCGGCTACAAAATGGAGTTTTTTGCTGGTCTTTTCATGGATAAGATCAATAGTAGCGCCTGGCAATGTATTGCCTTCATTGTCTACTATTTTACCATTTACTTTCAGGTTAGATTGCGCAAATCCTACAGAAAAGTATGGAAATAGCAATCCCACGAGCATTAATTTGATTAGAATATGCTTCATAATTGTTTACAGTTGGTTATTCTGATTTATATATTGATTATTTTGCGTTGGGTTGGTTCTATCCTACTGTACGTCCTCCTTTCTTCCCGAATTACTGATGTTGACAATGCCATTGTTCACCTGGAATGTACAACTGTTCAATTGACAGAAACTTGTTAAGAAATTCACCAAAGGTTCCTTACTATTTAAGCTGCCTGTGAATGAACTATTCAATAAATAGGGACTATCACAGATAATCGACACATCATAGAGGCTCTCGATTACTCTTAACAGCTGAACGTTTTTGGTTTGGTTGAATTTGACGGATTGATTGCTCCACTCTACATTGGCGGTAAGATTTGGAATGAGCCTCCTCAACGCTTTATCCACCCGAGCTGGATGAGATTTTGTCAATTCGGGCTCAGAAAACTTAATCATCTGCTGGAGATTTAAATTGATCAATACTTCCTCTTTTGGTTTGAGGTATATTAAGCTTCGGCTGTCCGCGGCAAGTGGTCCTACAGCGATTTTACCTTCCATTAATTTTATCAGTACATGATCGTTATCCTTGGGATCTACGCTAAATATTGTCCCCAAAGCAGTCGTCAAATAACCTTTGTAATTGACCTGAAACGGGGCTTCCTTGTTTTTATGCACCTTGTAGACGACACGTCCTTGCAACTGCTGTACTTTACGGCTGTCTGGTTTATTATATTCAAAACCGATTTTCGCCTGTGGATAAAGGATAACAGTGCTGCTATCTGGAAGCAGCTCATAGACCGTGTATGTATTTTTATTTTCATACCAAATTATACGATCATCTGGTAGCGTAGAGGATTTTTTTACATAAAGTACCGACAGTACGCATAGCAGCACTGCGGCACAGGACGCCCATGCCCAAAAACGCATTCTTCGTAGGACTGTGCGTTTAGGAGGGTCTATGGTATAGATATTTTCTAATATTTTCAGATGAACACTTTTCAAGTCAGGCAATGGGATCTGCTGGAGCTGCTGCGTTTCATCCTGGTCTAGTATCTCCGCTATCCATGATTCAAGAAGCACAGTATCCGCCTTCACCATTTCATCAAAGAAAGACTCGTAATACTGCGCCTCCAATCGGTTGTGGATATACGCAAACAATTGATCTTTAAAGGTATTCTCTTTCAAAATTATCTATAATTAGTTCAACACATTGCTGTATTGTACTTCTCTATACGCTTGGTAGAAAGAATCACACTATTGCTTTTTCATTTTTTTTATAAATTGAATAAAAAAGCCGCAAAAAGGCTGATTATATATTCGTCACGATAATTTTTTTGGATATATTCCTTGATATCTTTGAGTGCACTGACCAACTGATTGCTGACGGTAGAAACAGAAATACCCAGCATATCCGCGATCTCCTTGTAGCTTTTATCCTCAAATTTATTGAGCATCAGAATCTCTTTTCGCTTAGGGCTCAATGAGTCAATAGCTTTTGACAATATCTGCTGTTTATCTTTTAAAAACAGTTTTTCTTCGGTATGGTAATACAATTCTATCGCTGAAGCCCATACTTCCAATTGAAGTGCTTTGTCCCGTTGCACTTTTCGAAAAAAATCCATGGCTAAATTATCGGAAATATGGTTAAGAAAAGAGACAAATCCTTTGGTGGGATCAATGCTTTCCCGATGAAGCCATATTTTAGTAAATACGTCCTGAAGAATCTCCTCCGCAATACTCTGATTTTTAACCAAGCGGATCAATCTGACATAGATCTTGGGAGAATATTGGAAATAAATTTCATTAAATGAATCAAGATCTCCATTTTTGAGTTTTTCGAGTTTAGCAATTTCTTTAGGAGATTTCATTTGGTATAATTCATATAATTGATACGAACGACGTACTTAATGTAAAGATAAATTTTACTAAATCAAAATCATTAATACCCAAATAAAAAATTTTATATCCCCAACATTCAACTCCCTTCCAATATCGCCGTCCATAGGTAAACTACATCACGACTTGTAAAAAGACAAGGATTTAGACGTAGGTGGCTTTGTCGTCAAAAAGTGGAGACCTGGATCTATTCATAGAAAAAACTGCATATATGTGTATCTGAGAGATACTATAATGTTTGTTTAAGTTCGGTAAAAGATTTTTTATACGTAACTTACTGTAAACAAAGTCTGAGAAGAGTACTGAACATTTAAGTAAAATTTGGGGTATGAAGACTAAACATAACGCATATCTCCCAGTAGCCTGGGAATATAGGGAGAGTATCAACGAACAGATTAACACTAAAAACAGTGGCAAAATATTCTATTTTGAAGAGGATAAGAGACTCAGCGAGGCGCAGGGAACCATTGTTGAATTAAGAGAAGAAAGAAATAGCGGAGTCTTTATCGTGATGGAAGATGGACTTCAGATAAGAATAGACCGTATTATCACCCTTTTTGGAAAAATAGGCGCCGCCTATGACGAATACAGCGCATATGCGGATGCATGTATGGACTGTACAGGAGGTTACACCAAAGAAGAACTGGATGATATGTAACATCGGCGAACTATTGTTCATACCAAAGCATCATAAATTTTATAATGTAATTTTATTTAGCGGTACAGTTAGAAATAAATATTTTTTTGTTGAAACAAAATCAAACGATAAGTCTTTAGCTTTTGTTCCAACAAAAAAATAGTATGAGTTGTAATTCACCAAAGACGAAAGACAAATCTATTTATATACTTGCGACTCGTTTAAGGTATATCATAATCGTCGCACTTTTGACGTTCTTAGCTGCCTGTCATGATGATGATAGCCCGGCTGCTGAGCAAGCGCATTTAAAGGTAAAAATAAAAGATGCCACCAATCACTATGATGCACTTTACTTAAATATAGAACAGATATGGACCCGTACATCATCGGGAGCTGGAAAGATAGCAGCCAACAAAAGGTTAAATATCCTCTCCATAGAAAAAGATAGTCTCATCGCTGCTGGCCAAGTACCCCATGGTTCTATACACGAAGTGATTCTCCAATTAGCAGCTGAAGGAAATGAAATCGTGGTAGATGGATCTTCTCATAAGCTAGAAACTCCCGAAGGACGGTATATTCCAATCCTCATCCCAACTAACAATCAACTGATAGCGAATCAAATTCACACTTTGTTCCTTGAGTTTGATCTATCAAAATCTATCGAAAGAACAGAAAATGGTAAATACTTAATTAATCCGATCGTAGATACAGATCTGCGGCATAATACCCAGTAAAAGGGGTATTCCTTGATGCGCTATTCGTTATACACTGTTGCATGGTTTTCAGATTAATATAAGATTATTTATTTTCACCTCATCCTTAATTAAACTCACCATTGCTATTCTTGGTAATTCTAAGCCCACGTTTTCCTACGCAGAAAAGTCCTTTTGTATCACACCACAACATATTATCGCTAAACAAACATGATATTAGAAAAAATTCTTAATCATTGCTGGGGTTTCCAGAAACAGCGCTAATTATATCGTTTATATCAAATGGTTTTGGCAAATAAATGTCAGCACCAGCCTCAATTGCTATTTCTTTTGCATCCAGTTTTGCCGACATGCAAATGATCAATATTTTATTTAATAAAACATTTTTTCTAATCTCTTTAATCAGTCGATCACCTGAAAGTAACGGCATTGAGAGATCAACGATAAAAATATCGGGACAGTCTTCTATTAAGCGTGACAACACTTTTCGGCTGTCCGTTTCAGTTAATACTGTTGCATCAGTAAACTCCCGTAATACCATCGCTAACATATCGACTATATTACTGTCATCATCACAAATAAAGATTTTCTTATCCATATTTTTTATTAAACACAAAACAAATTGTCAGTTTGCTTTCCAATTTATCGGATCTCCAATTATTTAATCAAGCTGACAACGATGATTTCTTGTTTATTATCAGTAGAATGAATGTCGACTCAACAACCGTGCCCGCGATCGAGCTCGTTTCCGTACACTTAGCTCACACACGAAATTGTTACTTAACGCTTAGGAGTAATTTTCAGATAATACGCCTCTCAGTCGTTTATCAAATCTATTTGCATCCGGTAGGTATTTGCAGATCAAGTCGCCCGTTAATAAGTGTTGACAGAAGCAAAATAAGAAGAGAAAGCATACCGGTTCAATCTAACAAGGTAGTTTCCAGGTCGCAAATTTGGTAGAAATCAATGAGCCAGAAGAACTCTCTTATAAAGATCTAGCGAAAGGTGAACGTAAAGAAGATAATATGAAAAACTAATAAGACTTGGTCAGCATGATCTTGTCTATACGTTGCCCATCTTTATCAACAATTTCCAATTCATACTGACCAATTTGAATCCTGTCCCCTACATTGGGTATATCATTAACATGAAACATAAACATTCCTCCTATGGTAGAATATTGGTTGCTTAATTCATAATTCAATTCAATCTCAAAATTTTTGATGAATTCGAATGCTGAATACTGACCATCTATTAACCAGCTGTTTTCATTTCGCTGTACAATTTCTTGATCCTCATCAGAATTTTCAGATACATCACCTACCAATGCATCCAAAACATCATCCATCGTGACGATCCCCGAAATTACACCATATTCGTCTACCACAAGGCCATAATGCGTGCCTTCTCGCTTAAAACGTTCAAGCACCTTATATGCATCAGAGTTCTCATTAAAAAATACAGGTTTCTTAATAAATCTCTCTAAGCTAAATTGATCAGGATCCGCATCAACGAATAGATCTTTGATAAGTACTATTCCAAGAATCTCCTCCAAGCCTTTTTCGCTACACACAGGATAAGCTGAATGCTTTTCAGCATTAATCTTTGAACGGACCCTCTCCCAACTTTCATTCATTTTAAAATAAACAATGTCTGGCCTATGTGTCATCAAAGATGTAACCTTCCGGTCTCCAAGTTCAAAAACCCTTTTTACAATTTCCTGTTCAATCTCTTGAATCTCCCCCCCTATAGTACTATCTGCAATTATAGATTTGATTTCCTCCTCGCTTAAAGTATCATCATTTTTTGCAGAAATTCCAAAAATTTTCAATAACAGATTATTTGAAGCACTCAACAACCACACAAATGGAGCCGTAATCTTTGACAGAATAAACATGGGCTTAGCCAACATCACGATAATTGGCTCGGGAAATTTCATCGCAACCCGTTTAGGAAATAACTCTCCCAAAACTATGGAGAGATAAGTGATTAACACAACAATCAGCGTAGTCGACAAGGTCATTGCGTATGGTTTAAGTAGGTCAAATTGGGTCAAAAAAGCAGCCAAATTTTTTGTAAGGTTTTCGCCACTATATACACCCAATAAAATACCTATTAATGTAATACCAATTTGAACAGTCGATAAAAAGCGAGTAGGGTTAGCCGATAAATCAAGGGCCGTCTTCGCCGCAGATTTTCCCCTTTTCCTTAAATTTTCAAGCTTGAATTTCCGGGAGGATACGAGCGACATCTCCGACATGGCAAAGATACCGTTCAATAGAACGAGCCCTATAATTATTATTAATTCCATATTATACCATAAAGATAATCATTACTGTACCATATGGGCAATCTTTAAATCGATTTATAGATTATCTGCACAGAAGAACATCTTCTATTCCTATTGCGGCAACTTCACTATTACTTAACGAATTAAAATTATGAATGCAGTATTTACACATTTAGATAACAAGAATAGTGCGATCTTAGTTTGTGTCTGATAATATTATAAGCCAACTTTAAATGACTCATTATCCAGCTGTCCGTCTAAAATACGTAGGTATCGATAAATTCTGATAAATTGCCTTCTTGAGGCTACGAGAGAAAAGCTGTTTAAAAAAGCTCTTTTGATTGTAGGATACAAGTAATAGATCTATCGCTCTAGATCTAATCATATAATCGACACAACTTGGGATAGGCATACGATAATCTAGTCTATAAACGGCATTTTTTTCAACGTAATTGATATGGCTCAATGGAAACATTATAGCTGATTTTCGTTTCAACTGATCTACATCCTGCTGATGAACCGACTTATATCCCTGAGTAACATGCAATAGGTCGAGATTAAATTCTAAAGACAGATTGTCTTTAACCCCTTCGAGCAGATCAAATTCGGAGTCCTTAAAATTTGTCAGCATCCCCACATTTTTCAAACGAAACTTAGGCATTTTTAATGGAACTGCCAAAATACCAATAGGACAGCTTTTTATCAATGCTATCGTATTACTCCCCAATAGGGTCAATTTTATTTTGCTCGCCCCTTTAGCTCCCATGACGACAAATGAATATTGATTTTGGGATAATAAGTTTGATATGGTCTCTGTTAATTTTCCGGGCAAACATATGGTCTCATAGGTGAGGCCCGTAAACTCTTGTTGTACCCGGCTGCCCCATTCGTTCAATCCAAACTCGGCCTTTTCTTTTTTCGAAACCGGTGGTACTCCTTCAAAATGATGATCAATTTTATCTTTGAGAGAATCTGAATAGTTATGTAATAAGTGTAATGTCCAATTAAGGGTCTGGGCCAAATATGCTGCATACCTCATAGCGGTCCAGGAATTTTCAGAAAAATCAATAAGTACTAGAATTCTTTTTTTCATCTGTTTAAATTAGCACATATTATACTAACATGGAAGCTTATACTAACATGGAAGCGTTGCAAAAGTTTTTGACCGTATTTACCGATTATTTTCGGTATTTATTAGATCAGAGACAGCAACAAGGATCATGTGACAAAAAAAAATTCTTTTTGCGATTAATGCTTATTCGATATACCACATCTGCCCTTCTTTTCCGTCTTGTTTATAATAACGCTTGCTGGTATCTGCCATCTATTCGGAAACGAATGTGACTTACAGCATGCCCCATTAACCAATGATCAAAATGACGATATTGCTTAACCTGACATCAATGTAGACTGTCCGTTTTTTTTGCTTGTTTTTTTAGGATAAATTGAACCCTAATAACCAACAGAATAAAAAATAATCCCCAAAGGAGTATTAAATGAATAATTGTCGGCAAGTTATCCTGAAGTGAGCCACCTGCCTGAACTACAGAAATATAGATTTTTAAAAAAGGTGAAGTTGGCAGCAGGTCGGAGAGCCATTGCACCACCCTGGGAAGTGCTTGGTAAGGCATGGAATATCCCGTAATTAAGAAAATGGGGTAAGATGAAAATACCAGCACCTGAAAAGCGAAAAGCTTTGTCTTGAAAAAACTACCGATAAACATCCCGAAGACGATCACGGCCGAAATAAAGAGCGCAGTAATCAATGCGAGGTCCAGATAACTTCCACGAATCTGTATGCCGAAAACAGAAAAATTAATCGCAATAAAGAAAAGCCCAAAAATCATAAAGACAACAAAGTAAAATAAGCTTTTTCCAAAAATAAGGTTGGACACACTTTGTCCCGAAAGTTGGTATAACTTGCCCAGCTGATCATCTTCCCTCTCCGAGGTAAAACTTGCTGCTACGCCGATCAACAGTGTTTGCTGTAATATGATAGCCAGCAAACCAGGTAAGAGGAAAGCCCCGTAGGTCATGCTCGCATTGTACAGGGGACGGTAATCCATATTGATCGGATTAGTCATTTTCATGGATTCATCTTCTCCCATTCCCTGCTTGTTAAAATAGGTCTTCCGTACACCGGCTCCCACCGTCATACACACTTTGGTCACCGTACTCAACAAATCACTGGAGGGTAAAAAACGGGAAGCATTTAACACCAGATTGACATTGGTCTGTTTCATGGAAAGCAGATCTTTCTCAAAATCATGCTGAATATAAAAGTATCCTTGTACCTCGCCCTGATACATCTTTTCCTGTGCATCGGCAATAGTGGCGCTTGATACCATACTAATCATCGGTGTTGAGCGCAGTTGTTCGGTCAATGTCCTCGAAATAGCTGTTCCATCATCGTCAATTAACGCGATCTTTACCTGGTCCTCGCCCTTATTCAGATAAATGCTTCCGTACATAAAAGCATACAGGATCGGAGCAAGAAGCAAAATAAGAAATAGGCTGGAATCGCCTGACACCTTTCTTAACTCTCTTTTGAATAGCTGAAAAGTTTGTTTCACTGTTGCTGATTTTTAAGGTATTGACTGATTCGTTTCTGAAAAAACAGGGTTGCAACGGGAAATGTGGCACCGATAAAAAGCAGTAGCTTAATCATTTCATCCGCAGCGTATACTAAGGGAAGCTCCATAAAATACAATTTGATGAAACCGTCCAAAAAATGCGTATAGGGCATGATATCGGCATAAAATTGATCATACCAGGGCATTGCCCATCTGGGGAACGTAAACCCGCTGAACACAAAAGCCGGAGACGTAAAAAATAGTGCCACATCCGTGACAAATAGCATATTATTGGAGATTGCAGAAAGCATTATACCGATACCGATACAAGCAAGTGCCATCAACGAAAACAAGATAAAGAAATTGAAGTCCGTCTGCGGTTTCCCCAATTCAAAAACCGGAAACACTACCCAGGCTACCAATACAAACAGCACCCAGGATATACATAGGTGCGCCAGCATTTTTCCGACAATGATCTGCGAGGAGGAAGTGGAGATCCGCAGCAGCTCATCCATGGTATTTCGGTTAAATTCCAGATTCAGGATCAGCACAGCGGCCACAATCAGGGCCATCTGTATGCCAACCGTAATGAGTCCGGGAGTGAGATAACGCTGGTAATTAAAATCCGGATTGTATAAGACGGTTGTATTGAGTTTGATCGGCTGCACGAGCATATTGGCTTCTCCGGCGGGCATCCCCTGTTTCACCGCTTTTTGTAAGACCACGGCCAGCCCCCCTTTGATGATAATCTCCGCCGCTCCCTTATAGATCAATTTTGCCGGCACCAAATAAGCGCCATTGGTATATAGCGTAATGTTTGACTGGTGATTTTTCTTGACATCAGCTTCCATATTTTTCGGAAAATGCACAGCGCCAAAAATTTTTCCTTCTTTCATGAGCTTTTCGATCTCGGCATTGCTAAAAACAGTGGCGGTAAAATGTATATTTTCATTTTGCTCCATCATATCGGTCAGCGTACGTGAAGTGGACGATCGGTCCTCGTCCCAGACCGCCATTGGCAATTCTTTCGCAAACTGCTTCTGGTAGATAAAGCCATAAAAGAGAAAAATTAGAGGTGGAATCACCAGCAAGATCACATAGAAGTTGGGAATCGAAAAAATTCGTTTCCATTCCCGGATCATGATAAGGCTTATGGTTTTCAAATCAAAGGGATTTAGGGTAATATTAACTGCGCCGTCATTCCCGAACGAAGTCCAGTGATTGCGTTCAAATCTTTCGGTTTCACTTTTATCTGAAAGGTACGTAGTTCAAATTCGCCGTTTTGTTTTTCCGGCACCCAATCCGCATATCCTAGAGCAGGTGCAAGTTCGGTTACAGTACCGGCGATATTTTCAGGTTTGCAGCCCGGGATATTCATGTGCACCAGCATGCCCTTATCAATCTTATCCATCTGATTTTGACGGAGATTAAATTTCACAAAAAAAGAATTGTCCTTTTGAATAGTCATAATGGGATAACCCGCATTCACCATTTCGCCCGTATTGGAGATCAATGTCGAGATCTTGCCTGCAGCCGGCGCCCTAAGACTAGCGTTGTCTTTAATTTCCTGCGCTAGTCTGTCAGCATCCCTCGCCTGTTGTAACACCGTCTGAGCCGAATTCTTCAGTTCATCGTTCGCCCCTCGCTGTAGCAGCTGTACATTCAGATTGGCAGTTTCAAGTTCTTTTTGTGCTGCTTTGTATTTGAAATATACAATATCTCTTTCCTGTCCGGATATCACTCCTTCGCCATACAGGTTCTGAAAGCGGCTATAGGTTTTGGACATCAGGTTCATTTGTTCTTTGGCTATCTGTTGCAGATTTTTTGCTGAAGCCAACACTTCAGGTTCGACCCCACGGTTGACCTTGTCAAGCTGATTTTGAGCGATCGCAACAGCACCGGCCACCTGCGATTGGATCGTTTCGATTTCCGTTGTTTTCAGCTGAGCGACAAGCTGACCTTCCTCTACCTTGTCGCCCTCCTTTACCTTCAAGTCGACCAATCGACCGGGCAGAGAAGCAGAAACATCAACAAATTCGGCGTCTACCATGCCAATGATCGTATGGCCCTGCTCTTTGGGTGATTTACCCTTCAAAAGGTAAATGAGCGCTACTGTCAGGACAATGATGGGAATAAAAACGGCCCAGTAGTTTTTTATAAATTTTTTCATATTCTTCCAGTTTAATGCACAAAACTCGTTATACCCTGCGCATCGCCAATGATATAGAAATAAGTTGCAAGTACCGTATTATAGGTCACCAATGAAGTGTGGTACAATTTCTCTGTTTCATACTGAAGCTGGAGTGCGTCATTTACATCTTTAACAGATGACAGGCTATTCTGCATTCGTTTTTCAACCATTTCACTTGTTGTATAGGATTGCTTTCGCGAGGCATTAAATGTTTCACATTGCTCCTTGAGACTGATCAGTTTATTTTGTGTTACCCGCGCAGCAAGATTTACAGCTTGCTGTTTTTGTTCGATCAACAGGTCTGTTTCCTTGACGAGCGACTCGGCTGCATGATTTCTGGATTTACGTTCCGGATCGAACAGTGTCCACTGAAATTCAACCCCAACAAGCCATGGTGGAGTGACCAGGGGCAGGTCTTTCCTAAAAAACTGATAGTTGGCAATCGCAAACACATTTGGTCTGGAGAAAGATTTACTTACCTTGAGTCCAATTTTTGCTTCGGATTTTTTACTCTCCAATAATTTCAGGTCCGTGTTGTTTGTCGGATCCAAGAAAGCGGGTACATGCATTTCTTCATTTATTTTTTGCGTTATTTCCAAAGGTTCATCCAGCCCAATCCCCATTAAGTCTTTTAAGGTTAGCAGTGCATTGTTTTTTTCAAGATTAAGACTCTTCAGATTAGTTTCTCCCTGCACCCGGGCAATATCAGCCCAATTTTTCTGATAAGGTGGTATCACATCTGCGCTGAGGAGACTCTGAGCAAATTTTTCATTGCGTTGCAGTGCCGCCACAATATCTTGTTGTTTCTCAATCATAGCGTTCAAATACAAGATTTGAATATATTGTAAGGCAATATTGTAGACGGACAGATTTCTGGCCCATGCCAGATTTGCATTTCCGCTTTCAACCTGTTGGGCAGAAAGTTCCTGTGAAGCTTTGATCTTACCTCCGGCATAAATAGGCTGACGCAGCACCAGTCCGGCAAGAAAATAGCTTTGTTTACTTATTTTGGGGTTATAATTGGGGTAAATAGCATTCACCAGATCTTTGGATGTCTGGTACACAACATCCTGGATCGACTGCGGCAACTGATTTCCGGTGATCTGTTGGAAAATGGTATTCGCCGTGTTCAGATTTTGGTTTGCCGTTCCCTCGACGATCCCTTCTTTGACCTGTTGCAAATTGACTTCGATCGGCTTTCCGATATAATTATAACCACCCAGCAGGTCTACTTTTGGCAGATAATTATTTTTATTGGATTCAAGGAGTTTCTCCCTTGTTTCAAGCGACTGTTTGGCTATTTTGACAAGGGTGTTATTTTGTCCTGCTTTTTCGATACATTCTGATAAGGTAAATTGCTGAGCAGACGTTAACTCGGGAACCAATACCAAAAAAGCGCTAAAAGGTACACTTAATTTAATTATTGAAAGAATCAGCTTCATATATATTACTATCATTTTAAAGAATCCTCAACGGCGAAGATAGCCCCAGCATGATCCCGACGGTTGTTGAATTGCTATAACTATAAATCCTACTACAAAAGCATAATATAACTTCTCGTTATAATTTTCGAACAGCGTTTTTACACCAGCGTCAACAATATATTCAGTTACTTCTTCGAAACACTTATAAACGGCATATTGTCTTTAGTAACTACCAAAAGGTCTCTTTTTCGCAAGATCCGATTAAATAAATTAACGAAAGCACCATGAGAATCACTAATTCACAATATTGATGCAACGTCGAAAAAATCTTATCCATAGTAAGCATTAAAGGTTAACAGCCTCAATATCTAAAAAATTGCTATACTAAAATAACAGGCAACTAACTAGATTGTTTTCTTATTTAATGTTGTAGATTTATTTTTCCAGCTGTCGACCAATTTCGCGGAGTAACTAAGCAACAGTCTAATAAAAAATTATAGACAATAGGATTTATAGTGATCCGTTCTCTTTTATTAAATTTTATCTATCTGATAATCATTAATAGTTTAGTTTTAGTATGTAAAACACCAAAAAAGGGCATACTTGTCACACGTATAGTTGCATATTACTTTTGTAGTAAATTAACGACTAAAAATGAAAACAATAATTTTGGACAAAGCGGGAAGTATTAATGATCTCAGTTTGATGGATATGCCCAAACCAAATATAAAACAGGATGAAGTATTAGTGAAACTTAAAGCTATTGGTATAAATCCCGTGGATGTGAAAGCGAGAGCCTATGAAGGAGTATTGGAGTGGCTGTAAGGTGTGAAAAATAAAATCTTACTTGGTTGGGATATTCTGGAAAAGTCATTGAAATAGGAGTGCAAGCTAACGGATTTAAACGAGGCGACGAGGTATTTGGAAGAGTCATTTTTTTGGTAACGGAAAAGCATACGCTAAATTTGTAGCTTCATCAGAATCTCATCTCGAATTCAATCCATCTGCTATCACATACTCCGAGGCAGCAGGTATTCCGATAGTAGGATCAACAGCGTACCAAGCTCTGGGTGATGTTGCAAAGGTCAAAAAGGGGGATCGCATACTGATCCATGCTACTGGTGGTGTTGGGCATATCGTTGTCCAAATCGCCAAATATTCCGGTGCTTACGTCATCGGAACTTCACCATCAAGAAACAAGGATTTTTATTTTTAAACACACTAGTATTTATAATGATTTCTTTTATTTTTACTCACCAAACTAAAATTACGTGATCGGCAAAAAAATCATTGTAAAAGATAAACTCGAACCTCAAAAAGTGTTAAAGGTTGCGGCTTTCGACAATTCAAAAGCGATAACCAAACCACATCGACACAATGGGTATCTAGAACTGGTATTTTTATCCAAGACCTCTGGGAAACATGTCATCGATGGTTGGGAAAGTCCGATCAAAACACCTTGTATATTAATCATCAGAAAAGAATGTGTACATCATTGGGAGTTAGTCGCGCCTATCGAAGGATTCGTCTTGTTGATTAAAAAATTATTTCTAGACCTAAGCTTAGATCTTGAAATTGCGAGGATGGTCGACGAAATAAGTAAGTTTGACGTTATATATCTAAAAAAAAATGGGATCATACCGACTCTTCTTGAAATGATGTCACAGGAAGAAAATCGAATATGTCAGGAAGGATTGTTCAGATCTTTTTTGGCAAAAATTCTCGAAGACACGGAAAAAATAGAGCAAACTACTTCAATATCCAATGACTTGTATGTCCGATTTATTGAATTATTAAACACAAATGGAAAGATTATAAATCATGTCGCATACTACGCAGACCTCCTTTATACCAGCCCTCAAAATTTGAGCGCTGCTTGCAAAAAAAACGCCAATAATACTGCTTCCCAGATATTGGCGATTTATATTATAAAAGAAGCTAAAAGGCTTATTTTTTATACGAACAACTCTATTGCTGAAATTGCTTTTTCTTTGGGTTTTTCAGACAAATCGAATTTCTCAAAATATTTTAAACGATATACGGGTATAACTCCTTCTGAATTTAAGAACCAGCACAACTAAAATTCTTTTTCACCAAATTCGCTCTTAGGTAGTTTGGAAAGTTGATTCAATTTGTGAAAGTTGAAACCAAGGTTGACCATTATGATATTCTTTTCATAAATATAATTGGTGGTCGTAAAAAAATCGCTTGAAGATGTCGTAATGCGCTGTTCGTTTACACCCCATTTACCAAGCTCAATGAACTGCCACTGCAGCTGTGCCTTGATTGCACCTTTCAAAAAGTCTTTGCTTAAATTCAAATGAGGCGCCACGAATCGAGCGTCCTTTCCTTGTACAGTTGGCTTTTCAGAAAGATAGTTTACCTGCATACCTACGCTCCACTCTTTTGGAAGATCGACTTGGGCTCCGGCATTTAAAGAGTATACCCAGTCGCTATTACTTCTTGTCTCTAAATAATCCAGCACCTTTCCCGAGATTTTATAACGATACAAGTTCAATCCGCCGTTCAGTTTTAACCAAGAAAATAATTTCCCCTCCCCGCCAATTTCCGTCCCCCAACGGTTGGCATAGTCCGCATTTGTAAATACCCGGTTGAGGATAGTATCTGCATAGACTGAATTTACACGCTGGATTGGGTTTTTCGTGTGCTGGTAATAAGCATTCAGAAAAAGACTACCTCCTTTCAGCCTCTTGACAATACCAGTCTCGATATTAAAGGTAAATTCTGGAACAAGGTTAGGATCACCTTGTTCCAATGTTTCCGAGTGTTCACGTTCTGGTATCGGGTTTAGCTCGAAATTATTGTTTCGCTGAACTCTTCTGGCAGCAGCAATCTTCCAAGACCAACTTTTAGATAACTCATGGATTAAATTGAAAGTTGGGTACAATTGATGGGTAGAGTAAGGATACTCCTTCCCTGTATTGACTAAAAGGACGTCACGCTGATAGTATTCATAACGGAGTCCAAAAGATAATTGTGTCCTTTTCAATTTGTGGTCGTACTGGCTAAAAATTGCATGAACAGTATTATTGGCATTTAACTTACCTGTAAATTCGGGAATGAGCACCGGCACACGACTTCCCTCTTTGGTAGCAACATATTCGAAGCTTCCCTTTTGTCGATCATTTCTCAATTGGTAACCATTTAACAACTCGCCATGTGATAATTTCCAGGTATGCTGTAGTGACAATCTTAAGCCACGCAAAGGATTAGTGTAATTATTATTAGTCGATTGAATAGTATCAATCACTTGTTCGATATTCGCATTTTTGGTGGATCCATATATATTCGCGTATTCGTAAATCGCACCAATCTGTAAGGAATGGCTTGCACTTAATCTATTTATATAATTGAAGTCGATGAGATAAAATTCCCCCTGTTTATTCTGGAGATTGGAATTAAAATAATTTACTGCCGAAAGCTCCCTGCCATCTGAGGGTTGTACGGTGCGGTTTGTATAATATATATCGGCAAGGCGATCCTGAAATTTACGCGATGCTAGGAAGCCTAAACTGACCTGCTGTTTTTGTGATATTTCGTATGCAGCGTTCAGTCTTATTCCAAAATTATATTTATCAAAACTGCGCTCACCCTTGGAAGGAAAAAAAGTTTGTCGATCACCAACTATGGTATACACATCACCTTCCCTATAACCTGCGTTATCGTTACGTAGGTAATTCGCCGAACCATTCAGTTCTAATTTATTTCTTTTGAATTGGAAAGACGCATCTCCACCAAATCGCCTTTGATTTTTAATGTTATTGTAATCCTTGATACTAGGTAATCCCCCTTGAAGATTGAATACCCAAACGAGTCCGTCTGTTGTCCTTCGTTTAGTTCTGATATTGATAATACCACCTTTACCATCTGGATCATATTGAGCCGAAGGGCTGGTAATATATTCTACTTCAAGAACGTCATTGGCCGCGATCTGGTTTAAAATAGTTGCGGGATCCAGGAAAGAAGGTTTACCATTGATAAGTACAATAATACCACTATTTCCCCGCATACTAATATTCCCATTCACATCGACGGAAGCTGAAGGCAGATTTTTGATAATATCCAAAGCCGTCCCTCCCACAGCATTTTTATATTGGCTAGCTTCATAACGTTGTCTATCTCCTGTGTGTTTTTGTGTAATGAGCCCGCCCGTAATCTTTACTTCCGCCAATCTGTTATCCCCTGTTGCTAGTGCTATTTCATGTAGATCGACGCCACTTCTACCATCAATATCCACAAACAGACTCTTCTGACTGTAACCAATAAACTTGACTACCACAGTATATCTTCCCTTTTTCAGATTCAAAAAACGAAAATTACCAACAGAATCGGCAACTATACCATCCACCACTGCCCCCTGGGCATCAATAAGTACAATACTTGCAAATGACACAGGTAAATGAGCAATGGAGTCTTTAACAGTTCCGGTTAAGATAGCTTTTTGAGCATGTCCCGTTAGCGTTAAAAATAAAAGGCAGAGTAGGGTAAGATATCTTTTCACTAGGGCTTAAGTTTTCCCAAAAATAGAAAAGTTAAGCCCGGCAAAACAATTCCTTTAAAATTATACCACAGTTTTTTCAAATTGACCTCAGACTGGCAAATTAATTCAACAAATAGCATGATATAGCGGGCCTTAGAGCGCAGCGGAACACAACACAATAGGCGGAACTGTGCTATTATGAAAAAATCAGGCAAGTAATACGTGTTAAAAAAAGTTCAACTAATTTCCGAGTAACATACGGGATGTGGCTAAATAAAACTCGTCTATCAGCTTTATCACCAACCCATTATTCTTATTGTTTAAAGCAAGTCCGACCCAATTTTTGGATGGCAGATATTTACTTCGAATCCATTGATTGGACAATTCAAGTTGCTTTTCGGTACGTAACCATTCCAATCCGTTTTCGTTAAAATAAATTTTCTCATTAAGTAAATCCATAACAACAAATGGCCTTCTCTTAAAGTAGAAGATACTCATATCAAGATCTGCAAACTTATTCATACGGATATGTTTCTTTAGATGCATATATGCATTTATTTATAAAATAAAAAGCTCAGACTGTTGATGTATCCTAGGACACGTCAACGGTCTGCGCAAAAACAGAAAAGAAAAACTTATTTGCTAGTTTCACAAAAACAAAATAGTTCTCGTAGTGCAATGCGATATAATTTTTGATACAATTTGCACATAAAATGATACAACATAGATACTCAGATAATTATAATAGCTGTAATTTGTAGTAGTATTACAAAATTCCCTTGGTTAACCTTATGGTCCAACGGAAGCGCACTGTGATAAAAATAATCTCTATCATAAAGGAAGTGGGATAACCAATAAAAAATAAACTTAGTATGAGAAGGAAAGCTTTTTTACAAACCTTAAATTTGGGCATTATATCTGCAACATTATACAGTGGTCGTGGCTACGGAATGTTCTTAAAAGATTTATTGGATAGAAATAACGATGACAGCGAACTATCCTACCACAGGATACAAGATATTCGGTTTTCCACCGTACAGCTGAAATATCCACGTTTGGTTGGAAAAAATGCACGGCTTGACCTCCACGGCTATGGCCCAGAAGTCACGATATGCAGTATCAGAACTGATAAGGGGGCAATGGGCTGGGCGTCGCTGCGCGGATCAAGACAGGAGGCCGAACAAATCGCAAGCAGATTGATAGGTAAAAAGGTTTCTGAACTCTTCGCATCCCAAGTTGGTACGATAAATGACAACCACATCGCGTTTGATATTGCGCTCCATGATCTGGCTGGAGTAATATTACAGAAACCAGTATATGAGTTGCTGGGCAACAAAACCCCTTTTACCACAGATTATTACAGTGGCATGATCTATTTCGATGACCTGGAACCTAGTGATAAACCCGCGGGAATAGACCGCATTTTGGAGGAATGCCATTACGACTATAATGTTGGCTACAGGCAGTTCAAGTTGAAGATAGGCCGCGGCCATAAATGGATGCCTTTTCAGCAAGGCTTACAGCGGGATATTGAGGTCACGAAAGCTGTAGCAGCAGCCTTTCCAGACTGCGGTATTCTAGTGGACGGCAACAATGGATTTACGATTGACCAATTTATCGACTATCTCAAAGGCATCTCTTCGGTAAATCTTTTCTGGATAGAAGAACCTTTTCACGAAACGGTGGCAGATTATCAAAAATTAAAAAACTATATCCAGACAGAAGGCATCAATACGTTGTTGGCAGATGGTGAGGCTGACCCCAACCCAGCTTTATTGAATGAGCTTTTCACAAAAAAACTGCTGGACGTGCACTTAACCGATATTGAAGGACTCGGATTTACAAATTGGAGAAGGTTAATGCCTGAGTTGAAAAACTTGGGAGCCAAGGCATCTCCTCACGCTTGGGGCTCACTCCTCAAAAGCTACTACACAGCCCACTTGGCCGGTGGACTTGGGAATACGGTCACTATTGAAGGTATTACAAGCACATCAGAGGATGTCGACTTATCGGAATACAGCATTAAGGCTGGAAAGTTGATCCCACCTTCCAGCCCGGGCTTCGGAATGACACTGCTGAAAAAGATATAAGCAACTACTCGCTACTGTTCAATATAAACCGAAGATCGCTAAGACAAAGATGAGGTCTGTGTCATCCTTGCTGTTATTTGTGTTTTGGGAAAGCCAAAATCTGTTGAACAAAATCATATAGTTTTATTTCTTTGGCTGGGCTAATTCTTTGATCCAGATATTCTTAAAGTCTACGGGTTGCCCCTCACTTTGTAATGCGATATATCCACTGGCCAACAACTTACCATCGATCTTAATTTTCGGATCGTACCGATTCGCGACGTCACCTCCGATCTGCGGTTTCGAGTATTCGAGAACAGTATCGCCATTAATGATGTGCTTTATCAATGAATCCCCCAGTACAATCAATTCACCTCGAACCCATTGATCACCATCATAGGTTTTGGAAGTCGAATTTAGACAATGTGAAGAAGCTATCTTGCCTTTATAAACCACATTTGTCCCCGGGGAGCACATATTACCTGTAGGTCGCGGCTTACCATCGCTCAAGCCTCCTAAAAGTTGCATTTCGACGGAGATTGGCCAATCCTGTTCTTTTAACATTGTTCGAGGATCCTGCGAATGAAACATGACTCCACTATTCCGTAACGTATAAGAAGGCGCCCCTTTGTGAAGATCGCCGACAAATCGATATTCAAACTTTAAGTGATAATAAGAAAATGGTGTTTTATAATATAAATGGCCAAACTGATCGTTGAAATCTCCATATTGATCATATCGGATCTTAATAATTCCATCCTCAACACTAAAGGTATTCCCAAAATTTACACCAACCTCATGATGATGAATTTTAACAAACCAATCTTTGATGTCTTTTCCATTAAATAATGACCTCCAATCCGTGCTGTCCGGCTGTCCTTTTTTCCCTATGCAGCCGGAGAAAATAAAGGTAGTAGCTAAAATTATACAGATTAATCTTTTCATTTGATAACTAATTATTTGGTTTAAATTGACTAGCAATATACGATATATTCTATTAACGTATATCGCGCCAAACCTTTATATTTCCCATCCTATCTCCATTTTGGTAGCACTCAATCTACAAATGTCTCAATAAACGGGAGCATTATTCACATTGTCGAGAAATCTATCAAGTATCCTTCCGTAGCGATCTTCCAGCCCGTTGATCAAGAGCACCGGAGATGCCTATTGAAAATATTTAGCTCATAATGTGTCTGATACAAGAAATATGAAAAAGAACATTTGTAAGATATAGGTTTCGTTTCTATATTTGCGGTATCAAAAGCATCCTAATGCGGAAGTGGCGTAATTGGTAGCCGCACCAGACTTAGGATCTGGCGCCGCGAGGCGTGGGGGTTCGAGTCCCTTCTTCCGCACTTAAATCCTCCCTAGGTTAAAATCTCGGGAGGATTTTTTATTACAGAAAAGATCAAAATTAGCTGGGCTTCAATCCCTCGAATTTAGCTTCAAGCTATGCATTTCGTACCAAGCTTTACCAAATAGTACGGTTGCCTACAATAGCAACTGTAACTATTTTCTTCCTCTTTTATCTATGAAAATAGACAAGAGGTAAAGACATTAGACTACACTTCTTGATGGTTTGCAAAAGTTCATTTTAAGAATATCTTAAATAGACCATTCAAACGGTTGTGTACAGGGGTCACACTCAAACTTTAATACTTTACCCAAGCTTTTTGCTTTCTTACCTTTTTTTACAAAAACATAAGCAAGATCTAAAGATTCTTCAACTTCCTTTCCACTTTCATCCCTACCCTTCAATACGACAGAATAATATTTTCCATCAGGATATTTCTTGTAGAAGACTTCATTAACGGTAATTTTCTTAGGTGTTTCATTATCGCAACAACTGCACCATAAAATGACAATTGGTTCTTTTTTAAGATATCCGACAGCTTTCTCTGCCTGTGCCTGTGTCAGAGCGTGGAGTTGATCTGCCCTTGAAAAAAAAGCTGTACATAACAGCACAAAAAGTAAAATGGTTTTTTTCATCTATTTAAATTTAATTTTTTTGTTTAGTTCTTTAGTTTTCAAAAAATTGATAAGCAAATACTATGCCCTTTGATACAGGAAAATTAATGAGGTCAAAAGGCGTCTCTAAACGAAACCATCCGACTGAGTCATGCGCTCCAGTTTTCTTGGCCTTTACAAAGGCTGTCTTTGACAAGAAGTAATAAGATCGCTTTTTCTATGGAAACAACTAAGTTGTAATTTATAACCAAAAAATTAATAAAAAACATAAATTTTAACTTTGAATACAAGATTAAAATTTCTAGTTTTACATCTTAATAAAAGTATTAAACTAATACCACAACAAACCATAAATAAAACAAAAATTAAACATTCAGTTACCATGCAATCAACTTACATTAAAAAAGGGAGAAAGATTATCACAAACTTTTTTCAGTGCTTATTAATACTCTCTTTGATCTCTTCCTCACATTTTATAACCAGCTGTTCTTCCGGTGATGACATCGTCAATGAAGAGGTAGAAAATTCGACAGCTTGGATGAATGATCTGGAATCGTCACTTGGCGCCGGAACGAAAAGTAAATTAAATACCTGGATTGAAAAAGGTCTTGATCAGGAGAAGCTTAAAAAAGCATTTTCAAAAACAACCCAGAAAGCTGAGCTATTCAAAAATTTGGAAACAGCCCAAAGTATCTACCATCAACGCGTATATATTGCAGATTGGGATAATATTCCAGGAATTGCTAAATCAGATTATGTAGCCAATGGAGCAACATCGGGTAAAAAACATACAGCATGGGGCGATCCAGCGCTTGATCTCCCAGCGATTGAAGCTGCAAACTTTGTCAGTGCCGAGGCTAGAGAACTCCCCGCGGGAACTAAAATATATCGCGTTACCGGTGGTAATCCTGCTGGTGGATATTGGACAGAAAAACCACCCAGCTCTATTGGTGCAGTCATTGGAGGAACAGCTGTACAGCCGGCATGGAATAACTTTAGCAAATTTTATATCTACACCGTACCACAGCAAAACGCATTAAAAGTTTGGTCGGGTGTGACGGCGAGGCAGCCTATCGCTCAAGGTATCATCAATCCGCATCTCCCTGGTGGTGAAATCCAATTGTTCATACCTTTAGTAGTCAGAGATGAAGCGTTTAAAACATTAATCCAAGAAATTCCATTACCATGGTAAATCCAAAAATAGAAAAAGATTATCTATTATTAGTCCAACAGATACAATTGGAAACTGCAATGAATACAAGCGTAGAGCCCTTTTTACATTACTTAAAATCTAAGGCGGAAAGTTTTGCCAATTTTGGACAAGATTCAAACAACAATGATCTGCTGGAATTCCTGAGAAGTGTAAATCGATATGCAGACGAATTTGTGTTTTCAGAGCAGCGCAATGCACCGATACGTAAGCTGATTAATACTATATATGAGAGTTTGGCTCAACAGCGCCCGTAAACGCTCATCCAATATTGTTAGCATAGTCTTAATTATAATTATTAAGACTATGCTAACAGTCACAACTTCCCTCCTACAAATGAATATATTGCCCGAATCGTATTGATGATCTTTCTAAGCACCTTTTATTTCTCTTACTTCACGAAGAACTTACCTGCATGCTGATTATTTCATTTTACTCGCCAGGTTACTGTAGATTGAATAAACGGGATCAACAAAATTTGTTAATTTTTTCAAATAATATCCCACTGATTACTTTTCCCAAACCAAAGCACTTGCCCCCAGAATTGCGGCATCAGCTTCTGCCAGCTCACTGAAAACCAACTTCACCTTATTTCTAAACAAGGGGAAGAGATTCCTTTCCATATGTAATTTTGCAGGTTTCAAAATAAAGTCTCCGGCTTTAATTACACCACCAAATAATAGGATAGCTTCAGGTGAAGAGAACATCACAAAATTTGCCAACGCCTCCCCTAATTTTTGACCGGTATACCTAAACACTTCAATCGCTATTGGATCACCTTTCTCTGCACACTCATGAACGGTTTTAGAATTGATCGCGTCTTCAGGATATTGGTTTAACATCGACTCAGGAAACTCCGCCCTCATTTTTTTTGCCGTAATTGTAATTCCCGTTGCAGAAGCATAGGCCTCTAAGCTTCCTTCTGAACCCGTACTCCAATGTTTTCTACCTCCTGGTTTGACAATAGTATGTCCTAGTTCTCCTGCGAATCCATCATGTCCATAAATAAGCTTACCTCCAGCAACAATACCACTTCCCACGCCTGTTCCCAAGGTAATCATAATAAAATCTTTCATTCCCCGTGCAGCCCCAAAAAGCATTTCGCCATAGGCGGCGGCATTCGCATCGTTGGTAATGATACAAGGAATTTTGAATTTAGCAGTTATTAAGTCACTAAACCGGATCACCCCTTTCCAAGGTAGATTAGGAGCGTGGTCTATTGTACCTGTGTAATAATTTGCATCGGGAGCTCCAACTCCAATTCCATCGAAGTTATTTTCACCACCAAACATTTCGATAAGAGGGTGGGCTTTTTCATATAAAGCATCGATAAACTCTTCAACATGCTCATAATCATCTGTTTTTAAGCTTCCCTTTTCAAGTACTTCACCGCGATGATTCACCACTCCAAATTTTGTGTTAGTACCGCCGATATCTATTCCCAACGCTACGCGTTTTGATAAATCTATTAATGACATTGCTATTTCTTCTTTCTAAGTTCTAAAATTATAAAAAAGATAATATTTTATCGGGAATTAAGCAAGAGATTAGTTCATTAGTTTCTCGACTACACCAAGAATTCTCCGCGACTATCCTTTTTTTCGTATTGTCCTCAGATAAAAAAGGAGCAGTACCAATACTATTACTGGTTATTTAAGTTTATCTGCTGATTTATGTAATACCGATTTTAAAAATCATATAAAAAAACAGATTTAAAAATCCAGGTACCATAAAAAGTCGTAAGTGGATATAAGTACAGAAAATTATAAACTAAAAGACTTTTGAAGATCTTGGTGTTTCGGCCTATAACGGTGCTGGATGGTTAATTAAAGATCCTAATTATCTTCTGTTGGCAGGTAAGATTGTATCTGTCGAAGCCCGACATGCAGCTTGGGTGCGCGATATAATCGACAATGGCAGTTTTGCTAATCAGGAGGTGGTAGATTCTGATGGACTTGATATAGCCAAAAGCCCGAGTGTCGTCTTGAGTGCTGCATTCAGCCATCGCATCAGTCCGCGTCGAGAAGCCATTAAAAATTTGGCCTCCATGGGCAAAAAAGTAACTTTGGCTGCATTACCATTCTTTATTGCTGAGCTCTTTAAAAAAGCTTATGGTGCTTCAGCACCAACAGATGTCAATGGAGTGCTACTAGAGTGGATATCAATACGTTATTTGGCTCGATAGGTAAAATTTCGACAAATGCGGCGACACAGTCTTTTGACGAACCACTTTCTGCCGAAGCTGTACTTAATATTGCAAGTTTATTTATTAAAGCTTAACAAGAGTCGCAGTTAATCTGTTTTGAAAGCCCTGGTTAGTTTTACATACCAGGGCTTGTTTAGTTACGTTGCGACACAACTACTACACTATCTTTCAAGGTTATGCTGCTCTCAAATTATCGTCTTTCCTCCAATGACACAAGCTATATTTCTTGGAGAAGATTTTCTTTGTGAGCTCTTATTTGCTAATTTCTCCATAGTACAGATCGGAAAAAATCTTCGATAGTTTCGCAGGATCCTCCCGCCAAGCATTGTACATGCCTTGCCCCATTTCATCGGGAACGATATCGAACTTGCCATCGGCTACATATTCCAATATCTTTACAGCAGTGCTTTCTGGATCTGGCATGTCCCAATCACTACCTTTATTCATATCTGTATCAATGGCCCCAGGATTGATCGCATACACTGCAACCCCTTCTTTAGCCAATTCGATACGGACAGATTGCGTAGCGGAAAAAAGCGCTGCTTTCGAGGCGGCATATCCTGCAATAGATGGTAAGGGCGAGTAAGCTGCAATTGAGACGATGTTGATGATTTTGGATGGATTGTTTTTTTTCAATATAGGTGCGAATGCACGCATCATCTTTATCGTTCCAAAATAATTCACTGACATATCATTGTCCATCCCTTCTAAATCACCTTCCAAAATATTTCCAGCGTTTATCACTCCGGCATTATTAATAAGGATTTCAGTGTCTTGAGCAAGAGCAGCAATCGTTGTGATCTGCTCATCATTTGTAATATCTAAGGATAATACTGTTATCCTATCATCGTCTAATGATGGCATGGTATTCAAGTCCCTGCAGGTGGCATAAATCTTTCTTACTCCGTGATTGAGAAGTGTTTTCACTAATGCTCTGCCTATACCTCTATTAGCTCCGGTAACGAGAATAACTTTATCTTCAAAAATATTCATTTCGTTTTATGTGTTAGTTAACACAAAACTATTTTAAAATATAAAATTATAAAATCCGAAACTTGCTACATTTTCGTTCTTTAATCGAATGAAAACTAAATATACAAGAATGCATTTTTCTTCATATTTTTTTAAACTTCGTCTTTTACATGACGAATAATCCTTCTTTCTACCAAAGACAATCACAAAGTTTGAGTAGATTTCGCTAAGGAACCTGTAAAGAGCAAGCTACATGATGTAAAAATACACCTACAATAGAAAAATGACTTTCATTAAAAAATTAGGCTATATAAAAAAAAAGCAATATTTGTTATAGATATCATCCCGATTGGAATAATACACATCGCACAAATTAAAATAATAATGAATATGAAAAGTTATGATAAAAATTCAGAGTCAGCTAAAACCAGGCTTCAATTAGCAATCGCTGAAATTATGAACGGATATTTATTATTGGATGAGGCCGTTGCCAAATATGAAGTTCCAGCATCTAGTATTATCCAAGGACTCAAGAAGATTCAAAAGCTAAAGAAAGAGGCTGCACAATCGAAACAACAAGAAATCCAGATAATAAAACCTACCCTCCCCAAAAAAGCGGAATAATCCTACATTGGTCAACTCCTATTCAAATAGTTTTAATGTATTACAATACATTCGCTCAGCAGCATCGCAACATAAAATCATACTGATTTTTCCTAGCTGATGTCGCAACAAAAACATTCATTTTCTGCAACGGCTTTTGCTTAAATCAACCAGAGATTTGTATATTATTGATCGTTCTATTTCCTTAACCACTATTTTGTAGCCACTACAATCTAATCGTCCATCCTCAATTTAAATTAGCATGCTGTATTCATGGGAAATTTTTTAGATCAAAATTCTTAAGATATGTACTAAACGACAGGTTTAACGAAGGCGAATGGGGTGCATAAAAAAGGTTTTCAAACGGGGAGAATGAAAACCTTTAAATAACCAATTATAAACCTAAATTATGATAGTACAAATATAGAGATCTAAAAGCATAAAACAAAAAAAATCTACAAAAACAATAGACTTTTTTTTAAAAAAAATTACATGATCCTATATTACAACCTAAGTTTCTTAAAAAAAGCACATGACCATCACTTTAGAACAAACATTAATCCCTATGAAATTCATACTATGACGAATGTGGATGTTGCCAGGGAGTGCGGTATGGCCTTTTCAACAACTTGGTTGCTTCTAGATCATCGATGCATATTTTTTTTAGCGGATCGTACACCAATGGTCTGTTTAGTTGCATTGAAATATTGGCAAGGATACAACAGGCAGTGGAAATATATCCCTCCTCAATGTCTGCCACAGGTAGGCGATCATTTTCTATAGCAGATAAGAGATCCAATAGATGTTGTCTTGTGGCTGGTGCCGTATGCAATTCAATTCGCGGTTCTTCCAGATCTGCTGGGAATTTCTCGCGTTCATAAACAACATCCATTGTTATCGGCTCACCTTTACCAGTTGGAATAAATTCATATTTCATTACGCTTCCTTTTAAAGTTCCCTTATCTCCATAAATAATAAATGCCCAAGGATATTCAGGATCTACAGGGTTGCCCCACGTACGATGTTGCCATACACAATTAAGCTCATCATATTCGAATACTGCCGTCTGTGTATCGGATATGGTTGACTTTCCCCCTTTTTGCACATAGATTCCACCAGTTGCGCTAATTTTCTTTGGCCATTTCAGTTGTAATAACCAACGGACTGTGTCAAACATATGCATCCCCATATCACCCGTGATACCATTACCATATTCCATAAAAGTTCGCCACCAACTTCCATGGGGTAAGCCGTCGTAAGGACGTAAAGGAGCCGGGCCAGTCCACATGTCATAATCAAGAAAGTCCGGAATTGGTTCTAGCCCAGGGTTACCATTCTTTCTCATAGGATAATAACAGCACATTTCCACATGCGATATCTTACCCAGTAGACCCTGATCTATCATATGCTGTTTAGCATGAATGAGATGTGCCGTGCTTCGCCGTTGAGTACCTACTTGTACCTTTTTATTATACTCCCGAGCACAACGAAGTATCGCATCGCCCTCAAGTACGTCAACACTAATGGGTTTTTGTAAATAAATATGAGCTCCTGAACGCATGGCGTCTATTGCCTGTCTCGCATGCCAATGATCAGGTGTAGCGATAAGAATGAGATCGAATTGATGAGCTTCAAGCATTTTCTTGTAATCCTTGTACAGTTTGGGTATTTGACCTGAGATCTGGCGTTGCGCTACCAATCGTCCTGCATCCTGCAAATGCCTATTATCTACGTCGCAAATGGCAACAACGTTGACCTCGCAGATCTGCATTAGCCTAAATAGATCACTTTTCCCATACCATCCCGCTCCGATCAAACCAACCTTCATATTTTTTTTAGGCATTTCATTCATGGAAAATCCTTGCACTTCCAAAGCTGATAGTGTCAAAAAAGCACCCGCCCCCTGAATGAATTTTCTTCGGTTTAACGTGTAATCAATCATAATTTACTGGCGTATTGTTTAGTGTAATAAAAAACAATAAACTGAAGATAATGTTTACGTCGATCGTATTTTTCAATAAATTTCCATTATCAACACAGGGTTTTATAATCTGTCGGGTCTCGACCTCTTCTTTACATTTTGTACATAAGGCATCTAAAGAAAACAGATACTCAATACACCACAGGTTTTCTTTCTCTAAAACAGTGAAAAATATTACGGAATGTTAAATCTCGTTCACAGCCCAAAGTGATGAACATAAAAAAGCCCTAGAGCGGGGAACTCTAGGGTCTTAGCCATATATTAACCTATTTTATGAAAAGTATTTGCATTATTAACGTATTATCTGTGCGACTTATTTTGTTGGATATAAAAAAAAATTATAATCATAAAAATATCCCATTTATAATGCTATAAATGGGATATTTTATCTCGACACAAAAATAATATTTTATTATTTGATCGTTACAGCAAAAGCGTACTCATCTGGCGGGAGGCATTGTGATTTATCACATGCTTGCCATTCTACTGTACCTTTTACTGTAGCAGCTCCTTTTTTCAATGCTACTTTTTGTTGAAAGATCACCTCATTCGTAAAATACCCAACATCCATCTTAAATACTTCTTCATGTTTTACTTTCGGTTTGGGTTCCGCAGTTTTACCTGTCAGTACATAATCAGTCGCTTTAGCAAAGCTAAAAGAGGTCGGAATAGGCCCTCCATCCTTTACATTTTGCGAATAGATATGCCAACCATCTTGGATTGTTGCTTTTACAAAGACTATTGCCTCTTTATCGTTTACCTTTTTGCTAGCTACGGTCCATTTTACTGGCTTGTGAATTTGAGCAAATGCTCCAGCGATCGTAAGAATAACCGCAGTCATTAACAATACTAATTTTTTCATTTTTTTATATTTATTGAGGTTTGTTGTTTAATAGCTACAACAATATTCGTCATAAACAATATAAAAGACAATAACATGCAACTAAAACAAAAAATTTTATTGAAAAAAGGTTCAAAAACAATATAATTCTCATTTCAACCTGTCTTTTCAATGTGCTAACCTTATTTTTTTGTATTCTACAAAAAAGAATTGCCTTATGTTACCATTCATTCGCAAACCTTTATTACGAAAAGTAAATTTAGCACAACAGAATTGTTACATCATAATATCTTGGTACAAATCACTTTTGGCACAAAAATAGCTTTATTTTATATTCATAATTTAGGTTAATAATTGGTTAGATTAAAACGCTTGAAGCTCCCCGCTTCAAGCGTTTTTATTATATATCCACAGTATCCAGAACATGATAACTTGTAATAATTTCACATATTGTCAAACATTATTAAATTCGAATCGTTGCAAGTAAAGTCGAATGCAGATGAATATGATAATCGTAATAATAACAAATTTTCCAGCTATACTGACATGAGGCTGTCAATACCTGACATTACCTTTGTTTGGCTGACGCAAAAAGAGTAAGTTAAACGCTGCTCAAAAAATAAGTGAATAGCCTAATCCAAGGAACATTAGAACATAAACTACTTTTATTTAGAAAACGAGATGAATACACTTCAACAATTGAAATCCGAACTTGAGAACGAGTATCAGATTACCAAAAATTTTATCGCTCTTTTCCCAGAGGGCAAGAATGACTATGCTCCGCATGAAAAAAGCATGAAAATAATGCCGCTAGCGACTCATTTAGTAGAAGTATTTGAATGGCCAAGTACCATTTTAAAAACATCTGAATTAGATTTCGCTGACGGCGGTTATAAGCCTACAATCCTATCGACACGGGAAGAATTGCTCAAAAAACTGGACCAAGATTTTGAGGCAGGTAAAAAAGCATTAGAAAATGCAACTGAAGAGGATTTAATTCCGACTTGGACGATCAAGAATGCAGGCCATCAACTGGCGAGTTGGACAAAATATGAGGCAATTCGCCACTCTCTAAATCAGATCACACATCACAGGGCGCAATTGGGTGTTTACTATAGGCTGAATAATATTCCCTTACCGTCAAGTTATGGGCCTTCTGCTGATTCACAGAACTTTTAGTATAGTCCAACATAACTAAAGTTTTTTGAATGAATATGCACAAAAACAGTCCGCGATCGACCTTCACTTATGATCTAAGACTGTTTTTATACAATTTCGCCATGCTCCTGGAAAGAGGCAAGTTCTCTATCTGGGAGCTTCATCCGAGCATGCGGCGTGCCGTAGTGGGGACAGCGTCAGGATGAATCCGTGGTGTTTCCATAGTGTGTCCGAGGTGAGTCCGTGTTATACTCTCTAAAACCAGATTCACATGATGGCCAGACTATCCTAATACCTGCACTCAGGTATGGTTAAAGCTCGAATCAGACACGAATAATTCCCAAATAGTTACCGAAAATAGTTCAGATACTTGGACTCGCTTGCCGGAAACACGATCTTTTGAGATTAATACCCCCCTGTATCCATCAATCACACTAAGAGTCAATATAATGGCATAATTTTTGAAAAAAAATATCGACAAACCAATTAAATAACACGCAAAAACGGGCTAAAAAACCCTTAAACCAGAATATAGAACAATATATTTAGATCTTAATTATGATTATTTTCGGAACAAGAACAAAGTTATTAAAAAACAGCCCTAACGCAGCTGTAGGAAACTGCAATTATTGCAATACAACCGACTCTCTCCATGCTTATAAACAAGTAAAATATTTCCATATCTTCTGGATCCCCATTTTTCCGTATAGTACGGAGATTATTAGCGTATGTAATCATTGCAAAAAAGTGAATTACCAACGCGAGATTGATCCCCAGACCCTGACAACAATCCGTTCAAGCGGCATGCCAAAAACGCCGATTGGATATTTCTCCGGATTAATACTAATCGGCCTTTTTTTTGGATCTGCTGCCGCCGTAGGAATATCCGGATCCGTTAAAACGAAAAAATACCTAGAAAATCCTATTGCAGGTGATGTATATGAAATCAAACGGAAAGAAAATGGGAAGTCTCTATATACCTTATACCGGATTGCCAATGTGACAACGGATTCCATTACTTTCGATGTCAACAACTATGAAGCAGAAGGAACAAAAGGTCTTCGTAAATTGAGAGAACAAAGCGGTGATAGTTATTCCGAAAAGATCACTTTAGCACGCACGGAAGTGATAAAAATGGAAGCTGATAATCGGATATCTACAATAGAAAGAAAATAGAACCGGTGCTTATGCACAAATCCGTTCTCAAATGAAAAAACACATTATTCTGGTAAGCCTTATTCTGCTGAAATTTATCATCCAGTATCAATTGATAAGTCCAATATATGAGTTACATCGGGATGAGTTTCTACATTTAGATCAGGCCAATCACCTGGCTTTGGGGTATTTATCGGTTCCACCGTTGACTTCCTGGCTGTCCTACTTCATCAAGATTTTAGGAGGTTCCATCTTCTGGATCAAATTCTTCCCTGCGCTGTTTGGTGCACTAACTATTCTTGTGGTCTGGAAAACCATTGAAGCACTCAAAGGAAGTATTTTTGCACTGATATTTGGTTCATGTTGTGTTTTTTTTTCGGTTTTATTTCGTTTAAATACACTGTACCAACCCAATTCTTTTGATGTCCTGTCGTGGACAGTTATTTATTACTTTATCCTAAAGTATCTAAATAGCGGACATCTTAAATGGTTGTATTTTATTGCAGTCGCCTTCGCTTTGGGATTTTTAAACAAGTACAATATCGCCTTTCTAATACTCGGTCTTATACCGGCTATTATAGCTGTTCCGGAACGTAGAGTACTATTCAATAGACATTTTTATTATAGTGTTCTAATTGCATTTTTAATCATCCTGCCTAATTTAATCTGGCAATACAAGAATAATTTTCCCGTTATATTTCATTTTAAAGAACTTGCAAAAACCCAGCTCGTCAATGTCAACCGATGGAGCTTTATCCAATCCCAGTTTTTATTTTTTTTCGGAACTTTTCCTGTTATCGGATTTGGACTATATGCTTTATTAGGCTATCCCGCGTTTAGAAAATACCGTTTATTTTTTTTGTCTTTTTTTATTACAATCGGTGTTTTTCTATTTTTAAAAGCCAAAGATTATTACGCAATCGGTATCTATCCTATTTACTTTGCCTTTGGTTCAGTTTATATTTCAACACTTTTAGAGCATAAAACCGGTAGAATTCTGAGACCTCTTTTAATTGCACTACCCCTCGTTTTCTTTATTCCTGTCTATATGCTGACGTTCCCCAATAGAAGTCCCCGATATATCGCGAATCATCCCGAAAAATACCGTAAAATTGGCATGTTGACCTGGGAAGATGGTAAGGATCATCAACTTCCACAAGATTTTGCGGATATGTTGGGTTGGCGAGAGCTCGCCCAAAAAGTAGATCGCATCTATGGCAAAATTCCAAACCCACAAAACACACTCGTACTCTGTGACAACTACGGTCAGGCGGGCGCAATAAATTATTATTCCAAACTTGGGATCCGTGCAGTAACCTTCAACGCTGACTATATCAACTGGTTTGATTTCAGTAATGAATTTCGCAACCTTATCCGTATAAAAAATTCCTGGGAAAACCAGCTTGAAATGAATGAAACAGCTCCTTACTTTGCACAAAGTATGCGCTCGGATTCCATTACAAACAGCTATGCAAGAGAATTTGGAACTGTGATTTTCACATTCATCAATGCAAAAATAAATATCAACAAACGTGTCAAGAATGAAGTCGAACAAGAACAACGACGACATATGCTGCCCGTTAAATAAAACGTAATATAGGACCATCAAATGAAAACATTATTATGGCAGGGAATCGCTTTCCCCTCTTTAGAGTATTTCAGCATACAGGAAAATGAAGATTATCAGGTTGTGGCATCAAAAATAATAGGTTCCTATCAGCAAAAAATTTATTCGGCCTCCTATCGACTGATTATAAATAAGCAGTGGGAGATCAAAGAGTTTTTTATTGATTCCGAGGTCAATGCTGTCAAAAACACCCTCACCGGGAGAAAAACAGATACCAACTGGGAAATCAATCATTCCGTCGATCCGAATTTCAAGGGTTTTCAATATATAGATATCTCCTTGACTCCATTTACGAATACGTTGCCAATAAACAATCTACAGCTTAAAATTGGTGATTCAAAAGAAATAGATATCATCTATATCGACCTGATCAACAGCGATATCAAACCTGTTCAGCAACGTTATACAAGAACAGATTTACACGAGTATCTGTATGAAAATATAGTTAGTGATTTCACCGCTCATATTCAGGTAGATGAGAGCGGGTTGGTCCTCACGTATCCCGGTTTATTTGAAAAGATAGCTGAAAACTAGTCTCGATCACCCCAAAGTAGAAACAACACAAAACCTTCGATCAATGTTGTTCTATTGATGCTTTCCGAACAACATGCTTATAGGCATTATCCAGTGTTACTAGTACAGTTTTTTATTGCTTCCGTTTACGCAAAATATATTTATATTGGCTCCGGGGTTATTCACGCCAATGGATAAATGCAATTGGGCAAACTCCTAAACACATAACATATTAAGAAATCACAAAAAACACCTTTCATGTTTAAAGCTATTTCACTGATCCTTTTATTATTTGTATGCTATTGGCCGCAAACCAATTTTGCGCAAGAAAAAAAAACTATCCCTCAGCTGATCCCTTTTCCCGAACAACTGGAATCATCTGCAGGTTTCTTTCAACTAGCGAAGGGAGAACTCTCCTATCGGATCGATTCCGGCTTTTCCCAAAACTCTTTAGATCATTGGATAGGTCAATCGCTGTTCGGAAACATCCCGAAAAAAAAGACAGCACATGCCAATGCAACACTAAGATTGATTAAAAAAAGTAAGATTTCCAAGGAAGGTTATGAACTAACAATTGATAAAAGAGGAATCGAAATTTCTGGTTCTACCGATCAAGGGCTTTTTTACGGATTACAGACAATACAACAGCTCTACCTACTTGCTAAACAAAACGCCCCTATCGTTTTACCTTATGTATCAATTAAAGATCAACCGGCATTTCAATGGCGCGGTGTCGAATTAGACGTGGCCCGGCACTTCTTCTCAAAAGATTATCTATACAAATTTATTGATCTCCTGTCATTCTACAAATTCAACAAGCTTCACCTGCATCTTACAGATGATCAAGGTTGGCGTATCGAAATAAAAAAATACCCGAAGCTAACATCACAGGGTGCCTGGAGGACATATAACAACCAAGATTCGGCGTGTTTTGTCAAAGCGAAAGAGAATCCAGATTTCAATCTACCCCAGGAATTCAAACGCGTCAATAATGGACGTGAAGAATATGGCGGTTTTTACACCCAACAGGATATCAAAGATATCGTGGCCTACGCCTCAAGCAGACATATCGAGATTATTCCGGAGATAGACATGCCCGGGCACATGATGATCGCGACCCAGGCCTATCCTGAATTATTGTTGGACAGTCAGACGGCGGGATGGGGGAAACAATTCTCTGTACCGATCAGTCCCTGGAAAGAAAGTAGTTATACATTTATTGAAAACGTACTCAGTGAAGTTATTGCGCTTTTTCCATCGCCCTATATTCATATCGGCGCTGACGAAGTAGAAAAAGATTCATGGTCAAACTCAGAAGCGGCCAAGGCTTTTATGAAAGAACAAGGCATCGCCAATCTACATGACCTACAGAGCTATTTTGTAAAACGTGTTAATAATTTAATACGTTCGAAAAATAAACGTAGTATAGGTTGGGATGAAATACTTGATGGTAGCTCCGATACATCAATGACGGTCATGTATTGGCGGGGATGGGTTAAAAACGCACCTCGGGAGGCGGTCAATCGCGGTCATCAGGTAATCATGACACCGACCAATCCCCTGTATTTTGACTACCTGCCTAATAGCAGCAGCCTCGATGCCGTCTATAATATGTCCGTAGTCCCCTCAGACATCTTAAACGAAAAATCAGGTCTAATCCAAGGAGCACAGGCAAATATATGGACGGAAATGATCCCGTCGACAGCACGGTTAGAATTTATGATTCTGCCAAGGTTGAGCGCACTAGCGGAACGGGTCTGGACCAACAAGTCATTATATGAAAGCTACAGAACTAGATTAATCGCTCACTTTGGGCTTTGGAACAAGATGGGGCTACGCTACCGTATGCCAGATCTAAAAGGCTTTGCCGATACTCAGGTGATTGTTGATGGACAATCCATCTTGAAAATTGAAAATGAACTTCCGGAAAATGCTATCCATTACACTATTGACGGAAGCTTACCAACACAGAATAGTCCGGTATTAACTGATTCACTTATCGTCAAAAAAGAAGGAACCATACGCTTCGCAACAATATCTTCTTCGGGAGCAAAAAGTGAATTGTATCAAGTAAACCTAAAAAATGACTCCTGGAAACGGGGAGTCTCTGAAAGTCTAAAGAATATAAATCCAGGATTAACCGCAACGTTCTTTAAAGGCACGTTTATCAACACAGCGTCAATAACGGGCGATACAGTACGGAAAGAAATTATCGAGAATATCCATTTGCGTGATACCATCAAAATGCCCGCCTTTGGCGCAAAAATTTGCGGTTATTTATATGTAAAAGAAAAGGGAATCTATAATTTTTATTTCACTTGTGATGACGGCGGTGTCTTGCGCATTCATAATCAGGTGGTCGTAGACAATGACGGACAACATGCACCAATCATGAAAAGTGGACAGATGGCCCTCGAATCCGGATATCATCCGATAACCGTTGACTTTTTAGAAGCCGGCGGAGGCTTTACACTAAAACTTCAATATAGTGTTAACGGTTCTAAAGTCACAGACATACCCAATGATTGCTTCTTCCATAAAAATTAGGTAAGGCCGCCCGCAATAGGGCGGCTTTTTTTTACATCTTTTGAAGACTTATTTTTTTCTTGTCATCCAGCCCATAGTTATCATTGAAAAACACATCGTCTTCCATCGAGCACTATATTGAATCAAAACTTTTACTATCTTTATTATACTTAGCCTGAGTTACGATCATTACAAATACAGCGCTATCTACATATAGCAGATACACTGAAACAATTTTGTTAAAATCATGCTCAAAAAAATATTAACAATACACTATGAGCTTTTTAAATTTCTTAAAAGGACAGGATAAACTAAAGCAGATTGACGTCAGTGAAGACCAAGATTTTGTTGATCTAAAACTTACCATCACAAAGAACTGGAATGATGAAAATCAAAATCATATTGTTCAGGCAAAAGGTCTCTGGGGAAAAGAAACTGTTGGTATAGAAGTCTCATTTCGACACGACATGAAATTAGGAATTGTTGACACTGAAGTTGACAGAAAAAGATTCTATCGTGAAGGTATTAACTTTTATTCCATGGGAGAATTAAGTGATAATTTTACAAAAGCTCTAAGTGCTTTGTTCAAAACTGGGGTCCCCCCCAGCAAGATGATTGAGGCTGTGGTTTCCACAGCATTTGTACTAAGCGGTCAGCCAGAGTACTTTGATGAAGAATATATAAAAACCAAAGTATTCTTCGACGATACCAACGAAAAAGAGAACTATGCAGAATGGTATGTGAATATTGACCTAAAAAACAAGGTTCTTGAGCTAAGGGAAAAAGATCAGGAATACCGAAAAAATATCTTGAATATGTTGACGATTATTTAGTTTTTAATACCTACACATCGTATGACAACTAATTTTCATCGAATAAGTTCCGGATATCCGTACCCGTCTTTGATCTACTTTTAATACCCCAAATGCTATTTATCCTTTAAAAAACCTAGTGCCCATTAAAAGAAGTCGTTTAAATACCCGAATGCCATCCGGTATACAATGACAACTTAACCTTTTGAAATATTTGCTCATCTTAACAAAAAGGGTATTTTTTACCCTAAAGAAAATAAGTATTTACCCGCTTTCTACCGTATTTGTTTTTATCTATTTTAGCTCTACCTTTTTTATAAGCTACTATGTCAAATAAAACAATACTCATGCTGGATGATGACAAGCATGTTCTTGAAGTTTGCACCATCATTCTCGAAACTATTGGTTATCGGGTCGAAGTATCTGAGACTTCTCATGATATCCTCGAAAAAGTTGAAGAGGTGCAGCCCGATTTGATTTTAATGGACAACTGGATTCCTAAAATTGGAGGTATGGAAGCTACACGGTTGCTTAAATCGCATCCGACATTCAGGGACATTCCTGTCATATATCTATCGGCAAATACCGATATACAACAGTTAGCCAAACAAGCGGGAGCCGACAACTATTTAGCAAAGCCTTTCGACCTTGAGGATTTAGAAAATATGGTGGCAGATTTATTATGTTGTTCTTAAGAATCAATTACGACCCCTATAGTTCTCGCTTTTCCCTCCCTCCCTCCCGGCTTCTGCTATCGGTCTCTATTTTTTTGATCTTTATGTTGGTTATAGATCGTTCAAGATTTTAAATTTATCATGCTCACAGGCAATTTGAAATTAACGTGTTTATGCCTACTTTCGCAGTATACAATTATAGATTAAAAACAATCATTTTTCCATGCCTGATCAACCATTAATCATTCACTCTGGCTCTTATCATATTCGTCAATTATTAGAGAGCGAATTTGCGTACTATAAGTCAATTCGTCTGGAAGCAATTCATACCGAGCCGACCTTATTTCGATGGAGTGACCCTGCAGAGGCAAGCTTCTCTGACATGGACTGGCAAGAACGTATCAAATCACCTCGAATAGTGTTCGGACTTTTCGAAAAAGACAATCTAATCGGAATGACCAGCCTACTTTTACTAAACAATACAGAAGCTTATTTTGGACAATCTTTTATTAGACCAAAACATCGAGGTCAAGGACTATCAAAGCTGTTGTACAGAATTAGAATGACCTGGGTGAGCCTACATCAGCTAAAACAGCTCAGTATTAGCCATCGGGAAATCAATACAATTTCAAAAACAGCGATCCAACGAGCAGGTTTCAAATATAGTCATCGAGAACTGGTACAATGGCTGGATGGTACGAGTGGTTATTCTATGTATTATAGCCTAACGCTTTAATACGTAAAACGTCCTACTCCCAAATCGGGGCTGATACGGACCGTCGGATTCCTGATTTTCGTTATAAAAAGGAATATTTTTTGAGTTGTTCAAGATCCAAGATATTTAACGACTTTCCAAACTCTCCATAAAAGCGATAATATCCTTTTTCTCGCTTTCGGTGAGATGAAGATTTTCATCGGACAGTGTTTGATTGGCTAATTCAATTCCCAGACCTGCTCCACCACCAGTATTATAGAACTCCATCACTTCATCTAAATTACGATAAACACCATTATGCATGTACGGCGCGGTTTTTTTTATGTTCCTAACAGAAGGAATTTTAAATGCGTATTTATAGGAATCGACACCAATAATATCAAAATATCCTAAATCAGCATCCAGAATAGAATCCTTAATTGTGCCAGGGACGCCTAATACCTCTACTTCACTCTGAACATATTTGGGTGGAGTCACACCATTAAATAAAGGAACAAAATGGCAGGTCGCACATTTTGCTTTCCCTGTAAATAAATTAAATCCATGTATTTCCTGTTTTGATAGTGCATTATCTTTTCCCCGCATATAGTCGTCAAATCGGCTATTCATTTTCGTCAAACTGCGAATATAGGACGCAAGCGCATTAGCGATATGATCTGGATTGATTGCGCCTTTGTTTTCTGGAAATGCCCGTTCAAACAACATCCGGTAATGCTCATTCGCTGAAACATACTGACGAATTTGCCCCAGCGCCCCATCCATCTCTTGTTTGTTGACAATCACCTCTTTTATCTGATCTTCAAGCGTCAGTGCATGCATATCATAAAAATAATTCGATTGTAGGGCAGCATTCAGCAATGTTGGGGTATTTCTCTTGAGTAACTGCCCAGAACCGTGGATATCCTCCTGCTTGACCAATCCATCTGTAAATGCCATATTGGGATTATGACAGGAAGCACAGCTTCGTGTTTGCGTGCCGGACAATTGCACATCATAAAATAATTTTTCACCCAATATCACTTTTTCATCGGTCAAATGAAATTCCGGTCCGGGAGAAAATGCATTTGGGTTAAAAGCCTGCTCGTCAAATAATGTATTAACTTCTTGACGTAACATCCTATTATACCTAATCTTATCTCCCGGCAGTCTCTGCTCGATCCGGGCGATGCCTGTACTGATCTTATTTGCAAAATGCTTGATAAATATTGCCCGGTCAAAAGTATTGAAATCCCTATGAATTTGAAGATAAGCTATCCCTTCTTTCAAGGCATCAAACAATACATTATTTTCTGTTTTATCATCGTAGCGCATAAGAACTTCTTGCAAGCTCATTAATGATCTTGACGATTCCACCATGCTGTTCAAAGAAAGTGCATTATCAAATCCCGTAATTCCCAAAGAAATGATCCGAAATATTTCCAGCTTGGCGGCATCCAAAATACGCCAATCGTCAAGTGGATGATCTGCAAAGTACGAAATGAGGTAGTCGGTATTTAACACTAAATGATCAATCTCACTCCTCAGCTTCTGTTGATTGACAGCTTCATAATTGGGAAAAATAAGTTCCTCTATCACCTGTAGTCCCATTGGATCTATACCGCGAGCTAAGGTAGGGTCTTGTAGATCCGCATTTTCTATCTCCTCTACCGGTGGACCATTCAATCTTCTTGTCAAATCGGCCGTAAAATATTCCGCGGCCCATTCGAAGTCTTTAAAAAGCAATCTAGCCTTCAGAAAGACCTGTTGTAGGCGAACAAAATCTACCCGCTCCTTCCGTGCCTCAACAGAAAGAGAATCGCTAACATATTGACGGAAAGAAAGCATCTGATCCAGAATTTTCTTCTGGACCTTTCGTTCCCGGGAATTAGGACGCGTCTGTTTCGAATACCGCGAATGGCTCGTACTAAATCCTAAGGTCAAGACCACTGCCAACAATAACACGACAACTCCAGCTTTCCTATACATCCCCTCTTGTCAATTATAGGATCATTTATTTGAACGCAAGTGCGTTTTTAAATGGGTTCGCCTTTTTATCGCGTTCGGCTAGCGGCGCTATCCCCCACCGATGTTCGATAAAAGAAAGAATACTCACGGTCTCATATTGTGTATGGTCAACGAATCCTTTTTTTGCAAATGGCCCAATGACAATCGCCGGAATGCGGCTCCCCGGTCCCCAGCGATCAACTACGGGAGGATTAACATGATCGTAAAAACCACCAAATTCATCGTATGTAAGAATGACTAATGCATCCTTTGCATTAGGTCCTTCCAACACAGCATTGATCAAATTTACAGCAAGCTGTTCTGAAGAATAAACAGCGGAGCTTCCGGGATGCTCGTCATTCCCTCCGCCCGGTTTCACAAAAGACACACTCGGAAGTGTCCCCTCTTTAGCAGCTTTGATAAAATCATTCTGATCCTTCATATGCTTTCTTCCCTCAGTACCTTCCTCATAGTTGGCAAAATAAAGAAAAGGCTCATGGTTATAGGCAAAATTATTTTTACGGCCTGCAACCGCATCGTCCCAGCCTTCGGAATACCAAGCCCAAGAAATATTCTTCTCCGTTAAACGGTCGCCTATTGTTACCATGGTTTGAGAAGGTAATAGTTTAGATGTATCCGATTTGGCCGGATAGGGCTGATTTCGCGAAAGGACATGATTAATGGCATATCCATCCGGGGTGACGATACCGTCTTTCACCATCTTACCCTGCGCATCCAGTTCTGCTATCAATGATTTTGGCGCATTTGGCCAAATAGGTATTGCAGCAGAAATCATATACACGTGGTTGAGATAAGACCCTCCAAAGACACTCTGGAAGAAATTGTCACATAAGGTATATTTTTGTGCAAAGGGAAACAGCGGCAACTTCTCTGTATTATAATACCCCATTGCTAAACCTTTGGAATCATTATATAAGGCAAATTTATCCATCTTTCCGCCATTAATCTGCAGTTGATTATGGTAGAAACGGTGTGTCACATCCGGTGTAGCCTTGTCAGCGGGGACAAATTGGTCTATATTGAAAAAGGTATTGGGAAGATTGGTCGGAAATGAATTGTTTCTTGGAATTTCAGGTAGATATTGATAGACTTTCCCATTTTCGTCAACTTGTAAAAAATTACCTTTTTTTGCATTGGCAATACCATTTGCTCCTTTAAATTCGCCATATAGATTATCAAAACTATGATTTTCCATATAGACCACTACCACGTGTTTAATCTGTTTGATTCCCTCATCAAAGGAAGTCTCCTGCTTTGTTGCGTTCTTGGTTATTCCACAACTGCTTATACTCAAGATCCCAAGAGACAAATAAAAAAATCGCTGTAACCGCATCCCGTCTTCTTTTAGTAGGTTAGATAGTAAATTCTATAACAAACATACGATTAATATATTTTTTTAAAATACCTAACGGCCAAAATCAGATCAAACGTATCAGGTTCTTTACAGGCATAAAACTCCACATATATACTCCAAACGAAAATATAAAATCCAATAAAGAGTTTTTTTGGTTCTAATGTTCACATTATTTAGCAAATTGCTATTCAATAACACACGTTAAAAACCAACAATTTATTTAACCGATTCACTGGTCTCATTCTTTTGGTAAAGTGTTTTTCTGTAGGTAATACCCCATTTTGCAATTTCATCGATAATAGGCCCCAGTGTCCTACCACATTCAGTCAGTTCGTATTCTACGGTCAGCGGTTTGGTATTTAATACAGTCCTTCTGATGATCTGGTTCATTTCCAAATCTTGCAGTTCTTTGGACAGCATTTTAGCCCCAATTCCGTCTACCTCGCGCAATAATTCCATAAAACGCAGTTTATCAAACACCATTAATGAACCTATAATGTGAAATTTCCATTTCCCAGCCAAAATCTCCATGGCATCTTTTATGGCTAGTATTCTTGTTTTGCAACCACTGGATGAACTTGATAACGCTTCTTTTTTCATTGATCTGATCTCCTTATATAGTACAAAAATACGGAATTACAGGGTGGCAGCATACTATCTTTTTGGAAAGTAGTTTCTTTAAGGAAACTAATACCAAAAATAAACTATCTATACTATACCTTTGTATTGATAATTGAAATGGCATGATTGATGCCGGTTAGATATAATAGTGCAAACATCATATTAAAAAATAAAACGATTAAAAAATGAAAAAACAATTAATCTCGGGTTTAGCCCTTATTTTGTTATTCGCATCTTGTCAGAATACAGGTGGCGACAAAGCTAAGACAACATCAGCACAAGAAGTAACTGAACAAAAAGGTCAGACTTATACCGTAGAAGCTGACAAAAGCACATTAAAATGGACAGGTTACCACAAAGGTGGCTTGAATCCAAGATACGGTGTTTTAAAAAGCGAAGGTACTCTTTCCGCTGAAAACGATGCGATAACTGGTGGTACTTTTACAATTGATGTCAATTCGATTGTAACAGATAGCGCTTCGGTGGATCCAACAACTGCCGGTGGCAAAAAATCAACAGATTTGGATGCGCATTTGAAAAGTGCTGACTTTTTTGATACAGCAAAATACCCAACAGCTAAATTTGAAATCACTAAAGTTGCTCCATTTGACGCTGCTCAAGGAAAAAGTGTCGTTGCTGATGCGACAAATACTGTCAGCGGTAACTTGACAATCAAAGACAAAACGGTTAACGTAACATTTCCTGCAAAAATCACGTTCAACGGAAATGAAGTTACATTCTATTCTAAATTTACGATTCAAAGACAAGATTGGGGACTTACCTATGGTACCGAAGGTAATCCACAAGATTGGATGATCGCACAAAATGTTGACATTGAACTTAATGTTGTAGCAAATAATACAAAATAATAGGTTTCTAATAGCTCCTACAGCTTCCTAAGATCCTAGATATAAACAAGTAGGCTCTCCTCTGAGCTTGCTTGTTTACTACCTTTACGCTATTATTATTTTTATCCCCTTTGATTTATGGTAATCAGCGTAAAATAGTGCGATCAACAGAGATTAACTCCCGATCTTGTGATTCCATTTTTTTCTTTAACCGTTGTTTCGCCTTTTTGATAGCTTCGATTGACACGCAAAGAAGTTCACTCATGCTGCTGTTGTTTAGATCTAATTTTTGAAGAGCAAGTATACGTAAATCATTATCTGTTATTTTTGAGTAGTTTTTCTTCATTTGTGACAGATATCCCGGATAGACCTTATCAAAAACATGTTTGAATTTCAGCCATCGTTCGTCCGTCATAATATGCGTTTGCAACATAGCATTTAAGCTATCAGATACCTGAGCCATATAAGCTGGATTTTGCTCGGATACTTTAACAATTTCTTGCCTAAGCTGTTGAATTGTGGTATCATTTTGCTTAATTGTATCGGTAAACTCACCTAGGGAATCCTTTAAAATCACAAGCTCTTGATCAAGTAATTGTTTTTCGTACGCGAGTGTGAGCTGATCCTTCTCCAAAAGGGTATTCCTCATTTTTATCTTTGTTTTTGATTTATTGATTAAAAGCAATATGATCGTGAAAACTAAAACCAAGGAAATACCTATAAATTGATATATGCGTTTGCTGTGAAGTCTTTTTTCTTCAGTAGATTGAATAGTTCGATTATATCGCTCTGTCTCCCGTTGCCACATAATCTTTTGTATTTCTTTATCATTTATTCTTTTTTCTAATGAATCTTTCAATGTAAGATAAACATGTAATTGCTTGAGTTCTTCCTCTTTTTGATTCAATCCATGGGCGATATCTGCCAGTAATTTTGATGCATCCATCTTATATTTCAAGAAATAAGGTTTTTCTTCCATCAAATTGATTCCAGATACAACATGCTGCTTAGCCAACTTCCATTCCTTAAGAACAAGATACCAGCTTGCCAAATTGAGATTTGCCCGCATCGCATCCTTGTGTTCATTATATCGCATAGAAAGATCAATATTTTTTTGAACAAGAGCAATTGCCCTTTGTTTATCTCCTGCCTTCCATGCCTGATCAGCTAGATTGCCGGAAATAATACCAATCCATACCGAATCTTTGGCCAATTTAGCCTCTTCCATCGCTCGATTCAGATAAATTAATGCTTGATGATTGAGCGAGTCCCTTGATAAGTAAACCGCGACAGCATTCGTTAAATCTACACGTTCTCTAGAGGCTGCCTTCGAAAAAGGTAACGCTTCCTGTAAATAATTAACAGCACTACCATGGTCCCCGATGTAACCATAAAAATTAGCAATAAATTGGTAATGCTTAACAACCAATGGTATCTTTCGGATATCAATTTTAGATTTTAAATCATTTGCCCGTAAAAAGAATGGGAATGCCTCCTTTACCTTCCGATAAACATAATTATAGTATCCCTGCCGTGCATAGCCTATCATTTCCAATTCAATATTATAGTGCTTCTGAAGCAATTGTTCCGCAAGTTGATAATATTGTTCAGAAATACCATTCGTTCGGTCAAACGCTATGGAATATCCATCTGCCATACGCATGTAGTATCCCCATTTCAATATAAAGCTATTTTTCTCGTTAGCAATTTCTAATACCGGCTGCAACGACTTTTTTAATGTTACGGTATCCTTCCCAAAATTGACAGGAAGTTGTAGCACAGCTTCCAACTGACGAAGGGGATCTTCAATACGCGCTATTCCTTCTATAGATTGTCCAACAACTCTATTCGTATTTTTAATGATCAGTATAACTAGGAAAAACAGCGAAAGCAAATAAATTTTCATTCTCAAAAGGTCAATTTTTTGTGTAAATGGCTAATAATAACAAGTTATTCCCAATAGATCGTAATAACAAATGTGGCGCTATCAAAATCTGACAAGCCCATACTCATTTATAAGTCGGGTTTCCCAACCTCTATCAGAATGACTTTTAATTTTTTTAGCAAAATGGCTAATCTTGACTCCTAAAACGAGGGTTTAGGCCCCGGTTCACAGTTGTAAATATACAATTAATTCGCCTAAGAGATCAATAAGATATATTAAAAAATTGTTAGCACATGACTATAAAAAATACAGATCATATGCCTTTATTCAAATAAGTATATATCGATAAATAGCAATGGAGTTCACGGCCCGAAAGGCAGATGCCAATAAAACTGTAAAACCTTTTTGACAGTGATGATTATAATATTACTAGACACGTGAAAATCCGATCAGTTATTAAAATTATAATTTAAAATATAAAAGGTTTTTTACATCAAAGATCTTAGCCAACAGTCAAAAATTCTCACCGTATTCAATGATTTCTGTTTCAAGAAGTAAAAGTTGATCCGCACCATGTTTCAATACAGCAGTTGCTCGATCTTTGTGCGGGTCGACGGTAATTTCAATTTCTGCCTCTATATTTTTATCCCGGTTAAAAAAAACATTAAATTTTTTAAAAATCTCCTCCTCGTCGAATTTAAAATTTACAGCACATCGGTTTTTATTTTTATCGTACCATTTGATATATACATCCTGTGGAACTCCTCTTTTCTCAACACCAATACTTTGCGATCTTTCATCAAAGACAAAACGTTCCCCGTTAAAATACAGAAAACTAGCGTCATATATTTTTATCTCGGGAGAGATCATAAATCTTGGGGCCCATGAATAACGTATTCCGAGCCTATTCCAGTATCCATTGGGAAGAGGTTTAGCTTTTTTTTCCATTTGTACTGCTAAAGGAACAATCATTGTGTCGGTCAAGACCTTGTTGCGCCACCCCTGGTTGAATAAATCACCGTAGATCATTTCCTTATTGGCAGACACGTTTTTGTCAATATTGATTTTCTTCGCTTGATAACGTCCTATTTCAGTCTGGCGATACCCGGATCCCGCAGCCCATATCACCATTCCACCACTAGGCGCAAACCCCAAAATGATCTTATCATAATGTTCCTCAAAATCACTTGTTGCCCTTCTTTCGATATACGATTGCTCAAAAAGTGTAAGTAATCTATTATAATCTATTGTATCATTTACCTGATAAAAAATATTTTCCGAAAACGAATACCAGGCTACATCAATTGCTGAAGGCAATGACATCATTTTCTTATAGGTGTTGGTACCGCCCCAGCCCCAGTTAGCCCGATAGTTGACAGTATTTCCTTCGCTAAAGGTAAACTCATAATTTCCATCTTTTGGAAAGATAAAATTTCCTTTATAAAGTTGTACAGGATAACCGACAGGATTACTCATCGCACAGCTCCATTCAAATCGACCTTCTTTCAAATTATCTGCTTTCGTGAATCGTTCCCTTTCTGCTTTCTTATACGCCCGGGCAGTTGTCGAAAAGATAGATACAAGTATTGTTAAAAAAATATAGGCCAAAAATGCTGATATCAAAGTTTTCCATGATCTTAAGCTCCATACAAACGTAATGCTGCTGAATAAACTCAGAAAAGTGCTCAGAATTAACATCAGCGGAAATACTTCCGAAATTACTTCACCGAGATCAGTATATACTGCGTGTTCATATACATCGCCCAAGGTGCTCACAAATAGCAATACGGGTAATAAGGTGGAAAATATAAGGTAGTACAAAAAGCTATAAACAACTTCAAAGAAGAAATTTGGCTTATCCAATACATTGATTTTTTTTCGAAGCTTATTGAAATTGAAATAAATAAGTGTTAAAAGAAGGAAATAGGGTGAAACACAAAATGCCACATAAACCATGTTCAGATCCGTATCTTGCGTTAATAACGTTGCAAATAATCCCAAAAGGGTAACAACAAATGCCGAAACTGTAGCTTTAAGAACCATATGTAATTTTTTTATTATTGATAATATATAGGGGCATCCTGTCTTCATTTTGTTGCAAATGCACAACTTAAAAAACAAAAACTACGCTACCCAAAAGTAACAAGAAATAAAATTAGAAGTAAAAAGCAATTCATATTCAGGGGAAATCAATACATATTCGTTCTATTTTACCGACCATTAAGAGTTCTATAATTACAGCACCTAAAGAGAAAGCAGATAATTTAACCAACGAATAGAAAATACTGATTATGCATTTGACAATTAAACCTGCGCAACAGTCTAATGCCTTTGCAGTACTTGAAATTAGGCTGAAGACTGACCGTATCCCATAAGGTACTTTAAATTGTTCGCTCAGTAAGTTCGTCAAAATAGAAAACAGAAAATTTTAATAACCAATATTAAGTTATAAATACCGCAAGGATTAATATAAAAGATATAAAAATGAGTTGTTAAAATTCACTATTTTTGCACAGATCAAAAATGAAAAATCAACTTCATCGACAACTCCGCATTTATAGGTACGTTTTTTATCGGGAGACATTAATAGATCCCTGGGAACATTTCTGGTCTTTCATCGGAGCTTTTGCGGGCATATTTATCATCGCTTTTATTCAATCGTTCCATTTTCCACAGTTAGAAAATATTTTCTTGATCGGGTCATTTGGTGCTTCATCGGTCTTGGTATATGGTGCCATACAGAGTCCACTTGCACAACCCCGAAATTTAATCGGAGGTCATTTTGTTTCAGCTATAGTTGGAGTTACCGTAGCACAATTGCTTCCAGATATCATCTGGCTTACCGCTCCCCTTGCTGTGGCCTTATCCATTGTGTGCATGCAACATACACGTACATTACATCCGCCGGGAGGAGCAACAGCACTAATCGCTGTAAGCAGCGGAACCAAAATTTCCTCGTTAGGGTATTGGTATGTTTTGAGTCCTGTGCTTTCCGGATGCCTGATCCTATTCTCAGTAGCACTTATTTTTAATAATATCACTAAAAATCGGCACTATCCAGTCAAGAGATCACGTTTGCGTCGTTCACGTCGGCAGCATTTAAGATCACGATTTGGACGAACCAACGGGGAGTCATAAAAGTAAATTATGAAATAAAGATAATTACCATCGTCCATCAATATACAATTGGAGCGACTGATCTGACTGTATCTGCTGAGCGATGGCTTTTTATTAAACGATATGGGACTTTATCAGATTTTTTTTTAAAAATCTACTTTATTATAAGCGATGTTAAGCGCTTGGGAATTTACTCATGTCCATATAAAATATCTCCCAGGTATGGCCATCATAGTCTTCCACCTTTCTTAACTGCATAAAACCATGATCCATCATTGGCATTGGCTCTATTCCTCCTGCCGCCAGCCCTTTATCAACAATTTCATTTACCCGATCCAGACTCTCCACGGAGAGAGCAAACAGCCCAGCGATATGACTTTTTGTATCGGCTATTGGCTTATTCGTAAAGGATTTAAACTTATCATGGGTCATGATCATTACAAAAATATGCTCACTCCAAACCATACATTTGGCATCATCATCACAAAATTGTAGATTTAATTCAAAACCCAATTGAGTATAGAAATCCATTGATTTGTTTACATCTGCCACGGCGAGATTAATAAATACCTGTTTCATCTTTTAAATTTTTAATTGCTATTGATAACACAAAATTGCGCATTATGGTTTACAAAAATCTTGGCATAGGGCAGGAATTTAAAGATCCTGTGAAAATGCTCCGCATTGAATCTTTACTTTAATGCTTTTCTAATTTAAGTGTAATAAATTGTTCCCAATCACCGTTTTCCGACAGCAAATACCAATTCCCCACAAGCATCGAATGGTCAGTATCCATCTGCCCATTAAACTTTATTCCATCCCCCTCAATAGTAAAGATATTATTGATTAAATTTCCTATCATGATTCCACTTCCCCCCTCGAATTAGCATATTGCATCTTTACTTTATCTCCTGGCAGCATGGTGATCATTTCAAATGTTTCACTATGTTCTCCCCCTATGTGGACATCCGCCTTATGCAAAATACAGTTGTCATTGAGTATAAACTCATAAGAATCAACACCGACTAAAGGCAGTTTTTTTGCACCAACCCGCACTTCTCCCGAGGTTTTCCATTTACCAATAAATTTATGATAATTGCTATCATTAATTTTGTTCATTGTCATATGATTTAGTATTTTAACATACGCTATTGATACAAAAATAATCTTAACATCGTTATGTACTCTTAGCATAAGACAATAAAATTCATGTCTGATTAAAACTCCATATCAGCTGGTAGAAAGAAGCTACAAAAGCTATATTTGTCTAAATACTAAGTATAATGTTATCCTTTAATTCTTAAACATGATCATCATAAGAACTTTCGGTGTTATTTTGCTCTTGTTAGGTTTATTCCTCGCATACGGACTATCCAAAGACAGCAGACTGATGCTCTTTGGCAGCAAAATTAAAGCCGATGTCATTGGGATAGACAGTGTAAAAAACAAGCGCTTCGGATACGTACATTATCCGATCCTCCAATTCAATTATAAACAAAAACAAGTTCGCCTAGTGAAGGATTTAAGTAGTATTAAACCAAAAAAAGTACCTACTCATATGGACGTATATTATGAGGAAGATATCGGCATAAGTGATGGTTTTACGGTTGTATATGTGATCTTTTCCATCATAAGCATCATCATGATAATCTTTGGCATCATAGCCATTCGTACCAAATACCTGTATTAACTTATATCAACCTATTTGGAAAGTTCGGTAAGTTCTGCTTGGGAGAATATATGCTCCCCCTTGAGATAGCTATTTGCATCTTTCAGGTAGATATAAATTATTTTTCTAGCTTCTGGATTAGGCAACTTGTATAGGTTATGTACCAAAAACTCTTTATCCCGTAATCGGTCTTTACTATAATTCAAAAAAGATGGTGCATGTGTTTGTACACTCCAGCGAATAAAACGTAAATCAATATTATCAGGATATTTTATGATAACCGATTCCAATAGTTTTTTCCCTTTTTTAAATTGGCCCAACTTCGAAAAGGGATTTCCCATGTGTTTTGCCCAAAGGATCTTATAAGCGGCAAGATACCCTTTTTCAGTCGCCGTATTCGCCGCTGCTTCCAAGGTCCTTAGATTGGCTTCACAAAGTTTTTTATCTTTAACCGCGACGGCATAATCAGCCCGCATTTTATCCACATTTATTTGTCCGAAACAACAAATTGTACTTAATATAAAAGAAACACAAACAAAAAAACGTATTACCATTCCAGATTCGATTAAATAAAATCAGCGTATCATCCAGGTGAATTCAAAAATAAATTGTCTCATCAGATTATTTACGCAGATTGCCGTTCTAATATAAAATTTATCCTGGGGTCTTCACCCTATTCTAGTTCATAACAATAATTAAAGCATCAGAGTTTTCTTATTTTTCTTTTTCATCAAAAACCGCTTTCTCTCGTTTGCCTGTCAAAGGCCATCGCAAACCAGCTGTCCCCTTCTTCATCTTAAGCTTCAACACGCCTCTATTCTTCAAACATTCTCGCATCATAGCTTTTGATCACAAAACCACCATGCAAGTATCTCGCTTTTCTCGTTATTTTCTTCCCATCCGATTGACGATAAAAAGAGTAAGAGATTTCCTTATTTTTTGCGTCGAATTTTATGGGTATCGGCGGATAGGACTTTAAGGAATTCCTATCCGATTGCTCTCTTTCGGAAACAGGTTTATTCTCCAACAAACTTTCATCAACGTTTGTCCAGCTAAGCACAGATAAAGAACTTTTAATCAACTCCCCGGCATGATTATTAGAATCAATCAAACCCAAATTATCTTTATAAATGTAAGCCTTATAACAGGAAAAAGATAATTCATCCATTCTTTTGATTAGTAAGTAACTATGCTGATCAAGCGAATAGACCGCATAGAAGTAATCGAAGGTTCTTTCTTGCTTATGGATCACATGCCTGTTTTTCAGCACATAATTCCAGTGCTCAAAATTATTTCTAAGAGTGAACAGCTCATATTCTCCAGACTTTTTCAAACTAAAAGCTGAATTTAAACTATCCAACACCTTACCAAAGGTCTTAAAGCTTATTATATCTTCTTGCTCAAGTGCTTGAATTAATCGTCCCTCAAATTCTTCAGAAAGTGTACTTTTGGTCACGGAGTCTTGATTGGAAATCGCTGTACTAAGACAAAGAAATGACTGCACCAATTTTAGCTCTTGTTCTGTCTGACTATAGGACTTCTGTTTTGCTTGAATCAATACGACCAATAGCACGAATTTAAGCAGTTTCATCTGTCAGAGTTTTTACCCGTTGAGATTGATAAGACGCGACAGCTCATCAAATTCTGCGGTGATCGCGTCCCCTTCTTTCGTTGCTGAAAGCTGCGCTCCCTGTTCCATTTCAATACCCTTTCCAAAAAGTTCGTTTAAAAATCCCATAATTGTTTATCTATTTTTTCAACTCAGCCAGCAACTCAGGCCTTCTATAGTTCTCCCCATTAATTGTCAGTACGATTTCATTGATCTGTTTTAAATCGGTTACTATTTTAAGCAATTCGTTTTTCCTATCTACATTAATTTTCTTATTGATAAAAAAATCATGGATATAAAGCGTATTCAGTTTCGGAATTGTCTTCAAATCAGCCAAATCGTTCAACTGAAACATATTGGTTAATCGCAATTCACCTAATTGATTCAATTTACCAAAATCAAATAATTTTTTTGAATTGAGCTCAAATAGAGCAATTCGTTCGAGACCTGAAAAATCACGCAAGAAAGATAAATTACCCATCTTTGATACCGAGGAAATTTCAAGATTCCGTAATGAGCGCAGATGAGGAATAATTAAATTCTCACATTTGGAAGTAAACCCTTCCAATCGCAGCGACTCTAGCTCCAATCCCTGCACAAAATCCAATGTATTTACAGCTCCCCTATTACTAAGAGACAATAACCTAAGTGACTTACAATGAGCTAGCGGAGATAAATCTTTAACAGTTCCTGCAATTGATAAGTGCTGCAAATTCTTTATTTTCTCAATAAATTTCAGGGAAATGCTCGTAAAAAAAAACAACTCCAATTTCTCAATCTGATCGACTGGTTGATCTTTGAGAATATCCAAATCTTTCGCGCTATTGATTTCAATCGCTAATTCCATACTACTTATTTTTATGCTTAACTCAAATATATTGAATACGGTAGCCAACCTAATTATACATTTACAATCCGTCAAAATCGTTTATGATTCGTAAATTATCTGAAATTTGATAATCTCCAAAACAGTGATCTATAGAGCCCACCATAAAAAACTAGCACAAATTGCAAATCAACAACTTTTCTTTACTCACAATTATTATTTTTACCGAACAGAAAAAACTGAAAAATGATAACAGTAGCAATAATAGAAGATGAACCCGCTGTCCGTAAGGAAATAAGTTACCTTATACAACAAGAAACTGATACCGAACTAATTGGTTGGAGCGACAGTGTTCGAACTGCTATAAAACTAATTGAAGAAAAGCAACCAGATGTGATCATGATGGATATTCAACTTAAGGATGGTACAGCCTTTGATCTTCTAAAAAAACTCAATGTTATCCCGCAAAACGTAATATTCATCACAGCTTATAATCATTTTGCCATCAAAGCAATTAAATACGGTGCTTTGGACTACTTGCTAAAACCTATAGATCAGACCGAATTAAAAGAAGCGTTGGAACGCTATCGTCGTCGGAGCGATAATAATCCACAGTGGATGCAACAGTTGAATACGGCCCAACATGCACTGCACCTTGGTGATTTACCAGAAAGCATTGCTTTGACATCCATCCATAATATACGTATAGTTGCTGTCACTGACATCATATACTGTAAAGGTGATGGACCATATACTTTTTTCTTTCTGAGCGACGGATCCAAAGAACTCATATCCAAACCATTAAAGTACTATGAAGAATTATTACCCGCCCCATATTTCCTACGTACCCATCAATCCTACTTGGTAAACCGCAAATATATATCCGGAGTTAATCGATCGGAATATATCGTTTTGAAAAACAAAGAGGAAATCCCTATTTCATCACGAAGGAAAAACATAATTTTAAACCAGCTTTTCCCCGAGAAATGAAAAACCTACTAAAAAATATTTTCTTTTTGTTGCTTACCTTACACGTTGTATCTTGTGGCAAAAGACCCAAATTTTCTTCCCAAGATCGCGATGTCCTTTCAGCACAGATAAAACAACTCGAAGACAAAAGGTTGAACGCTACCAACGGTGACTCACTAAAGAGAGCCTGGCAAAATCTTGGCGAAAATCCAGGTATAAAAAATGATACCATATTCCTTGCAAGAGTTAAATACAATACTGCTCGGTTATATGCCATGCTTCAACAAGATTCTGCCCATTTTTTTGTGGAGCAAGCACTCGAATTGATCGAACCTACAGTAGGTAATCTAAAATACAAAGCACTTATTTATAACGGCATCGGTAATATCCGTAGTACTGAAGCAAAAGAGCGTGAAGCAGGCTACTATTACAACAAAGCCGCTGCTATCGTTCTCTCAGACACGACGGCGGGACTCTCAGCCGAAGCGAAATCAGCCATGTTGCTCTCTGCTGCACAAAATAATCTGAGCTCATTTCAATACAATCTTGCTGAAAAAATGAATCGGGCAGCCCTCAGTCTTTCAGATTCGCTTCCAAAGGATCATATCAATCGTCAACGTGTATTCGTACAGATGATTTATACACTAAATGCCTTACAAAGGTCTGCCAAAGAAATAGCGCCATACCTCCATAAATTAGAGCAACTCCACCGACTATTTCCAGATAAATATAACATCAGCTTTTTGTACGACTCGAAAATACAGTACTTCGAAACAACAAACCAGCAAGATTCATTATTACATTACCAGCTCATGAAAATTGAAATTGATGAGCGTCTAAGTAATATCAGGGAGTCCTCCGTATTGATGAATAATCTCTTTGTAAACTACTGTAATGTTGCATCAATTTATGTGTTATTTAAAAAGCCAATCCAAGCTACACAATATATAGTAAAAGCCAAAAAGCTGAGAGCCCAATTCCCGAAACTTATCTTTCCGCATAATGAAATACTATTTCAACAAAGTTTAGCTGAACTGTACCGTTTACAAGGCAAAAAAGTAGAAGCAATCAACGTTTTACACGATATTGTTGAGCTACAGAAAGGTGTCTATCACTCGGAAAATACACAGGCAATTGCCGAAATGAACGCTTTATATCAATTGCAAGCCAAAGATCAGTCCATTCGTACATTGAACGAAAGCATTAAGATCAATAAACTGCAGTTACAGCAAAATCGGTTGTGGTTAGCCATTTCCTCTTTAGGTCTTATGTTATTGATCATTGTATTGTTATTCCTCTTTTATAGTTTTCGACAACGACGTCTAAGCCAAGAGAAAGAAAAAGTCCTATTGCAGCAACAATTATTACGGACGCAGATGGAGCCGCATTTCATCTTCAACACCTTGTCAGCAGTACAGAGTTTTGTGCGATTAGATAAGAAAGAAAGTGCCATCAAGTACCTCAATCGCTTTAGTCGTTTATTACGGAGCAACCTGGAACTAAGCCGAGAGAATCTGGTACCTCTAAGTGAGGAGATCGAAACACTGGAAAATTACCTGACCCTACAGCAAATGCGTTTTGAGGATGCATTTACCTACCACATTACGCAGCCAGACGAACAGGATCTCAGTGCCATCATGCTACCTCCGATGTTGATACAACCTTATGTCGAGAATGCGATCTTACATGGTATTGACCTCGAAACCTGTAAAGGCAATATCGACATTCAGTTTCAATTGGAAGGAGATATTTTATCTGTAGATATCCTTGATAGCGGCAAGTCTGAGCCAGATATCCAAGAAACTCCACATCGCTCGCTCTCGGGAACGATCAGTCATGAAAGGATGCAACTCCTGGGCAAGAAAGCAAGCATAAAAATCACGAAAAATCCTGAAGGAGGGACACTTGTCAAATTGCAAATACCTGTAGCATCCTGATTATCTCTGGAGGACAATCAAAAAAATATAACGTATAGCGATCGACCTTTTTTCGAGTGCGAAACAATCTACAAAAAAGGCATATTTGTCGCAAATAAGGGTAAATATCATTGCTTATCCGAATCTATTATTTTTTATAAAACCCATTATTCAAGTATTATCGGTGAAGAAATCACGTCGGATAAAGTGCAAGAACTAGACCAACTCTATAGCGGAGTAAAGCGTATGGAAAATCAGAGTCGACGGGTTATTGTCAACAGCGACACAGGCACTTTTATTTTTTATGTTACCAAAATCAAAGGACAATGGTGGTTAACAATGATAGATTTTGCCAGCGCCGATTGCAGCGTCTAATTGTCCGCAACTGAACAAAAACATGTTCGAATATGAACAGTCCCTCCACACAACAACAAAACATAAACAACTAAAAATCAAATCATTAAAACAATGGCAAATCAATTGCAATTCCATTTTGATATAAAATGGTCATCTATTGATAATTGATAGCGCTATGTTAAAAATCTACATAAAAACTGCTTGGAGAAGTTTAAAAAATCAACGCTTCTTCTCATTAATAAAAATAGGCGGATTTGCCTTTAGCATGGCGATCTGTATGCTTATTGTTTTGTACGTAAAGCACGAGTTGAGCTATGATAAATTTTACAAAGATTCCAACCAACTTTTCAGGGTAGTAGGCATAATCAATAAAGACAATACTGTTCTAAAAGGATTATCGCTCCCAGCTCCGGCCGGCGCTACTTTAAAGGAAGAATTTCCAGAAATTATTGCCTCTGGAAGATTATTAACAAACCCTCTTTTTGGTGCTGGAACCAATCAAATCGCCACAACTGGCAATGCCGAACTATTTTCCGAAGAAGGCTTCTGTTTTGCGGATCAGGCGATCATGGATTTCTTTCCAACCAAGACAATCTTCGGTTCATTAAGCCATGCGCTCGACAATCCAAAGACTATTGTAATCACTAAGCGGAAAGCAGCGAAACTCTTTAACGGAAACCCGATCGGAAAACGCATCTATTTAAATAATGATAGATCAAATGAGTATTCCATTACGGCAGTCATCGATGATATTCCCACAAACTCCAATCTATATGGATTTGATTTCTTTATGACTTTAAGTGGTCATGAGCCCTATGAAGGAGAAAAATTAAATTGGCTTGCCTCCAACTATACAACCTATTTTAGAGTCAGAGAAGGTACCGATATTCAGCAATTGGAAAAGAAAATCACAAAATCTTATATTCAAGATCATTACAAACCTGCTATTATACAAGCGGGCATGACGGTCAATGAAGAGATGTGGAATTCCGCAAAAATGACCCTGCAACCCGTGGAAAAGATTCACTTATATTCCAACGATATACAAACTCATAAGATCGAAAGTCAAAATCGAGGCGATATTCGACTGGTCTATATCTTTGGGGGAATAGCAGCATTTATATTGATTATCGCCATGATCAACTTTATTAATCTGTCCACTGCCAATGCCGCTACACGTGCAAAAGAAGTGGGTGTTCGAAAAACCATTGGTTCTGATCGAGGGGCGCTCGTCATCCAGTTCATGACAGAATCTTTTTTATACAGTGGAATCTCGATCGTATTTGCTTTATTTTTCGCGGTGCTTCTACTCCCTTTTTTCAATAACATCGCAGGTAAATCTTTGGTTTTCCCATGGACAACTTGGTATTTCATCCCATCCCTTGTCGTCTTCGGTTTATTCATAGCCATTGTATCGGGAATTTATCCTGCAATGTATCTTTCTAAATTTAAACCGATTACAGTATTAAAAGGACATGTAAATCTAAAATCAACCCGCAATTGGTTTCGAAATGGACTTGTTATCTTCCAGTTCGCAACATCTATTATTCTAATTATTGGCACCTTGGTCATCAACCAGCAGATAAAACATATTTTAAATAGAGATCTGGGTTTCGATAAAGAACAGGTTCTCGTATTACGAGGGACAGGCACTTTGGATGGAAAGCAAAAGTCATTAAAAAATGAATTAAAGGAATTATCGTCCGTAGCTTCTGTCTCTATTGGTGATTATTTACCCGTTACGATGGACGGTGTAAAACGTAACGGAAACTCATTTTGGATCGATGGTAGACAAAACGAAGAGGTAGGTGTAAGTGGCCAAAACTGGATCGTTGATGATGATTATATCTCCACCTTCGGTATAAAAATCCTCGAAGGGCGTAATTTCAATATGAACATGCCAACAGATTCAGCAGCCGTAATTGTCAATCAGAAAATGGTAAAAGAGTTGAACCTCAAAAATCCAGTCGGCTCAAAAATCCGAAATTACGCACCGCTTACTATAATTGCTGTAGTCGAAGATTTTATCTTCGGAAATATGCACAATGAGGATGTCAAACCACTGGCATTAGTTGTTGGTGGTAGCCCGAATATGATGTCCATCAGATTAAAATCGGACAAAATTGAGCAAAGCATTGATCAAATTACAGGCGTTTGGAACAAATTCTCCCCACATCAGAAGATCCAATACACCTTTTTGGATGAAGGCTTTGCAATGTTGTATGCAGATGTACAACGGACGCAGGTTATTGTCTCAACCTTTGCGGGTTTGGCTATATTAATTGCCTGCTTAGGTTTGTTTGGACTTGCTGCATTTGTTACCCAACAACGGACAAAAGAGATCGGCATCCGGAAGGTTCTCGGCGCCAGTTTGCCTGGAATTATAAAATTGCTATCAGCTGACTTTATAAAACTTATTTTCGTCGCCATTCTAATCGCCTGCCCCATTGGCTGGTGGGCAATGAACACTTGGTTACAGGACTTCAATTACAGAATCAGTATTCAGGCCTGGATATTTCTACTTGCAGGAATCGCCAGCATGTTGATTGCATTTGGAACCATCTTCTACCATGCGCTAAAAATAGCGCGAATAAATCCGGTCAATAGTTTAAAAGACGAATAAATTCCATTCATACATTTCACCGACACAGGGTATATCATATTGCTGTCGGTGAAATGTTGTTATTACAAAACCGCTCTTAGTAATTTCAATTAGATTACTTTTCACCCCTACTCGACCGACTGAAATAGACAGTTTATTGTTCAACAAATTTCAAAATAATGATACAGAACTAGCTTGGAAATACGCGTTTTCCGAAGAAATTCGTACCTGTCTCAACCTTTCCTCAAGGCAGCTCGATCAACTACTCAGGCAAGAAGCGATTACGATGGCTGGAAAATACCTACAGAAAAAACATAAGGCAAAAAACAGAGATCGCATTGAAATTGATTGTAAAAAACTTAAAAGTATACGGTGTAACAAGCTCCAGCGTATACGGTAACGGGTTGAACTGATCCTTGATTATCTGAAAAAAAATAGCCTCAATTTCTGGAATTGTTTTTTATTAGAAAGCCATGGCCCATCACAAAAAAGGGAACCGTTGGTTCCCTTAATTTTTCACATTAAAATGAAATTACTTTTTATAAGGTATTCATATATCTATTTTTGCTGAAGTTTATCCGATAGCATCTTCATATAAAAACCGCCTACAACACTACGCGCCTTAAAATTCTCACGTATCCCCGTATTCGCATCGTAAAAGTCATTTAGTGGAACACGCGATTGTGTTTGGATCGCATGGTTGTAAACCGGGTGTACCAAAGCTTCAAATTCTTCTTGAGTCGGTGCAAATGTTGCAGTCCACAAAATCCAGTCGTTTTTGGTATACGCTTTTCGGCTATCCAATGGAATTCCAAATCTGCTTTGTTTGGTGAGGTAATACTTGATCTCCGTATTATAGACTTTTTGCGGAAACAAATTTAGTCCAAGCACTTTGTCCCAGATCAGATTATATTTTTGGCTCCAGGTATTTTTATTGTCAAATGTCAGTGCATAATGGTCTCCGGCATCGGCCATTTCCATCCATTTTGGCACCATCTCCTCCGCTATGGCACGATATTTCTTCGCCGTTTCAGTTTCACCGATCGCTTCAGCCATTTGCGCATAACAGGCAATCCCCACAATAGCCTTTACCGATAAGTTTACGTTACGGGCGAGATGACCAGCAAAATCATCTGTACATAATTGCGTTTTTGGGTCAAAACCATCTTTTACAAGATAGTCTACCCAAGTGGTAAGCGTCTTCCAGTGCTTCTTTGCATAGCTCACATCCCCCTGTACTTTCGAAATCGCCGCCGTTAAAATAATCATATTTCCAGACTCTTCAACAGGCATCGGTTCGCCATACGTCTGCCCGTTGGCCAATGGATATGTCCCCAAATCATGTGCCGCCCACGGGTGAGGATATTTGCCGCTTTCACTAAAGTAAAAGATACCGGTCAACATGCCCTTCAACAATTCCGGATTACAGATCAAGTATAAAGGTGCAGATGGATAAGTGACATCGACGGTATTAATAAAGCCACCGCTGTTGTTTTCCTTCGACAACCACAACAATTCGCCCTGTGGACTTTTTACCAGCGTGTGGGCAGCAATACTTTGCCGATAAGCCAATGTTGTTAAATGGGCATATTCCTTTCCACCCGACTTCAATGCATCGGCATAGACCTCCTTGTCGAAAGCAACACACCTGTCCATCACGGAGCGATATTCATTGGCCGCTAAGGTGAGCTGATTTTCGATGGTTTCCTTACCGGAATTATTCCACCAAGGCCGCAGATCTTTTTCGAAATATTGGATAGCATAAATTTCATCATACCCAAGTTCAACAAAGCGTTCAACTTCTTTGTTGCCCACTGTCCCAAAAGGAATGATTGTATTCAATGATAATGCTGTTCCCCTTGTACTTGTTGACTTCATATTCCCTTTTCTAAAGTCGTCCACAGCCGTCGCCATTGGACTTACAAACTGTTGGGCTTGATCCGCTTTTAGGGAAGCGACATAAAAATACCCCCAGTCAATCCGCATATCATCGGCACCTTTTTGCAAAATAGGTTGTTCGACAGTCCCCGTTTTCAAAATAGCTAATTTGTCGGTTTCATGTTTTTCAGCAGTGACCTCCTGAGAAGGCTTATAAACTGCAATATTGGATGCAGCACTTAGAAAAACCTTTACGGCATGTTGTTTTCCATCATTTGCCTTAACCTGATAGGTTATATAAGATACTGGTCTAGCCAATAGATTGAGATCATCCATCAATAGCGGCGATGTAAACGTCAGTTTTAGATCGACGTTACCAGCCTGGAAGCTGTATATCGTCCGTGTGGCTGTTACCTCCACATCCTTCTGTACGGCAGTCTGTATTTTAGGCCCACTCTCTTTAAGCCGATCTACCAAGCCAAAGTCAAGATAACGGCCGCCGGCAGTATTTCGTAGGTGGATGGCGATCTGATTCTGTCCAGCTTTAAGATCAGACTTATTTATGGGCAGGTACTGAAAGCTATTTGTCCAACCTGCTTTTTCATAAACTTTTTTTCCATTTAAAAATACCTCCACGTTATCATCATGGTTCAATTTCAGGAATAGTTCGTTGATGCGTTGCGGGTCGGTCACATTGAAGGCTCGTCGCACCCAGATATCATCGGATTTCCATAGCGTCTTGACATGTCTTTGGTCATCTCCTATGGGAGCAGCACCTGATTTCCAGTTACTGGCCTTATAAGAAGAAGACTCCCAGTCTCCTTCAGGTTTAGATTCCGTATATTGTACGGTAAAGGGTTGCTCCTCCGCTGTAGGAAGAATAGTTTTATAACTGGGTTCCTCCTTGCCAAGAAAACGGTAGATATTACCATCAACATTGATCAGTCCGAGAAGTGAATGGTCAGCTTCCGTCCAGTGTTTGGTAGTCGATGCATTCAGCTGGTCCGTCATTGACCAGATACTAAAGTTTGGATTGTGTGTAATCAATGGGTAAGCTGGAGCCTTTCGTTGTTGGGCCTGTACTGTAAAAAAGCTCGATATACAAGCTAGCAAGCAACAAAAACTCACTTTTCCGAGTTTGTTCATCTTATAAATAGGTTTTTTAAAGGGTTTAATCATATATTTTGATAAAATTAGCCACAGCTCTATTTCAGTCCTGAAAATAGTTAGATAACCATAATGCCTAAAAATGCTTCATAGCAAATTACGTTGGAATAACTGACATTCAACCGCCTCTTCGTATCATTTTATATGCAATTTATATCATAATTACAGTAGGTGCTCACCATAAAATATCCAACAAAAAAAGAATTAAGGAATATTACAGCAGCTGACAGCTAGGTTCCATAAAAACATTATTATCTTTGGCTATTCGATCAGGCGGGTTAAGCTTATAGATTTTGAATCAATTTTACCTTGGAGAATATGAAAGGATTTTACATTTTTTTCTTTACGATTATACTATGTTTTTGTTCAACAACCGTTGCGCTTTATGCACAAGAAGCCGATTCAATCAATAAAAAAGAACTTGGTTTAAGCACCTTGTTAAATGATATCCGACAACAACAGATCAACGATTCACTCGAACGCCAGAAACTACAGCAGGAAATCGCCAATCTCAAAAGTCAAAATAGCCCCAAGAAAGAAAATCTAAAACAGCAACTCAATGACTTTGAAGAAGAAAATAACTTGCGCAAGCAACAGTTAAAAATCAAAGTTGACTCGATCAAAAAAAATACCAAACGTTATGCCGTCGCGCCGTTTAATGATACCCTCTTTTATATTTATAACAAATTGGGCTCATCCCTGGCCAAAGATCGCGCCTATAATGTGGTCAATAGAATTGAAAATCTCTATGAAGATGATTTTGTAAAAGTAGACTCCTTCAAAATCGAGAACAATGAAATCAGCGCCGACATTGTCTACAAAGACCTGGTCATCACTTCCATCACAGAACTTGACGCCCTACTGGAAGGGAAAAGCAAAGAAGAGATTGCCAACCAATATCTCAAGCGTATCCAACAAGCCATCAATCAGGAACGCGCAGACAATAGTATCACCAAAATTCTGATCCGTACAGGACTTGTCCTCCTTATCCTCATCATCTTTTCGATTTTGGTATTTTTTATCAATAGACTAAAAAAGTATGGCACGAATCGCCTGTTGGCCGAACGTACAGAACGGATCAAGGATGTGAAGGTAAAAAATTATGTACTGGTCACCTCTGTGCAGAAAACACGTATATTCATTAACACAATCAATATTGCCCGTTGGGGACTGATTGTGTTGATCGCTTTCATCATGCTTCCGATAGTCTTCAGTGTCTTCCCTTTTACACAGAGCTGGGCCTCCAATCTAATCGGACTTTTTACCAAACCCTTGAAAAAAGCTGTCTTGGCCATTTGGGATTATATTCCAAACCTGATCACCGTTTTCGTTATCCTCTTTGTCATGCGTTATGCGGTACGGTTTGTCAAATATATCTTTAACGAAATTGATAAGGGTAAATTGGAGATCAATGGCTTCCACCGCGAGTTTGCCATGCCTACATTTACCATTGTCCGGTTTCTGCTACAGGCCTTTACATTGGTACTTGTATTTCCCTATCTTCCTGGAGCGAATTCAGACATCTTCAAAGGAATATCTGTTTTTATCGGCGTGTTATTCTCCCTGGGGTCCTCCTCAGCCATTTCAAATATCATCGCTGGTCTCGTCATTACCTACATGCGTCCTTTCCGCATTGGTGACCGCATTACAATTGCTGATAAGACTGGCATTGTTATTGAAAAATCACCCTTGGTAACCCGGTTACGCACGATTAAAAATGAGGAAATAACGATTCCAAATTCCTCCATCCTATCGGGTAATACGGTCAATTATTCGACCTTTTCAGAAGAAGGAATATGTTTTCAGGTTGAACTTACCGTAGGGTATGAAGAACCGTGGCAACGTATACACGAATTACTACTTAAAATTCCTCCTCGTATCGCACGTGTAAACCAACTTCCCGCGCCGTTTGTATTGCAAAAGAAACTTGATGATTTCTACGTTCTTTATGAACTGAATGTTTATATTTCTAGATCAGCCGAAATTGAGCTAGCCAAGTCCGAAATCTATCAGCTCATTCTAAATGACTTTCTAGCGGCTGGTATCGAAATGAATGGTCCGCATCTATTCGCAAAAGTGGACCATGTACCACAATACCAAAATGAAAGTACAAGTACAAAAGGCTAAAACTCGTTAATCTCTGTTGTCATATCAGATTGTTCAGCTTGTAGCATCATCTTTGCCAGATTTCCTAATTGGACCAAGGCAAATCTCAGCTCATCCGTCCAGGGCAGTCCAAGACAGAGACGCATGCAATTTTGAAATTGATTTTGCAGGGTGAACATCCTCCCCGGAGCAATACTCATATTCATTTTTAATCCGTAGTTGTAAAGCTTGATTGTATCAATACTTTTAGGCAGCTCTACCCATAAAGCTAATCCTCCTTGCGGCCGACTTATTCGGGTTCCCTCTGGAAAACACTCTGCGATCACATTGGCATAACGTTGATAGTTTTCCATTAATGTTTTTCGAAGATGATGAAGATGATGATCATATCTTCCTGTTTTCAAAAAATTACCTACCGCCTCGTGAATTAATGCCGTAGATGATAAGGCATGGATTAATTTCAGCCGGAGAATCTGATCTTTATATTTACCCGCAGCGACCCATCCCACCCGGTAGCCGGGTGCCAATGTTTTTGATACCGAACCACACCATAGGACATTCCCTTCTTCGTCAAACGTTTTACAACATTTAGGGCGTTCACGGCCAAAATAGATATCGCCATAGGTATCATCCTCTATTAGCGGAACCTTATACTTGGCGAGTAAGCGAACTACTTCCATTTTATTCTTATCAGGCATACAATAGCCTAAGGGCGTATTGAAATTGGGAACAAGCAGGCAAGCATCAATTTGAGGCAATAAGCGCTCAAGCGAATGGGTATCAATCCCCAAAATTGGATCGCAGGTCAATTCGATGACTTGTAATCCCAAACTTAGTACCAACTGTAAAATCCCTGGATAGCATGGACTTTCTAATGCAATGGTGTCCCCTGGTTTGGTTAATACCATCAGGCAGAGTGATAGCGCATGCATACAGCCATTTGTTGTAATAACATCTTCTGCTGTCAATGTGCCACCCCAAGCCATCGAACGTGCCGCTATCATCCTGCGCAGTTTCAAGTTACCTTGCAAAGATTCGTACTCGGCACCACCACCGTTCAATTCCCGGGTCGCGATCAAAATCTCTTTTTTTAATTTTGCCAAAGGCAGCAATTTCCCCGATGGAACACCTATGGAAAACAAGGTTAGATCATGACGTCCCATATTGGCATAAACACTACTTATCAACTCATCAGGCTCCGCACCATCTTTCATAAGCCCCATTTGCGGCATTTGTGGAAGTTGCAACTTATGCTGATTCAAAGCATTGACAAAATACCCAGACTGCGGTTTCGAATACACTAACGACTGTGCCTCCAGCGCCACAAAAACACGTTTAGCTGTATTCATACTGACGCCGTGTTCTTTGCTCAACATACGTACAGAAGGGAGCCGTTCATTGGCCTTGAGAACACCATTATGTATTTTACCAGCTATATTTTGAGCCAAAACACGGTATAAAAAGTCTTTTCCCATCTCGTAAAGATAACTGTATCCATCAATTAAACAAAAACTGTAACTGTACTCAATCCTTAGTATTAGCGAGATTTGTAACAGCGTTTAATTAATCCGACGATGAGTATCAATACAGGAGAGACAAAATCAAGTGGCTGGCTAAATGGTTTAGTTGGCGTTATTATATTTAGCGGATCACTGCCAGCTACACGCATAGCTGTTTTAGATTTAGATCCGTTCTTTGTGACAGTAGCCCGTGCTTCTATTGCAGGTCTGCTTGCGCTATTGGTTTTGTCGATCAACAAGGAGAAATTTCCTCCAAAAACACAATTTTTATCACTTGGTATTGTGGCTTTGGGGGTAGTCATTGGATTTCCTTTATTGAGTGCATTAGCATTACGTTATGTTACATCAGCACATTCCATTGTCTTTGTCGGAATATTACCGCTGTCGACAGCAGTGTTTGGTATTATTCGTGGCGGCGAGCGCCCGCGTCCGGTTTTTTGGATATTTTCGGTAATGGGTAGTCTCCTAGTTGTTGGCTATGCGCTCATGCAGGGAATAGCCTCTTCCCCAGTTGGTGATGTGCTAATGCTATTTTCAGTTATTCTCTGTGGACTTGGCTATGCTGAAGGGGGAAAACTTTCAAAGACGCTAGGCGGTTGGCAGGTAATTTCCTGGGCCCTTGTATTTTCAATGCCGGTCGTCCTTCCGCTGAGTTTTGTTTTTCTTCCAGCCACAATAACACATGTTGGTATAGGAGCCTGGACAAGTCTCGCCTATGTTTCTCTTTTTAGTATGTTTATTGGCTTTATTTTCTGGTATAAAGGATTAGCGCAAGGCGGAATTGCCACCATCGGCCAGTTGCAGCTCCTTCAACCTTTCTTTGGTCTAATTTTAGCGGCCAGTCTCCTTCATGAAGAAGTGAGTGTCGGAATGTTATTTGTCACTATCGGTATCATAGTATGTGTAGGGGGTGCTAAAAAGTTCGCCAAGTAACAAAGAATGAAGGCTTGCCGAACCTGTTAAAAGTAAAATAGGCAACAATATCTAGTAAAGCCGTGAAAATGGTTACTGGACTACCTGCTTTATTAAAGTTGGCCCATTTAGTTGCTTCATTTTAGCCTTATTTTTGTAGTGAACAAAAAATATCGTTTGTATGTACGTACCCAAGCATTTTCAGTTTGATGACTATAAGGAACAGGTTGCATTTATGAAACAATATAGTTTTGCAACGATCGTATCCATTAAAGACAATCTTCCAATAGCCACTCAACTGCCCTTTGAGATAAACGAACAGGCAAATAAACTTTTTTTAACCTCTCATTTTGCCATTGCAAATGAACAGGCCAATGACATCGAAGCAAATACTTCATTGGTTATTTTTTCGGAACCGCATGCGTACATATCTCCTATACATTATGACAAAGCAGAAAGCGTTCCGACCTGGGATTACATCGCCGTACATGCCTACGGAACGGCAAAGATTATAACCGAAGAGGAAGCAAAACTTAACGCACTTGAACAAATGATCAGAACTTATGACAATGATTATTTAACCCAATGGCAAGGGCTCTCCGATCGTTTTAAAAAAGGGATGATGCGAGGGATTGTCGCCTTCGAATTGGAGGTAACCAATATTCAGGGGCAAAAAAAGATTAGCCAGAACAAAACTGCTTCAGAAAGGGAGCGTATTGCGGCCTATTTGGAAAACGGCGGCAACCAGATCGAAAAAAGCATTGCCGAATCGATTAGAAATCTATAGTTTCAATGTAAAAGACACGTAAAATGAGCACAAATTCAACAGACATAAAAATCCTTAAAGTCAAAATGACAGATATTGATCTATTGCAAAGCATAGGTCAGAAGACTTTCGCAGAAACATTTTCTGAGGGCAATACAGCAGCCAATATGGCGAAATATTTGGCAGAAAAGTTTTCAAGGGAAACACTACTAGCCGAATTGAGCAATCAAGGATCGGAATTTTATTTTGCGCAACAAGATGATAGCATGATTGGTTACCTCAAAATAAATAGCGAACAAGCACAAACCGAATTACAGCATGAACATGCACTGGAAATAGAACGTATTTATGTACTACAAGAATTTCACGGAAAAAAAGCGGGGCAGCTCCTCTATGAAAAAGCATTAGAGGTGGCTAAGTTAAAAAACGTACAGTTTATTTGGTTGGGTGTTTGGGAGGAAAACCTTCGTGCAATTAGCTTCTATAAAAAAAATGGTTTCATCCCCTTCGATAAACATATTTTTAGATTAGGTGACGATGAGCAAACCGATATTATGATGAAAAAAAATATAGTTAATCAGTAATTCCAAAGAATGAACGCGACTATTATCGACAATATAAATGCGATACTGCGGCGTATTGAAAAGGCCTGCGAAATAAGCGGCCGGGATCCACAGGAAGTAAAATTACTGCTCGCAACAAAAACCGTAACAGCGGAACGTATTAAAATCGCTTTACAAGCTGGACAGACCTTACTTGCCGAAAACAAAGTGCAGGAATTAAAGGAGAAATATGAAGATCTGCTGGAAATTCCTCACTGCAGTCATTTTATCGGACACCTACAAACCAATAAAATCAAAGAAATTCTTAAGTACAATATCTCCTGCGTGCAATCTGTGGACCGACTGGATTTGGCCCAAAAGCTACATCAAAGACTCAATTCTGAAAATAAATCCTTAGATATACTCATTCAAGTAAACACATCTTACGAAAAAAGTAAATATGGTGCTGCCCCAGATCAGGTCATTGACCTTGTCAGACAGATTGCGACTTTCAGCACCTTGCGCATAAGAGGGCTGATGACGATCGGTCTCCTGAGTACCGAGGCTGAACAAGTACGCAAGTGTTTCCAGTTGCTCAAACAGATTCAACAAGAAATTATTGAACTCGATATCCCAAACGTGGCCATGCATGAACTATCCATGGGAATGAGCGGTGACTTGGATATCGCAATCGCTGAAGGCGCAACTATTGTAAGGGTGGGTACTGCAATATTCGGTCAGCGAAATACTCCTGATAGTTATTATTGGAATGAAAATAAACAGTTGATTTAAAATATAGTTTATGCATGTTCATTTTATTCAGCATGAAGATTTTGAGGCCCCGGGGGCTTACTTGGATTGGGCAGTCGAGCGACAACATACAATAACTTTCTCCAGGGTATATCGCTATGATGTACTGCCGCTAGACTGCACTGCAATAGATTTACTCGTTATTATGGGTGGGCCCCAGAGCCCAGATTCGCCTCAACAAGCATATCCCTATTACAATGCCTCTGCTGAAATTGCATTGATCACACAATGCATTCATGCTGGTAAAGCCGTTGTTGGAGTTTGTCTCGGAGCACAGTTAATTGGTCAAGCCATGGGGGCAACATACGAACCGAGTCCAGAAAAAGAAATAGGCGTCTTCGCTATCCAATTGACTGAAGATGGTTTACAGGATGGGAAAATACAGCATTTTGGTAAATTCCTGGCTGTCGGTCATTGGCATAATGATATGCCAGGGCTCAGTCCAGCCAGTCAGGTACTCGCGATCAGTGCCGGTTGTCCGCGACAGATCGTAAAATACACCGATTTGGTGTACGGCTTCCAATGCCATATGGAACTTAATTCAGAAGTTATCGAACTACTGATACATTCCGAAAAAGACCTTTTACACAAAAGCCAACAGCATAGATTTGTGCAGGCTCCAGATGAAATCCGTGGCTATGACTATGCCGACATGAACAGCAAGCTATTTCAATTTCTTGATCACTTGGAGGCTGCTTATCGGCATAAAAAAAATAGCATTTAAATGGAATTCCGTGGTAAAAATACTTATCGTTCAGCGAATAAACGCTAAGCTATCTCCACCTTGTATACCAAGATCCGCTGAAAATAATACAACCAATACCAGATTTATCGTATATTTTAGCGGTCAGGTATAGAAAAAAACTGTAGATTTAGTTATCAAACAAAACGCTGATGGATTTTAAAATTAAATATCTTTTGTACGGAAGTCTTTTATTAATCACAGGTCTTTTGCTATTTTCCTGTTCCGTAAAAAAGAATGATGAAAATCTGATCTGGTACGAAAACCAAATTATTGAACAGGTTGTACCTGAACAAGATTCGGTTTACAGAATACAGATCGGTATGATGGCCGCTTCTTTTTGGTTGGATAACAAAAATGCTGAACGAAAGGATGAATTAAACCTTTTACAAAAGAGTTTAAAACAACGGGATTTGCTTACGATCGGCGTAGAAAAAGGAACCAATAAAATCATTCGTGTCGACAAATAACAATAAGCATCTTGTAGTTTGCAACGCTAACACGAATGATCTCCTCAAATTTTCATATAACGATGTATAGTTACCCCTTCGCTTAGGCCAAAATTTTTAACGCTCCTGCCAAAATGAAATTAAGCTATTCTTTCCATTAAATAAATCTGAGGATCCTCTTGCAACTTCTCCCCAGCCATTTCACCAAATGCAAGAATATAAGGCTGCTGATTATGGTGATCCAATCCCGCTCGGCTTTCCCAAATTTCATAAAAGATAAATTGGTTCTCATCCTCTGTCGTCTGATGTAGGTCATATTGAACACAAGCAGCTTCTTTGCGGCTCTCTTCGACCATATGTTGCAATGCGGCCATAACTTCGCCTCGATACACCGGATTTGCTTTTAAAATAGCGGTTATATAAATCCTCATGATAATTGATTCTCAAAGTAAAATACTTCTTCCAGATATTCTTTATACTCTTTTTCATAATTATCGACGCGCTCTTGTGTCGCACCTTTTTCCATATCATGGAAATGGAAGCTTCCAATACTTTCCAGACCCGCAAATTGATTCATCTTATGGAAACCAAACAGGACACCTTCATCGACAGAATGTTGGTCAAAAAACTCTCCTTCCATCGTAAATGCCGTATCTGGCGCATTCCAACTCGAGGTTACAAAATACTTTTTTCCATGCATTAGACCACCGGTGCCATAATTGATTGCGGGATTCTTACGTGAACGACCATCACTCCTATAAATTCCATTATTATGTCCAGCCGTAAAAACTTCATCGATATAAAGCTTCAAACGATTGGGTACCTGAAACCACCATACAGGGAAATGATACACAATAATATCCGCCCATTTAAAATTTTCTGCTTCTACCATTGGATCAAATGCATCATTTACATTTGTCACACGGGTTTCAAATCCGTTTTTAACTAAAGTTTGTACCGTCCAATTCGTAATTGTGGTATTAAAAGAACCACCTGAGTGTGCGAATTCCTGTCCGCCATTGATAATAAATATATTCATTTCTATAATTTTTCTTATTGATAATACAAATTTCTATCATTATTATAGATAATACAAATAATTTAAATTGCATATTTGTATCATTAAAATAATAGCTATGAAATGGAACTTAGAATGGCTTCGCACTTTTAAAGCGATCTATGAGACCGGTACACTGTCTGCAGCAGCACAAGAATTGTTTATTTCGCAACCTGGTGTAAGCTTACACCTCAACTCTTTGGAAGCTTTTACTGGGCACAAACTATTCGATCGTTCAGCACGTAGAATGGTGCCGACCGAGAAAGGTAAAATTTTATACAACTATATAATTGATCCGCTTAAGAAGCTTGAGACAGGCGAACAGCACTTTCACAAACGGGCGCTCGATGAACGTATTACCATAAGCATCGGGATGTGCTTTGAAACCTTCCAATACACCTTAGAGGAGCATATTGCGCAACTCCCCTTTAACCTGATCATTAAATTTGGCGAATACCCGCAGATGCAACAAGATCTGGACAATGGTCTGCTCGACTTAATTATAACACCGCAAAAGGGCAATCAACAGAATTTGATTTATGAGGCCTTTTCGAAAGAACGCATCGTATTGATTGCCGGTTGCCAGACAGATACTGCTGACGTAGAAGCCTTATTGCAGGACAGTAAGATTAAGGAAGCTTCTCAGCTCTTAAAAAAACAATTATGGTACAGTACCGCAGCAGATATGGATCACCTCAGGAATTTCTGGTCAACGCATTTTGGCGAACATCCAGATTTCAGCCCCAATTACATTGTGCCCAATATCAGTTCCATTATACGGTGTCTTAGCAATAATAAAGGCTTTTCCATTGTTCCCGATTTTCTATGTGCAGAGGCTATTGCTTCGGGCAAAATCAAACTTGTATGGGAAGGTCAATCTCCTGTTGAGAACACACTTTATTTTGGAACACGTAAGAAAACAATGTACCAAGAGGAAATCAGTCAATTGGAAACATTGTTACAGGAAAAATGGTAGCTTCCTTATTGATTCAGCATCTTGCTTAAGAATTCGGGAGTCACGCCAATATAAGCTGCCACTTGCTTTTGCGGCAAGCAGGCGATCAAGCTGGGGTACCGTGTGCAAAATCGTTCATAACGTTCCTTAGCAGTCAAACGAAGGTTTTCCATCGCACGGCTTTGATAATATACCAAGGCGTTCTCTGCAAGTACCCTGAAGTAAATATTCAATTGTGGGATTTCCTTGTACAGCTTATTCAGATCCGCCTTTGCGATCATTGCGATCTCAGAATCAAATACGGCATCCACGGCAAGATGCCCAGGCTGGCCTGTTACGAGGCTATACATATCCCCTATCCACCAGCCTTCGGGAGCAAATTGCTGAATATACTGGTAACCATTTTCATCTACACAATAACTGCGCAGACAGCCCGAAACGACAAATAGCACATAACGACTGATATCCCCCTCCAACAACAGAAATTGTTTTTTCTTGACTTTCTTTTCTTTAACAAAAGAAAAGAAACGCTCCCTCTCCTCCGCATTGAGATCAATCTGATTCAGGATACTCTCCGCTAATAGCTTTTGATCCATACGATAATACTGATTGGTATACGACAAATATAGTTTATCCATAAATCTGAACCAAAGTTTCTACCTATTGTTTTAGTGTTTCGTTGAACGCCATGCCCATTGACTTCCTTTAAGTCCTCAAGCCGTGCATACATCACAGAAACATCCCTAAATAGGATATACTAAAAAATGGGACAGCAATTTACTTTACAACGAAAATGTTTAGGATATTTTATAACTTCATCGCTAATTAAAAACTTGTTTGATGAAAGAACATCAGTATAAAGCTACTGTCGAATGGATAGGCAATTTGGGCAGTGGTACGGATCATTACAATAGCTACGAGAGAAGCCACAACATTAGTATAAGGGACAAAGTTGTTATTCAAGGGTCGTCTGATCCAGCGTTTCGGGGTGATCCCAGCAAACATAATCCTGAAGATCTACTACTTGCTTCGTTATCTTCCTGCCATATGCTATGGTATCTTCATTTCTGTTCGGTCAACAATATTATTGTGGAATCGTATATCGATCATGCCACAGGGACAATGATCGAGGAAGAGAGTGGCAAAGGCTTCTTTAAAGAGGTCGTACTTAGCCCCTCGATCCGTGTACAGCGACCGGAAATGATCGACAAAGCAATAGCACTCCACAAAAAGGCCAGTGAATATTGCTTTATTGCAAACTCAATGAATTTCCCGGTACTCCATCAGCCCCATGTGCGATCTGAAGTGTAAACTTATCTATTGCCGAGACGTTCTTGTAATTCCCTTCTAAAAGTAATTCCCACCGGTAGGTTTGTATCATTGATCTGCACCATACCATGCTCATACTTACTGACCTTATTGATAGAGGCAATATACGATTTATGGATACGGACAAATTTGGAAGCAGGTACTTGTTTTAAAATCTGTTGGGTAGTACTGGCTGTAAGGTATGTCTGGGCAGGTGTCACAATTTTTACATAATTACCAAAACTTTGAATAAAGTCGATTTGCGCAAGTTTCACCTCAATCAACCGTCCATCCATGCGAATACTAATTGTCTTTGGTTCCTCCTCTTGCGGAATCAGACTACTGGTATAGGAAAGAAAACGTTGTACAGCCTTAAAAAAACGGGGAAAAGATATCGGCTTCAATAAATAATCAACAACCCCATAATCATAGCTTTCCAGTGCGTACTCCGAGTAGGCAGTGGTCAATATCGTTTTGGGAGGATTGTCCAGCATTTTCAGAAACTCCATGCCAGTGATTTCGGGCATATCAATATCCAGAAAAATCAGGTCGACCCTATTATTTCGCAGATATTCCAATGCTTCAAATGCATTGTAACATTGGGCAGCCAATTCCAGATCAGTGCTTCTTTCGATATAATTGACCAATACATAATGTGCAGCTGGTTCGTCGTCAACCACAATACAGCGATTTTTCTCCATAGCTAAAGATTTATGACTAAAGACACCTCAAACTCCTCTTTACTGGCGTTCGTATTTAACTGATACCGGTTGGGATATAACAATTTCAATCGCGCTACCGTATTTTCTAAACCTATTTTTGCCGAAAAAACATTGCGTTTTTTGACAGGAACGGAATTTCGTACATGCAAATATAAGTTCCCTTTTTCAATCTTGATGGAAATCGCTACGTAACAATCTTCTATACTACAGGTACCATGCTTGAAGGCATTTTCAACAAACGTAATCAGTAGCATCGGCGCAATCTGGTAGTTGACTCCCTCCTCCCGCTGGTAATCAAAATCAATCTTCGTACGATATCCAAGGCGTTCACGTTCCAATTCAATGTAACTCGAGATAAAGTCAATCTCATCATCCATTGACACAAATTCCCTATCGCTACTTTCCATTTGATAACGCAGCAATTGAGACACCTTGATAATCAGTTCAGAAGTACGTTCAGGAAATTTGAGGCTGATGCCGTAAATGGTATTTAATGTATTGAATAAAAAATGAGGGTTCAGCTGTTTTTTTAAATTGGACAATTGCGTCTGGTTGGAAAGCAATTCTCTACGTGTTTTCAATCGCTGGAAGCGATAGAATTCGATAAATTGGATACTGCCCAAAATACAGATTAACGACCCTAATAATACCCCCAATTGGTAATGGAATGTTTTCTGAGCAAGATTTTTGTACAGAAAACAATTTTTGTAGATTACATTTTCCGTTATTTCTTTTAGAATGAGGGCAAAAACCAGCAATATTGCGATGGAGGACAGCGCATACAGTACGGCCTTATTTTTTTTCAGCAGCAGCGGCAGCAGAAAAAAACGATTCACCTGCGCATGAACGTATAAGATCAGAAAATAGATCACCCCCATTAAAAAACCTTTCCAGCTTAAAATCAGGATCCAGTCATTCAACGTAAAGAGGATAAACGAAAAGATCAATAATGTAATTTCCTGTATGATCTTATTCTCCAGCACCTTTCTCATAATCCCTTGTTTTGTTAAAAATCTGTTACAAAGTAAAAGTATTAAGTTTATAACCACCGAAAAATAAATGACGAATTAAATTGGTCACTTTTAAACGCTATAGATCATTTTAAACGGACTTTACAGCAGACATGCTCCTTATCTTCGTGTCCATAAAATGATATATAACCTATGCTGAAATTGAATTTAGTGTTGTCATTGGCTGTATCACTTGCGACCTCAACCCTATTTGCCCAAAAGCTTACCATTCGCGATGCTGTGGACCAAGGTCTGGCAAATTATGGAATTATCAAGGCGAAAGCGTATTATTTCCAATCAGCACTACAGACCAACGAACAGGTAAAACGTGACTTCTGGCCCAATTTGACCGTTGTAGCGCAACAAGATTATGGTACCATCAACGGACAGAACGGTCCATTGTATGGATTTGGTGGACTGGGGGTTGCGTCTTCGGGGGCGGCACTTCCTGAACAAAACTGGAATTCCGCATTCGGAGCGCTCTATCTCGCCAACATCAATTGGGATATCTACACCTTTGGCCGCAGGAAAGAGCGCATCGAATTGAGCAAAGCGGACAGCAAACGTCTGGAAATTGATCTTCAACAAGAACAGTTTCAACACAAGATCAAGATTGCCGCAGCCTACCTGAATCTTCTGGCGAGCCAGCGTCTTCAAAAAAATCAACAGAAGAACCTTGACCGCGCTCTAGTATTCTTTAACATCGCGGCCACCAAAGCCAAGAACGGGATTTTGCCCGGTGTCGATTCAACCTTGGCTTCGGCAGAAGTGTCCCGCGCGAAAATCAGTTTAAATCAGGCCGGAGAGAATGTGAAGGAGCAAAACAACAAATTAACGGTACTGATGGGGATCAACGCAACAGATCTTCAGATTGACACTGCGCTGGTAACAAAAACACCCACCCAGCTGCTGAGCACTGACCCGGCTTTGGTAGACAATAATCCGGTACTTCAATATTACAAAAGTCGGATTGAAGTGGGCGAACAACAGCTGAAGCTTTCAAACAAGGAATTTTTACCAACCCTCTCCGCTTTCGGAGTTTTTCAGGCAAGGGGTTCCGGTTTCAAAAGCGATTACACCACAGACCTTCAAGCTTTTACAAGAAACTACTGGGATGGTATCCGCCCCAATCGACAAAACTATCTTTTGGGCTTAGGGATCAATTGGAATATCACCTCGATCGCACGTATCAACAAAAAAATCAGTGCACAGCGATACACCAACGATGCCTTGCGGGAGGAATATCAAACTACTGCGGCGCAATTTGTCGCACAGCTCGATGCCGCTGATGTTAAAATCAAGTTAGCCCAGCAGAGCGATATCGAAGCACCAAGACAGGTGTCAGCGGCCCAACAGGCCTACAATCAAAAGATGGCCATGTACAAAAACGGTCTGGCGACACTTGTGGATGTCACCCAAACCCTATATACACTTAATCGAGCCGAAACAGATCGCGAAATCGTCCATATCAACCTCTGGCAATCACTTTTACTGAAAGCCGCAGCAGCTGGGGATTTCGATATTTTCAACAAAGAACTATAAATAACACCGCATGAATTTAATACGTTTTGCCTTACGTAAGCCGATATCCATTCTTGTACTGGTCATGGGACTTATTGTATTTGGAATAGGCGCAGTACGCACGATCAAGGTCGACATTTTACCCAAAATGAACCTTCCTGTTATTTATATTGCGCACCCCTTTGGGGGTTATTCTCCAGATCAGATGGAGTCTTATTTTGCGAAAAACTACGTCAATATCCTGCTTTTTGCCAACGGCGTCAAATCCATTGAGACCAAAAACATCCAGGGGTTAACCTTAATGAAGATCTCCTACTACGAAGACACCAACATGGCCCAAGCGGCAGCCGAATTGAGTGCATTGGCTAATCGTATCCAGGCCTCCTTTCCACCGGGGTCACAACCGCCTTTTATTATCCGGTTTGACGCGTCTTCACTTCCTGTTGGTCAATTGGTACTTAGCAGCGATAAACGTTCCAACAACGAACTGCAGGATCTGGCCAATGTGTATGTTCGGGCTTCATTTACCTCCATACCGGGATTACTTTCCCCACCACCATTTGGAGGGAGCCCCCGTACCATCGAGGTCAATGTGGATCCCGACCTCATGCGCAGTCACAACATGACCCCCGATCAGGTCGTCGAAGCATTAAAACTCAACAACCAGACCGCACCTGCCGGTAATGTCCGTATAAAAGATAAAAACTATATTACGCCCACCAATAACACCATTCGGGATGTAAAAGATTTTGAGAAAATCCCGCTTTTTAAAGGCGGTGTTCAAAATCTCTATCTGGGCGATATTGCCACGGTGAAAGACGGCGCCGATGTTACCGCAGGTTATGCCCTCGTCAATGGCAAACGATCGGTCTACGTCAGTATTGCCAAAGCCGGTGATGCTTCCACCTGGGAAGTAGTCCAGAATTTGAAAGCTGCACTTCCAAAAATACAGAATACCTTACCCGAAGATGTCAAGTTATCCTATGAGTTTGACCAATCCGTCTATGTCATCAACTCCGTCAAAAGTCTGATCACCGAAGGTGCTATTGGTGCAATCCTCACCGGTTTAATGGTTTTACTCTTTTTAGGTGACCGTAGAGCTGCGTTAATCGTTATCCTAACGATTCCGATCTCGGTTATTTCGGGTGTACTCTTCCTGAAACTATTTGGCCAGACCATCAATCTGATGTCCCTGAGCGGATTGGCACTGGCAATCGGTATCCTCGTTGACGAAAGTACGGTTACGATAGAGAATATACACCAGCACCTGGATATGGGCAAGCCCAAAGCATTGGCAATCTGGGATGCCTGTAAGGAAATTGCCCTGCCAAAGCTGTTGATTTTATTGTGTATCCTCGCTGTATTCGCTCCAGCTTTTACAATGACAGGTATTCCCGGATCCTTATTCTTACCGCTGGCCCTGTCCATCGGATTTTCGATGATCATCTCCTTCCTGTTGTCACAGACTTTCGTACCGATCATGGCCAATTGGCTCATGAAAGATCACCACAAAACCGGTGCGCATAAAATAAATCCAAAAGGCCTGAATGCCGATGAGGTTCAATTTGCCGAAACAGGTCTTTCAGTTGAATCCGAACAAGATACCCTGAACCAAAAGAAACTCCTTGTCGAACGGGAAGATTTTAATAACGATGGCAAAATTAGCCTGTTTGAACGATTCAGAAATCGGTTTATGAAAATGATCGATCGACTGTTCAAACAGAAGAAAATTATCACCGTCGTCTATCTGGTTGGTGCCATAAGCTTGGTACTCGTTTTGCTCAATACGATTGGACAGGACGTATTTCCAAAGGTCAACTCAAGTCAATTTCAGATGCGCCTCCGCGCCGTCGAAGGCACCCGCATTGAACGTACGGAAGAAAAGGCCAAACGGGCATTAGCTGAACTTGAACAACTGGTCGGTAAAGAACATATTAGCATCTCGTCTGTTTATATTGGTCAACACCCCGGGCAGTTCTCCGTATCACCGATCTACCTGTTTATGGCAGGTCCCCATGAAGCTGTTTTTCAAATCGCCCTCAAAGATTATCACCACGATATGGACAGTTTCCGCGATGAATACAGAAAACGTCTCAAAGCCGCTCTTCCTGATGTGCAGGTCTCTTTTGAACCGATCGAACTCACCGACAAAGTCCTGAGCCAAGGTTCGCCGACACCTATCGAGGTACGGATAGCGGGTAAGAACAAAAAGAATAATGAAAAATATGCAGGCAAATTAATTGAAGAACTAAAGGCCATTCCGTATTTCAGGGATGTACAACTCGCACAATCCATCAAATACCCGTCCTATGACATCAATATTGACCGGGTACGTGCTGCACAGCTTGGTATTGACCTCGCGGAGGTGACCCGCTCATTGATTGCTGCAACCTCCTCTTCCCGTTATACAGAAAAAAATACCTGGATTGATGAAAAAGCCGGACTCTCTTATAATGTGCAGGTACAGGTTCCCATTGATAAAATGAAAGACGAGAAAGAGATCGGTGAAATTCCGTTGTTAAAAAATTCGTCACGGCCGATCCTGAGTGACATCGCGACCATTACACCTTCCTTTACTTATGGCGAAAACGACAACTTAGGTGCGATGCCTTACATTTCTGTCACGGCCAATATCGACCATACGGATCTGAAAACAGCCTCCAATGATGTACAACGTAGTATTAAAGCTTTGGGCGAACTTCCACGCGGTCTTTCGGTGGAGCAAATCGGATTAGGAAAAGTGCTGAGCGAAACAATGGATAGTTTACAGGCTGGGTTAGCTGTAGCGATTATCGTGATATTTCTGATGCTTTCGGCCAACTTTCAGTCATTTAAAGTTTCCATGGTCGTCCTCACCACTGTGCCAGCCGTTGTCCTTGGGTCCCTGCTGATGCTTTTATTGACCGGTTCAACGCTCAACCTACAGTCTTATATGGGTATTATTATGTCTGTTGGTGTATCCATCGCTAATGCGGTGCTGCTGATCACCAATGCCGAACATATCCGCAAGCACAATCAAAACGCCTTGGCTGCCGCACGCGAAGCAGCCTCACTGCGTCTGCGTCCTATTATTATGACCAGTTTGGCCATGATTGTCGGGATGTTGCCCATGGCTATCGGCCATGGCGAAGGCGGTGAACAGGTATCTCCTTTGGGGCGTGCCGTTATCGGAGGCTTACTCTTCTCCACGTTTGCCGTACTGGTGATTTTACCGCTGATATTTGCCTGGGCACAAGAGAAAAGCAGCACCCAATCCATTTCGCTAGATCCCGAAGATGAAGAAAGTAAACATTATATTGCAGCATTAAAACCTTTATCATGAAACAGAATTTCTTAAAAATATTATCCGCAGCCGGCCTACTCGTCTACTTAACCGGATGTCAGTCCGCTGCTGAAGAAAATGGCAAAAAAGTAGCAGAGACAACCAGTCCGGCGATGGAAACATTTGTACCGTCCAAACAGAAGCTAACAAACAAGATGCAAATACCCGGCGAGATCAGCGGATTTCAGCAGGTGGAAATTTACGCCAAAGTGAGCAGCTATGTACGGGCCTTAAAAGTTGATATCGGCAGTCGGGTTCAGGCTGGACAGTTGTTAGCTGTTCTGGAAGCACCGGAATTAAGCTCACAGTTGTCGGCAGCAAAATCAAGGCTAAAGTCACAGGAAGCAATTTACATGGCGACCAAAAGCACCTACGACAGATTATTTGAAACCAGTAAAGTCGAAGGTACCGTTGCCCGGCTGGATCTTGAGGTCGCTGAAGCAAAAAAGAACGCCGATTTTGCCCAATTTCAGGCCGCAAAATCGGCCTATGCGGAAGTACAGAACTTGTTGAACTATCTCGAAATACGCGCGCCGTTTGACGGCGTTATTGCCACAAGGAATGTCAATCAGGGGGCGTATGTCGGACCAGCGGGCAGAGGTTCAGAGATGCCCATCATGACGATCCAACAGCAGAGCAAGCTCCGCCTGGCCGTTGCCGTACCCGAACAATATGCCGGCTTTCTGGCAGCGAATCAACCGCTACAATTTACCGTAAAGTCCTTGCCGGGCCAACAGTTTTCGGGTAAGATCGCACGTAAATCGGGCGCATTGGACAGCAAATTTAGGTCTGAAAGGGTTGAAATTGACATTACAAATACCAACAACAAACTCCTCCCGGGCATGGTCGCCGAAGTCGAACTACCCTTAACTTCCCAGGATAGTACTTTTGTTGTTCCCAAAACAGCAGTCTTTACTTCCGGCGAAGGTAGTTTTGTGATTGCCGTTATAGACAATAAAACCAGCCGTGTTCCGGTGCAAAAAGGGCGTAGCATTGACGGTCAGGTAGAAGTCTTTGGCAACCTTAGTCCAACTATGCGACTCCTCAGTAAAGCCGACGAAGAGATCGTCGATGGTACCGATGTGAAATAAAGACAAAAGGCCTTTTGTCTTTATTTATTAATGCAGCCAAGGCATTACTATCTCATTTTAATTGACCTGTTTATCATCAATAGCGACAGCAGCAGCTGTCAATGCCACTACCCCGCCCACGAGCAAGGCATCTTGCCCCTTCTTTTCTTTGTAAGCCATAACGTCACTCCTCTTTGTATATATCTCTATAATGTTATTTAGCGATACTGCCCCAGTCTGCCAGAGTTGTTCCACATAAAATTGTTGTTCGGTGGTTTTTGAAATTGCCTGACCATCGGAAAGTACCGAATAACTCAAGAAATTACGCAGATTGTATGGCGATTCGCCCTGTTTAAATTTTGCCAACTTTACTGCATAGCTTTTTCCGTTCATATCATACATGTACACCTTCTCTTTTTTTGATGACGTTGTGATTTCTTTTACATCATTTCGAAGATCAAAGTAACTGCCGTCGACATAAGCATGCGGCGGGATCAGCACAATATCTTTAGGAAGACCTATGCTTCCATTGAAATATCCACGCACCCAATCTTCACTGAATGTACCGAAATCTTTATTTCTAAAACCAGTTACTGATCCATCAATCTGTCCCTTAATCGGGACACTTTCGGCAGCATAACTAAATGCTTTATTATTGATAACCAATGCGGAGCTTTTCAGGTCCCACAAAACAGGTTTATCCAGTTTATTCTCTATTTTCATATAAACTTTTCCCTCTTTACCAGCAAAAGAATAATCAATCTGTATCGTGTCATTATTGAATGAAAAAGTTCCGTTCTCTTCGCTCTTTTTTAAATTTCCGCCATTAAAAGTCATCAGATAGTTTGATGAGCATGCTGATAATAAAAAAGCGCAACAAATTGGCATAAGGACTTTGGTTATTTTCTTCATATTATTAAATTGTTTTTTTAGCATAGTTAGCAGTAAGCTAGTGGTTCGGAATCATTATCTTCTAATATAAAAATTATTCGTGATAAACATGGATTCGAATAAATTCTTTTTATCACCAAAGAAAACTATATTTACGATATACCAAACCAATCAAATGAAAGAGAAACTTATTGACAGAAAAGATCAACAGGCAAATAAAATATTTGAGAGACGAACACTCGGAAATGACTACAGAACTATCCTTCCTTTGTTAAAACCCGGATTGAATATTCTAGATGTAGGCTGCGGTACAGGAACACTCACAAATGAAGCAGCGTCACTTATTAAAGAGGGCACGGCCATTGGCTTAGACAACACCCAATCTTTTATTGATAGTGGGAGTCAACGCTATGCTGATACTGCTAATCTCAGCCTCGTTTGCGAAAATATATTCAGCTATGAACCACCGCATCAGTTTGACCTAATTATGACAGCAAGAACAGTGCAATGGTTAAGTGATATTCCTGAAGCATTAAAACGGTTCAGATCCTGGTTAAAACCAGGGGGACAACTTTCGATTTTGGATTATAACCATACTGCGATCGAATGGAATCCCGCACCGCCATCCAGTATGCTGGAATTTTATCAAACTTTTCTGAAATGGCGTGCCGACGCGGGTATGAACAATCGTGTGGCAGATGAAATCTCAGCCATGCTCGAGCAACAGGGATTTACAGGGATAGAGACCATCAATGCTGATCAGACCTATACAAGGGGCGAGGACCACTTTCAAACCAATTTAGGGATTTGGATCAAGGTCGCCCAGTCTCGACAAATGGTGATAGAAGGATATCTTACAGATCAGCTGCGTCTAAAAGCAATCGAAGAATACAACAGCTGGATCGAAACAGAAGCCTTGTCTATGACGCTCAAGATGAATGATGCCAGAGGTAAAGTATAGGCCGGATATGGTCATCACTAATATGAAATAATACAACTATGCAAATCGACGTTTTTCAAGTAAACGATCAAAATATCGCTGAAGTCAAGGACTCAGGCATACTCATCAACAATCTCGATGATGGCCTACAGATCATGGTAGACTGCGGCGCACAAGAAGCATACAAAGCGATCTTGTACCAAGAAAATATTTCAGCTGATTTTTTCGAACTCAAAACTAGGCTGGCTGGGGATATCCTTCAAAAGTATACCCAGTACGATTTTGACATTGCTATTGTTGGTGATTTTTCCAGCTATAACAGCAAAAGTTTAAATGATTTCATTTATGAAAGTAATAAGGGTCGTAAGATCAACTTTGTTCCCTCACGGGAAGAAGCCATTACCAGATTATCAAAAGGTTAACTGCGAATTTTGATCCATTCAAGACAGCACTTAGAGGTTCAATAGAAAGTAAGCGTCTAGTAAATAGCCGCTTACTTTTTATGACTGCTGCAACCAATCTTCATAGGACATTACCCCCAATTCTGGCCTCCCCTCGCCTTCCAATATGGCAATAAATTCCAACTGGTTTCCGTCGGGATCGTTAAAATAAATTGCTAATGCAGGCATCCAAGCGAATACCATTGGCTTTTCTAGACCATCCTTCAGAAAATTATAAGGCTGTAAATCCCGCTCCTTGAGATAGTCAATAGCATAATTTAAAATATCCTCTTTACTTGTTCTAAAAGCAAAATGCCGTGGCTGAAAATTTGTATCCTCCTGCCAAAGTCCCAACATATATTCTTTATCCGTCCCGACCCACAAAAAGACAATAGGCCGGTTTGGATCACGATGGGCAATCCGCAAGCCTAAGACTTTCGTATAAAAATTGACAGATTCCTCCAGGTTCCGTACCTGTATATGGGTTTCATATAATCCTGCTATCGTCATTGTTTCACGAGTTAAATGTGTCTCTGTTCGTATCAATCTTTCCAAAATTTGTTGGAAATAAATTTCTGCATTTATTACGCAACGACAAGGTAACTCAAATTTCGATAGTCTAATCCGGGCAATCACAAATTAGACAGAAAAATGATGATGTGAATCCAAACAGTTTGATTTAATAAAAAAACAACCTTATCTTGTGTAGAAGACACTTTTGCCATGCACAACACGCTAGAATTTAAAAAATATATGCCTGAAGATTTCACACTGTTTAAAGAACTTGTCAAAGACGATGTGATCATGAAATATATTTCAGGCAAGGGATTAACACCCGAACAGGCCAAAAAAAAATTCACCTCCATTCTCGATATCAATGCAGATCCATTATTAGGTTATTTTAAGGTCATCGATTCGGCGAGCCAATTATTTTTAGGAGACTGTAAATTGGTCAATTATAAAAAAGATCCGACAGTTTTTGAAATCGGTTATTTGCTCAAAAAGCAATTTTGGCGCAAAGGTCTCGGCACAAAAATATGTGAATCCATGCTGGCAATGGCTCAAGATATCGACGCCAATAAGGATGTTGTAGGCATTATAGATCCAGCTAATATTGCGTCAAAGCAATTACTGACAAAATTTGGATTTCAAAGCTTCTTCATTGGTGTAGAGGACGATATTTCAACAGAAAAACTAATCTTAAAACGAACATAGTTTACTTTGATCGCTTTGTCAAATTTGATCCTACTTCATTATGTTTTCCATGCGCTCATTCCCCTATCTGTTCGAATCTACAAGGATTTAAGCCCAAATCTAATGCTATAATTTGCCTTCTTTTCGACTTTTTTATTTATTTCTCTTAAATTTGTTCCGCCTTCTTGTTCAAAAGGGGCTCTAATAGATAAGAAGCTTCATCTTCCGATTCTTTGGTTTAAAATCACAAAAATATGTTATTCATTTACACTATTTACGACTTTGTACTAGCAGAGAAAACAATCACAACAACGCTAAAAAACGAAAGCGTACCAAAAAATTTTACATTACAAATTATCACACCTGCACGTAAATTTATCGGCTTACCTTTTGGTGGTGGCTTTGTTAAATTATCGCGCTTATACGATGAACACGGAAAACTCATCCACGCCCGTAATTATTCGGACGAACTAAAGGCTGAAATCAAGGTCTTTAAAAAAGATTATCCTATCCCCTACTTTCAGTTGTGGAAAGGTTTCTTTATTATCGCATTGGTCTTAGTAATTGGGTCGATTATATATGGAATCAAAAATAAAATAGGCAATCAACAACGTGAAAACGAAACTGAAAAACTGTTCAATAATCTACAACAGCTAAAAGAAGGCCAACGTTATGGCGCCGAATTCTTCACAAATAGCAATGGGGATAACATTGATGGGTTACCAGCAGGTTGGATAAAAATCAACAAAATCGTTGGTGATACCTTATTCATACAACGTTCTAAAAAGCTCGAAACAGCCTCTGCTCTTTTTGACATGGACAAGATCAGCTCCATCAAACCGCAATCAGATTCAGATTGGGAAGAAAAAATAGAAAAGATGAATTACAAATTGTTTTCTGATCAGTTGAAAGAACCGAACAAAAAAAGTGTAGATCTACTCTACATCGGTAACGATCGTGAGAAATACTCCGGAATCATATTGACGATAAAAGGCAGTGAGTAACATGCATTCATCCAGTCTTCAGAACAGCAAGAGCTTTCCGAAGACTGGATTTTAGACTTCGTCCTCCTAATAGGTCATGCTTTCGTCCACATCGTATTTCATACTTGGATAATTGAGTATACGCCGCATCAGTGCCATTTGGCCACAAAGATAATCCTGCCTCCCAATGCACATTCCGATAAAATTGAGCTTATTCTCCTCGACAAAAGGGATGTTCATGTCGATTTTAAAAATCTCCGCCAATTCCGCATCGTCTACTTCCAGCAGACGCTGATAAACTTTTGGAGAAATGGCATAGTAACTATCTTTTAGTTCTTTTAAACTTGGGTAATTAAACTGTTCATCCAATGTTTTACCCATAAAAAATAAGTTGTGGTAGGGATCTTCCTCCTGAAGTCCCAAGACCTGTGCTATTCCATAACGTACATTGACAAAGTTACCGGCCATCCACACGATGTGGTTGGTCTGCCCGTTGACACGCTGACGAGCATGCTCCTCCGAAATGCCATCCAGCATATTAATAAAACTCTGACTGTGCATCCGATACGCAGGAATAATGACTTCCAATTTTGTTGATTTTGGTTTATCCATCGCTTATTGATCTATAGGTGCTATGCACCTGGGTTATTCATCAAAGTTAACTGATTTATAACACGATACACTTGCCGTATGGCAAGAATATGAACATAGGTAAAAAGAGCAGGCGTTAAATAACGAAACCAAGGTTAATTTGATAACTTTGTCCCGATAGTCCATATCTTTGGTCGACGTCAATATTGTGGTTAGAGTATTAACAAATAATCTTTCGCTGTTGTATGAAAATTCTTTTAATCGAAGATGATGTCCGTGTCGCGGGACTAATAAAACGCGGGCTGGATGAGAATGAATTTCAGACCGATATCGCCTATGACGGCATTTCAGGAAAGAAAATGGCTCTGCAACACGATTTCGACCTCATCATAACCGATATCGTATTACCCAAGATGGACGGTCTCGATCTCTGTAAAGAGATCCGCCATAGCAAACCTGACCTGCCCATCATTATGCTTACGGCACTTGGTACTACCGATGATAAAATCGAAGGCTTCGATGCCGGCGCGGATGATTATCTGGTCAAACCATTTGAAATGCGTGAACTATTGGCGCGAATACGGGTACTGCTCAAACGCTATCAGAAACAGGACCGTGCCACAGGAGCCTTATTGCGCTATGCGGATCTGGAAATGAATCTGCATACCAAAAATGTCAGGCGCAACAACGTCGAAATCAGTTTGACACCCAAAGAATTCAAATTGCTGCACTACCTGTTGCTGCACCCCGAACGTGTATTATCAAGGATGGAGATTGCCGAAAAAGTTTGGGACACCCATTTTGATACAGGCACCAATTTTATTGATGTCTATATCAATTACCTCCGAAAAAAAATAGATAAGGATTTTGATAAAAAGTATATCCACACCAAATCCGGAATGGGCTTTATATTAAAACAGGACTAATGCAGATCAGAACGCGAATTACCATATTGTTTACCGTTGTCACAGCAGCCATCCTGACGATATTTGCATGCACAGTCTATTTTTCGGCCGTAGAGAATCGCGAAAAAGAATTTTATGCCCTTCTAAAAAAAGAAGCCTATACCAAAGCAAATCTATTTTTAAATGCCAAGGTTGATAAAAAAACACTGGAAGATATTTACCACAACAACCGAAAAATCCTCAATGAGGTTGAAGTAGCGATCTATGACACCAGTTTTAAGCTATTATATCATGACGCTGTAGACATTGATTTTGTCAAAGAGACCCCTGTCATGTTGCAGGATATCGTTCAAAAAAAAGAAATTGGCTTTTATCAGGACAAATGGCAGGTGATCGGCATTACCTATGCCTACAACAATATAAATTTTATCATCACCGCTGCCGCTTATGATCAATATGGGTATAACAAACTTCAAAACTTGTTATCCACCATCGTTATTGTTTTTATTTTTGCGGTTTTTTTAAGCTATGCCGCCGGAATATATTTTTCAAAAAAAGTATTCCGTCCCGTTCAGGAAATGACCCGGAAAGTCAAAAACATATCCGCCAACAGCCTGGATGCACGACTTGAGAGCCCCGGAAACAAAGATGAACTATCCGAGCTGGCCAATACCTTTAACGATATGCTGAATCGCCTTGAAAGCTCTTTTGACGCGCAAAAGCACTTTGTCTCCAATATCTCACATGAACTGCGTACCCCCCTGGCCGCAATGATTGCCGAACTTGAAATTTCTACGAATAAAGACCGCAGTACAGCCGAATATAAAATTATCATTGATAACATCTTAAACGACGCCCAAAAACTCAAAAAACTGTTTAACAGCTTATTGGATTTTGCCAAGGCGAGTTACGATAGCTCAGAGATCTCATTCAGGACCTTACGTGTGGATGAACTGCTGCTTGACGCCTGCCAGCAGGTATTGCAGGCTAATTCCACGTATAAGCTAGATATTTTTATTGATCCGGCTTTAGAAGATGAACAGATGATTTCTATTATCGGTAATGAATACCTACTCCGGGTTGCCTTTATGAATTTAATTGAGAATGCTTGCAAGTTTTCCGACAACCATAAATGTTCCATAGCGGTCAAATCTGAAAGAATGTCAATACAGCTGGAGTTTAAAGATGATGGCATAGGCATCGAGGCCAATGATCTTGAACGTATATTCACCCCTTTCTATCGGGGCAACAACAAGGCGCACAGCGAAGGGAACGGGATCGGGCTCTCACTGACCCAAAAGATTATCCTACTGCATCAAGGGGAAATCCTAGTGCGCTCAACAAAAGATATCGGCAGCGTCTTCCGGATCAACCTCCCCCATTCAGCAGCATTCTAATAAAATTCTAATATTTTTCTAAAGCCGCTCTAACGGCCTTCCAGCAAAGGCATGGATAGCTTTGCACCATAATTTTTAGAAACAAAAACACGGATCATCGCGCAGCTCTCCGATTGAATAGTTTCCGAATGGGCGAAAGATGACCTTTAGAAAAAAAACAATGGTTTACCATGCTATCAAAATTTCTATCCATACCATTAGATTTATGGGATGGATTGCTGTCCTCATGTTCATGCAAGCATGCAACTCACCGTCTGTTGTGCCTGCAGAGCAATCCGCTGTCCTGCATTTCACAGGTGATACCCTGACAGTCAATGCGCATGCAGCACTGCTGTCTAAGATTAAATGTACTGTCGTCGCCGAACAACCGCATCAGCTAAAGTTCAATACTGCCGCCATGGTGAAAATTATTCCCAATAGCTATGTTGAAATCCCCGTGCCTTTTGCGGGACGGGTTGTCAAATCCTATGTGAGCCTTGGACAGCAGGTAGCTGTCAATACAGCGTTATTTTCAATCAGTTCTTCTGACTATTTCGAAGCACAACGGGCCTATCTCGACGCCAAGCAAAGCTATGCTCTGGCGGCAAATGTCTTAAAACGGCAAAAAGACCTGCTCAGTCATGGTGTCGGTATTCAGAAGGAACTTGAGGAAGCGGAAACCAATTTTGCCATCAGCAACACAACGCTCAATAATGCAACTGCTGCCTTAAAAATATATGACAACAGTACGGCACAGGTCGTCCTCGGCCAGCCCCTACTTATCCGTTCACCCATCCGGGGGGAAATCTTAAGCAATACGATCGTGTTAGGCCAGTACAATAAAGAAGATGCCCCCGCTTTACTCCGAATTGCGGAGCTCTCAAAAGTATGGGTTTCGGCTTATATCAAAGAAAAAGATCTGAGTGCCATAGATCAGATCCGCGCTGTGGAAGTCCACATTGACAGTCAGCCCGGCAAAAAGCTGCAAGGAAAAATTATCCATATCAATCAGTTCGTCGACGAAGCAAACCGCAATATCGAAGTGCTGATTGAATGCGACAATAAAGATCGACTGCTCAAACCAGGGATGTATGTCAATACACAATTTGAGCAGGTAGCGACAGCCAGTATATTTATTCCCAGCAAAGCCCTACTCCAATTTAACGACAAGAGCTTCGTCTGGGTACAGCTGGCACCCCATACATTTACAAAGCGTTATGTACAGACCGGCGTGACCGAAAATGAGCAAGTCCAGATCCTACAGGGATTGTCCAAAGACGAAAAGATCATCAGTGAGGGCGCGTTTTATCTGATGGCAAGCAATTAAATCTTTATCCAAAAATCGTATTACAATGAAACAACTTGTTAGCCAGATCATCGCCAAGAGCGGAGTGATTGCTGCTGCTTTTCTCCTTATTGCATTTTTCGGCTATTATGCATGGAAACAGCTTTCAGTTGAAGCCTATCCCGATATCGCAGACGTATCCTCACAAATCGTTACACAGGTGCCTGGCCTGGCCGCCGAGGAAATGGAACAACAGATCACAATTCCCATTGAACAGGCCATCAATGGGCTGCCCGGAATGGAAGTCATGCGCAGCAAAACTACATTTGGACTCTCTATGGTCACTATCGTGTTTAAAGATGGTGTCGAAGACTACTGGGCCCGGGCCCGCATACAGGAGCGCCTTGCGGATCTGAGCCTCCCCTACGGTGCAGCACCGGGCCTAGATCCACTTACCTCGCCAACGGGTGAAATCTTTCGGTACATTCTTGAAAGCAATACCCACGATCTGCGAAAATTGACCGAACTCCAAAACTTTGTCATTATCCCCAAAATCAAACAGGTGACCGGAGTTGCCGATGTAACCAATTTTGGGGGCATCACAACGCAGTTTCAGGTCGAAATCGATCCTAAAAAACTCGATCAATATGAAGTTTCTCTAGGCGAAGTAACCGCAAAAATAGAAGCCAACAATGCCAATGCCGGCGGAAGCATGATGAACCGAGGTGACCAATCGTATGTAATCCGGGGCATCGGCCTTCTCAAATCACTGGATGACCTCAGCAATATCGTTGTCAAATCGGTCAATGGAAACCGTATCTACATGCGGGATCTCGGACAGGTTAAACTTGGTAATCTCGCCCGTAAAGGAGCCTTGGGCTACAGTGACAAACGAGGAGCTAATTATTCCGATAATATTGAAGGGATTGTCCTGCTGTTAAAGCATGAGAACCCCTCCCCCGTCCTGGCAGCTGTACATGCTACCGTCGATGAACTGAACAGTAAAATTCTCCCTGAGGATGTCAAAATCCATGTCGTCTTAGATCGCACCAGCCTTGTCGACAATACCTTGCACACTGTATCCAAAACCCTCCTCGAAGGTATGGTACTGGTGATCTTTGTACTCATCCTTTTTCTGGGCAGCTGGCGCGGAGCATTATTGGTTGCCATTACAATTCCACTTTCACTGCTGATCGCTTTCATACTGATGCATTTCACAGATATACCCGCCAATTTACTTTCTCTGGGGGCTATCGATTTCGGAATTATCGTAGACGGCGCCATTGTGATGCTCGAAACCATTTTGAAAAAAAGAGAAGAAAAACCCGGAGTACAATTGGTCAAACATGATCTAGCAGCAAGAATAGCCGAAGTTGCCAAGCCAATTTTCTTTGCCACCATTATTATTATTACGGCATATCTTCCTCTTTTTGCCTTTGAAAGGGTAGAAAAGAAACTGTTTACACCAATGGCTTACACCGTAGGCTATGCTTTGTTGGGTGCTCTAGCGGTATCTTTACTACTTATTCCGGGATTGGCCTACATGATCTATCGCAAGCCACAAAAAGTTTATCACAATAAATGGTTGGAAAAATTAACGGCGCTCTACCATAAGCAGATCAAGAAAATAATGCTGCGCCCCAAACAGGTATTTGTCCCTCTTGCCCTTGTTCTTTTAGCGACAGGATTGTTGACAGCATCTGTGGGCAAAGATTTTCTACCAACGCTTGACGAAGGTTCCATCTGGCTACAAGTCTCCCTTCCACCCGGGATTACAGTAGACAAATCCAAAGAAATGAGCGACAGCCTACGTGCACGTACCCTGAAATACGAGGAAATCTCCTACGTGATGGTACAGGCCGGACGCAATGACGATGGTACCGACGCCTGGACGCCCTCACACTTTGAAGTCAGTGTGGGGCTGAAACCCTACAACACCTGGAAATGGGGAAAAACAAAAGCAGATCTTATCCACGAGCTGGCAGCAGAATATGCCGCGATGCCAGGGTTCAATGTAGCCTTCTCCCAACCGATGATCGATGGCGTCATGGACAAAATCGCCGGTGCACACAGCGAACTTGTCGTCAAAATTTTTGGTGATGACCTAAAGGAAACCCGACGCATTGCAGAGGATCTCATCAGCACACTGAAGGGAGTAGCGGGCGCTGTCGATCTGGCCATCGATCAGGAGCCTCCGCTCCCGCAATTACAGATCATCGTTGACCGCGATAAAGTTGCACAGTATGGATTGAATATTTCGGATGTCAACGATCTCATTCAAATTGCCATTGGTGGTAAATCAGTATCTCAGGTTTATCAGGGAATTAAAGTATACGATATTACCTGTCAGTATCCTGAGCATGAGCGTAACTCCCCTGAAAAGATTGGCAACCTGGTATTATATCCCGATAATGGCGCACGCATACCCTTGTCGCAGGTTGCCACCATCAAACTCAATACGGGGGAAAGCACCATTTCGCGCGAACGCAATAGCCGTCAGCTAACCGTCAGACTGAACGTACGAGGACGAGATTTAGGTGCTTTCCTGACCGAAGCCCAGCAAGCTATCGCGCAAAAGCTGAAATACGATCCACAAAAAATCAAGCTGCAATGGGGCGGACAATTCGAAAACAAGCATCGTGCCTACAGCCGACTGGCTATCATCGTCCCCCTGACGCTGGCGATTATTTTTATCCTGCTATACAGCACTTTTGGTTCTTTCGGACAGGCCGGACTACTTATCGGTATCGTACCACTGGCGCTCTTTGGAGGTATGCTGGCGCTCAATTTACGCGGTATGACATTAAATGTATCGTCGGCGGTGGGCTTTATCGCTCTTTTTGGTGTCGCCATACAAAATGGTGTATTGATGCTTTCCCAGTTCAATCTCCTACAAAAAAATGGTAGGACATTAGACAAGGCTGTCATTGAAGGTGCATTTAGCCGGTTCCGGCCGGTACTGATGACTGCGACAGTGGCGATACTTGGTTTACTCCCCGCATCACTGGCTACCGGGATCGGATCAGATGTTCAACGGCCCCTGGCGACCGTAATTGTCTATGGGCTGCTATTTTCTACCCTGCTGACACTGTTTATGCTTCCACCGCTATATTATCTGATGGAACGAGCAAAGCAACACAGCGGTAGGCCCAGACCATTAACCGATCAAACACAACCAGAGACAAATTCCTAAAATCAAATACCGTGTTCTGTTTAAAAACGGCTGTACTGCTTTAAACAGAAGGACCAAGTTAACATGACGATGAAAATACAGATCAGACTTCTTCTTTACTTTATGCTCCCCATTGGAAATGCGGCTGCACAAACGATAGATTCAACTTTTGAACAAAAAAAATTAGACTACAGCAACTTTATTGCACAAGTTGGAAAAAACAACCTCAATTATGCTGCCGAAAAATTCAATCTTTCGATTGCAGATGCTCATGTTATTAGTGCCGGTATCTTTCCAGATCCGGAATTTAACGTAGCGCTATTTGACAACAGCCAAAAAAGCAAACAGCTAGGCCGGGGTTATACCGCCGAATTGAGCTGGACGGTAGAATTGGGTGCAAAACGGCAGGCACGTCGGCAAATCGCCAGCGATGAGGCTGAAATCACCCGTCTCCTGCTCGCAGATTATTTCCGAAATCTGCGTGCCGATGCTACCCTGGCCTTTTTGTTTGCCCGACAACATCAGCTATTGGTAGCAACTTACCGCCAGGCTTATCAGCAACTCTCCCAACTTGCCACATCAGACAGTATACGCTATCAACTGGGCGTAATTCCACATATCGACTATCGACAGTCAAAATTGGAGGCCGACCATATGCACAATACACTATCAGCCGCTGAAGCGGCGGCCAATTCCGCCCTTGCTGGATTATCCCTGCTTATGGGAGATACGAGTGCTGTTCTTTGGGTGCCACAAGGATCTGATGTTTCCTTAGATTATAAGTTCTTGCTACCAACGTTGCTTGCAAAGGCATTGCACGAGCGTAGCGATCTCGGAGCTATACGACAGAATAAACAACTATCCCAAAGTTTGCTCCGGCTGGCAAAGGCAAACCGTGTTTTAGACCTGGGCATTTCCCTCGGTTTTACCTACAATGGCGAAGCCAAAAATGAAACTGCTCCCACGCCACAGTTTAATGCCATCAATGCTGGCATTGCCATACCGCTTAAATTTTCCAATTTTAATAAAGGTGAGTTAAAATCGTTGCAATTCAAGATTCAACAGGATGAACTAGCCTATAGAGAAGCGGAGCTCCGCATCCAGACCGAGGTGAATCAAGCCTATATACAACACAAAGCCACTCAAAAACAAGTGCAGCAATTTAACGGTACCATACTGCAGGAAGCCAGGGCTATTCTGGAGGGAAAGATATACAGTTACAATCGGGGCGAAACCGCCCTGCTGGAAGTTATCAACGCACAACGCTCCTACAATGAAACCCAGCTTGCCTATCATGAAGCACGTTATAATTATGCGGTCGCATTAGTGGAACTGGAACGTGCAGCAGCCATTTGGGATATTGATAGCCTGTAAACCGGAGACGATTACACAGGTGATATCTGATTATTTTTAAGTTTCTTGTACATACTTTTCAAGGAAGGAGAAATCAATATTAGCAGTAAAATACTGATACTGACGATCGACATCAGTTCGTAGTAGTCCATACCATACCGGACAAAAGCCTGCATATTGACGCGTTCACTGATGAGTTTTAATGCCGCCGCATGCTCCTTAACGAGCAGCCCTTGATGCATTACCCGCTGAGACTCCAGCTGAATATAATTTTCAAAAATCGGATTGCTTGGCAGCAGCTGATCCCGAAAGACCTCCCGGTGCTGCGCATGTTCAAATAATCTGAAGAAATTCTGTAATCCAATACTGCTGGTATACCCCATGTAACGTACTGCCAGACAAGCTGCCGCCGCCGACGCACCCAATTGGGGTGGTACACTGGCGATAACAAATAAAATTGTCGGAACCATGATCAGGCCAACACCCAATCCATGCAAGACCAAGGGCAGCCAGAAATGCTCTTCATTGCCCTCACTTTCAAATGAAAAAAACATATATTGATGAAAAATCAGCAGGCAACAGTAGCCAATAATCCAGATCCATTTTACGGTACGCCGTTTTAACAACCAATAGAGCGAAAGCATGACACCAGATACGATGCCCAGGATATTGAACCATTGAATATAAGACAGATGAATGGGATCCAGATGGATAACCTGAAGAAAATATTGATTGGAGATCGTCAGGGAAAATCGTTCGATATACATCATATACAAAACCAGGATTCCTAGCAGGAATTTTTTATTTCCAAAAATGGATAGCTCAATATAAACACGTTTGGTCGCTTTCTGCCTAAGAATAAACAGGCCCAGCAATAAAATTCCACCGACCAATATGTTCAACAAGGAGCTGTCCGAAAACCAATAACGCTCCTGCCCGTACACCATCAGATAGCCAAAACTTACAACGACAAAACTGTAGAGGATAAAACTGGCCCAGTCTAGGGAAAATAACGGATAAGGCCTATTATGGCGGACGGACTTCATGGTAATCAGGATCAGCAGGAGCCCGGGAACAAAGGAGAGGGCGGCATAGAAATAAAGTTCATCAAAGTTGAATGAATCAATAAATTCAGCCGTCACAAAGGTATTGAAAGGCGAACTACAAAGGAGCATGCCAAAAAAGATCGCATAGCTTCCCTCCTTTGCACGTTCCGTTTTCAGTCTGGAAAATATCATGGAGATGGAGAGGTTGACAGCCGATGCGAAGAGCATGCCCTGAAAAAAACGTAAACCATATATCCAATCAATCTCCCTAATATGGTACATCAAGTAGCAGTTGAGCAATTGAAGCAGGTTAAAAATAATATAGTACTGTTTGACCGGAAAATATTGAAAGAAGCGGCGTTCAAGCACATAAAACCCTACAAATCCTGCATAGAATAAAATAATGAGGAATTGCACATCACTGGGTTGCGCACCATAGAACCCCGCAGTGACATTGACATTGGCTCCGGGCAGAAAAAACAAGACCATACTCGGCATCAATCCACTGAATAAAATCAGCTTAATTAGCCATTCGGGCACCCAGTTTTTGAAAATTCCTTTCACGGTTATTGATTCTTTATGGCTGAAACATTGACGTTCATTCCTGAGCGTAACTTTGTCGCCCCTTTGCCTTCGTCCAGCTCAATGCGGACGGGTACGCGCTGTACGATCTTCACAAAATTTCCTGTTGCATTGTCAGGTGGGAGTAGGGAAAAAGAAGATCCCGTTGCTGGGGAAATAGAAATTATTTTTCCATAAAATGTTTCATCCGGGTAGGCGTCGGCAACAACTTGTATCCGGCCACCAAGATGGAGATAGCGTAGCTGTGTTTCCTTGAAATTGGCAGTTACCCAAATTGGTGTCTCCCCATTTACAATAAATCCCAGTACCTCTCCAGGATTTACCATCTGCCCCTTTTCAATAGTACGCTTTCCTACCCGACCATCATAGGGTGCACGGATGACCGTATAGCCTACATCAAGGTGCTTTCGATTTGCCGCGGCTGATAACCGCACTTTCTCTGCATTGATGACCCCTTTTTTTACATCAACATCATTCACACGATCCCGTGAGGCTTCCAGTTTGTAGTTTAGCGAGGCAAGCTCACTTTTGTATACCTCCAATGTTGCTTTAATATCTTCCAGCTGCTGCGCTGTGGCCGATTTTTCATCGAATAGAAATTTATAGCGATCGTATTCCAATTGCTGTTTGGTCACCCGAGCTTCGGCAGCAGCGATGGATTTTTCCAACGATTCATGCTCGGCCTGCAAGATTTCTTTTTGACTACCCAGCACACTGATCTCCGCATTTTCCTTGTTTATCGAAGCGGAAGCCTGAGCCGCTTCATATTTGTATTCCCGGTTATCAATCAGCAACAGGGTGTCCCCACGCCTGACCGACTGATGATCTTTATAATGGACCGAAACAATATAACCGCCCACGCGGGAGATGATGGGATTAATATATTGGGTCACTTGGGCATCATTTGTATACGTATAGCGTATGCGAAGCCAGAATATCTTTCCGCCCCATAGTAAAAGTGCCAACAAAGCAATCCCAGCAAACCAATTGGTGATTCGGGTCAATTGTACATCGGTCATAGACCAGCCTGATTTAGGTTTCATTAGATAGTACCCTTCAAAAATTCAATAAAATAATAGTGTTTCTGTATTGCGATCCGAGCGGATTCCAGATCAAAGTTGTTCTTAAGACATTGCATATCTGCATCCAATAGGTCTGTAACAAGTGCGGAAGATTTAAAATACCTATTTTTTATAATACGGGCATTCTCTTTAGCAAGGGCCAGATTTTTTTGACAAACCTCCTGTTGTTCCAGCGCAAGGTTATAATCCAAATAAGCCTGTAACAGTTCATTTTCTACACTTTCTTCTTCATGATGATGTTTGACCTCCTCCCGTTTCAAAGCAACCTGAGCTCCCCGAACAATATTTTTATTGAGATAGAGCGCCGAGATCGGGATATTTAATTTTAACCCTACAATATTTAAATTGTACCAACTACTATTGTAAGGGTATAAAAACACCTGTGGATTCGCAAAAGTAAACGTATTGGTCAGCCCCAACTCAGGCAGATAATTCGACTTTGCCTGTTTGATGCCAAGTTTTTTTAACGCAACTTCTTGTTCCGATTTTAATAGTACAAAAGCCTGCTGTTTCGCAACAGCAACAAGCTCCGCATAGTCTAATGGGTGGCTGGCCGTTGCAGTACACATTGGAACAATTTCTTGTCGTATACCTGTAATAAGCTGCAATTTTTGGTTAATTGCCTTGATATCATTTGCGATCTGAACCAAAAGCAGTTCGCGCTTGGACAATTCAAGTGAAATACGCAATACATCGCTATGCAATACAACCCCTGCGGTGTAACGATGTTCGATCTCTTTCAGTTGCGTCCGCTGATCGTTGATATCCTCTTCGATCAGAGCCCTGTTGCGATAAGCTAAATTCAAATCCAAAAATAAGTTGGAGATTTCCAGCTTAATCGCCGCGGCGGCACTCTTCCAGTCAATGTTCGCCAGTTCAAGTTCCAGCTTTTTCGATTCAATCTTCATCAGATCCCGATGGCCATTGTAGAGATTCAGGTAAAAATCAAGTCCTGTGTCATATAAATAATGGATCACATCATGCTGTGATGGTTTGGCGAATAAGCCCCGATCGTAGACCGGCATGTTGCTCGCATAACTTGCAGAAGCACGGACAGCAATTTTAGGCAACAATTCCATCCGTTGCTGCTGTAGGGCTATCTCCTTTTCCTCTAACTGCAAATGCGATAGTTCAATGTACTTACTGTTTTGCAGCGACTTACCGATCAGATCAGCGAGTGAGATGCGTAGCGAGTCCTGGGCCTGTGTTTCTAAAACCGAGCATGCAAGCACTGAAATGGTGCCAATTGCTTTTGCCCAATACGACGGAAAAAAGTTCAATGTGCTTATGTTATTTTTTGCGTTGCAAACTTAGATACTAATTGGAATATGCATTTCTTCACAAACGCCAATATGTTATGGAAAAAAGACATTTTTCAATCAATTTCTAATAAAAGAACGAAATCTGCCAAAAACAGGAGTTAACTTCTTTTATCGTTACGTTTATCACATAGAAATCCATCATCTTCCAATCGGCTAAAAAACAAGATCGCAGATTGTTTCTGTAAGCAGACGCCAGATCCACAGAACTATCTTAAAAAAATAAATTTGTAGGAGGAATTTTGTTAGTATGGAATCCTATTCCAATGACTCGTTTTTGAGGAAACAGTCCTTAAAACGACATGAAGCTTCTTTTAGAGGCTAAAAGCAACTTAAAAAAGTAGAAGATTCCTTACAGGGAATCTTCTATTGCATTCCAGAGTTCAATGCGCTTTTGAAGCGCCTCTTTACTCACTATTTTCATTTCTTCCCATTTCTCGTCATCCTCTTTGGCCAAATCGGTAATCATTTGCATGGCTAAAGGACCATGTTCATCACCATCGAGATCAATATGACGCTGGAAATAGTAGATAAAATTATCCAGACCTGATTCGGGGAAATTGGCTTTCAATTCCTGTAAAATCGAAGTAAACATGCCCGGGATCAGATCCTCACGACCAAATGTAAAAGCTGCGGCAATCTTATGTACCTCTCCCTCTTCGATCAGTTCAAAAGTAAAATTCAGAAAATCTTTAACCCGTTTGTCCAAGGTTGTTAAAGCAATGGCATCGAAAATACTTTTGGATTTCTTGGCGTGGGCGATAAACTTATTGATCAGGTGCAGATCTGCTCCCATTTCACTCATTGCGTCCAGATACATTTCAAAATGGCTCAACCGACGACCATCAATGTATTCGTCCGATTCCTCAGCCAATACAATCTCGTTGATCAGGTAACGTGTCGATGGATGCTCGCTCGCAAACCAAGGCAAAGTCGTACAGGTCAGTTTAATCTGTAGAGCTTTTAGTAAAGACATAAAATCCCATACAGCGTACACATGCCCTTCTGTAAAAGAACGTAGATTCTTGATCGTTTTGATTTTACGATACAAGGGGTGTTGCAATAATACCTCGCGTTCGGCAGCAATGTATTCGTTAATTTCCGCAATTCTATTCATGGCGCAAAAGTATTGTCTTCTCGCTGTTTTTTAAAGTATTTTCAATGAGATTACAGTAACATGATAAATTCCCTGTCCGGCTATCCGCTTCATAACCAAATCACAGACAACAGCGAATTAAATCACAGGCAACAGGCAGCCTCTACTTTTGATCTCCCCTAGTCTTCTTGTTATGCTCATTTATCGATAAAAACAAAAATATTTTTTATTCTAAAAAATAATCTACTATATTTGTAGAGTATTCAGAATTGCATGATGCAATACCAACCGAGTGTAGACACCGCGGTGGTAAATTAATACGGGTTTCGACCAAAATAAACGTTACACAACGCTTATTTTCCCAACAAGATCTGGATACAGTTTATGGTTTAATCCTTTAAATTTTTAAATTGTATGGCTACAACAACAAATCTTTACCAACATTTACTGGAAAAATTCAATTATTATTCTACGGACGAACTAATACAGCTCAACAACGACACCATCTTAGGACAAGGCTGGGGTTCAGCCAAGGCAACCTTTCGGACTGCTTTGATCAGTACGTTCTCCAAAAGAGGACTGGATCTTTCCAACATCATTTCCAAGGAAGATGGTTTTACCTCGGTAAAGCAGGTCCCTGTACGTTTGGAACAGAACGTCTTGATTCCTTTACAGTAATCGTTATCACCACAAAAAATAGCGCGCATCGAAAGAACTTCGTGCGCGCTGTTGTTGTTGGTTTAGGAAATTGCCGATCTAAAGAAGGCGATAATCTTATTATTTATAGTTTGGATTCTGAATTAACACACCTGCGCTCTTCTCAATTTCTGTTTGTGGTAATGGCCAGCGGTAAAATTTGTCTTCAAAATGATAGGGCACTTTACTGTCTTTGACATTATTGAGTACCTCGCCAGCGATATGCCAACGGATCAGGTCGTAATGCCGTAGTCCTTCGAAAGCAAGTTCTACCCTTCTTTCGTGGCGGATACGGTCGCGCATTTTTTCCTTGGTATAACCGGCTGGAACCCCCGGCATCTGGACGCGACTCCTCAGGGTATTCATGGCATCGTAAACCGATTGATCTGGCCCGGCGATTTCATTTTGTGCTTCGGCATACATCAATAACACCTCCCCAAACCGTAATACAACCGCATCCTGTTGGCTCAATGTTGAAAAGCCAAAAGGTAAGTTGGCCGGATCCAGAAATTTCAATACGCCATACCCCGTAGGCCGGGGATTGGACGGTGTATGGATCTTACCGCCGCCAAAGTCAGGATGATCCACAAAAATTGTTTTGCTCAACCGCGGATCCCTATCTTTAAACGGATTGGTCCGGTCCGTCAGCGGAGATTCACCATAAGGCAGGCCATCTTTGCATTCATAGGTATCCACCAGGTTTTGCAAAGGTGAAGCTGCTATCCAATCGCCTAGGTACATGTCCCAGGGCGCTGTATTATTAGGTGCCAGGAAATTGACTGAAAAGATAATCTCGGTATTGTTCTTTTGTGTCGCATCGCGAAAGACATTTTCAAAAGCCGTACTTACGGTATACTCTTTCATGACATCGGCACATAAGTCCTTTACCTCTTTCAAAATTGCTAAATCCGGCACCCCTTTATCACCATAAGCCGCAAACAATAAGACTCTTGCTTTCAAGGCTTTTGCCGAACTGGTGGCAGCATGTCCCCCATTATTGAAATAAGGTTTAGCCGCTAAGTTGGCGATCCCAAAATCCAGATCAGCTCGAATCTGTTTTAGAATATTCTCCGCACTTTCCTTTGGCTGACGCTGATTCTCCAGACTTAGCGGAGTCAGCACAAGCGGTACCTCACCATAGATACTGTACAATTGGAAATAAACAAAAGCACGGATAAAGCGGGCCTCGGCTTCCATGTTCTTTTTCTCCGCATCGTTCATATCGGAGCCGTTATAACCCTGAAGCTTCTCGATCAGGCGATTGGCACGTCCTATTCCCACATAAGCATCGTTATAGATAGCAGTTTCGTAGCCCCCTGTGGTCGGATTTAAATTCCCGCCTACGATTTCATTGACGCTACCTGAGTTGAACTGATTGTAGCCATTGTCGGTCAGACAGTCCCGAAAAGGCATCCCATAGGAGAAAGTCTCGCTCTGCAACGAGGCATATACACCGGCCAATGCATTATCAAAATCAGATTTTTTGCTAAAATAGTTGTCCGAAGCAATCTGATCCAAAGGATTGAGGTCCAGGGCACTGTTACAAGAACCCAAAAATAAACCGGATAGCATCAACGCTGTTATAAATTTCTTTTTCATAGCAATTAAAAGTTAACTTGTACACCAAATGAATAAATCTTGTTTTGCGGATACTGTACCAGATCACCATTTCCATAGCGCTCAGGATCCAGGCCCTTAAATTTGGTCGCAGTAAAGAGGTTATCACCCGAAAAGTAAACCCGTAGGCGGTCTATTTTATATTTTTTCAATAGCCCATCAGGTAAAGTATATCCTAACACAAGATTTTTCAGTCTGAAATATGAAGCATCCTGTATAAAATAGCTGGAAGCACGGCTGAATTTCTCCGGAGCACTCCAGCCCCAATAAATACGCGGCATAGTTGTCGAAGGATTTTCAGGTGTCCAACGGTCTAACCAATCTTTTGTCGGTGGGCTTCCCTGTACAAATGGGGTTACACCCCAGCCCGAAACATAGGATTTGACACCATATACCCCTTGTAATAGGGCCGAAAAGTCAAAGCCCTTAAAACTTGCACTTAGATTAAAACTATAGTTCAGCTTTGGATCCACACCGGCAATAATTGTTCTGTCGTTCGCATCTATTTTTCCGTCCCCATTGACATCCCGATACTTGAGGTCTCCTGGCAGTGTATTATCATTAAACTGCTTTGGCGAACCCGCTACTTCAGCATCCGATTGAAATATACCGATGACTTCGTAGGTATAAAAGCTGTCCATCGCATAGCCATTTTTCTTGATCGTATAGCCTCCGATTTCCGGCTCGCCAAATTTCACCAGCTTGTTTTTGAAGCGATCGAGGTTTGCACCTAGCTGATAGCTAAAACCTTCCAATGCCCCAATAGTAATCTGATTCCGATAAGTAACCCCCAATTCAACACCTTTATTATCGACAATGCCATCATTTACGTAAGGAGCACCCAAACCAACGATTGCAGTAATCTGTGACTGCCTTAGAATATCGGTCGTTCTCTTTTTATACCAGTCAAAGGTGATATCTAAATTTTTAAACAGGCTTAAGTCCAATCCCACATCAGTCATCGTTGTTGTTTCCCATTTAATAATCGGGTTGTTTAATGCCTGTTGAGCAACACCGGAATTTAGCGTACTATTGTCAAAAGAATAATTTCCGGTAAGTCCCAATACCGGCTGATACGGATAGTTACCGGTATTCTGATTTCCGAGTTGACCCCAGGATCCACGGATCTTCAAATTATCCAGCCAACCGGAAGCGAATTCCTTGACAAACGATTCTTCAGATACACGCCAGCCTGCAGAGAAAGAAGGAAACGCTGCCCAACGGTTTTTACCGTAAAACTTCGAACTACCGTCGTAACGCATATTGGCTTCCAAAAGGTATTTCCCTTGATAATCATAGTTCAATCGGCCAAAATACGAGATCAGCGCCCATTGGTTAGCTGTTCCGTTTGCCCGTTGAATATCCGATCCACCGGCATTTAATTCTGTTAGTGTATCGTCGACAAAATTCTGTCGGAAGCCCTGCAGGTAGGTATACTTGCTTTTTTCAATGCTATATCCGGCCTGAGCCTTGAGGTGATGCGCGCCAAACGCGCGATCATAGTTCAGGTAAGTAAATAAATTGGTGTATATCGTTTGCTGATCCTGATCCGTAAGTCCCTTTCCAAGATCCAATGTCGTTCCCAGCGTACCCGTATGGTAGTAATACTCATCCAACGTTGATTTATAATCCTTGTACTTGTCCATATTGAAATTATAGGCACCTTTGGTGTACCAGGAAAGACCTTTAAACAGCTGTACCTCCATCCAGGCCTGGAGATTGGCAGCATAGTCATCGGTATTGTACGTAAATTTCCGATCCAATACAGCCATTGGGTTTTTATTGTTGTACTCCCAGTCGTAAGCTTTGTAAGTATAACGCCCGCTACCATCCGGCAAAAATGGGCCATAGGTTGGTGCCTGCGACATTGCCGACAGGAACAGGTCTTTGGATCCACCCGGAATAGATTCGGTATGTCCTGTTTTGAGCAAGATATTTGTTCCGAATTTAATACCCTCCGAGATTTTGGTCGTCAGATTGAGGCGGGCGGAATACCGGTCGTAGTTAAAACCTTTGATCATTCCGTCCTGATTGACGTAGCCCAAACCAACATTAAAGGTTGTCTTCTCATTTCCGCCCTGGATACCGAGATTATGGGTATAAGTCGGTTTAGTTTGAAAAATAAGCCCCAGCCAGTCCGTATTTGGATATTTTACAAGATCGTTGCTATTGCGATAGGCCGCGATCACATCGGCGGGATATAGGCCATCGTTGAGATTGGAATTCTTACGCGCTTCGTTGTATAATTCCATATACTGCGCCGAATTGGTGATCAGATCAAACATTTTCGTAGGCTTATAGATACCCACATTGCCGTCATACTGAACGGTTGTCTTTCCCGATTTCCCTTGTTTTGTCGTGATCAGAATAACACCATTTGCTGCACGCGAACCGTAGATTGCTGCGGAGGCTGCATCTTTTAGTACACTGACATTTTCGATATCATTGGGATTGACGTCGGAGAATTTGCCCTGCACACCATCAATGAGCACCAGGGGATCCGATCCGGCACCGCTAAAGGTGCCCTTGCCCCGAATACGGATGGATACGCCTTCATTGCCCGGTTCTCCCGAGCCCTGATTGATTTGTACGCCCGGGATTGCCCCCTGCAGCATGGAAGCCGTATTGACAACGGGCCGTTTGATCATATCTTTGCCACTCACTGTAGCCACAGCACCTGTAAGGTTTACTTTCTTTTGCGTACCGTAACCGACCACAACGACCTCTTCCAAACTCGACGAAGCGTCATTCAGCTGCACATTCACGGTTCCCGCATTGGCAGCAACGGACATTTCCCTGGTTTCGAATCCCAGCGAAGAGAACGTCAGTACGACAGTCCCGTCTCCCAGCTTGAGTTCGAATTGTCCCTGCTGATCCGTTTGTGTTTCCTGCGTTGTATTTTTGACCCGCACAGTCACGCCCGGAATAGGCCGGCCCGTATTGTCCAACACTATCCCCTTTAGCGTATGCTGTTGACGGATGGCAATGCCCCTGACTGCAATAGTCGCCTTTTCTGTTGGATCAAAACGACGATCTGTCGTCCTTAGTGATGCTGCTGAGCCCGTGTAGGGTACAGCTATCGAAAGACAGAGTGCCATTATACTGGCCTCAGGACCGAAGGACAGGCCCTTGATCAAAGGCCATTGTCTTGTCTTTTCTGTTTTCATATTTACTTTTTTTGTTTATAAGGTGCTTTTATCTTGAAATTTTTGACACAAAGCATCCCCTATCATGCAAAAAATTGCATGATCCAATTCGGTTGAGGACGCTATGTTTTGTTATTTTTCTTTTGTACGATAGGCGATCCAGTTATGATCTATACATACGTTAAGTTGTTGTGATTTGGGTGAATAAATCTGATAGTTCAGTATCTTACCATCTTTCCATTCCATATCTAGCGTGTGATTTCCCTTGATGCGCATCCCCCTCACCTGACCTTCTTTTTTCCAGGCCTGAGGAACCGCCGGTAGAAGATACACCGTGTCCTGATGGGACTGCACCAGCATCTCGGCGATACCCGCTGCTCCGCCAAAATTACCATCGATCTGAAATGGGGGGCCTGCAGTTAGCAAATTGGCGTAAACACCACCACCGGCGCCATAATTGATATGTGTATCAACACGTGGAGTCATGAGTTGCCGAAATAATTTATAAGCCCGTTCGCCTTCATGCAATCTCGTCCAAAACAGTAGTTTATGGGCAATGGCCCAACTCGGTCCATCATCCCCCCTTACATCCAGGCTTTTTTTAGCGGCAAGCTGCCAGTCTGGATGTTGATCATAACGGATCAGATAGCCAGGATACAAACCATACAAATGCGAGATATGCCGATGCTGTGGATCAACCTCTTCATAATCTTCGATCCATTCCATGATGCGGCCATCTTTGGCTAGCTGCACAGCTGGTGCTAAACGTTTCAGTTGCGCCGCAACCTTCGTTAAAAAAGGATCCGATTGATTGCCCAATAATCCCGCTGCATGGATGATATTTTCAAATAATTCGCGTACGATCTGATTATCTATTGTTGGCCCCATCGTGACATTTGCCTGCTGCCCATTAGGGAGCTTGAAGGAATTTTCGGGAGATACAGACGGCGAAGTCAACAGCCAATCCTTGGTTGGGTGTTCGGTCAGGGCACTGGAGTAAAACTGTGCTGCTCCATAGAGAATCGGGTATATCCGCCGTAGATAGTCCATATCTTCAGTATAGAGGTAATGTTCCCAAAGGTTATTGCAGAGCCAGCCCGAGCCCGCATTGGCAATTCCCCAGGAAGCAGACTCTCCGGGTTCGGTATAGCCCCATACGTTGGTGATCACATGGGCCACCCAGCCCGGTGCATTATAGTACGCTTTCGCGGTCTTTGCTCCCGGGGCCATAAGGCCTTCCACAAGCCCCACCAAGGGTTCATTGAGCTCGCCCAGATTGGCCGCCCCGAGGTGCCAATGGTTCATCTGCACATTGATATCCAGGTGGTAGTCCCCATTCCAGGGTGTCTGAATCTGATTTGCCCATAAGCCCTGTAAGTTTGGTGGTAGCAAGCCTAAACGCGTGCTGCTGATACTAAGGTAACGACCATACTGATAAAATAAGGCTGCCAGCCCTGGATCCTGATCCGGTTCTTTACCGAAAGCCACCAAACGCTGATCGGTCGGTAAGTCATCTTTCGACTGCCCCAATCGGAGCGACAAACGGTTGAACTTTGCCAAATAGTTTTGCAGATGTTCAGCATACTGCTGGCTATAGGATTTTTTCAAAGCCTTTGTTAGCGTTTCAGCTGTCGTACGCTCAAAATCCTTACCTTTAAAATCAGTATCTGTTGCCACGTAAATTAGCACTTCGTCAGCCTGTTGAATAACAATAGATTGTCCTTTTACCAGCTGTTTTCCCCCTTTTATCTGCGCGCGGACACGTGTTTTGAACTGCATTCCTTTACCATCTACACCATTGTCCAATTGTCCTACCAAAACAAGCTCGCCATCCTCGGTCTTGGCAGTAGCCCTTTCGGGACGGTCAATCTTGATTTCCAGGCTAATCTGTCCTTTTTTGCTGCTCTGTAAACGAATAACGCCCACATCATCGGCAAAACTTGTCCAATATTCACGACTATATTTGACGCCTTTGAGCTCATAGCTTGTTTTTGCTATCGCCTTATTGAGGTCCAGTTCCCGGCGATAGTTCTGCACTGCGGTGAGATCCGTTTGTCCGTCAAAGGCAATCATCAAATTGCCGAGCACTTGGTAACAGCCCCATTGCTTGCCGCCCGATCCCGGGCCTTTGCAGATAAAATGCAGGTCTATCAGACGCTGAGCAAGGTCGTTTTTCCCGTTTTTGATCAGATTCCGAATACTATCCAAATACCTGCTGGCCTCATAATTATTGGCATCCTGAGGACTTCCCGACCATAGTGTGATATCATTGAGTACAATATGGTCATTCTTCAATCCACCATCGGGCATCATGCCAATTTTTCCATTGCCCAGGGGTAAGGTCTCCTCCCATTGTTTTGCCGGCTGCCGATACCAAAGTTTGCCCCCCTGCACTTGCCCAAATAAGTTGCCCGAAAAAAAGAAAACCACAAGCGTGCAGAGTAACTTACCTTTCCGAAGATTTATTTTTGATGATCTACTCATGTGGTTTTAGTTTTTTGTCCAGTCATCGGTTCGAAAGGGAGATCCGGGTATCCCGGCTTCATTGTATAAAGTCAGGTCCGGGTTATCCGCCCAGCCGTAACGTACCGCGACGGGTGACGGTACTTTTTTGGCAGATACGATCAGCTTATTTCCGACCTGTTTGACTTCTGCAGGATAAAAGACCTGATCGGCACCAGCAATGGTAAAACTACCGTTGCGTTTATCCGTTTCTTTCAGCACCAGCTTTTTGCCCATGGGGTTGAAGCTGAGTTGCATTGCTGTTCCCTTTGTTGTCCAATGCTCAAGAACAGGGCCCGAATAAGGGATCTTCTTGCCATACAGCTGCGCTGTTGCGATCCAGCCAAGTCTTCTACCGACATCCTGCTTATTTTTCGGATGGATATCCTGTGCATCGCCGATATCAGCAACGACTGCCATACCTGTATAAGGCAATTTGAGTGTTTGGCGCTGCGCTTCCCGTAATCTCGCCCAGGAAGAAGGCTGCGGTGTTAAACTTTTCGCTTTAAAGTTGGCCAGTTGAACAAAATAAAAAGGCATCTTTTCATTGTTCCACCGCTGGCGCCAGTCCTGAATCAGTGCGGGCAGCAGTTGCTGATAAGGAGCGTCTTTTGAATCCGCGTTACTTTCACCCTGGTACCAAATGGCACCTTTTATTTTAAAATCCACAAAAGGCTTAACCATAGCATTGTAGAGCACAGTAGGTCTATTGGGACCCTCCATCGCATTAGGTTTTGCCGGCAGCTTCGCCAGATCATAACCTACTTTGCATTTCCAGTCTCCAACGAGAGATAGCTGTTCGCCATTTGGTCCTTCCAGTCGTGGCTGTTCTGTACCGCCATATATTCCGCCATCGCCGGCTCCATCAAATACGCGAACGGCGATATGCAATAGGCTGCCATTATTGGCCGTTGCAGGAATGGTATACTTCCGGATCTGATCATAACCGACAGTTTCGCCCACCTTTGTACCATTGACATAGGTGATGTCGTTGTCATCAATTGCTCCCAAAATCAACTTGAGAGGTTTACCTTGCCAATGTGCCGGTAGTGCAACGTCTTTGCCAAAATAAACGACACCATCCATTCCCGGAAACAGGTTCTTGTCAAAAAAACTAGGAATTGTAATCGTGGACCAGGTACTCTTATCCAGTTGTGGTGCAAACCACTCGCCCTGCGTTGCTGTCCTCACCTGATCCTGCTGTTCGGCGACGCGATTCCATTCGGCCAGATCTTTCGCATAGATTTCCTGTGCATCCGGACGTTGGATTTTTTCGATAGCCGCTGTATAGGTTGAAAAAGGTGTAAGGGCCTCCCGGCTCATCCAGGCTTCAATGATTGTTCCGCCCCAGGAAGAGTGGATCAGGCCAATTGGAATGCCTGTTTTCTCGTAGATCTCACGTGCAAAAAAATAGGCCGTAGCCGAAAGCTCCGGAATACTTTGTGGCGTCACCGGATTCCATCCACCGGACTCCACCTGCACTGCCGTGGTAGGTTGATTGGCGGTTGCTTTTGGAATCTGCAAAACACGAATATTAGGGAAGTTGGCTGCTTTGATTTCCTGCTCAAAGTTATTGATCTTACCCCAGCCCGCCAGGGGCATCTCCATATTTGACTGTCCTGAACAAAACCAGACTTCACCGATCAGAATATTCTTTAGGATTAATTGATCACCATCGTTGATGGTAATTTGGTAGGGACCACCGTATTTCGGCGTCTCCAGATAGACTTGCCAGCCTCCTTGCTGATCGACCTCAACCTGATAACTCTTGTTGTTCCAGCTGGTGTTTACGCTAAGTTCCTTGCCTACTGCGGTACTTGTTCCCCAGATCTTGACCTTTTCTTTCTGCTGCAGCACCATATTGTCGCCAATAAAAGCCGGCAGCTGTACTTTGGCCTGTATGGCAGAAAATCCACTGGCAACGCTGAGTAGCAGGGCCAACAAAGTCCGTTTATACTGTTTAGGTTTTATCATGATTTTTGAGTTTGTTGCTCAATTGGGTTTATACATTTGGCGCATCCGAAGTCCAGACTCTTGGAGTCGGAGCTTCGGATGTGCCACAGTTATTTTTTTAAAGTGCCGATATTTTTAGTAAAACACTGGTACGGTTGCTATTCAGGTCAGGATTTACGCCAACTTTCATCAAGTAGTCGCCCGAATAAGTTTGTCCCTGGCCTAAGCTCGACTTGGTTCCCGGATACAAGTTGATCTCCTCCACCCGATATTGCTTTTGGGCATCCAGTCCTTTTAAACGGACAGGATCGGTTGTTCCGATACCATAGCGGTTATTGACCAGGTAGTTGAAGATGACAGCCTCGGTTTTTTCGCTATTCACATAGCTCAGGGCGGCAAAGTCACCTTCACGTGGATCGGCCAAACGATACTGCTCCCCGTGCCAGATTGTTCCTTTAAGCGCGTCGTAATTCTTTACCGCCTGCTGGCAGAATAACAGATCCTGTTCTTTCAGGTGGCTCACCACAATATCAAAACCCAGTTTACCCATCATGGCTACATCCGTACGGAATTTAAGGGGCTGTTTTCCCCAGTCTGTCACATGGTTTGAGGTGCTGATTGCCGGGAAAAAGTACGAATACTCATACTGCATAAAAATACGTTCCAAAGGGTCTGTATTATCCGAAGGCCAAAATTCGGTAAAGTACCGAAGTGCCGCATAGTCCACACGTCCACCACCGCCCGAACATAACATCATCGGCACTTTCGGATACTTTGAACGAATGCGCTCCAGCACTTTATAAAGACCTTCCACATAAGAAACATAGAAAGCACCCTGGTCTTTTAGAAATGCGGAATGCGCATTGTAAATGACCGCATTACAGTCCCATTTGATATAGGCCAATGCCGGATTTTTGGTAAACAGGTCGTCCAGAATCTGGAAAACAAAATCCTGCACCTTGGGATTTGTCAGATCCAGGACCAACTGATTGCGGAAGTAATGTTCTTCCCGCTGCGGCTGTTTGACGACCCAATCCGGATGTTGTTCGTAGAGTTCGGATTTGGGGCTAACCATTTCGGGTTCTACCCAGATACCGAATTTAACGCCCTGCTTAGTCGCTTCTTCCACGAGTGTCGCGATACCATTGGGCAGTTTTGTCCGGTTCGGTTGCCAATCTCCTAGACTGGAGTGATCGCTGTTACGCGGATATTTATTTCCAAACCAGCCGTCATCCAATAAAAATAGGTCTACCCCTAGTTTCTTGGTATCCTGGAGCAAACCTTTTAATTTTTGCTCATTAAAATCAAAATAAGTCGCCTCCCAATTGTTGAGTAAAGTCAGGCGTTCGCCATTTCCATCCAGCAGCTGATATTTACGGGCCCATTTGTGCAAATTTCGGGAGGCGGTGCCTTTTCCCTTTGTTGACAAGGTATAGATCAGTTTGGGTGTTGTAAACTCCTGGTTGCTGGCCAATTTCACATTGGAAGCATAGTTATTTATGCCGGCAATGATACGTAGGTTATTGAGGTAATCCACTTCAAAATCCACCTTAAAATTTCCGCTATACCCAAGGCTTGCCATCAGTACTGTTCCTTCATCTTCGGATGCCGCCTTGCCCAGTGACACCATAAAGGAAGGTGGCTGGAATAAATTCGAGCGTGTTCCGAGCTTACTGTCCAGCACTTTAATGCCATGTGTTAACGGAGCCTCTTCCACCTGCATTTCTTTTGCCCAGTCGCCATGGTACTGCCGTAGCCAATACGCGTTGGAGCGCAGGGTCAGATTGGCCGAAGCAAATTTTTCCAGCGTGACGACTTTCTTTTCCTTATTTTGGATGGTTGCCCACTGCTCAATGATATCCTCATTCAAAAACGATTTGTAGTGTAAAACGACATAAATATCGTATACCGGATCTTTTAGGGTAATATCAAGCTGTTTGACATTGGCATCCAGGTTGTTCACCGCATGCTTTTCATAGCGCAGGTCCAGGGAGCGATTACCATCGGCATGGACAACACTGATGGCCGGTTCCAGTATGTTTTTTGAACCTGAGGGGGTATAAGCCGCGTTGGAGAGGCCACTATAATCTGTCAATTGCCTATAACCGCTTGCAATGGTCGAATATTCTTTTGAATCACTCAATTTTTCACCGTAATAGAGCATTTTCAGTGTTTTGGTAGAATCGTACTCCAACACTAGGGCATTCGATCTGGTTTCAATAGGAATCTGTTTGGACTGCGCCTGTGCCTCCAGATGGACAAGCCCCTGGGTCATCAAAAGCCCGAGTACAACATGTTTAAAATGATGGGTTGGCATATATAAATAGATTTAGGATTTGTTAACGAACTTGACTATTTTGTTTGCTTTCAATTGAATCTTGTAAAGGTATTTACCATTGATTTCCTGCTCTGGGCTTATACCTGCCAATTGGGAAGGGCTTAATACCTGAATCGTTTGATCCTGCGGCGATGAAAGAATAAGCTGCCTAATGCTGCTGTTATTCCATTCCATTTTTTCAATGTGTACATTGCCCCGGGCTTTGAGCCCCTTGACTGTTCCGGCCGACCAGCGATCAGGCAGGGCAGGAAGTAATTCCAGCACATCCGTTTGCGATTGCAGCAACATTTCACTCACCGCAGCCACATAACCAAGGTTACCATCTATCTGAAAAGGTGGATGCGCGCAGAGCAAGTTGGCGTAAACCCCACCCCCATTGTTGTAGTCAATACCATCGCCGCCAACGAGGTTAATGAAATTAGTCAGTATTTTATAGGCGTGATTTCCATCCTGCAAGCGGGCCCAAAAAGCCACCTTCCAGGCCATGGACCAACCGGTAGATTCGTCGCCACGCGCGGTCAGCGTAACTCGTGCAGCTTTCGCCAGTTCCGGTGTTTTTAAAACAGAGAATTGATTGCCAGGATATAGACCAAACAGATGCGAGACATGGCGATGCTTGTCCTGTGGATCATCACGATCCGTTTCCCACTCCTGCAACTGTCCCCATTGACCGATCTTCGGTTTGAGCAGTGCATCGCGAAGTGCCGTAATATGTTTACGGTAGTCGGCGTCCATATTTAAAACAGTACTCGCCTGGATGTAGTTGTTAAAGAGATCGTAAATAATCTGATGGTCATAGCTCACGGCATCCTCTGTAGGTCCATGTTCCGGCGACCAGCCCTGAGGCGCCACCACGGTTCCGTCCGGTCTTCGAACCAGACGATCATCCCAAAACTCACTTATTTCTTTCAAAATCGGATAGGCAAACTCGCGTAGATATTTCTCGTCCTTGTTAAAGGCATAATGCTCCCAGAGGGCCTGTGCATACCAGGCACTTCCGGGGGTGTTCCAAAGAAAGCTCTCGCCTCCAAAAATATTATTTTCGGTCTTTACGGTCCAGCCCCGTACGCCCGGAAATTCCTTTTGTGTATTTATTTTTTTCACCTCACGCATGCTATTGATATAATCAAGGTAAGGCCAGGCCGATTCACGCAGATTAGCGACTTCTGCTGGCCAATAGTTCATCTGTACATTGATATTGGAATGGTAATCTGAGCGCCATGGCGGATTGTTGCTGTTGTTCCAGAGTCCCTGCAGATTTGCAGGCAAGCCACTTTTTCGCGATGAACTGATCAGAAGATAACGTCCATATTGGAATACCAATGCTTCCAGAGCCGGGATCGGTTGTTTTTTATAGGCTTCCAACAGTGCTTTTGTTGTTTGCTTGCTGTCCAGCTGGCTATGGTCGAGATCAAGCTCCACCCGGTTAAACAGTGCTGTATAATCTGCAACGTGCCGTGCCAGCAGCTTATTTACGCCATATTTTTCCGCTTGCTGCAGATAACGTTCATTGACCTTCATCGGTTCTTCGGCCGACTTCCATTTGGTAGCCCGTGTATTGGCATAATCTGTTGCGGCACTCAGCAGCAGAACAAGGCGATCGGCAGATTTTACGCTAAGGACAGCCCGTCCTTTTTTATCTGTTATTTTGGAAAGTGAACCACCTACGACCTGCACGCGTACCTGTGCGGCATACCGCATGCCATTGTCGAGCGTTCCCTGAAACCACAGATGACCATCTTCTACCTGCACCGCCTTCCCATGTGCATCCTGAAGTGCGATCTGGGCATTGAGTTTCCCTTTTTTACTGTTCGCATAGTCAAATACCATGACCTGATCGGGCTGACTCGCAAAATACCGACGGTTAATCTGCTGTCCATCCTGCTGGTAGGCTATTTCATGCAGGCCTTTATCCAAATTCAATTTCCGGCTATATGCGGTAAAGGATTTATTGACTTCGGAGTCAAAGCGAACAAAAAGATCACCAAAAGCCTGATAGGCACCTGTTTCCTGTTCATCACCTGTCCATAGGCTATTTTCATTAAATTGAATATGTTCCTGATTTACTCCCGCGAAGATCATGGCGCCAATTCGTCCATTTCCGATGGGATATGCTTCAGTCATCCAATCCGTTGCGGGCTTATTATCCCACAGGAAATAGCGTTGTGCATACGATGTGGCCGAACAGAGGGTCAAGTATATAAAGATGAGGCATTTAATTTTTCTGTGCATTAACATAGCGACTTAATACAATTTATTGAGCGATGCCCAATGGTGAAAAAACAAAATAGATGACAATCATCAATAGGATGAGAAAGGTGCCAATCCGATACCTTCCCTTCCAATAGGTACCCTTGTCCTGGCCCGAAAACTCAAATTGATACTCCGATAGATAGTGTGGCTGGCTCAATTTACTTCCCCCCCAGATGACCAGTGCCATAGCGATAAACAACAGCGCGAACAAGTGCAGATAGTGTAGCTCTGTCTTCCAGACAAACACCAGTATAAAATAGCTGAACATATACAGGAACAGGCCGATTTGCGCCATCCTTGGCGTCACACGGCGCGATAGAATCCCCAAGATCATAATGGTGAAGATCGGCATATTGAATAGCCCCGACACGGTCTGCAAATAGGTATAAAATCCGTCATGGGCAAAGAGGATAAAAGGTGCAATAAACATGGCCGAGATAGAGATGATCAATTCAAACAGTTTGCCTTTTCTGACCAGCTCCCTCTCACTGAGCGTTCTGTTTTTACGTTCCAGGTAAGGTTTATAAATATTAAAAATAAATAAGCTACCACAGCTCTGAAGGCCAGCAGTATAGGTCGTCATTGCAGCACCAAAGACCAGTGCCAAGGAAAAACCAATCAGCACATCCGGAAAGATCAGTACAATAAGTTTTGGAAAAACAGAAGCTGTAGGCTGCACATGCGGCAATAAGTGTACGGCCAGAAGACCCGGTAAATTGATCAGCAGCGGCATCAGGAGTTTGCCCCCCGCAGCCAAAGTCATTCCTTTTTGTGCTTCTTTTAAGTTTTTGGCGCTTAATGCCTGTTGTGCGATATAGGGTTCCATTCCCCAATAGTAAAAGTTGATCAGGAGCATCCCGGTAAACAGGGTAGAGAAAGGTACCGCATCCTGTTTGGATCCCACGGCATTGAGATGTTCTTTCTTGTCATGAAATAACTGGAGGACACCCGCCCAAATATCGCCATTGCCCAGCTGCCAAAAGGCAAAAATTGGAATCAGTAGCGCAAGCAAAAACAGGCAAAGGCCGAGGCCCATATCAGACAGCGAGATCAACTTCAATCCTCCTAAAATACTGTACAAGCTTCCAATGATACCCAAGGCCCAGACCAGTATCCAGATACTCTGCCAATAACCGATGTGCAGCAGTCCGGGCACATCAAACATCGTGGCCAGACTTAGCGCACCACCGTATAATACCGGTGGCAATAAGTTAACGATGTATCCGATCAGAATCAGGATAGATACCAACATTTTAGTTTTCGGATCAAACCGTAGCGCAAGGAAGTCAGGTACTGTCCGAAAACCATGTTTAAAATAGATAGGCAGCAGAAATTCCGAAACCAGGAGCATGGCGACCACCGAGCTCACGCCCCAGCCGATGACCGATAGGGTGTTAATATAGACCGATTCATTTTCACCAATAAACTGGTTGGCGCTCAGGTTGGTCAACAGCAAAGCCGAGCCCACCATCCAAAAACTATTGCTCTTTCCTGCAAGAAAAAAGCCGTTTAAGGTATTGGAATAGTTGGTTTTAAACTTCCATAAGGATCCCAAAGCAACCAAACCGGTAAAAAGACAAAAACTAAAAACTATCATCTTAAAAACTTCCTATTTTAGACAGAATTGCGGTCTGCCAATGTCGTTGGCACCACTTCCTTGATCAATGTTCTTTCGAGCACAAACTTGGCTGCCTGCGATCCAATCCGTGCAAAACTTGTCGAAAAGGTGGTAATACCACCGCTGATAATCTCTTTGATAACATCATCATTATGCGATAGAATTCCCAGATCCTCCCCCAGGGTCCAGCCTTTTTGTAAAACCTCTTTCAGCATCTGATAGAGCTCCGGATTATGAATAGTAAAATACAGTTTTCCTTTTTTTAGATCACCCACATGGTATTGTTTTTCGATACGTCCTTTTACTTTATACTCCTTCAAAAAGCGTAAAAAAGCATTTTTGATTTCATTGGGTTCAGCCGTATTTTCCCTAAAATAGAAGATCACTTCTTTATACTTTTTGATCTTTGGATAAAGTTCCTGAAACACCGAGTAGGTCGCTGCTTCAAATTCCTGAGATACGTAGGAATAATCTTCTCCGAGATCCATCAAACGGTCAATAATCAATAATTTGGAAGCCGGGATGGAACGAAGCAGCATTTCGGAATCTTTATTTTCAATCGGAGCGACAATATATACGGTATATCGTCCCTGGATACGATTGAAAATATCTTCAAAAGTTTCCATATTGTTGTGATGGAAAAAGAGGTCCACCGTTACTTCCTCCGGAAGATTGGTTCTCAGTTCATTCACCAAGGTATCTTGAAAGGTATCGTATGCATACAGCAGGACCGCAACTTTTTGTTTCTTCTGCGTATTGTTGCTCACCACAAAATATCCTTTTCTGTTTTTCGATTCCACGACTCCGTGGGCAATCAGATCACGGTAAGCCTTAGCGAAGGTTTCGCGTGCATACCCCAGGTATTGGATCAAGTTATTGACAGAAGGTAAACTGGCATGCACCTCCAGTTCATTGGCATCAATAGCATCCAACACGCCCTGCACAATACATTCATGTTTAGAGAGCGTATTCAATGCCTCCAGGCGTTTGATCCGATCGATCAATACTTTAAAATTTTCTTCTTTGCTTATTTTCATATGTTGTGATTAAAACAGGGCAACCTTAAATAATTTTGCACCTGCCTGCTCAAAGGCAATGGATTTCTCAGTGCTAAATTCCTGCGCTGTTTTTTCAAACAGTTCCACCGCCTTATATGTTGTATTTGGCACCAGGCCAATCTGTTTAAAATCTATGTTTATTGCTGCCGGGGCTGTATTGTAATTAAATACGGCCACATACAGTTCGGTTCCTATTTTTTTGTAATAATACGTATTTGCTGCTTTTCCTTCTACAAATCCTGCCGGACGGAAGCTTTTACCGTCGGCTATGATCTTTAAAATTTCAGGATCCTGTAAATATTGATTCATCTTAGGCTGCCAGTTTTCTTTTTTCGACAAGTCGTCACCAAGGATAATAGTACCCGTTACCACACCCGAAAGCAATCGTGCCTTATTGACTTCAGGGCTTTCATCATGAAAAACAAGGTGATCGGCATCGATAAAATCGTAGAGGTAGGTCTGCCACCAGCCGTAGCTGACACTATTTAAGGTATACTGTGTTTGGTCGATCGTCTTCCAGGCGTCACAGGCTATTCTGCGCATGTGTGCAAATTGGGCTGTCGCCAGAGAAGGAGAAATCGCCGCGTAGATCAGCATCTTACCCTGCAGCACGTCGACGAGATGTTTCATCCCCACAGCATAAGCCTGCATACCTGTCTGAATTTTCTTGTCGTAAAAACCTGTGGATTCGATTGCCGCATGCGAGAGGAAATCGACCTTGATCATTCGGAAGCCACAGTCGACCAATTTCCCCAAGATCACATCCATACGGGCCAAGGTACCGGGATGTGTCGGATCCAAGGCACGTCCACCGTCTAAATTGTGGTAGCCTTTTTGGGTTTTGGTCCACAGTTGGCCAAAGGTAAACTGGCTTCCCTCCGCCTTGCGGTTGGGTCCGCTTCCATGGCCCCAATCTGTAAAAGGCGCCCAATACACCCCGGGCTTCAGTCCCAGAGAATCACAATAGCGAACAAATTGTTTCAGTTGTGTGTAGTCACCTGACATACCTCCAGGCGTCATATTATCCCAGAAAGAGTCTAGGTCTATAAAAGCCTCACCATCTGCATTTCGGAAATAAGGAATATCTTTTGCAAAATAGTCTGCTGTACCTGTGGCATTCTGAAAATTAAGTTTTTCCTGTATCACTCCCCAGCTGTTCCAGCCGACAGGCGTGGCGTCTTGCCAAGATTTCACATAGGCCGGCGATAGCTTCCGGTGGATTTTAGCATAGTTTTCAAGCCCAATGCGCCAATCCTTGTCATAAGATACGAGGTATTTTGGGGAGCGAATCACATCCCCCTTTACAGCTCCATGCGCCATGGAATCCCGTGTGATATTTACATCTGTAAATCCGGCCTGTGCTGCTAAGTGGGTATATTGCCCCTGATCTCCTTTGATCGCAATACCCGATTTCCAAACGGATTGATCCAATGAACCAATCAACAGGCCTTTCCCACTGTCCTTATCGTATACAACTCCGACTTCGGCGCTGCTCTTACTATTCATCGCAAGGATATTGTTTTCATAGGAAATAAAGGTATCGTTATCAAAAGGAACAGCCAGCTGATACAAGAATTTCCCCAGACCGGCAACCGAAGCATTTGACCAAATAGGCACCAGTTCATTACTCGAAAGATTTTTTCCCTTGACTTCCAGTTCAAGGATGACACCATCTATTGTGTCGTAGAAATAAAAATGCTGCAGTAATGTTATGCCCTGTTGGGTTTTAACTGAGATTGTATACCGTATGCCTTTGCCCAAATTATCCTGAATGGACTTTTCTGTGACGTTGCGGGTTCCTGTCAGTTTAGCTGTACTAATTTTTTGTCCATTGGCAAGTGCCAAATAGGCACTTGCTTGATGTATATAGGCGACTTGATCTTTACTTAGCGAATATGTTCCATCTTGTTTGTTATAGGTCAACGTTAGGCCATTTTTCTCGACCTGAAAAGGCTGCGCATACAACATGAAGGTACATAGCATAAAACTTAGCGCGAAAATAATTGTCTTCATTCTGCTTGATATTATTGTATATTGATTTGAAACGCGTTGATCTTCATGTAATGGTCAGGTTGAAAATTGACCAGCATCCCCATATTGACAGTAACTTTTTCTTTGATTTCAAAATAAACGCCATCCGATTTAACATCAGCATGGGCCATTGCCTGTTGAATCTGCTCAAGATCTGGAATTCCACTGTTTGCTTTGCTGACAACCAGTTTTGCTGGCGGTTGATCATAATTTGTCCAGGATAAGTTACAAAAAAAACGATACTTACCGGGCAATAAGGTTACTTTTTGCTCAATTTTACCATTTACGATAGCCGGGGCTCCCCAGCCTGCTTCAATGTTGACCACACCGCCATCGTCCGATCCAAAACCGCCATAACCGTTATGGTTTTTCATAGCAGTATTTGTAATCCAGTTGTCCAAAACTCCCCAACGGTTGCCATCGTATACAGTCGCTGTAAATGGTGTTTTGTAATTCTGGAGGTACCAAGGTGTAATATCGTCCTTTTTCACCGCCAACTTGGTTGACTTCACCATAAAGGTATCGATGGCCGAACTATCTGGTCTAAAAATGGTACGATAGGAAACTTCGGCACCAGGAAGATAGCGTTGAAGCCCAATCTTTTCATCCTGATTTTTAGTACGCACTACGGTATCTGTAGTGCCACCATCCCAATTTCTATACGCGATACGCAGTCCATCAAAACCCATGGTTTCCGATACATTTTGCAAACCCAATTGCAGCTGCTGTCCTGCGATAAAATTCTGTTCGAGTACCGCACGTTGGTACAGTCCTTCGCGATAACGATCGCCATACACATTCCCCACCACATAGGTCGGAACAGAAAAGCGCCCTGCGGCATCCACACTGCGAATTTCAAGATTCATTGGACCTTCGGGCAGTTTATCGATTAAATAACGCACAGTATCGACCTTACCCGTCAGTTTGACTGGTATTTTTATCGAATCTTGCTTACTATTCCAATAGATACGCACCTCAGATACCCCCGAGGAAGCCCTAAAGACACCTTCTACTTGTATACGGTATTTTCCCGAACGAACTTTAATCGAATCGAGCTTTGCCGGATAGATAATTGCTTTCCCGTCCGTGTGCTCGGTAAACTCGTCCATTTTGGAGCAAGCCGCCAACAGCGCCAAGGCAAACAACGACAGCAATACGATATATCTTTTCATAACTTTGCTTTTTAAATTGATTAATAAACGCCCCAAACCTGAATCTGATTAATCTGCATAAAATAACTGCCCCGCCAATTGCGTAGATTGCGAATGCGCAGGTATTTGTATTTTGGGGCATCTTCCGGCAGATCAAATGACCAGCCAGAGGTGCCATAGACCTCGTCCGCATTGGTATTGGTTCCCGACGGTGTTCCCGATGGTTTACGTACCGTACAGGTAGCCAATTTCGTCCATGATTCCCAGGAGCCGTCCAAATTTGGCGTATTGCTTCCCCAAATCTCAAAATCGCGTAGGTTACCCTTATCATAGAATCCATTTTCCCTTCTTGGAAAGATCACTACCCGGCTCAGTTTTGCTTCTCTACCGATCGAGAAAGTCACCGATTGCGGTACTCCCGCGTTCTCCACGGTATAGAAACTTGGCCATTTGGACGTATTGAGATTGCCATCCCATAAATTGTCCATAGAGCCATAAAGGATTTGTGCATCCCCTGGCAATCGTAATGGCGTAAACAATTGCCGGTTAAACAGATTTTCCTCCAATGGCGTAATCGAAGTGTACAAAGTATCGGATTTATTTAACCAGCGATCACGGACATAAAATGCAAACTTCATTTCTTTGGATTTCAATCCACGGACATTATATAGGATGATGGAATCCTGTCCATAGTAGTTATCCAAGGGCAGGTACTCGCCATTGTTGAGCGAGTCTACCATCGGTACAATCACCACATTTCCTTTTTCCTTATTGGTTGAGGTAATGCGGATACCACCAAAGGCAGCTGTTACTTTCATCTCCCCAAACACCAGATTAAAGATCGGCGTCTTCGGTTCGACAATGACATCTATGGGATCCGACACAACCTCAGCTTTGCTTACCGCGTATAGTTTAACGGTTTGCGGCTTGGTATCAGGAAATCCATCAATTAAGATCTCATTGGTATACGTCGATGATTTGACGACACGGGTGGCTCCACTCGCCATCACGTATTCGGCTTTGACGTACAGAACATTGTCATTCTCCGGAAGGCTATAACGTATGGTTGCCTGTCCATAACCATTCACGACGGAGGGATGCTGTACCAGTCCCGGTTTGGTCTGGTCGTCCTCCATTAAGGTCCAGCCTTTTTCCTCTTTACAGCCGAGCAGCAGAAACAGCAAACCAGCCATGACATAGATACTATTGCGATATATTCGTTTTTTCATGATTTTCTTCAATTTAATACGCTAATTACCAACCCGGATTTTGTACCAAATTCGGGTTGACCAATAGATCACTTTCTTTAATTGGCCAAAAATAGTCTCTCGGTGCTACGAATCGTTGCTGATAGAAGGTCTGTTCCTGATAGAAAAGCTCCGGATGGTCCTTATCCTGATTGCGATCCCAGCCCGTGATATTTTTGTTGAGTTCCTGCGCGGCAAGCTTCCAGCGTCTCAAATCCCAAAAGCGGGAACCTTCAAAACTCATCTCAATATTACGTTCACGTTGTATAATCGCGCGAAGTCCTTCTTTTGTCGTCGGTTTAGCGCTATTGAAAGCATATTTTGCCCAAGACTCTTTCACCCCTTCCAAACCGGCGCGCTTGCGAATTTTATCGAGATAGAGGAATACATCTGCTGTCGGTCCTTCACTCTCGTTCAGCGCCTCGGCATACATCAGATACAGGTCGGCAAGCCTTAGCATAGGCCATGGATACTCTTCGATATGCGAGCTGTTTCCATCCTTAAAGGCAAATTTCCAGTTGACCAGCTTCTTTGGGTAATAGGTTGTAATCGGCACGGAAACACCACTGCCAAATAAGCCTAAACGAAGCTGTGTTGTCCAGGTATTTTCGTCTGTCTGACTTGGGCTATTTTCCATGTACCAAACCCCACCGTCAAAGCCCACATTGGCGTAGAAACGATTTTCACGGTCAAAATGCAAACGTGCTGTTCGGTAATTTTCGATATTGTTGAAGCGTTCGTCATGCGTTCCCGAACGCAATTGGTTTTTATTACTGAAATCCAAGGTCTTATCTTCATCCATCGGCACGCCATTTTTGGTATAAAACTGTTCAACGATCTTGATGGTCGGCGCCAAAACACCATTCACACTATTATTACCAGCATTATTTGGATCGATGTGGGCCATGGACGAGTACTGCAGCTGCCAGGTCCTTGAGGTTGGATTTCCCCAGATGATCTCGCGATTCCATTTTTCCGTTACCGCGTTCCGGATGCTCATCTGAATCATTGTGGTATTGGACAGTGGACGCACCGGTGTCGGAAATTCGTACAGATTTATCCCCAGCTCCTCACAGGCAGCAATCGCTTCTTTTGCAGCCTGCGCTGCTTTACGCCATTTTTCCGCTTGAAAGCCCTGATTAAAAAATAACGTACCGTCCACATTTTTAAAGGTTGCATAATCCGTATTGCCATTGAATAATGGACTCGCTGCATATAACAGGACTTTTGCTTTGATACCTAAGGCAATCGGTTTGGTAATACGTCCCAGATCGGTTACTGGCGACTGCACGGCATTGGGCAATTTACCCGCCGCCTCATCCAGCACCTTCACGATGTAATCAACCACCTCGTCAATCGGTTTACGCTTTACCTGTGTCTCCTCAATAGGTGCCGTCACGGGCACGTTGACATCCATAATCGGAATAGGACCATAATGGCGCATCAGCATAAAATGATAATAGGCTTTTAAGAACAGCACCTCACCCTCCCAGGTGGTACGTTCATCTTGCGTCATGTCACGTACCTTTTCGGGATTTTGAATATTTTCCAAAAAGATATTACAGTCGCGAATGGCATTGAACATCGAACGTTCGCGAACATTATTGATTATATGCCCATCCCAGTAATTGACATAAGGATCGGTGACACTTTGATTGCCACGGGCGATGTTCCAGTTTGTCCCGTTGATACTCCGCGTTGGGTAATCCAGCCAGAACTCATCTCCTGCCATAAAAGCGGGATTTATAGTCGGTTCGCCATCATTGGGCAAATAAGAATAGCAGGTTGCCAAATATTTAATGGCTTCACTGCGCATGGTAAAGGCATTATCTATTGTGGGGGCATTGTCGGGTACGACATCCAAATAGTTGCAGGATTGAAAAAACAATAGACCTGATACCACCATCGATTTAAATACAGTTAACTTTTTCATGATACATTGTTTTTTATAATCCTACATTGATTCCGATATTATATACCGCCTGAACCGGATAACCCAAACCATCACCACCCATTTCAGGATCCCACATTTTAAATTTGCTCCATACGGCAAGATTCAGGGCATTGGTATAAATGCGGATATTGGACATCTTCCAGCGATCCAGGATCTTCTTTGGTACTGTATAGCCCAATTCAACAGATTTCAGGCGAAGGAATGCACCATTGCGCATCCACCAGGTCGAGAATTGATTGTTGTTGTTATTGAATCCATCGGTCAATCGTGGCCAAAATGCACGGATATCCTGATTATCTTCCGACCAGTGACTATCGGCCACCTGTTTTAACAGCCCGTTTTGATAGGAACCATTGATGGCGAAAGGAGTGATATTTCCGGGATTAATAAAAAACGATGAACGTGCAGAGCCCTGTAAGAAAGCACTGACATCAAATCCTTTGAAACCAACGGTGAATCCCATACCGTAGATAATTTCAGGATCCGTTGGAAAACCGATGGGCACTTTATCCAGATCAGTTATTTTGCCATCGCCGTTAATGTCACGGTATTTGATATCACCGCCCATTGTTTTCAATGCACCACCAAAATTTTGCAATGGCGAGTTATCGGCTTCAATATCATCTACAAATAGTCGTTCGGCGATCAAGCCATATTGTTGTTTAAGCGGATATCCGAGATGCGTCAGGTAAGACAAATTTGCCGGATAGTTCGGCTCCTCATTGGTCAACAAGCGATTGGTCGCATAGGTCATATTACCGCGCAACTGTGTCCACCAGGTGTTTGCGAAAGACTTGTTGTAATCCAAGGCCAGGTCGAAGCCCTTACTTTCTGCCTTACCCATATTGGATTGAATATCGGCCTGAAAACCTGCAGTCGTCGGAATAGTTGAGCGTACCATTAAGATATCACTTCGCTTGGAGTTGTAGTAATCAAAGACGACACCCAGTCCATTTTTAAGATTGAGGTCAAAACCTACATCAAATGTTTTGGCGCGCTCCCAGGTAATATTGGGATTAGCGTAACGCGAGATGGAATAACCTGGTCTATAGTAATCCCAAAGGTTCCCCCAAGAAAAACCTTTCCCAGGATCGTTAGGATTGACCTGCGATAAATAGAAAAAGCGGTCGCGGTCGTTACCGATCTGATCGTTACCCACTAAACCATAGGTTGCACGTAGTTTTAAACGAGATACCACAGGCGTAATAAACTCAAACATTTTCTCTTCCTGGAGATTCCAGCCCAGCCCAAAAGACGGAAAAAAACCAAATCGCTTGTCTTTAGAAAAACGCTCGGAACCGTTGTAACCAAAATTCGCTTCAAACAGGTATTTATTTTTATACGCATATGTTGCACGTCCAGACACACCGAGGTTACGTGCTGGCAATGAAGCCTGCAGATTACCGCCATTTGCCGTCTGATAGTTCCGCATGATACCGATTAGCATACCCGTGATATCATGATCTTTTCCGATGGTTCGGTTGTAATTAAGCGCAAATTCACCGTAAGTCGTTGTATTCTGTATCCGATCGCCCTGACTATAATCCAGGTATTCTGTCCCCTGGTTTTCATTCAGCAAGCTCAATACCGTATTATTTGTTCCGGGTATTTTCAGCAAATTATAGTAGAAAGGTTCAAAGCTTCTGCGCACTGAAAAATACGAGTACCGTTGCGTATAAGCCATCAAACGTGCAGATAAACCTTTTGTGATAAAATCAAAGTTCTGTTTCAGCTCCAATTGCACATTGACTGTCGAACTATTATATTCCTGAAAACCGTTGACCATCTTGGCATACGGGTTATTATACAAGATCTTTGTCGTCGGTATAAAGTTATTGCCGAATAACGGGTGCGTTGTAAATGGCGCGTAAGAAGAGGGATATACTGCCGGAAACATTACTGGATTGGACCAGATGGCTTCTTTGAATACCCGTTGGCCGCCGTTGATCAAATTGCCCCAGTCATCATAACCACCGATCGGTCCCTTATAATCGTCAAACTGTGCCGACGTGCGGATAATTCCTATGGTTGTCGGCGTAATATTTAGGGTGATATTGGAACGCAAAGAATAATTTTTGAGGTTAATGTTATTGTCAAAATTATTGCCACTTTCCGATTTCAAAATTCCCTTATCATTGTTAAAAGTACCCGCAACATAATATTGCGCTAGGTTACCGCCTCCCGTTACGTTGAAATTGAAACGCTGGTTGTTGGTGTAATCTTTAATTAACTGATCGATCCAGTTATTACTGGGATAAAGCAGCGGATCGTCACCCCTAGCCGTATGATCGATCTTATTCTGATCGTAAGGCAATGTTCCCCTCGGGTTGCGTGTCAAAACAGCTTCATTAGCCAAATTCATATAGGTAATATTATCGGCAAATTGGAAGTTTCGGGTATTGGTTGAAATTGAATTTTCAAAACGAGCGTTAAACTTTGCTTTTCCAACAATACCGCTTTTGGTATTGACCAAGACCACACCATTTGCCCCCCTAGCACCATATAGTGCGGAAGCGGCCGCATCTTTCAGCACCGAAAAACCAGCGATATCATCCGGTTGAAGCCGCGCTAAGGCCGTTGTATTCGATTCCATCCCATCGATGAGGATCAAGGGGTCTTTTTTTCCGGCACCAAAAGTCCCGACACCGCGGATAAAAAAGGAGGCATTGTCGTTACCCGGTTCCCCACTTCGTTGATAAGCAATTAGCCCAGCTACGCGACCGGCCAACATGGAGGTCAGATTGGAGGTTGGTCCCTTAATTTCTTTTGGATTGATCGAGGTAATGGAAGCCACCATACTCGTTTTCTTCTGCGTGCCGTATGCGACGACCGTCACCTCATCCAGATTTGAACTTGATGAGGACAGGAAGATGGTCATACGGTTGGTACTCGTGACCTGAACAGTTTTTCGGTCGAATCCGACCGAAGTGAGGACAAGCTGATCATTGAGTTGCACATCTTTGATCAGGAACTGTCCCTGTGCATCCGTTGATACAACTGCACTCTTTCCCATGAAGGCAATTGTAACGTTGGAAATGGGTAAATGTCCGACGCTATCCAATACAACTCCTCTTAATTCAAACGACTTGGTCTGCGCGTGCGCAAAGCTTACTATTAGCATAAAGAGGAAGACAAGACTACATCGCTGCCATTTACAGATTCGGTAATACATGTGGTAGATCATAAATTGGTCTTCTTATAGATTGGTTATTATTGCGTAGCATAGCATGTTTTTAATCTATACTATTCTATACTACTATGCAATAGTAAAAACATTTTCCGACATCCACAAATATTTTTTAAAATAAGGGTATGGTTTGTGCGCTATCGTGTATTAGCGGAGAATTAGGAAATGTAGGGTGGTTATAAAAATCTAGCGGCATGTACCGTAATAAATAACGATACATGCCGCCTAGGATTTTTTTTATCTAAAATTAATCACAAAAAAGGGTAGGCCTAGCCTACCCTTTTGTCAATGAGTGATGATATTTTAAGGTATGATTGAGCGAATGTGCAGTTTGTCTAGCGTCATCTTGATAAGATGACAGATCCTCACAATGTCGGATGTCTGCTACATCCACTTTCGTTCTTACTTTGCTGATGACCTGATTTAGCTCGGATTTCCAGTTGCCCGGATCACCAAAATCGTTCATCCAATTTTTGTTAATAAACTTTTTATAGTTCAAAAGCAAAATATACAATTCCTCACCACTACCGGCGCGATTGATTGACGTACGCCAGTTTTCTAATTTTTCTTTAAAACTCATAACCAGCAATATACAAAAAAAATATTGTATTGCAAAATCGGATGGCTTTCATCAATCAAAATCGACTTTGCAATGACTATTACGGGTTAGCATTGAGCTGTATATGGATAAATCAGTTTAAAGTAACATCCAAGTAGACAGAATGACGGCCATATGTATCATAAAATGGCTTAAATCTCACCCCATCCACTGTAAACTCCAACCGTTTGGGATCTCCTTGAATGGATTTGCCAATATCTTTTGCATCCAGCGTGATTTTGCGCCAGTCTTTTCTTGCAGCCGGCTCCTGAGCAGCCAAGAGAATAGGCCCATAAAACAAACTGGCGATATTTTGTTGATCCATCACTGGATCTAGACGAAATTGAAATGGCATATGCAGTGCGATCTCGTCTCCAGCTTTCCAATTGCGGCTCAATTTGACATAAGAACCTGGCTGCGCGTTTACTTTCTCAGCTTTGCCATTGATCGAGACCTGATATCCTTTGGTCGCCCAGCCCGGCACACGTACATAGATATCAAATTGGCCGTTACCTTTTATCGTCAGTTTGCTGTGGTCGTCCTTTGGAAAGCTTGTCGTCTGTTCAATGATCACATTGCGCGATGTCCAGTTTAACGTTGACGGAATAAATAGATTGACATAAAGTGCTTTATCATCTTTACTCTTGAAGTAAATTGCGCTTTGAAGTTTGGTGCTGCTTTCGATTGCCGTGCCATTACAGCAGGTAAAACCTTTCATATCCGGATTTCCGAACTGCTTCACCGAGCCGGGCCTTAGCGGGACATGGTAGGTATTCGCAGGCGAGTTTTCTGCTACCGAAGCAAGGATATGGTTGTATAGCCCCCGCTCATAATAGTCCATATACGCTGCGCGCTGATCAAAAAGAAACAAATTACTTGTCAATTTCAATAGATTATACGTTGCGCAGGTCTCATTTTGTCCACCTGCCGCAAATCCGTTTTCATAGAGGGTCGCAGGTTCAGCAGTAAAAACTTCGGCGTTGGCAGGGTTACGGGCCCCAGCCACTCCACCGATACTATACATATAATCATTGACTGCCTTGTACCAGAAGTTGTCCGCTACTTTATAGTATTCTGGCATATTGGACACATCATACATCACGATACTTCCCACGATTTGCGGTATGTGCTGATTTGCGTGGAGTCCACGGAAAGTGTCAACATTCTTGGCCAGTCCATCGCTATGTTGGGCATCTCCAAAAAAGACCTCGATATTATCAAACATCCGCGCCGTCTTCAGATACTTATCCTGCTTCGTAATACGATATAGATGCGCCATGGTTTCGTTCATACCACCAAATTCACCGGCAATATAAGTATGCCACATCTTAATCAGTGTATCCTCCGGCAGTTTACTCAAGCGTGCATACACCCAATTGGCCATTCCTTCAGCAACATCCAATGCTTTTTTATTGCCACTTACTTCGTATATATCAATCAAACCTGCCAAAATCTTGTGTAGTGTATAATAGGGAGCCCATACCTGGTTTACCTGTCCTCCATATTTAGCACCTTTTTCCAACATAATAAATTGATCGGGTGGGTAGGCACTGATAAAGCCTTTACCCCAGTTCCAATAATCTGTACGAATACCCGATTCACTGAGATCCGAGTCGAAATCCTGTTTGCCGGGACCCGGTGGCACATTGCTTGGATCTGAAATAGCGGCAGTGCCCGGTGTTTTCGGTTTACCGGACAACTGGGCGAGCTCGTATAATGTGTTGACCATATAAGTCATTTTATCGGCAAAATTCTGTTGGAGTGCTTTATCATATGCCGTACCTGAATAGGCCTGCGCAATAGCTGTTAGGTAATGTCCTGTAGCATGCCCCCGAAGTTTGGTATCCTGACTGTCCCACACACCTAAGGGTTCTGCTCCCGCTGGCTGGGGCATTCCAAATGCATTGCGGAACATATATAAAAAAGAGTTAGGGTCGGTTGTAGCCAATGTCCGGATAAACTTGTCGCGGTTTTCGATAAATTTTGTTTTCTCGTTTTCAGCGTCGGTTTCCAAACTCACCTGGCTTAGGCTGAAAGGTTCAAGCATAGCACTTGGTGCCACCGATTTTTTTGTTCCTTTTACCGAGACAATGGCTTTAACGCGTAACTCTGTTCCCGGCACCTGGCCCATAACCGTGTAACGGCCAGCCTCCAATACGGTACTGTTATCATTCGGCGATGGCCATAGCACGCGCACCTTTGGCCCCTGTATTCCATCTTTGTAGGTTCCGTTTACATAGCTTGGCAACCTGGGCAATTCACCGACTTCGGTCTCTACCGACACATCAGAAACCGCCAGCAAATAGGCGTTATAAAGCTGCGCCTGTGTTAATGGAAAACTGGGTAGATCTCCTTCCGTATCCTTTACATTCACTGCTGCGCTATTTCTATTTCCCTGCTGTGCATTTGTGAAAATGCCAAACACTTGACTTTCGGTGAGCGGAACCCTATAAATACGGAAATCGCGTATCATAGCATCAAGGTTAGGGTCGCCAGCCAAAAGCGACTTACCGAGATAGAGCTGTTTTTTACCTCCCGAAGATGCTCCAAAAACATCGCTTAACTCTTTAGGTATATCGTTGCTTTTGCCCACAGGCTTGCCGTCCAGATAGGTGATCAACGCTCTTGAAGGCATATCCACCACAATGGTAAGATATCCCCATTTATTCAATGCAATAGCTGGAGCGACTGCGGCTTTTTCGGTACCGCCGCCTGCTGTAATCAGCGCATGATACCCGGGTTGTCCGGTAATCCCCAGCGGGGCAACCGTAAAATGTGCCTCCGAGTTTGTGCCGAAATCAAAAAAGCGCTGATTGGCTTTGTTCGATCTTAAGAAGATCCATCCGGAAATACTCAAAGATTCCATATCGGCTAGCGCAGCTCCCGGAATCGTGACAAAATCATTGTTTTCTCCCGAAAGTGATAAGACCTTGCCAAATCGCTTATCACTTACAAATTTTGGCTGAGCACCATGGGTAGCATGGAGGTTATTTCTCGACCAATCTTTTAAATCGTCCTTAAAAAGATACCGTGCAATCATTTCTGTCTCGCCGATACCATCCAAAATCTGATCACCGCCTTGGGCCCGACTAGCGGATATTGTCCCTAAAAAGCAACCTACTGAAAGGACAATATGTATAAGCATTTTGTATATCTTCATGTTATTATAGCTAATTCGTACGTGTTTATAAAAATAAAAAGAATCTATTGCCAAATATGGAAATATTTTAGCCTAAAATTATTGGATATTACCCTGCTTTTGATTCTTTCATGGATCACTTTATGACTACGATGGTGTTTTAATATAGGTTCCATGCCGGCGGATTTACCCCCAGCAGATGCTTGACGAAAAAGTCCCTTCGCTTCTTCTCTCCAAAATCGCCTCCAGAGGCGTGCCCCATTCCCGGCACCATAATAAACTCATGATCTTTGCCCTGCTTAATCAATTGATTGACCAATTGGTAAGTTGAAGCAGGATCTACATTGTCATCTAGCTCACCTACGATCAACATCAGCTTGCCCTGTAAGCGGTGAGCATTCTCGGTATTTGAACAAGCCGCATATTCAGGTCCTATTGGCCAGCCCATCCATTGCTCATTCCACCATATCTTATCCATTCTGTTATCATGACAACCACAGGATGAAACGCCGACTTTATAAAACTCGGGGTGGAATAACAAAGCTCCAGTAGCGGACTGCCCGCCTGCAGAAGTACCATAAATACCTACCCGCTCGATATCCATGTAAGGGTATTTGGACGCCGCAGATTTCATCCATGCTATGCGGTCAGGGAAACCGGCATCCTTTAAATTCTTCCACGCTACATCATGAAATGCCTTGGATCGATTAGACGTTCCCATGCCATCGATTTGCACCACGACAAACCCCAATTCTGCCAATTCATACATCCCCGAAGGGTTGGCGTAAAAGCTTTTTGGCACGAAAGAACTATGTGGTCCAGCATAAATATATTCGATCACAGGATATTTTTTCTGGGGATCAAAGTTTCTGGGCCGTATAATAATACCCCAGATATCAGTTTTATTGTCTCTCGCCAGTGCTTTAAAAACCTCGGGAGCCTTCCAACCTGCAGCCTCTAGTTCAGTGATATCTGCATTTTCTAACGCCATGACGACCCGACCATCCGATGCATCGCGCAAAACTGATTTGGGCGCTTGATTGACTAAAGAATACACATCTATAAACAGACTGTGATCACTATTAAAGGTTGCTTGATGGTGTGCCATCTCTGGGGTCAATTCCTTCAATCCTTTACCGTCTAGTCCGATCGAATAATAACGAATCAGGTAGGGATCCTCACCTTTCTTTAGCCCACTCCCCTCAAAAAACACTTTTCTTTTTGCTTCGTCGACATAAATCACTTTTCGCACGACCCAATTTCCTTTAGTGATCTGGTTTTTCAGGGCACCGGTATTGCTGTCGAAAAGATAGAGATGGTTCCACCCATCACGTTCCGAAGCCCAGATGATTTCTTGCGTACGCGACAAATCATTTCTATATTTTTTGCTACTATAATCGATGAAAGTAGGGCTGGTTTCGGAGATAATTACGTTGGTTTTCCCATTATTGGCACTTAGCTCAAGGACATCATAGCGTTGGTGACCGCGTTGATTATATTCAAAGGTAATGCCACTATTGTCCGGCCGCCAAGCAAGGTTAGATAGGGAAAACTGATTGGCCACCTGAGTTGGATCAACGCTAAAGATCTTACCCGTCTCCACTTCGACGATAGCCGGATAATATTGCGGCAAAGCATCCCCAGGTTTTACATAATCCCTTATCTGCAACTTAGGCTGCAGTTGATCAACCGGAGAGGATTCAAACAGCGTAAGTTTTCTTACTTCTGCTTTTCGCACTTTTGACACAGCTATTTTTTTTGAATCCGTTGACCATTGTATCTGTGACCTATAATACTCGCCAGGACTACCGTCAAATGTCAACTGTTTCTCTGTCTTTACATCTCCATTTTTACGCACATAAATATTATTGTTTTTAATATAGGCGGTATATTTCTTGTCAGGAGAGTCAACAGCTTCGCCCTTGCTATCATCTCTGCGTGCCCCCCAATATTCACCACCGCTATGATCAAGCGCATTAGCCACAACCTTTCCTTTATTGACCAATTTTTGTGTAGCAGCATTCCATTTCCAAGTCACCTCCTGTGCGACAAATTCGATTTCATGTGCATTTAACACCGTAGTGCCTTTACCCCAATAGGTACCCAATTTAACTTCAGTACCCAATTCGGCTTTAAGCTGCTTTTCAATCTCTGCGACGTCGGTAACGAGCTTATTCTTACCTACCGCATCAACGATATATAATTCAAGCTTGCCACCTTTGGCAGTGGCACGGTAGCTAAAGCACTCCCCTTTTTCCGACCAAAGAATTTGTTGTGGTACTTGATAGACTTTACCAAAAGACTCTCTTATTTCCTTCGCCCGTCTGTAATCATCCAATGTCCCCTGTGCCATCACAGAAGTCTGGCAGAGTATCCATAAGGCAGCTATTAACTTCAGTTTCATATGTAAATAGTTATTCATTCGTATTTATCTCAATTGCATTGTTATATGGTCAATCTTATTTCAGTGTGCAGACGTTTTATTGGTCAAATTTCAGTGATCTGTTTTGTATGCCCACGACCTTTGACAACATAATAGAGGGGAATTCCCAGAAGTGTAATAATTATCCCCGGCCAGGTAAATTGAGGTTTATAGATCACCAGTAAGACGATAAAGGAAAGTCCCATCAAGATATAGACTGCCGGAATTATGGGATAGCCAAAAGCCTTATAGGGCCTCGGGAGTTCGGGACGTTTTTTGCGCAGCAAAAAAATACCAGCTATACACATGACATAAAAGATAACGACGACACAGGTAATCATATCCAGTAAATCTCCATATTTACCGGTTAAACACCACACTCCTGCAATTATTCCTTGCAGCCAAAGTGCATAAGCCGGCACCGCCCGATTGTTTAAACGGCCTGTCTTTTTAAAAAATAAACCATCTTTAGCCATGGAGTAATAAATCCGAGCTCCCGCCAAAATTAGCCCATTGTTACATCCAAAAGTACTTATCATAATCATTATGGCTAAAATGGTTATTCCAAAAGGTCCGAATATCTCTTGAGCCACTACCATCGCTACACGATCTTTGGGGGCACTTGCCATCCCTTCGACCGTCAATATTCCAGTATACATCAAGTTGGTCAGAATATAGATGAAGGTCACAATTCCTGTCCCCAATGCTAAGCTGAGTCCAATATTACGTTGAGGATTTTTTATTTCTCCTGCCACAGCAGATGAGGAATGCCAAGAATCACTACTGAATAAGGCACCTACCAGCGCGGCGGACATCGCAGCGAAGGTACCAAACAACGAATAACCTGCTACTGAGCCATCAGCATTCAAGCGATGCAAATCCCATCGAGCGCCTGCCGACCAATTTTGCTCCCACACATTAAGATCAAAAGCTGCAAAACCAAATAACACCAACAAAATCAAACTCAATATTTTAATCAAGGTAAGTACTGTCTGTAATGTTTTACCATTTTGTACACCTCTGGTGTTAATAAATGTCAGAAGTAATATGACCACTATCGCCAACAGCTGGGCGGAGGAGACATGATAGCTTCCTAAAACAAGCAGATACACATCCTCATCCAGGACAGGAAATAAATACGCGGTGAATTTTGAAAACGCCACCCCCACAGCTGCAATTGTTGCCGTCTGGATGACAGCAAAAAAGGTCCAGCCAAAAGTAAAACTCACCAGGGGGCCATAAGCCTCTTTGAGGTAGACATACTGTCCGCCAGCTTTGGGAAACATTGCGCTCAATTCACCATAACTCAACGCCGCTGCCAAAGTCATAAACCCACAGATCAACCATACGACCATTAACCAACCCGCAGCTCCAGTATGGCGGGCTATATCAGCGGATACGATAAATATCCCTGATCCGATCATACTTCCAGCAACTAACATCGTGGCATCCAATAGTCCCAACGATTTCTTAAATTCTTGATTCCGCGTGTTTGTATCCATAATCTAGGAAGGTATTTAGTCAAAGTTGTAAAATTTCCATTTCGTCTGGTGGTTGGCATCAAGCTGTTGATCAGTCAATATCGCCCTTAGCATTTCCATAGGCATATAATTTTCTTTGATAACGCGATCATGAAAATCTTTATAAGACATTTTACCCTTGCCCACCAGCTCATCGCTGATACTCAATAATTGTAGGCCCCCTATCATATAAGCAAGCTGATATAAAGGATCGTAAGACCCCTCGAAGGAGCGTTTTACCTCACCATGCGCATTTGCCGGTTCGTGTCCTACCTGATCCACAAGATAATCGATACATTGCTGTGGTGTCCATTCACCTAGATGAAATTTGATACTGAACGTGATACGTGCACAACGGTGCATTCGCCAAAACAAGACACCAATACGTTCTTCTGGTGTTTTTGCAAATCCCATCCGATACAAGAGCAATTCCCAGTACAAAGTCCACCCCTCCGTCCAAAAAGGTGTATTAAAGCTCTGTTCACGGTAGGGTTTATATCTTTTATTCATAAAATACTGCAGATGGTGACCTGGATTAAGCTCGTGCTGAACAGTTCCCAAAGAGAAATGTGGATTATTCCCCCGCATACTCATCATCTTCTGCTCGTAAGTCATTGTATTTGTCGGATAGGAAATACTGATCTCACGACCGCCCGTAAAAAAAGGATTGACCAATTGCCGTTCAGGAGTCATCATAATCATTCCCCAAGTCTCATCCGCCAATTCGGGAATATCGATCAAGTTATGCGCTTTTATAAAGTCCTGCGCCCTGGCATACAATGCATTGATAAGATCAGGTTGTCTGCCCTCAGCTACATACGTATTTTTGACCTTTTCCTGAGCGGCTTTCCAATCGTCGCCAAATCCCATTTCCTGCGATGCCTTCAATAACTCAGCAACGCACCATTTCCATTCCTTATCGGCAATCTTCAATAAGTCGTCGGCATCATAGGCAATCATTTCATCTTTTAGCTTTTTATTGAGTGCCGCCTTACCGATCGGTCTGCCACCTATATTGCTTCCGTCATCAAAAACCTTCCAGTTGCTTTTAGTTTTAAGTGCTTCTTTATAAGCAACCAGCGCTGCATCAAGGCCTTCGTAAGATTTGGGCACCCACCATGTAAAATTGGGATCATAACCATTATAGAAATCAAATGAACTTTGCAGACGCTTCTGTAAAGACTCAACCATACCGACTAAATAGCTTACATCATTGGCATCTATTGCAGGTTTCTGCACCAGCGCTTTTGTCTCTCGCAATACCGATTCACTGGCCTGTTCAAGCATTGTTGCAATCGCTTTACCTTCTACAAAAGAGCCCCTTCTGCGTTTTTGTTCAAATTGAAAGATGCTATCTGCAAATGGCAAATAAGATTTGAGCCGATGATAAGCATTCATCTCGTCACTTAGTTCTTGTTGATGGTGTAAGATCTTTCGGTTTAAAAGGATATAGTCTACCTGTCCATTTGTATTCAACTGATTATAGTCAAAAGCTTTTAATTTGGTCAGATAAGACTTATCCAAAGTGATTAATCTATTAATTTGTTCAGGAGACGGGCTAGCTTGTTGGAAGCCCCAGCCTTTCGGCATGGGCCCATAAAAATAATTTACTGCCTGCAGATCATGTTCATACTGAACAACGTAGGGTTCAATCGGCGTGGTGTGTTGAAACAAGTCCATTTTTTGCGCATTTAATGTCATTGGCACTGCCATACAGAGTATACCTAGACCAACACACGGCTTTACTTTAAGGTCAGTGTTTATCATTGTTTAAGTTTATTGTTAGCGTTATTGAAATCTGTCGTATTTGCATTTTTATAGCTCGTCAAATATCTCCAACAAAATAAGTCCAGGATTGTCCACGGACTTTTTATCATCAAATCAGTTGGTCAGTTGCCTGTGTTAAAGTCATGAAATACATAAACTTTTTATAGGTGCTGTCTTTTTACTCACTTGAATTATGTTTATTTTTCTTTATCAAAGAAAGCAACTGATGGACAACTTAACTAACCGACTTTTGATCATTACTTATTGGATATTGACCTCTGCCTTCAGATCCAAGCATTTTTAATAAGTCTTTTGTGATCAAAGGGCTTATTGTACGCATTCTAAAAATGGACTTGATATCATTACCAATCGCCAACAACCTCTGTGTAATAAATGTTATTTATACATTAAATGTATATTTTCGTAAATGATAAACCAAATTTTAGCTGAAATATGCTAAAAAAGTAATATCGTAGGTTAAATTTCAAGTATAAAGAACGGGTTCAATAACACATATTTGTACTTAATTGACAATGCTGATAAAGCAAGTCGTTACTTGTTAAATCTTACAGAACATGAACTTTAAGAAAAATCACTACCTTCTTTTTACCTTATTATATTTACATGCTGCCCTCACGGTGTTTGGCCAGCAGGATGAACATCCCGTATGGCAAGCTGTCAAAACACAAACAGCAACATTGGGTATTGACAAGGGAGATAAAAGCTTTCAACTCGAAAAGTTAAAGATCAAAGTGATAAATTCCTCACAGACTTTAGCTGCATTACAACAAATAGGCGGAGACGACAACTTCGATTACACCCCTGTGGAAATGCTGCGTAAGAGAGACCGTAATAATTTTTTTCATTTTGGAGATATTAATATCAGTTTGAGAAAACAGGGTGAAACAACTTGGTCTACTTACTCATCCGCCAAAGATCGCAAAGAGGTAATCGCCCTCGATGCATCGGGAACCGCTTTAGCTGCCGCTAATATCTCCCCGACATTGGGAGGTATCCCTCTCAAAGTGATCCGGAGCTGGAAGAATATCGGTGGTGACCTGATCTTGAGCTTCGAGGTCAGTAATCCAACAGAACAAACAATAGAAATAGGATCGCTGGGCATCCCGCTTCCTTTCAATAATAACATGGATGGTAAAAGCCTTGATCAAGCCCACGCCCAGAACGTCTTTTTTGACCCTTACATAGGCAAAGATGCGGGTTATGTCCAAGTAAACCATCTGCATGGACGCGGACCAAGCTTATTGGTATTGCCTTATGAGAATGCGGGTTTTGAAGCCTATAATCCCTTGAATAGCGATCCTACCCCCCGAAGCATAACTTTTGAAGGATTTCATGAATGGATGGTCCATACCAAAGCACATACCGAAACGGAATGGAAGGGCGTAGAACAGTGGAACGAGGCCACCTCGACAGTATTAGCGCCCAAAGCTTCCAAGGTATTTGCACTTCGCTTTGTGCTCGCCCCAAGTATCCGGGATATAGAAGCAGAATTGCTTAAAAACAATCGCCCTGTAGCCATTGGCGCTCCAGGCTATGTCATACCATTAGATAATCCGGTAAAACTCTTTCTAAAGCACAACAAAGAAATTAAAAAAATTAGTGTATCCCCTGAGCATGCACTCACCCTTAGCAAGCTAAAACAAACTGCAGGCCAATGGCAACAATACGAGGTACAAGGAAACCGTTGGGGGCGTGCACGCGTTACTGTAACTTATCAGGATGGCATTGAACAGACAATACATTATAAAGTCATCAAATCCGAGAAAGACGTCGTCAATAACCTTGGCCACTTTCTGACCACAAAGCAATGGTATGAAAATGACAAGGATCTATTTGGACGCTCCCCTGCTGTCATTTCTTACGATTATGAAGAGCAAAAACAAGTTACGCAAGAACGGCGAGCTTGGTATGCGGGATTAAGCGACGAAGCAGGTGCTGCGAGCTGGCTTGCAGCCATCATGAAACAGGCCCTACAACCCGACCAACAGGAGATTGAAAAGCTCAAGCATTTTGTCAACGAAACCATGTATGGCCGTATCCAGCATGCTTCGGGTGCACAAAAATACGGTGTAGTAAAAAGTTTATTTTATTATGCTCCTGATTCATTACCTGCAGGCACCTACGACGATAAAATTAATTGGAAGACTTGGTCGGCCTGGCCTAAAAAAGAAGCCGACGATATTGGAAGGTCCTATAACTATCCACATGTTGCCGCTGCACACTGGGTAATGTACCGGCTTGCACGCAACTACAACAATCTTGTACAGGAAGAAACATGGGATACCTATCTGGACCGTGCTTTCAATACGGCAATAGCAATGGTAGAGAAAGCGCCCTATTATGCCCAGTTTGGCCAGATGGAAGGTAGCATATTCCTGATTATCTTACAAGATCTTCGCAAGGAAGGGATGATAACGCGAGCGAATCAACTGGAGGCAGGGATGCGTAAACGAGCCGAACATTGGAAAACACTCAATTATCCATTTGGCAGTGAAATGCCTTGGGACTCTACCGGTCAGGAGGAAGTCTACCTATGGTCACGCTTCTTTGGATTCGATGAAAAAGCGCAGGTGACGCTCAACGCTATCCTTGCCTATATGCCAACGGTACCGCACTGGGGTTACAACGGTAGTGCCCGTCGCTATTGGGATTTTGTTTACGGCGGAAAATTGTCGCGCATTGAGCGTCAATTGCACCATTACGGTTCTGCACTCAATGCGATCCCCGTTCTGACAGAATTTCGCCGCCATCCAGAAGATTTCTACCTACTGCGAATCGGACACGCAGGCATGATGGGAGCGCTTGCCAATGTTACGGAAGATGGTTTTGGTCCAGCAGCATTCCATTCTTATCCAAGCACTTTAGCAAATGATGGGATCAGTGGAGACTATGGCACGGGATTCTATGGCTATGCAGTCAATTCCGGAACCTATATTTTCGAACATCCCGAATTTGGCTGGCTGGCATTCAGTGGCAACCTCAAAGCGAACAAGAAAGCTGTAGACGTTGCTATAACAACAGCCTCTCGGGGCCGAATTTTTCTAGCGAAAGAACAACTTTGGCTCACAACCGATGCCGGGGAAATTGAGCGTCTCACTTACCAGCTGAAGGATAGAAGCATTGTCTTACATTTTCACATGGGGAATCAGGAGCATACTACACAAGTTTTACTCAACATAAATCCCGAAAGTGGCTATGAGATAAAAGGTATGCACAAAGATGACCATGGTCGATATCGTATTCCTTTATCAACGAAAATGGTCATCCTGACAAAATCAAAATAAATAACGTGAAAAGCAAAAGGTGCCCAATAAAATGGGCACCTTTTCTTATGGATTGATAACCAAGCTATTTCCCAGTCCCGTCATAAATCTTGGACCAATATCTTGCGCTTTCAATAATTGCCGATGTTTGTTGTCCAGTTTCGGAGCTCCGGCATCTGCTGCTGCAGCGAAAGGATAATTACCAACAAAAGCGCCTAACATCGGACTATTGTTGGTTGGTTCATAAATGCCATCAGTCGTCAATGTATATTGAGGATTCTGACGGCTGAAACCGGTAGGAAGCTGTTGGCTTGTCGGCACATCAAATACGATATTTTCTTGATAAACAAAGTTAATGGGCTGATCTGTAAAGGTGAGCAGGGTTGACCGTGAAGCCTGTGAAACCACATTATTTGCAATATGCCCATCAATAGGCGCTAAATTACGGTTGCTCCCCTTTCCAGCACCAATATCAAATGACTGCTGACAGTTGATCATTGTATTGGCCACCACCTTGACACGTTTGACCTGATAATAACCGCTTAATGGTGAATTAGGGATGCCATCCATCAAAACCAATGCTGCTTTTTGGCCTGTACCAGCCAAATTTTGGAAATAATTGTTATAAATAATATGATCCTCACCCATGACACGGATTCCTCCAGCAGCATGAATCCCGTTACCGATAAAATAGTTCCCATACACAGCAGACCCATTGCCATGCCGCAAGCACAAAGTTCCCTGGCTTTCATAAAACAAATTATTACGGATGGTGTCAGCTCCCATCTTATTTGAGATAATTTCCATTTCACCATTGCAATGCTGAAAGATATTATCTTCGATCGTCGTATAGGCATTGGTCATTGACCAGTCACTCGTGCCTAGACGGATCGTTTCATTACCATTATTTGGTAACGCCCCCCGCTCTCCAAAAAAGTTATGGTCAATTCGGTGACGCATTACTTTGCTTGTTCCCCAAACCACCATTGTGGGGCCCTGATGAGATTTTCCTTTGAGATAACAATGATCTACACGGTGATTGGATCCATTGATGGAAATCCAGCGGTAGTCAGTAGCTGCTGCAGGAGGATTAAAATCCATAATAGCAGTATTGGTCAATCGGCAATTTGCAGAAGATGCCGTAAAATCAACGACATTCTTTCCAGCGGTATAACCACTTTGAAAGACAAGACCATCAATCACAAGCCATGTTCCCGTAATACGAAGGGACGAAGCCCCTTTCAACGTCACCGCACCGGGTTGCTCAGCCATCAGCACAATAGGCTGATGGCTTGCCCCCTGTCCACTCAATATAAGCTCCTGGTCCGTCCATTGCCCGGACTTCATAAGGATCGTATCTCCGGGCTGCAAACTTAAGGATTGTAAATCGGCTGCAGACTGAATGGTATGACATCGAACACTTGCCCCTCTGTTCAATCCTAATGCGACATCTTCTGTTTGATGGGTACCGCTTCCAGCCACCACTAGCAGTGAAAAGGAAGTTATTACAGCGATTATATTCAACATATCCGGCATCCCCCTATTGTTTCGACATAAAAGGATAAACGGTGGTATTTCCCTTTACACCGTATACATGGACCACGCCATTAGTAACACCATATCCGCCAGATCTATTAGTGGTTTTGTTATTAATCTGAATCGGCGCCAGGTCATTATTATTGACCAATTTTAAATACATCGCTCCCTCCTGATCAAAACCTTTCTCTTCATTCATATAGCCCAATAGAGATCCCTTACTCGCTACGGTATTGGCTGGCAACAGCGTCTTTGCTTTCACATTATTGATACTCAGATCAGCAAAGTTATATTTGCCCTCCAAAATGAGGTAAAGAAAATAATTCCGTACATCTTCTTTGCTATAATCTTCCCACTTCGTAGCAGGCCTGGTCAGCGGTGTACCGGCACCATCCATGCCGGTCACAATAGGAAAATCAAAGAAAAGTCCGCCGGTCACCTTTTTTGTCTTGGCATCCCAAATTTTGACTGCATCATTATGTAAAAATATAAATGTCCGATCGGATTTTTCAAACTCATTCAGATCAATACCCGCATATTCCATCCCCATCCGCATCCACTTGAAGACCGTATCTGTTGGCTTCTCGGGCGTTCCATAAGAACGATCTTCTAAAAATTTCTTCGCACTAATGCCAATATTAGGATCCAGCGTTTTATGTTCGTAATCGTAATTTTCCTGCAATTCCATATCGAAGAGAGAACAGCCTGTTGTCAATAAGGTCAGAAGCATCGCCCCTACCTGTATCCACTTGATGTTAAAATTTCTTTTCATAATTTCTTTTTCTACGGTCTCCTACTAATCTGTATATCCTGGATTTTGAACCAATAAACTATTGGAATTCAAAACATTTCGATTCAATGGCCAGTAGGCTCTATTTTGAGGATCCAAGAATCCCGGCATTTCCAGGTTTCCGGCATCCTCCTGCCTACGTTTCAGAATAGGATCCATCACTTCCTTGACACGATTTGTTCTGACCAGATCAAACCATCTCTTTCCTTCTCCAAAAAGCTCCAGCTGCCGTTCATTTAAAATAGCAGTTTCCAGCTTATGGGGGGTTGCTAACTCAGGAGCGTTCACATCGTACGCCGGCAGTTGCGCCCTTTTACGCACAAAATTCACGTATTTAATAGCTTTTTCCCGATCGCCACGTCTATTCAAAGCTTCTGCATACAGCAGATAGATGTCACTCAGTCGGTACATCGTCAGATAGACCGGAAGCAATTGATTTGTTGCCGGCCAGGGATCCGCCTTGGTAGGGTTTGCTTCCGTTGGATACCATTTTATAAATCGATCCCGTTTATTGCTTGGCATACCAAAATAGACATCCAGCGTTTGTTTTGGCCGAATATCCGGACTTGGACTTGCTGTCGTCTGTGGTAGGAACCAGCTTGCCCAGATCCCTTCATCCACAACAATCTGTTTGTTATTTGATGTCCAGGAAGTCTGCATGCAGGCACAGCCATTTTTCAGGTAATCCCAATGGATACTCCAGATTGTTTCTTTACTGGTTGACGGATTTGTAAAGATCGTTTTCCAGGATGCGGCATCCTGTAAGTTGGTTTCATTTAAGCCCGCATAAACGGCATTGGTGGGCGACTTGGCCAAGAATAATTTTTCTATCCACTTTATTGCATTTTCATGATCTCCCTGCCACATGTATACATCAGCCAGGATCGCACATATTCCAGCTTCGCCGATTGTCCATAAGGGGCTTTTGGCGTTTTTTGTAGTCAAGGAATAGGCTTTTTCCAAATCCGGGATAATCAAGTCTTTTATGACTTTATCTTTTGGTTCACGCGCTCTTTCCGCGGGCTTTTCCACATCTTCATAGGGCTCTAACCAAATAGGTGCGTCCCCCCATACACGGACGATATAAAAGTAAGACATCGCGCGAAGTGCATAACTTTGTGCCAAAAAATCGTTTTGCATGGCCGTTGTGATCCGACTATCCAATTGAGCTGCCTGGGGAATATATTTAATATTGTTATTTGCCCGTCCTATGGTTGTATACAGCCCGCTCCAATCTGAAAAATCATTGGAAGGCGTGATACTGTTTAACACGATTTCATCCACATAGTCCTTGGTATAACTAATAAAGCGATCAAAATTGTCTGACCGATATTCTCCCCAGTAAAGATATTTCTCACTATATTGATCTTTACCGACCATTTCAAGCTGAAAAGCACTATACATACCGGCCATTGCCGCCTGTACATCATATAGGTTTTTGTAATGTTGATCCAATGTTCCATCTGAAAGAGGCTTTTCATCCAGAAATTTATTGCAAGCGCCCAAAGTGCCTAAAAAAAGTAATGCTGCTAAAATTTTTATTTTGTACATAATTGAAATCTTCTAAAAATTAACATTTACACCGAAACCAAATTCTCTTCTTCTAGGATAACGACCGTCATCCTCACCCGGTGTTAGCGGGTTTGAGGTACTGAATTCAGGATCATAGCCGCGGTAGTTTGTCCAGGTCAACAAATTTGTTCCATAGATATACGTTGTAAGGCCTTTCATTTTCAATTTATTGGCCAATCGTGGACTAAAATTATAGGCCAGACGCGCGCTTGCAAGCCGAATAAAGGAAGCATCTTCGATGTACAGGCTATTTTGGTTGGTTTTCATGTTTCCACGATTGTTTCGCTCAGGATAGTAGGGATACTTGGCCTCATCGCCCGGTTTCCGCCATACATTATACACCATATCCGGTGATCCCGCGCCTGTATTGGAAGGATAGTTCTGACGCTGTAACAAAGCATTGTACACTTCTCCGCCGATTGCACCGTTGAACAGTACATTTAAAGAAAATCGGTTGTAAGTAAATGTCTGCATAAAACCAAAGTAAAAATCAGGGGTAGGATTGCCCAGGATCATACGGTCATCGTCATTGATCAAGCTATCGCGTTTGCTGTTGAGCCATTCGGCATCCCCACCTTTCAGCTTGCCATCGGGAGCATAAAGGTGATGCACTGTACCTTCATAATTTTGGCCATCTGAAGTATATACAGGTTTACCATCGCGGTACAATGGTTTTCCCTGGCCGTCAAGCACAAGTGTCAATTTATCCCAGTTGTCGTTATAGGCATTGGACTCATCCCAGGCATATACACCGAGATTACGCCATCCGTAAAAATTACCAATACGTCCCCCCTCTTCGAGATACCATTTATTCCCCGGAAAGAAAGGAACACCGTCCGCCAATTTCACAACCTTACCTCGTTCAAAGGAGATATTTCCATTGATTTCCCAGGTAAAGTTAGGCTTGACGATCGGCCGGGCAGTGACGACAAACTCCATTCCCCGGGTTCGGATCGATCCCACATTCACCTGAAGCTTTGTGTATCCGGTTTCTTTAGGTAGTTCTCTAGGATATAACAGATCCGTTGTGGTTTTCACATAGTAATCAGCGGTAAAGCCCAATCTTCCATTGAGAAAGGTAAGATCCAACCCCACATTGTTCTGCGTCGTCATTTCCCATTTAATCAGATAATTACCTAAAGTCGGGGTCATTGCCGCTCCTCCCACACCATTATAATTACCACCAAATGCTACCTTGGCATAAGATTCGTAATCCCCGATCTTATCATTTCCAAGCTGGCCAAAACTATAGCGCAGTTTCGCATCCTGTAATGCCGGCTTAGTCCATTTCATAAAGTTTTCATCCGAAAAACGCCAAGCAGCAGATCCTGAGAAAAAGTTTCCCCATTTGTTGCTCGGACCGAATCTTGAAGACCCGTCTCTTCTGTACGAGGCCTGGAGGAGGTAACGGCTCTTATAGTTATAACCAATTCGACTAAATACCGAAGCTGTTGCATTTGCTGTCGCTGATGTATACGTCTTGGAGGAGGTCAGATAATCCGGAAATGTGACCAAGACCTCTTCGTTTACACTGTTCAAATATTCAGAATGGAAACGATCAAAACGTCTACGATCAGCGCTAAATCCTAACAGGGCATATACATTATGGTCCTTTGCAAATGTTTTATTGTAATTGGCAAATGCCTGGAATTCCCAAGAGAAAGTCTTGGTAAATTCGTTCGATCCACTATTTTGGTCTTTATTAGCCGATATAAAACGCGGTGAAAAACCTGTATTTTGCAAGTTATCCAACCGTGCATTAAATAAAGTCGTCAGTTTGAGGTCATTCATCAACTGATAGTCCAATTGATTATTGAACTGACCGGAATACGTCTCACTAATGTTCTGTTCGTATAATGCATTCGCAATAGGATTTCGTTTAGATCCGATATAACTTGTCAATGATCCGTCAGGATAGTAGATCAACGAATACGCCGGCCTGTCCATCACGACGCGCACCGTATTGGCAATTGGAATGGAATTGCCTTTTTGCCAGGCAAAGGAGATATTATTCGCGTATCTCAGTTTTGATGAGGCTTGATATTCCACATTGATCCGCGACTGCAAACGTTTTGCATAGCTATTCAAGATAATAGACTTATCATCCAAATAATTTAAACTGCTGTAGTAACGGAGATTTTTTTGTCCACCACCAATACTTAACTTGATTTCTTTCTTTTGTGCGAGGTTGCCCAGCAATAGCTTTTGGAGATTGTTGTCTGCATTAAAACTAGGATTCAGTGAATCAACACTGCTACCTTGCCCCTGTATAGTCCTAAATTCACGAACTTCAGCCGAATTACTCACCGGAATATAATGGGCCAAACGACCAAAGAGATGGTTATAGTTGACATTGATCAGAGGTTTACCTTCTGCACCACGCTTGGTTGTGATCAAGATAACACCATTCGCTGCCCGGGATCCGTAGATAGACGCCGATGCAGCATCCTTAAGCACCTCAATATTTTCAATATCTGTCGGATTAATATTTGCACCATCCGGATTGATAACACCATCTACTAGATACAAAGGGCCATTTCCACCATTCAGGGTAGAGGTACCACGGACTTGTATAGATCCCGTTGCCCCGGGTTCTGCACCGCCATCGTTAACGATAAGTACACCGGCGGCTTGTCCTTGTAAGGCATCAAATAGATTGACTGGCTGTCTTTCCTGAATTTTTTTGGCGTTGACAGAGGATATCGCACCTGTTAGATCCCGCTTTTTAGCTACGCTACCATACCCGGTAACAACGATCTCATCCAGTGCATTCTCATTTTCACCAAGCTGAACATCAATCTGTCGTTGACTACCGACTGTTCTTTCTTCCACCTTCATGCCTACCTGACTAAAGACCAGAATCGCTGCTGGCGCAGCCTCGATCTGATACTTCCCGGCGGCATCCGTACTTGTTCCTTGGCTTTTCCCTTTAATACGTACGCTCACCCCCTGTAGCGCATCACCTTTACTATTGCTCACTTTGCCCGAGATCCGCATATTTTGCTGGGCAAAGAGCGGTAAGCCCAAACTCCCCGTTATTAAAAATAGGCAGAGTACAAAGCACCCCATTTTCGTGATACTTTTTGTCATAATTAGTTATTTATTAATTGGTTATTTATTATCCAAAGGAATTTAGCTCCCACGCTCGTTTGGTCTCGGCAAAACGCCGATCAAAAGCTCATGACGGATTCATCCCAAATCCCTTAATTGGTTATTTTTCACAATTCGTTATTACCCAAATATCGATTTCTCTATCGTATTAAAGGGGGTAAATTTGGTCTTTTAAGGCGTAAAAAATGGTCAGTTATCCTAAAATCGGCACATTTTTGCTGTTCCGGATAAAATCATGTTCTTCTTAGTTTGTCATAAATTCAAATCGCACTTTTCCAAATGTATTTGGCTTCCCCTGTTGAGGTTTTGCTATTTCTCCGCTTAGGCGCCCCTGTGCATTTTTTCTGATCAGCACCCGACGCCAGGCATAGGCGCCTTTTTCATAGTCAAAGCTAACACCGTCATCGTCATATAGTTGATAAATTCCCTCCCTCTCCCCATAGTGGCGAATCGTCAAATCGACTTTCTCATTTGCTAGCGGTGCATGTAAGCGACTGCTCATCATGGGTATGATACCCCCATCTTTGACATAAACCGGAATGCGGTCTATCCCCGGATTGGCAAGGACCTCTTCTCCATTTCCGACATATTTCCCCGTGTAGAAGTCATACCAATTCCCTTTGGGCAGCAGCACCTTACGGGATGATTCTCCAGCAAATAAAGGCGCAACCAGTATATATTCGCCACACATATATTGATCTTTGACCTCCCCATTGACGGCTTCCAGATAAGGGTTTGTTTCCAGGTCCCGATTGCCCAACACCGCCTTTGTCTGTCCCTGAAAGCCCTCCTCCAGGGCCATCGCCCTGAAAGGCGGCGTCCCTTCAAAGTGATACTTGGCAAATTCGGAATATAAATACGGCATCAGTTCCATCCGCAATTGCGCATAGTACTTCACCTGATCAGCGACTTCCGGAAAAGACCAAGGTTTTGTCCCACTGGACCAGGCATTAATCATGGCCATTGGCGAAAAGACAACGGATTGAAAACGACGCAGCCATTCCTCTCCCGTCTTTGATCCCCGTACTTCCGGCGTCCATAGCACACCACAGAATCCACTATTGACCAGTGCTGTGATAAAATCTTGATGGCTATAGTAATCGTTGTAGATGACATAGGGTAAATTATTGGCTCCCGCATTCGACGCACGTACGAGCCCATACGTTCGTGTATTCCTGCTTCGATATAAACTATCGGTAAGCTTTTGTGCAAGTACACCATAGGTTTGCCGCATTTGGATACCACTGATACCCGATGGAAACTTAGCCATATCAGGCCAAAGATAATAATCGTAGCCATCGACTTCATCTATTTTATAGCCACTGACACCGATATTAAGCTGCGCATCGGTGAACTGTTTGGCAAGGATTTTTTTAGCTTCTGGATGGTTCAAATCCGGAACTGTACCGCTCCAAACAGTATGCGAACCAGTAAAGGGCTCGATCGCCTTGCTGATTCCAGCTTCCGGTGAGATATATGGATTTGTCCAAAGGTTCAAACGCACGCCCTTAGCGGCCAATTTTTGAGTTAAAGAAGCTGGATCGGGAAAACGTCCTTTGTCCCATTCAAATGTACATGGGTAGGCGCGGGATTGCCATCCAGGTTCAAGACCGATGAAATCGAGCGGAAAACCATGCTCTTCAAATTGAGAGGCTTCATTGAGCACCTCTTCGGCCGTATAAAGCTTTTGTACCCGCTGCGTAAAGCCCAGTCCCCATCGTGGAGGCAAGGTACCACCGCCGCAAAATAAGTTGTAACGTTTGACTGCATCCAAAGGATTTACACCTGCAAATACATAAATTTCCACGCCTGCAGCCGGAATAAAAATTTCCACCGCATCCGAATAAGGGCGTGAGCTCCAGCTTTTATCGGTATTACGATCCTTGGCTTCCGACGGCTCTTTCGCTTCTTTACGAACCCCGGTCCCCACATAATAGGTAAGGTACTGCGCCGAATTGACAAGGACACCATACCCTTTGGAGGAAACGTAAAAAGGGACCGGCGCGTGTGTGCGTCCGTTGTCCTTGCCGCCATAGTGATCCACATGCAGGTTAAGTATCTTGCCTCGTTGGTGAACCGTTTGAAAATTCAGTCCCAAACCGTAGATCTGCTCATTTTTTGTCAATGGCATCCGCACATACGTTTTCCCGTCGATCAGTTCTGCGTGCACGTCCATTTTCGGCAGTGGAAAGTCGGTTGACTGCAGCTGTTCGAGAGTCGAAGCGCGAGGTTTACTACCCGCAGCTCCCAATAAGGTATATTGCTCAGGTTGCCCAAAGGTTCCTTTCCACACACCGGGATATTGCTCTTTCCATTGAATGGGCTGTGCCTCAGCCAGGCTGCAGAGCAACAGCATCAGGATAATCAGGATTTTCTCCATAACAGCTTATTTTTTTAACAGGGCATATATGCACCAGAGTATTGGCGCCTGTCCATGCATATCACCAGTCTTTTGTTTTCGATCCAGATAATACTGATAATCATTTTTTCTGTTGGTACCCTCACAGACATTGGCGATATCCCCCTCCTTATTGATATATCCGACCAGTGCTATCCAGGCCTTGCGTGCTATCGGAGTATATTCTTTAGCATCGAGCCAGCCATTTTTCACTCCGGTAATCAGCGCATAAGTAAACATGGCCGAGCCCGAGGTTTCCGGCCAAGATTCCGGCTTGTCTATCAGCTGCCCCCATAGGCCATCTTCACGTTGATACCTTTTGAGGCTGGCCATCATTTTTCGGTAAGCGCCCAATATTGCGGATTTATTGGGGTTATCGTTGGGTAAGGCCGACAGCAGTTCGCTCATGCCTGCGGCCATCCAGCCATTTCCCCTTCCCCAAAAGAAAGGTGCATCCGGGGCGTGATAGAATAAGCCGTTTTCCTTTTGAATGGTATCGAGGTAAACAAGCATTTCATGGGCGGCACGGTCGATGTATTTACGCTCGCCAGTCACCTGAAATGCTTTGGACTGCACCATGGTAATCATATACATATCATCTATCCAATAACGGGTCTGCCAGGTCAGCCCCTTATCCAGAAACTTTTGATAAGCATCTTTCACCGTTTGAGGAGAATCAATAGGAATGCTCCATTGAGCATCAGCAAAACGCATCCCCATTTCGCGAAAAGTTTTGTTTTTTGTCTGCTGATACAATTCCAGCGGGACAGTTCCGAATACCGCATAATCCACATGCCAAGGCCGGGGAACCAAATGCTTCTCCGTATCAAAAAAAGGCATAAAACGTTGTGTTAGCTTATTGAGAAGCGCCTTATCTTGGCTAACTTGAGCAAACTTCAATGCACCATACCATGCGCATACTTCAGGATAAGTAATGGATTTGGGTGGCGCCGGTGGTTTAAAGCTATTATGTGGACTTTCGACAAAACGCTGTGCGACCAAACGGCCAACGCTTATTGGATTGGCCTTTTCAGGCCAGTTTTTTAAATCTACGTTTTGTGCCGTAGCATATAGTGCCAAAGACACAGCAATACCCGAGAGTATTGACCTCACAATCGTTATCATTAGCTGGGTTTATATTTAGTTATTACACCAAATATCACTATTCAACTACATTTTAAGGGGTAATTTTCGGTCATTTAGGTGGAAATATTGATCCTGTGATTTAAAAGAATAAGAATTATAAATCCAACATTACGCGCAGGCTCATAAATGCCATTAAGATCACGATCGTTGTGCCAATCAGCGTAAGGATAATCGGTTGTTTATATACACCTACAATCGCCGGTTTATAGGCCGCAATAAGCATCACGGTCAGCGAGATAGGCAATATAATACCATTAACGGCGCCAGCGATAATCAATAGCTGAACAGGTTTACCCACTGAAACGAAGATTAGGGTGGAAATCAATATGAAGCCGATAATAATCCAATTTTCATTTTTAGCGATCCGAGTGCTGAATGTTTTTATAAAAGAGACGGAAGTGTAAGCCGACCCGATAATGGACGTAATTGAAGCAGCAAACATCACCAGGCCAAATAGACGATAACCAAAATTGCCTGCGGCAAGCTGGAAGACCGAGGCTGTCGGATTAGCATCGTCAATCGGTAAACCCTGGCTCAGCACACCCAGCGCGGCCAAAAACAGGCAGACCCTGACCAGCGAGGCAACCGATATCCCCATGACTGCACTTCTATTTACCGTAGGTAAAGCATCAAACCCCTTTACCCCCGCATCGATCAAGCGATGACCACCAGCAAACGTGATGTAACCACCAACGGTACCACCGACTAGTGTAATAATGGAGATAAAGTCAATCTTTGCTGGAGCAACCGTACGCAGTACCGCTTCGCCCAGGGGCGGCGAAGAAATCATTGTGATGTAGATAAAAGCCAATATCATAATTGCCCCCATGAGTTGCGTAAAACGGTCCATCGCTTTACCAATCTGCTTGTTGATAAATACAGCAATGGCAATTAACGCCGAGATGCAAGCACCGGTCATGACATGGACCCCGAAGAGCGCCTCCAGTCCCAGGCCAGCCCCAGCGATATTACCGATATTGAATGCCAGTCCACCGAGGATAATAAGCAGGGAAATGAAGCCTCCTAATCCCGGCAACAATTTATTGGCAATATCCTGTGCCCTCATTTCAGACACCGCTATCACGCGCCAGATGTTTAACTGCACACCGATATCAATCAGTATCGATACCAGAATAACGAATCCAAAGCTAGCACCCAGTGATTTAGTAAAAACCGTCGTTTGGGTCAAGAAACCCGGACCTATGGCCGATGTTGCCATCAATAATGCCGCACCGATAAGTGCTGAGGTATTTCTTTGTTTCATCGGATAAGAATATGATGATCTTTCAACACTTGATTGATTGTCATGGCAAATTGAACGGCCTCCTTGCTATCGCCATGAAGGCAGATGGTATCCGCCTGGATATCGACGGCAGTACCTTGCAGGGAGGTAACTTTTCCAGTTTTAATCATACCAACCACCTGCTCTGCGGCCAACTTGGGATCGTGGATCAGCGCATGTTTATCCGAACGGGCGGTCAATGTACCATCCTGTTGATAAGTACGATCGGCAAAGACCTCGCTATAAACCTTCAGTCCTTTGGTTTTGCCAGCTTTAATCAGTTCGCTCCCCGAAAGCCCATATAATACAAGTCCAGGGTCTATGTCATAAATGGCTGCTGCAATTGCAACTGCCAGTTCAGATTTCTTTGCTGCCATATTGTAGAGCGCTCCGTGCGGTTTGACATGGTGTAGCGCTGAACCCTGCACTTTGGCGCAAGCAGCAAGCGCACCGACCTGATAGACCACCAACTCATACACTTCCTGCGTTGTCAGCTGCATCTCACGCCTGCCGAAGCCTACCAGATCCGGAAGGCCCGGATGAGCACCGATTTTGACCTTGTATTTCAGGGCAAGCCGCACCGTCTTCATCATCGTTGCGGGATCTCCGGCATGAAAACCGCAGGCAATATTTACAGCCGAAACATACGGCAGGATCGCCTCGTCATCGCCCATTTTCCAAGCGCCGAAGCTCTCGCCCATGTCACAATTTAAATCTACAGTAAGTGGTTTATTCATATTTCAATGCAATTGCGCTTTTGAGTTTCTTTAATTGAGCATGCTGTCTCTTTAATAGGTTGTGCGCTTCGTCCAGGCTGATCCGCTCAAAGCTGATGCAATCATTTGGTCGTTTTTGAGCTAGGAGCGGCAGGTCGATAGTCGCTACCTGCGCAATCAGCGGATAGCCACCTGTGGTCGGATGGTCAGCCATTAGGATAATTGCGTTGCCATCGGGAGGCACCTGTATACTGCCGAATGTCACCGCCGTCGACAACAGTTCCTTTTGTTCCTTTAGCCGTAACGGTTTGGATGTTAGCCGATAGCCCATCCTGTCCGAGTTGTTGCTCATGGTAAATACATCCGAGAAGAAGCTTTTTTGAGCTTCGCTTTCAAAGCCGGCGAATTGAGGTCCTTCCATTACCCGGATGACAGTCGTTGCTAGGTCAGGATATAAGTTAGGATCCACAGCCCAATGAAACGCCTCCTCTTTCCCTACATAATAGCGACGAAAAGCGATCTTATCGCCTTCCTGAAGAGACCTTCCCTGCCAGCCGCCTATTTGTCCTTTACTGTATGTTGATCTGCTACCCATTAATTCGGGGATATCAAGCCCACCCTGAAAACAAATATAAGCCCGGCAACCTAACTTTGGCTGTCCGAAAGAGAGCAGTGAACCAGCCCCTATAAAGAACGGTCTCCACATGGGCAGCGGATCACCATCGACCGTGGGTGATAGATCAGCCCCTGTAATAGCGATAAGCTGTCCCTGTTCGAAATAAATCGTCGGGCCGAGGAGCGTACATTCGATTGCTGCTTCATTGTCCGGATTACCAAGGATATGATTACCAAGACGCAGCGCATAGCTATCCATTGCACCACTGACGGGCATACCGTAACGTTGTAGCCCGTAACGTCCCAAGTCCTGTACCGTAGTCAGCATACCCGCTTTAACGACTTTAATGCCCATTGCCTTGAGTTTTTAGTTGTACAAATTCATCGTAAGTTATGGGAATAAAAGCTACGCGATCCCCTGCTTCGAGCAGTGAGGGGTTCTCCTGCGTGATGTCAAACAGCTGCAGCGGTGTATGTCCGATAATCTGCCAGCCCCCGGGGGTGGCTATGGGATACACACCAGTCTGTTGTCCGGCTATGCCCACAGCACCAGCCTCAATCTTCAGACGGGGGACCTCTTTTCGCGGTGTCGCGATCCGGCTGTCCATCCCACCCAAATAAGGAAATCCGGGAACGAAACCAAGCATATACACCAGATATTCCCCTTCACTGTGTATACGGACCACCTCTTGCTCAGACAGTCCATGATATTGTGCTACATAGGCCAGATCTTCCCCGTTGTAATAGATGGGGATCTCTTTTTTAACACGCTTATATTCTTGATTTTCGGCTATATCGCGCACAATTGGTTGCAAAGCAGATAGTAAGTCATTATAGGAGGTCAGCAGCGGATCATAATAAATTGTAATTGTTGTATATGCTGGAACATATTCGATTATGCCGGGCTGAAGCCAGCTGTCGAGGCAGGTTGCAATTTGGCGGATCTGCACATTGACATCCAGGGAAATTGTATCAGCAAAAGAGAGGACGAGTCCCTGATCACCTAATGGATAATGTCCGATAGAATTGGGCAATGTTATACCGAAAGATCGCTCGTGGGGGCTTCCCATAATTTGTATGTTATAATCTATACAAAGATTATAAATACCAAAGGATAATCAAAAAAATAATTGGGTTGTTATGTAGCAGCGGATTATATGATTAAAGTTTTTCGATTTCTTCGGCAGATAAATCTGTATAACGCATAATCTGCGCCATTGGAATGCCATCTTGTTTCATTGTACGTGCAAATTCAATAGCTTTTTCATGTTTACCTTCTTTGAGACCGTATTTAAAGCCTATTTCGTAACTTTCCTTATATCCTATAGTGAAACCTTCTTTAAAACCTTTAACATAATCTTCAATGAGAACTTCCTCGCCTCCGATATCTGATACAGATTTGAAAACACTTTCGGCATCTATTTTATGTTTTAAACTTGCTTCGTATGACATAAGGTCTTCCTCCGTTAATTTGCCTATCTCTCCTATTTCAAAGATAGGCCAAATATTCGCTTATCAAAAAAAGAAGGCGATTTATCCATGGTACTCAAATGTTTAAGAAGATACAACCATTGATGTAGTTACCTCCAGAACTCAACTATACACTTTCCTTCTATCATTTCCTGGCTTCGTTTTAAGTTTCACCTACAGTTAGCCTACTATTGGCCTACTGTAATAGGTCAACAATAGGCTAACTGTAAACCAAAAGAGGAACAAAGGACGAATAAAGTCAGGAAAAATGGCGAAGAAAATAGGAAGTTGGTACGATTGACATTTTGTAATAGTTGTTGATCCTATCTTCGAAACTCATTCGGAACTGCTTCGCCGCTTATTCGGCTGCGACCTTACTTTTCTTCATAGTCCCCCAAAAAAAACAAAATTTAACATATAAAAAAAACCGCCCTATCATCTAGGACGGTTTTTCTTATGATATGTTCTTCAGATTAATTTAATTGAAGATATAACGGATACCGACTTGCGCAGACCATCTTGAATAGATATCTTGAACATAGTAAGGTATATTATTGTTTGTGTCATTTAACCTATAAGTAGGTTTTTTAGTAGTTCCTTCATAACCAGCGAATGCAATAGGAATAAAGCTATTATCCCAAAAACTTCCAGCACCTGTATATTGCTTACCCCAATTACCATTTAATAAGTTACCAACATTCATGATATCAACCGAAAGTTGAAGTTTATTTTTAGTATTTCCAATATTTGTAAATAGGTCTTGAACAATCTTTAAGTCAAATTTGTGGGAGAACGGTGATCTTGCCCCATTTCTTTCCGCATACTGTCCTCTTCTTGATTTCAGATAGTCATTTGACTCAATGAAATTATTAAAAGCTTCCCATTGTTGTTGTGGCGTTTGAGTTTCATTCTTCACAAATGTAATCTCAGATTCATTTCTTGGGATATACATCAAATTGAACTGATTGCTTGTAGATGCCGCATACCCAGTTAAATTCCCTCCTGCTAGGTAGGAGAATCTCGCTCCAGATTGTCCGGTATAAACTAGAGATACCGATGTACCTAAATGCTTTAAGTATTCTTTCGAGAAGGATAAAAATCCGATAACGCGACTTCCTGTACTAAATGGATTATGTGCAAGGGTTACATTATTTGAACCATTTACAGAAGCAACTCTATACCAATTCGATTGGTTTTGAGAAGATGTCCCAGAGATTAGATCTTTAGCAGCGGTATAAGTATAAGCTACAGATGCATCTAAACCAAATAGGAAGCTTTTAGCTAAAGAGGCCGTTGTTGACCAAGAGTACCCTTTATTAACGTTGTTCACATAAATAACTTCCGTATAATTATCTAGGACACGACGATTATTATTATTCGCATCGTAAACCAGGCGATTATCTGCTCCTTCTAACATACCAATAGGTCTTTCGAGATTTAAATCTCTAAAATTGAATGCACTTAAATTTTTCGAATAGATAAACTCTAAAGTTCCTTTAATTCCATATGGTAATACCTGATCTACGCCTCCAGAAAAACGCGCAATTTGCGGCAGCTTCAGATTTTTATCAAGTACAGTAATATTTCCGGACGGCGTAACCGCTCCATCATATTTAGGCAATTTGTTAACATCACTGATAAAGGGAACATTAGCGTCAGTACCATTACCTAAGCTATTTCCGCCCAATAATGCACCACTTTGTGTAAAGGCGCCTGCTGCCCAGACAAATGGAACTCGTGAAGTGAATATCCCCATCCCTCCACGTACAATGGTCGAACGATCTCTATTCACATCCCAGTTGAATCCAATTCGAGGAGAGAACATCAAAGGAGCACTAGGCATGCGATTAGTCTGTACATTATACTGCTTTGCTAAAATTGAGTTATTAAAGTCAGTATTTTCCATAGGTTTATCCAAATAAATTGGAATATCCACACGAAGACCAGCCGTTATCTTCAAATTATCTTGCATTTGGTATTCGTCTTGAACATAAAATCCAAGCTGTAATGCATTAAATTTGGCACCCTGACGAGGATCCTCAGTATTACTATAGCTATAGTTCATACTGCTTGCCATTCCTCTCTCAAAATTTTCGATCGCAGTATAAACATTGCCTGTTTCAGGATTAATATCGCCTGCTTTGGAATTACTAAATATAAATGCACCATTCGAATTTTGTGTATAGGCATTATACATCTTATAAAATTCATTGTGCGTACCGAAAGTTAATGTATGAAGTCCTTTATACCAAGTCAGATTATTTGACAAAGTATAAACATCCTGATCTAACTGATTAATATTACTAAACGGATCAACGCCTAAATAATAGGTACCTGCTAAAGTCTGAGGGGCTCCGTTTACATCAACTTGCCTTGTGGTATTTATCCTTACATTCGGAAATAACTGTCCTTTATAACTTCTGGAATCTCTTACTCTTGAATAACCAGCAATAAAACTATTCGCTAATGAATTGTTAATTCGACTACTCAATTCCAAAGTAAGCGTATTCGACTTAAAATCTTTTAAAATTGCACCGTTACCAAAAGTCAGAGAAGACTGTGTCCGAGTATTGCCCATGTCAACACCGTCCACATAATTGTATCTTAAAGAAAGTTTATTCTTTTCATTAATATTCCAATCCAAACGCGTCATTACTTTATTAGATGTATTCTCATCCGCTAAGTCTGTGTATGAACCTGCGTCATAACCATATTTACTCAATGCAATATCATAAATACGTTTCGCATCAGCTTCTAATAAATTGGAGCTCGACGATCCTACGGGATAATTTTCGGGAGTGTTATTCTTGGTATGTTCGTAATTTACAAAGAAGAATAATTTATCCTTAACAATAGGCCCTCCTAAACGGACACCATATGTTTTTTCGGAGAAATTTGCTAGTTTAGTTCTTTCTCCTCCATTTTTAACTAACGACTTCGGCGTTTTCCCTGTTAAATCTTGATTTCTGAAATAGTGATAAACCGAACCTTGAAATTCATTTGTCCCTGATTTAGTAACAGCTGAAATACCACCACCAGCAAAACCACTTGTACGCACATCAAATGGTGCAACCTGTACAGACATTTGTTCGATAGCATCCAAAGAAATTGGATTCGTACCACTACCTCCACCATTTAATCCATTCGCATTTAGACCGAAAACGTCGTTGGTAACAGCCCCATCAATAGTAAATTGGTTGAATCTATTATTCATTCCACCAATAGAAACAGAACCTCCTTTAACATCAGCCTGTGGCGTTAGTCTCGTAAAATCTTCTATTGAACGTGAAACAGTTGGTAAGTTTTCCATCTGCTTTCTGGAGATAGATGTTTCAGCCCCAGTTTTTAAGTTTTTCGATCCTCCCTTCCTAGTGACAGCAACCTCATCCAAAACAGTTTCGGCACTTCCAAAAGTACTGTTCAATACATAAGGTTGCCCTAATTGTATATAAACATCATTATAAACAATAGGATTTTGCCCAACGTAGGTTACTTCTATCCTATAAGGGCCACCAACACGCATCGCTGGTAAATTAAAACGACCTACTGAGTTTGAAGAACCCGAATAAACCGTTCCCGATGGCACGTGTGTCGCCTTGATAGTTGCTCCCGAAGTAACACTGCCATTTGCTTCTTTTACAATACCTGTAACGCTACTTGTCGTGACCTGAGCTTGTACAGCACCATAACTGGCCATTACAAGAGCGAAAAAGAGTAAAGATCTTTTCATATAATGTGATTTGTTAAAAAATGTTAAGCAAAATTACTAAGAGATTTCAAATAACAAAGGACTTAATATAAACTTAACATACTACAACACATCTACTTCCTGCTATTCACTAGCAAATACCTACCTTCCAACACAATTTTTAATTAAAAAAACGTTATAATACCTTTTAAACCTTTATTTGAACAAAACCGTATCGTTGAAAAATAGTTTTCCACAGCCATTCCCCCATTCGTATTTGTAACAACAATTTACCTGTGATATTATTTTGTTCTTTCTAAAAATCTCAATATAATTGATATAGGGCTGTATCAAAAGTAAATGGAAACGAACCAAGTTCTTAATGAATTTTGTCCTTTTTCAGATCTTTTATAATTTTAAAGCTGTCTCCCAAATCTATTTCTGATTTGCAAATCCCAGTTTTCAACTATTATACAGCTCTATATTAAATAGCTCACTATTAAAGATATAATATACTCTCACTTAATTTAATAACCTATACCCGTCTTGGCTTGGAATGTCCTAATTATTTTAGTTTTCGGAGCTCCGTTATTAGGTACAACGTCAAAAATAAATCTAATTCCAAATTCATCTTCGGTTGTAAAACCGCTATCTGCTCTTACAAGTACAAATGGGTCTGTAGAATTTGGTTTTGATAGGGCCAGATCTTGAATACCATTTTTTTCTATCAAGAGGTTACCGGTGAAATAGCAATCTCTACCAACCTCAATTGGCGCTTTCAAATTATCTAGACTGTTTGTTGTTCCAAAACTATATTGTCCAGTTGGATATATATTCACAATTTGCATCTGCAAATTTTCAATACGAGCTCCTTCCGGTGTTATATTTATTATATCGGGATTCCATACAATATTAACAGAAGACTGTTTTATCGTAAGGGAATTAACAGTTATATTATGATATTCATCTTCATTATATTGATCGTCCTTTATTACTATCGTAGATGCATCACCAACATTGGTTATTATAGGAGTATTAGCTAAACTAAAAATCCCAAGATTCTTATGATAATTGACCCCAAAAATACTCGTGCTATTCGACTGACCTGGAATAGCAAACTTCATATCAAAAAGAGAGCCACTTGAGGTGATACTTCCGTTCAATTTAATATCTGTATTGAGATTAAGCTTAACTTTCTGAAACGTATTTCCCGTACCCCCTAAACCGAGTAAACCGTTAATAATTCCCTTGACTATACCTTTTCCACCATCAGTTAAAGTTTTCGTTAATTCCGCTTGCCCGGTGGCTGAAGAAGTAAAGATGCTTAAAAAAAGTGAATTAGCCCAATTACCCATCAAAGTAGCTGTTCCATTTTGTAATAGCCCGGTTAAATTAAAGCTTGAACCAGGATTGCCAATTGTTCCTTCAATTTTCCCTGTAGCTGTTCCATTAATATTGATTTGTGATAAATTTACCCAGGAAGGTACAGAAGAGAGTCCGAATGATGGAAACGAAGTATTTTTTATATTAGGGTCATAGGCCATTTCATATTCAAAAATATACCAGGTTCCGCCAGAATAAGTTAGCTTCTGATTTTCAATCATGGAAAATGACTTTTGATTCACTGGGCTTACTCTTTCGACTGCATTATAATTTAAAATATTTGAATTATAACTACCATATAATTTCAATCCATGCTCAACATAGGTGCTAGCAACCGAACTAGAAGGCAACCAGTGATAAAACCTCAAAACTCCCCTGTATTTATTATACAATGCAAAATAGTAGTTATAATTAACATCATTCAGAAAAACATCTGGGTTAAAGGTATTATAAGCTAATTCCCAGCCGTCGTACTTTTTATAATCATCAGCATATTCTGGGTTGATAGAAGTTGTACCAGACTTCCATGGCAAAAGAAGTTGATTCGTATTGTTTTTTGATGGTAAATAAGTTGCATTTTCCCAATCAAAAGAGTACGTATTTAATGAGGTCGAAACATTAGCTTTTTTTTTAATAGAATCTTCAACAGAGTTTAGACTATCAAACTGTTCTTTTTGGCAAGACATGGTAAGCACTATTAACCCAAGTGCTAAAATCCGAATAATTTTCATAAAATTTAAATTTAATTTAATATAATCAAATGTAATATTATTTTATAAACCACAAAACACATGTTAAAGAAAATTAATAAAAAATTAACACTAAAAGAACAAACATTAACCCAAAAACACTCAGATTGATTATTAAATTGCTTTTTGTAACAACATTCTTCCATTCCAATATCGCCTTTGTTTAAAAAAATCACTAACTTTCTGCCAGCCGAGCATTATCGATCAACTCGCTCTTTGTAGCAATTGCGCTACTTAACCTAGTATTTATATTAAAACTGTAAACTATTGTTATTTAGAAATGGTTTTTTATAAAAATCTGTTTTTAAAAACGGAGAACTTTTTAGAAATTCGCACACCTTTATAATTCTCTTTTCATGGAAGACGGTATTCAAAATTCTTCTTTTCAAGAACCCGCAGACATTAAATTGTCTCCAGCAGGGCTTTCTTTTTTAGCTTCAGCAGCTAAATGGGCTAATTTTTTAGCCATTGTCTGTTTTATTTTTATCGGGATCTCGGCCATAACCATGATTAGCTTAATCTTTGGTGCCAGCGCTTTATCCCTTGGTCAGGGTGAATTTGTCACGGCCGGCACGCTCTCCACATTCGGGGTGCTTTATCTCCTGTTACTAGCCTTCTCCTGTCTCCCGATCTTTTATTTATATAATTTTGGATCAAAGGCAAAAAAAGCCATTGAAAACCGCGATAGTATCCAGTTGGAGCTTTGTTTCGATGCCTTAAAAAAACATTATAAATTCATCGGGATCATCGTCATCATTACAATTGGATTTAATCTCCTTGGACTGATGCTCGGTGTTGTCTTAGGAATATCCGATGCTATTGCTGGTATATAAACTAAAATAGCGAAGACTGAAACAAAAAAGGGAGCATCTGATATGCTCCCTTTCTATTATAATTAAATTACGCTCTATTTTTTGTAATACCGCATCGCAGTTGGAATCTGCTTCTCAATATCGGCAATACGTCGTGCATCGCTCGGGTGAGTACTCAAAAACTCAGGTTGGCCCTTCTGGCTGCCTGATGCCATACGCTTCCAAAAACCAATGGCTTCGTTGGGATCGTAACCGGCCAATGCCATAATAATCAAACCCGCTTGATCCGCAGAGGACTCATCGCTTCGCGAGAATTTTAACTGTGCCAAACTACCTCCTAAACCATATAGATTGTTAAAAATACCAAGGGAACTGCTACCCGTCATCCCTGCTGCTGAGCCTAGGATCTGCCCTCCCATCTGTAAAGCCATCTGGTTGGATGCCTGCGCGACGGAATGTTCCTCAATGGCGTGCGCAATCTCGTGCCCCATTACGGTAGCCATTCCAGCCTCAGTACGCGTTACAGGCAATATCCCTGTATAGACAGCCACTTTACCTCCTGGCATACACCATGCATTCACATCATCACTCTTCACCAAGTTAAATTCCCAGTTGAAATTATATTTATTGGCTATACCCTTGCTCTGCAGATATTGGTTGACGGCTGTCGCCAATCGGTTGCCCACGCGTTTTACCATCGCCGCATCAGCGGTGCCCGTAACTACCTTAGCACTATTTTTTGACAAGAAATCTTTATAGGCTAATGCAGCCTGCTGATTGACCTGGTCAGCACTGACCAATTTCAAATATTTTTTCCCCGTAACAGCTGAAGTTGCACAACCTGACAACCCCGATGCCAGTGTAGCACAGGCCAACACCATAGCCGAATACTTATATATTCCTTTCATAATAATCTATTAAATCCGTTTTTAAGAACGTGCAATTATTGTGCCTATTCTTTTTCCTTGGTCTTTTTCTTGAATAGATAAATCTTGGATTCATGTCCTTTTAGCAAACGCTCAATATTTTTTTGATGGGTAATTAATAGGAGCGTACAGATAGCAATCCCGTAAAGTAAGACAGATGGAATTGTGGTCTTAAAAATAAAGGCCAAACTAAAGGGAAATGTAAAACCTGCAGCTAAAGAACTGAGTGATACATAATGGGTGGTCAACAGGATAACGATAAATACAGATACACAGAGTAATGCAGCGGGTGTATGTATCGCCAAGATCATTCCGAACAATGTAGCTACCCCTTTTCCGCCCCGGAAACCAGCAAACACAGGAAATAAGTGTCCAATCACAGCAATCACGCCAAATGCCAACTGAAAATTAACGAACTGAACATCACTGGTATTCTGCCCCAGCTCAATCAGATAAGCCAGGTTTGTCGCTGTCCAACCTTTAAATATATCTACAAACATCACGATGGATCCAGCACGCGGTCCTAATACGCGAAAGGTGTTAGTCGCTCCAGCATTACCACTCCCATACTCACGAACATCTACGCCATAAAATGCTTGGCCCAACCAAACTGCTGTAGGTATAGAACCAAACAAATAAGCTAGTAATACTGCAATTACTAAATAAATCGATATCATTAAATTAAATCAGTTCTTATATTAATTTGGCCTTCAAACTAAGATCCAAGCTCTTGACACTGTGCGTCAAAGCTCCAACGGAGATATAGTCGACGCCCGCCTCTGCATATGACCGAATAGTATCAATTGTTATTCCCCCAGAGGCTTCTGTCTTAAATCTATGATCGATAATTTTAACAGCTTTGGCCACATCCGCAGGTGAAAAATTATCCAACATGATTCGGTCCACTTCGCCAAAGTTAAGAACTTCGTCAAGTTCCGCAAAATTTCGGACCTCAATTTCTATTTCTATTGGTTTATTTAATTTCTTCCGATAGTCGTTTGCACGTGTCAATGCAGGTACAATTCCACCACTATAATCCACATGATTGTCCTTGATCAGGATCATGTCGAATAAACCAAAACGGTGATTGGTACCCCCGCCGATTTTGACAGCTTCTTTTTCCAATACACGGAGTAAGGGTGTCGTCTTGCGGGTATCCAATACTTGGGTTCCTGTACCTTTTAACAGGTCTACATATTTTCGGGTTGTCGTCGCAATGCCACTCATACGTTGCATGACATTCAACACCAAACGCTCTGCCAACAAAATACTCCGAATATTCCCGCGGACAAAAAAGGCTATATCACCAACTTTTACTTGGCTACCATCTTGAATAAACACTTCACAGGTTAAGGTCTTATCGATGTAGCTGATGATCGCCTGGGCAACTTCAACACCCGCCAAGACGCCATCGTCTTTCACAATCAGTTTCGCTTCGCCCTGCGCTCCTGCTGCAATCGTGGATAACGAGGTATGATCGCCATCCCCAACATCTTCCGCGACTGATTGTTTTACAAATTGCGCCAAATAGTCCTTAATTTCCTTCTCCATAAATACAATTTATTGGGCTAAGATGTGGAATAATTTTTTAATCGAAAAATAGAATGATAAAAAAATAGTGTCTGGCTTAATTTTTATCTACCCGAAGTTCCTCGATGGACTGGTTATTGGATCCAGCTCCGATCTTAATAAATATGCGGTAATTTGCTTGTTCGGTAGCCAATGAAAAGGTAAAGTATTGATAACCATTATTCGCATTGCTGGCCTGAGTCAGTTTGACTGTCTTGGGTTTATGCTGGTTAAAAAATGTACCCAACATAATCTCGGACTGGTATTTGGTATACACCCCATTTTCACCCAAAATAGACAAGGTCAGATTGGATCCAAAATATTTAGCTATATTCTTTGCATTCCCCTCCCTTAAATAGGTTTTAAGTTCTTCGGAAATACTTCCCAAGGACAATCCCTCGACCCGTAAAGCAGGCTGCGATAAGTCGTTAAAATCTTTAGAAATATGCCCTGAGGCGTCAATGTGTATAAAAAGACTATAGACAAATATAAATACGCAATAGCTCAAAAGTTTCATATAGCTCAGAATAAGATAGAACAGTTTCCACAATAGATGTATCAATCATTAGGTAGCATAGCTTACTCCAAACATAAACTATGCCACAAACCTATAAAATTATTAGATATAAACAAGGGAAGATTTTAAAGATGCATTGATAGATTCTAAAATTAAGGTTATCTTTGTTATACGATGAATAAGAAAAAAGTTGCACTCATGATCCTAGACGGACTAGGATACGGAAAACATGATAAATCAAATGCAGTTGAAGCTGCAAATACTCCATTTTTAGATCATTTATTGGACACATACCCAAATTCAAGTCTGGAAGCTTCCGGTGAAGCCGTTGGCCTTCCTGCAGGACAGATGGGGAATTCCGAGGTTGGCCACATGAATCTAGGCGCCGGAAGAATTGTCTATCAAGAATTAGGACGTATTCACAAAGCCGTAAATGACGGCGTATTCAATACAGATACCGTTATCCAGGATGCATTTAAATATGCGCTTGAAAACAATAAAAAAGTACACTTTATCGGCTTGCTTTCTGACGGTGGCGTGCATGCGCACACCAAACATCTGAAAGGTCTTTGCGACGCCGCAAAACATGCCGGGCTAACCAGTGATCAGGTATTTATCCACGCCTTCTTAGATGGTCGTGATACAGATCCCAATGCTGGAATCGGCTATGTCAAAGATTTGCAGGAATACCTCAAAACAAGTTCAGGTACCTTCGCTTCTGCCATCGGTAGATATTATGCGATGGACCGTGACAACAGATGGGAACGCGTTAAATTAGCTTACGACCTATTGGTGAAAGCCGAAGGTGAAAAATCCAGTGACTTGGTTGCCTCCATCCAAAAATCATACGATGCTGGCGTAACTGACGAATTCGTTAAACCAATCGCATTGGTTGGTGCCGATGGTACAGCTGTTGCCACAATTCAGGAAGGTGATGTAGTCTTTTGTTACAATTTCAGAACAGACCGTGGCCGTGAAATTACCATTGCACTGACGCAAAAAGCTTTCCCTGAATATGATCTGGCTCCATTGGACCTGTACTATGTTACCATGACGGCCTATGATGAGACTTTCAAAAACGTACGCGTTGTCTTCCAAAAAGATAACCTGACAAATACGCTTGGTGAAGTTTTGGAAGCCAATCATAAAACGCAGACCCGCATTGCCGAAACAGAGAAATATCCACACGTGACATTCTTCTTTTCAGGTGGCCGCGAGCAACAATTTGAAGGTGAAAACCGCCTTTTGGTCCCTTCACCAAAAGTGGCTACTTATGACCTCCAACCTGAAATGTCTGCCAGCGGAATTACAGAAGCGATCGTCAATGATATGGAAACTGTTCAACCTGACTTTATCTGCCTTAATTTTGCTAATCCGGATATGGTAGGTCATACTGGTGTCTTCGAGGCCGTTGTAAAAGCAGTAGAAACGGTAGATCAATGCACCAAAAAAGTGGTGGAAACCGGATTGAAAAATGGTTACTCATTTATCATCTTGGCCGATCACGGCAATTCGGAATTTATGATCAATGAGGATGGCTCACCAAATACAGCACATACAACAAATTTGGTTCCCTGCATCTTAATTGATGATCACTACAAAAAAATCGCAGATGGTAAATTGGGTGATATCGCTCCAACCGTCCTCAAACTCTTGGGCGTAGATATCCCTCTTGAAATGACAGGAAATGTATTGGTATCAGAATAATAATTTATATAAAAATATAAGCAGCGCACTTCCACTACTGGTGGGAAGTGCGCTGCTTTTTTGGAGCTGCAGCTCCCCCTCAGGCGAGAAAGGAACTAAAAAGACAACGGATATTTTTTCGGTAGACTCCTTTTTCAATGCTGAGGCACAACGCCTGCAACAGCTCAACCCCTCGGTATTAAAATCGGTCAATAAAGACGGCGAGAAGGAACAACGTGAAATCAAAATTGCAAACTGGAAAAATGAGCTATCAGCTTTTCAGTCCGCAGATATCAGTAAAAACTTTGATCCTGCCCTCTATGATGTCAAAGCTGTCGATTGTGTAACAGAGTTTACCGCCAAAAAGAAAGAATTGCAGATACAGAAACTCAGGATTGAGTTTGATCGCAACAACGAAAAGGTAAAACATATCCATATCGATAAAAAAATTGCGAACTCGCTCTACGATAGCAATGAAAAGCTGGACTATTACAGCGATTCATTGTACAGTATCGTCAAACTCCAAGATGTACAAGGGCTCGATGCAAACCAATATGAAATTATTGGGCAATTTGTAAAACAAAAAAAATAACACTCGCTGAAAAAATGTCTTTATACATCTATATAAAGACATTTTTCTATTTCTTGCTCTTCATGTAAAATAAATAAATGCAACATCATTGCTTCATTTATTATTTTCCTTATATTTGACCCATCATATGTCGGCGAAGGCAACAGTTTAGAAAAATAAAGTGCGCGGTATTTCATTGAACAAATTAGCAGCGTTTACGCTTTTAATGACCTTTTTAGTTGGTCAGTTCATTGTCTATACCCATTCCCATAAGCCAGCAGCATTAAGTATCGTGGACTGCAGTCCTAAAAAACACCATGCAGACCATCCCAAATGCTCCATCTGTGATCAAAATTCACATCCACAGTTACTCTTTCATTTTAGCCAAAGCGAATTTTCGCTTCCCGAACGGGAAATAGAATTTGGCTTCTTTGTGCCCGGCGATCAGATGGTCAGAGCACTGTTATCCGGCAATCGCGGCCCCCCAACTTGTTAACCTTTATCCAATGTACAGCACCAACTTTTTTAAACAAAATGAGCTGTGCACTATGATAATATAGTCACCACTCCTTTGCGAGCTAGTGCTGACTATTTACATAATGGATTTCCCTTGCATTCACATTCAAGCGATTCATTGGATGAATCCCGGTGTATTTAAAAGGCCATATACAAGACAGATGTACATGCAACCTCTAAATTCGTCAGGTGATGATTTGAATAAGCGCTATCTACTGCTGGAATAAAAATATTTACAGATGAAACTCAACATTAAGGGCGGCATATTAATGCTTGTCTGCTATTTCCTTCTATTTTCTGCTACCGCTGCAACCATATCAGGTCAGGTAACAGATTCAAAAACTAATCAACCGATCGCCGGGGCGACGATATCGCTGCTCCAACTCCGTTCGAACACCTCCTCGGATCAACAGGGGCATTATTCTTTTAAATCACTTCCTTCGCGTGGACGTTATCTTGTCGAGGTGCGTTTTATTGGTTACCAATCGCTGATCAAAACGATAGATCTGACAGCAGAGGATGTAATTGTCGATTTTGCATTGAACGAAAGTATTATCGAAACAAATGAGGTGGTAGTCACTGGTACGCTCGTTACCGCGCAGAGCCGCCGCAATAGCACATCTGTCTCGGTGATCTCCAAAGACGAATTACAAGGGGGGGCCACAAACCTGATCGACGCACTGGCTCGCCAGGTACCGGGCCTAAGTCAGATCACTACAGGACAGGGTATTTCTAAGCCTGTTATCCGTGGTTTGGGGTACAACCGTGTGGTGACCGTCAATGATGGGGTGAAGCAAATGGGCCAACAATGGGGAGACGAGCATGGTATCGAGATAGACCAAAATCAGCCAGACCGGGTAGAGGTATTGCGGGGTGCAGCTTCGCTGATGTACGGATCGGATGCCATTGGTGGTGTCATCAATATCCTTGAACCCAGCGTCCCCACTTCGGGCCAGATAAAAGGGGAATTGCTTTCGAGCTACTCCACCAACAATGGCTTGACCAACAACTCACTCATGCTCACGGGTAATGAAAACGGCTTTGTATGGCGCGGGCGTGGTTCTTATCAAAATGCGCACGCTTTCAACACACCTGCTGGACATTACATCAATAGTGGCTTTAACAATACCAGCTTTAGTGGAATGCTGGGTTTAAATAAACAATGGGGTTATTCACACCTTAACTTCTCCTACCTCAAAAATAACATCGGTTTTTACGATGCCGAACCTGGGGATCCCTTATATAATGAATCCAAAAGCCGGACATTGGATTTCCCAAAACAGGACATCCGACATTATAAGCTTGCACTCAACAATAATTTTGTGATCGGTTCGGGAAATTTAAAACTGGATTTGGGCTACCAAAAAAATCAACGTCGCGAACTTGAATCGGCAACCCCATCCTTATTTTTTGATCTGAACACCTATTCATTGGATGCCAAATACTACCTGGCGGAAAGAAACGGTTGGCAGCATGTTGTTGGCATCAGCGCCAGTCAGGAACATAGCATCAATAAAGGCGTTGAATTTTTGATCCCTGCTTATGACCAGATCGAACTGGGTTCATTTGGTTATGCCAAGAAAAGCTGGGGCGAGAACACCTTTAATATGGGATTACGTTACGATTTCGTTCATACCAAAGGTAAACAGCTTTTTGTCGATGATGAGGAACAATTTCCAGGTTTTAAAAATAAGTTCAGCAACATTAGCGGTGCCTTAGGATATACGCATAGCTTCAGCGAGGATTTCAACTTCAAAGCAAATGCTGGTTCGGCTTTTAGAGCTCCTAATCCGGCAGAACTTGGCTCCAATGGTGTACATGAAGGTACATCCCGGTTCGAAATCGGAAATGAGAACCTGAAAGCAGAGCGTAGTTTTCAAGCCGATGCCACCCTTGAATTCGGGCATAGTATCGTCACCGGAAGCATCGGAATCTACGAAAATTATATCCATAATTTTATTTATGCTTCGGCGAAAAAGGGCGACACGAAAACTGTCGTGGATGAGGATAATAACGAACAGACCTACGACGTCTATCGCTATGGCCAGGTGAATGCCAATCTCTTTGGCTTTGAAGGAAGTTTAAACTTCCATCCGTTGAACTGGGTACACTTGGACAACACCTTTACCTATACACACGCACAAAACAAGACTTTTGATAGACCCTTGGCATTGATTCCCGCCGGTGTTTTACATAACACACTACGTCTGGAACCTAAAATAAATGGCCTCCATGCGTTCTACGTATCTGTAGGCCTAGACAATTATTTTAAACAGAACCGCATCGACGAAACTTTTGAAACAGCTGCAGATTCGTATTCCTTGATCAACGCTGGAATTGGTACTACCTTGCATTTCGGGACACAACGAGTCAAGCTGTATGCAACGGCCTCTAACCTAACCAACAAACGCTATTATGACGCGTTGAGCAGATTACGTCCTGGAAGGTTTTCGCAGGAGGATCCTAGCTATGGTGTTTACAATATGGGAAGGAATATTACCTTCGGAATCTACCTTCCACTCAGTATAAAAAAATAAATCAGGTACATAAAAAAACAGGGATCCCTAGAGATCCCTGTTTTTTTATGTGCTTTCCGACCACTTTAATTGCTCGGAAAGCCTTTTTTACATGATTTGAGGCATTCCATTATTTAGGATCGTCGGCTGTTGCCTCCCGTGCCAAAGGCACATCATCAGGCATACTTTCCAATGACGAATCCAATGCAAACAGCGATTCGTCCGAAGCCCGGTCTCCACCAGCTATCTTTAATTTGTCAATCAACTCAAGAGCAAGTTTCTCTTCTTCGATCTGTTCTTTGACAAACCATTGTGCGAAGTTCCAAGTTGCCCAATCTTTTTGTTCCATAGCCAGATTGACAATGCGATAAATTGCTTCGGTGTTGTCCACTTCATGTTTAAATACACGTTGGAAACACTCGGTCAACGTTTGAGGATCTGCAGGCGGCGCTGCAATCGCTTGAATTCGGGGACGACCTCCTCTTTCGAGTATGTAGCCCATAATTTTTGTCATATGATTTCTTTCTTCCTGCGCATGCCGATATAAAAAATTGGCAATTCCGCCATAGCCCTGATCATCGGCCCATATACCCAAAGCTAGATAAATTTGCGCGGCTTCGGCTTCTTTCGTCATTTGACTGATTAGAATGTCCTGTATTTCCGCTGACAATCGATTCGTTTCCATATGCTAAATTCTTGTTGTTTCAATAATATAACAGTATCCCAAGCATTTCGTTTGCAAATTTTGTAAGCAGTAAGGCTGCAAACTGGATACAACAATCGGAAACCAACAAATCAATTAAAATAGTATGGAAAACGTATAAGGCAGATAAGTTCACAAAAAAAGGGAAATGCAGTAGCATTTCCCTTTTTATTTTTCTGTATTATAGATTATTTCAAGTTGTCTCTATATACTTTAGCTTTTTTGACCTCTGTTTGAATATCTTTTTTAGATGAATCAAAGCTCAATACTTTTTCATAATCTTTGATCGCATTATTGTAAGCATCTGTAGCCATTGCTTTGTTATAGTTCGGTGTACCTGCTGTACCGATCAAAATACCTAAATCGCGATTGGCAACCGCTCTATTTTGGTAGAATTTTGAGTCCGTAGGCGTGATTGCGATCGCTTTTGAATAATCTTCAATTGCTACACGCAATAATTGCTCTTTATTAGCTACAGAAACTTTGCTTGAAGCTTGAACAGCAAGTGTGTTGTTCGCTTTCGCTTTAAAGTATAGTGCGTTTGCATTTTTAGGGTTTAATGCAACCACTTTTCCGAATGTTTCAGCAGACTTTTTATAATCACCATTTTGAAATTGCGAGTATCCCAACATATACAAGACATCCGGATCCTTGCTCTCTGCAGGTAAAGCTTTTGTCAAGTATGACTCTGCATTTTTGAAGTCACCATCCAAAAGAGCTTTTTGCCCCATTCTCACATTCGCATTGCTATGCTCAGCTTGTTTTTGTTGTGCATTGGCACCAAGTGCAACCAAAGCAAAAACTCCTGTAAACAAACCTAATTTAAGTGATTTTATGTTCATATCTAAATAGTTACGTTTTTTTTCAATATACCTTTATGATCATTATTGATCGTTTATTACCCTAGGAAAAAATAACCATAATATTTCAGCTCCGTAAGAGTCTGCCATCGTTTATTCTTTCACACTCCAATATTACAATTATTATGCCTATTTATCCAACATTTGGCAGATAAATTTTATTTAACCTGCCTTTTTTTCCTATTCTAAAAAAATAGATTTGTAATTTTGCTACCTTTTAGCAATTGGCACTTCCCTTGCACTATAGGGGAAACAATATTTGAAGCTTAAAATTTGAAGGTCTACCGACAACATGTCAGCGACTGCCAAAGACACAAAATAAACACTATGAGCAAATTCGAAACTTTTGATTTCAGTCAGGCTATTCCGATCGTTGCGGAAGATACAGAGTTCTTCCCCTTATTGACACAGCAGGATGAAGACGACATGGCTAACGCTGAAATTCCAGAAGCACTATCTATTTTGCCTTTACGCAATACCGTGTTATTTCCCGGTGTTGTCATTCCGATAACTGTAGGAAGGGATAAATCCATCAAATTGGTTAAAGAGGCCTATAAAGGCAGTAAAACAATTGGTGTGGTCTCTCAAAAGGATATGACAGTAGAGGATCCTGGATTTGAAGAACTAAATAAAGTGGGTACCGTTGCCCATATCATCAAAGTACTCCAAATGCCTGATGGAAACACCACGGTAATCATTCAGGGAAAGCAACGTTTTAACTTGGTGGAGATTGTCGAAACCGAACCTTATCTCAAGGCTCGTGTCGAAAAATTCAACGAAGCAAAACCTAAAATGACCAAACATTTTAAGGCGACAATTTCGACCTTAAAAGAAATGGCATTACAGATTATTCAGCTTTCTCCAAATCTACCTAGCGAGGCTGGTATAGCAATCAAAAATATTGAAAGCCCCTCTTTTCTGATCAACTTTATTTCGTCAAACATCAATGTCGAAATGATCAAAAAACAAGAGTTGCTCCAAATTCCCAAGGTTGAAAACCGCGCGAAACTTCTTTTGGAACTGTTGACTACCGAAATCCAAATGTTGGAACTGAAGCATCAGATTCAGAACAAGGTACGCGTAGACCTGGATAAGCAACAACGGGATTATTTCTTGAACCAACAGCTGAAAACTATCCAAGAAGAGCTTGGTGGAAATACACCTGACCTTGAGCTTGAAGAACTTAAAAAGCGCGGTAAAACAAAAAAATGGGCGCTAGATGTTGAAAAACATTTCAACAAAGAACTTGAAAAATTATCGCGTATCAATCCAGCTGCTGCGGATTACTCTGTACAGTTGAACTACCTCGAATTGCTGCTGGACCTTCCATGGAATGAAACGACGAAAGATAATTTTGACTTAAATAAAGCGCAAAAAGTCTTGGATAAGGATCACTATGGATTAGAGAAAGTAAAAAAACGTATCATCGAATACCTTGCAGTATTGAAATTAAAGAATGATATGAAAGCTCCTATCCTTTGTTTGGTAGGCCCTCCGGGGGTTGGTAAAACATCCTTGGGAAGATCTATCGCCAAAGCATTGGGCCGTAAATATACGCGTATGGCTTTAGGTGGCGTGCGTGACGAAGCCGAAATCAGAGGCCATCGCAAGACGTACATCGGGGCAATGCCCGGCCGTATTATACAATCGCTGAAAAAAGCGGGCACTGCCAATCCAGTTTTTATCCTGGATGAGATTGACAAAATGAGCGCAGATTTTAAAGGCGACCCTTCTTCGGCTTTATTGGAAGTCTTGGATCCCGAACAAAACACGCATTTCTATGATCACTATGTGGAAATGGAATTTGATCTTTCCAAGGTGATGTTCATTGCGACAGCGAACTCGCTCAGTTCCATTCAGCCAGCCCTATTGGACCGTATGGAAATCATCGAGGTAAATGGCTATACCATTGAAGAGAAAATTGAGATTGCAAAAAAACACTTACTTCCCAAACAACGTGAAATGCACGGTATGGCTGCTAAGGATGTTGCACTCAAAGCTAAGATCATTGAAAAAATTATCGAAGACTATACCCGTGAATCTGGTGTGCGTGGCTTGGAAAAGAAAATTGGTTCTATCGTCCGTGGTATTGCCACACGCATCGTCATGGAAAAAGATTATAACCCAAGTATCAACGATCAAGATGTCGTGGATATCCTGGGCGCGCCTATCTTTGATAAAGATATTTACGAGAACAATAATGTCGCTGGAGTCGTAACCGGGCTCGCCTGGACCTCCGTAGGTGGAGATATCTTATTTATCGAATCCTCATTAAGCCCTGGTAAAGGACGCTTGAGCCTGACAGGTAATCTGGGTGATGTCATGAAAGAATCTGCTTCTATCGCACTGGCTTACTTAAAAGCACATGCTGCTGATTTTGAGATTGACTATCGCGTATTTGACCATTGGGATATCCATATACACATCCCTGCGGGCGCTATTCCTAAAGATGGCCCCTCAGCTGGGGTGACAATGCTCACTGCGCTGACATCACTATTTACTCAACGTAAGGTAAAAGAGAAATTGGCGATGACTGGTGAAATTACACTGCGTGGAAAAGTGCTCCCTGTGGGTGGTATCAAAGAGAAGATCCTCGCTGCCAAACGTGCAAATATCAAAGATATTATACTCTGCAAATCCAACGAAAAAGATATTCTTGAAATCAAGGAAGACTACATCAAAGATATGCAGTTCCATTACGTGACCGAAATGACCCAGGTGGTCAAACTCGCACTCCTACAAGAGAAAGTAGACGGTGCCTTAGATCTATCGCAGGGAATTGAAAACACGAAAAAAGAGTCTTAACTGACACTCAGGAATTAAACAAATGTATACAAGAAAAGGGGGATNNATCCCCCTTTTCTTGTATACAGCTCCTACCTTCATTTACTTACAGTCGTTCTAAGGCGGATTCGCTTTTACTTTTCTGACATCTTTATTTCGTCTGCTGCCATATGTCAGCTATTCAATAGTGTATCCTTTTGTTTTTGCCCCCCACATTTCACTTAACAGTAGCCTCATGATAATTATCCTTACAAGCGCTTTTGGCAAGCCTGACATCGTGCCACTTTATTAGCCAAGCTTCTCATGTAGTAAATCCTCATCCAGGCTATCTTCATATTTTGAGATGACCAGCGTCGCTGCCGAATTCCCAATCAGATTGGTAATGGCCCGGGCTTCACTCATAAAGCGGTCCACGCCAAAGATTAAAGCGACAGACTCGACAGGCACATGTCCGACAACAGGAAGTGTGGCTGCCAACGTCACAAAACCACTACCTGTCACACCCGCTGCCCCTTTTGAGGTGAGCAATAGCACGAGCAAGAGGGTGATTTCCTGTTCCAAGGTCAGGTGCATATTGAGTGCCTGTGAAATAAATACTGCCGCCATGGTCAGATAGATACTCGTCCCGTCCAGATTAAAAGAATAACCGGTCGGAATAACCAAGCCCACCACTGATTTGGCACAGCCGGCATCTTCCATTTTCTGCATGATACCCGGTAGTGCGGATTCCGAAGAAGAGGTTCCCAATACAATCAATATTTCGCCTTTGATGTACTTCAGGAATTTGAAAATATTAACCTTGACATAAAAGTGTAATACCGCGCCGATAACGATAATGATAAAAATAAAACAGGTCAGATAGAAGCTTAACATCAACATACCCAATTTGGATAAGGCCTGAATACCAAACTTGCCTATGGTAAATCCCATCGCTCCCATTGCTCCCAAAGGAGCTAGGTACATCACCATCTTAATAATGGAAAAAAGTACCTTTAAAAATGATTGCAGGACATTGATAACGGGTTCTGAAGCCTTTTGACCAATCTTGGTCATCCCTATCCCAAAGAGTACGGCAAAAACCAATACCTGCAACATGTTATCTGACGCGATGGAAGCAATAACGTTTTCAGGAATAATATCGATGATAAAGTCCATAAAACTATGGGGTTTCTTGGACTCGGCAATATAGTTAGATACCGAAGAGATGTCCAAGCTAGCTGGATCAGCATTCATGCCTGTACCGGGCTGAATTACATTGACAAAGATCAGACCGATGATCAATGCAATCGTCGTCATGACCTCGAAATAAATAATTGAAGTCAGCCCAATCTTTCCCACTTTTTTCACATCCTGCATGCCCGCGATACCGATGACGATTGAACTAAAGATCAAGGGTGCAATAACCATCTTGATCAGTTTGATAAAGGCATCTCCCAAGGGTTTGAGCTTAACCGCAAAATCGGGAAAATAGACTCCGAAGAAGATACCGACCAGTATACCTACGATCACCTGAAAATAGAGACTCTTAAAAATATGCTTCATTGTCCTAACGATTAACGGCAATTCCCTCCGCCTTCAACATGGTTTTAAACTTTGGGTTCCTTATGTATTTATTAAATTCATGGCTCTTCATGCCGGTAAAATCTGTATACTTCATAATCGGATAATGCTTGACCAATTCATTACAGACGTCGGCTTTGTAGCCCAGATCGGTAGCTTTCAATTTATTGGACAGAAAACCGACAAACTTTTTCAACATAACGTCGGTATTGTTAATGGTGATATGAATCTTCTTAACTTGGTTGCTTAAATGGCAGAAAGAATCTGTTCCATTCATTACATCCCTTATCTTGAAGTCGTCGAGACCTATCGCCGGTGCAAGCATAATACAGGTAATGTCATTGCCGTTTTCAGCAAGCTTTTTAGCCGCATCAACATCTACGTTGTGGTTCTCCAGCGTACCCTTGGCAAAACTCTCGCTGAATGTCGCACTACTTAAAGCACTCAGCACGACTGATGCGCCCCGACTATGGGAAATTAAAATGATTTTTTTATTATGAATGCTATTCAACAAATTCCGCAATCCAAATTCACCGGCCATTTGGCTAAACGAAGTAGCAGAAAACCATACTTTAGCACCTCCAAAGGGATTGGTCGTATGCAAACCATCCCAATAAAATTTGATCACCTCATCTTTGTTAGGGTTGAGCTTCAACAATTTGCGCATGTATTCATAGCTCTCATTGACTTCGTCCGACGGTGCATTGAAGCCGTGCACAAATATAAAAACACGGTCTTTTGCCTTTACTTTGCTGCCAACAGCTAACATACGGGTCTTTTCAAAACTTTTCAGCTGGCTTTCTATTCCCTTTTCAGTTGCGATCTTCATTAGCGAATAGGCATTTATATCGCCACTTTTGGGTGGTTCACCATACGTTTTACGCCAATTGTCAGGATAAAAATTCCCGTTTTGATCAACAAATGAGTTTACGATATTCGGTTTATCAAATGAATTGGGATAGGGACTCTTGGGCACATTATGTGTTATTCCACAGGAAACCATTGAGAGAAAAAGAAAAAGATAGAAAAGTTGTCTCCTCATGGGGTTATTTCTTTACGTTGTTAAAACCATAATTTCATTGTGGCAAAGGTTGACCATATCATAAAGGTATATCTATTGGCAATATAAAGCGAATACCATACAAGCTATATGCGGCATTATACTAATCAATTCGTCTTACGAATATATAAAAAAAGGGATGCATAAATGCATCCCTTTTTCTGATTTTTTCTATTTAGCTGCTGAAGTATGCGCGAACATTCTTACCTTCAATCCAGTTCATATAGGCTTTGTTCACAACCTTATTACCACCAGGAGTAGGGTAATCACCAGAGAAGTACCAGTCACCGGTATGTGCCGGACAGGCTTTATGCAGGTTATCCAATGTCTGATATACGACCTCAAGCTCAGCTTTCAAATGATGTGGTCTGACAATACGCCCGATTTCTTCCGAGATCTCCTCATCTGTAAATGGCGCATAAATGGCCTTTACATAGTTTTCGATTTCATTGACATCTTGTGTCATCGACAACAGACATTTTTGATACACTTCATCAATAATATGTGCCATACCACGTTGTTTCAACAGGTTGATTGCCGCTTCGAACGCAACGAATTCACCCATACGTGACATGTCAATACCATAACAATCCGGATAACGGATTTGAGGCGCTGAAGAAACAATTACAATTTTCTTCGGATTCAAACGGTCTAAGATCGTGAGGATGCTTTGTTTTAGCGTGGTACCGCGAACAATGGAGTCATCAATTGCAACGATGGTATCTTCGTGATCTTTTACGATACCATAAGTGGTATCATACACATGTTGCACCATATCTGTACGATCGGCATCTTGTGTAATGAAAGTACGCAATTTCGCATCTTTGACATTCAGCTTTTCAAAACGGGGTTTGATGCTTAAGATATCATCCAACTCCTCGTCAGAAATTTTATCCGAACGTTTTAACAAGGTTTCTTTTTGAAAATCCCGCACGTAGGTATTAATACCGTCCATTAATCCATAGTACGATACCTCAGCTGTATTTGGAATAAATGAGAATACGGTATTTTTAATATTGTTTTTGACAGATTCCAATACCTGAGGTACCAATAATCTACCCAATTCTTTACGTTCTTTGTAAATATCAGCATCCGATCCGCGAGAGAAATAGATCCGTTCAAAAGAGCAAGAGCGTTGCTCTACAGGCTGTCTAAACATCTCTTGTGACACGGTGCCATCTTTTTTAGCGATCAGGGCATGTCCAGGCTTGATTTCTTTCACTGCACCGATAGGGATATTGAATGCAGTCTGGATCACTGGCCTTTCCGAAGCAACAACCAAAATCTCTTCATCCTGGTAATAGAATGCCGGACGGATTCCCGCAGGATCACGCATGACGAAAGCATCACCATGACCAAAGATACCAGCAATGGTATAACCGCCGTCCCAAGTCTTCGCAGAGCGTTTTAAGATCTTGGAAACATCGATATTTTTGGCAATCAATGAACTGATTTCGACATTGGAGTAACCTTCTTTTTTAAATTGGTCAAAAAGATCCTGATTTTCATCATCTAAGAAATGTCCAATTTTTTCTAAAACCGTTACAGTATCCGCTTTTTCTTTTGGATGTTGTCCCAACTCATACAATTGCTGCAAAAGTTCGTCCACGTTGGTCATGTTGAAGTTACCCGCAACAACAAGATTGCGTGACATCCAGTTGTTTTGTCTTAAAAATGGGTGACAGCTTTCGATACTGTTCTTTCCATGCGTTCCATAACGCAAATGTCCTAAAAGTACTTCTCCAGTAAAACTGACATTATCTTTTAACCATTGGGTATCCTTTGACTGATCTGGAAATGCCTTCTGAACAGAAGCAAATTTTTTCTGTACATATTCGAATATATCTGCCACAGCAGTTGAGCCCATAGCTCTGTAACGCGAAATGTAACGATTTCCAGGTTTAACATCAAATTTAATGGTTGCAATTCCAGCCCCGTCTTGTCCACGGTTGTGCTGTTTTTCCATTAATAGGTACAATTTGTTGATGCCATAGAATGGCGTACCATATTTTTCCTGATAATAAGATAAGGGTTTTAACAGGCGAATTAGTGCGATTCCGCACTCGTGTTTAATAGCGTCGCTCATATCTTGATTTGATGACGCAAAAATAAGAATTATTTAGAACTTACCGATCCCTCCCTGCACTTTTTCCGCAATAAAATTACAGTGAATCAACAGTGTCCCTTTGAGGTACGTCCCAAAGCCTTATTGCGCAATAAAAACCGGAACTCTCACGGCATGACGCAGCTTGTTTACAGTCTCTCCAAATACAAAGTCCTTGACACCGGTATGACCGTGGCTACCTACGACCAATAGATCAGCCTGATATTTTTCACAAACTTCAGCAATGCTCTTGATCCGATTGTTGTAACCCAGTTCATATTCCGTTTGATGCCCTTTGGACAACAAAAAGTCCGCGTAGAGCTTCAAACGTTCTAAATCCTGCCGGGACTCAAAATCATCGGTGGACTCACCGGTATATTTAACAGAGGCACTTTCGACAATATGAACCACGACAAAGCTGGTATCGGCATGTGACAACTGTAGGGCATATTGGATCACCTTTTGATCCGAACTCGAAAAATCCAACGCAATTACTACTTTCTTAAAGGATCCCTTATCCTCAAAGTGCAAAGCTTCAAATGGGGGATGTATTTCCAATTCGATTGGTTTTGATTTACGCAAAATGGGGATCAACACGGTCATGAACAGCAAAAAGAGCAGACCAACAGCCCCTAGAATTAGTAACACAGTGACCAAAAGATTGTTTGCCTCCACAATCCAGCCAGTGACCTCATCATAGACCAATTTAAAATTAAGTACCGCAATCACAGCAGCAATTAGCCAGGCGAAACCTTTGGTCAGCGGTTTAATTGCAAAGATACCCATCTTGGCCTTGTCACTGACAAAGTGAATCAGCGGGATCACCGCAAAGGCCAGTTGCATGCTCAGGATCACTTGACTAAAGATCAATAACTGCCCTACCCGGCCCTCGCCAGAGATCAGAATCACCAGCACCGCAGGTATAATCGCCAATAACCTTGTAATGATACGCCGCAGTGTCGGACTGATCCGCAGACGCAAGTAGCCCTCCATCACGATCTGTCCCGCTAAAGTACCTGTTACCGTTGAACTCTGTCCCGCTAGAATCAATGCTACAGCAAATAGTTTCGAGGCCCATTCTGTGCCGAGTAAATTACCCAATAAGTGGTAGGCATCCTCCAATTCAGCGACATCGTGCATCCCATTCTTATGGAACACTGATGCTGCCAGGATCAGAATTGCGGCGTTGACCAAAAATGCGAGATTCAATGCGATAGCACTATCCCAAAAATTATACTTTAATGATTTACGTATAGAGACTTCATTTCGATCGATCTTTCGAGTCTGCACTAGGGCCGAATGCAGGTAGAGATTATGTGGCATCACAGTGGCACCGATAATGCCAATTGCGATGTAGAGTGCGGCACTATTGGGAATACTCGGAATAAAACCTGTTGCCACCTCCGCAAAATCTGGCTTGGCCAAAAACATCTCAACCATAAAGCACATACCGATCATAGATATCAGACCGATAATAAAGAGTTCCATCTTGCGCATCCCCAATTTCTGCAAGTAAAGCAGTAGAAAGGTATCGGCAAAACTGATGAGTACTCCCCAGAGCAGGTCGATACCGAACAGCAGATTGAGACCAATAGCCATCCCGAGTACCTCGGCCAGATCACAGGCTGCAATAGCGATCTCAGCAAGGACATATAGCACAAAATTCATACGCTTGGGATAGGTCTCCCGATTACATTGCGCTAAGTCTTTTCCCCGTACAATGCCCAACCGTGCACAGAGGTTCTGCAGCAACAGCGCCATAATATTACTCATCAACAACACCCAGATCAAAGCGTAACCAAACTGACTGCCCCCAGCAAGGTCAGTCGCCCAATTGCCGGGATCCATATAACCAACACTGATTAAATAGGCTGGTCCAAAAAAACTGAGTACCTTTTTAAATTTGGATTTTCCTTGATTGACATCCACACTTTCGTGAATGTCGGATAATGATTTATGATGGGAGTCGTCGTGATGCATAGCTTACATTAGGACAATATCTTTTTATTGCTAGGGCTAAAGATAAAAAGCTTTACAGTATTAGACAATTAAACAGTAATATAATTAGAATTTAAATGAAAGTTGTCCCGAATTTTCTTTTGATTGATTTCCGAATTTGACAAAGTCAACAGGTTCGTACTGCCCGATATCTGGGTTAAACCTGCGGATATGCACACCGGTGCACATAAAATTCAAGTCTACCGAGCGCAATAGTTTTTTTGCAAATTCGAGTCGCTCTGGCTCCAACCGGCGAGCGATGGTGATATGTGGCTCGTCACTGATCTCGATCAGATCAAACCGACCAAGGACCTGCACAATCTTTCGCACCTTTTCTCTTAGGTAACTGCGGGCATGTAATGAAGGACCAATGTAAAAGGCCCCTCCAGCAAAGGAAGAAAAATGATCAAAATACACATACTGGCTGCGCTCATATAACAGCGCTTGTTGCAACACACCAATTGCCTCTGCCAGGGTACCGTCATTCCCCGCAAAGGCGCAAATGGTCACATGAGCTTTGGAATTGCAGCTGTGGTACCAGCCCTTGTCTTTATCGGGAAATTCTTCTGCCAATGCCCCCCGCAAGCGTTGCTTAAAACCATCTACCAATATTAATCCAGCTTCATCAGGCTGAAAAACAAACGAATATTTACTGACACTACCCTCCATAACAAAAAATCACTTTTTGATCAGTAGGTAAGATACCAAATACGATGGAGATAACAAAACGGCATCAATCATATGCCTGGCCTTTGGCCCAGCGATTGCAGTAGTTCCGGTCGCGTTGAAGAGCCTACCACCCAATTCCATAATCTTCCCCATTATTGCTGCTACCACCCCAGAGCGTGCCATGCTGCTGATCGAAATAGATCGCATTGATCGGACCACTGTTACGCTCGCCCAATTGTATGCTGTAGCCCATCTTCTCAAGCTTTTCGATGACTTCCTTGGCTGTACGTTTATCGAGCAGCAAACTTCCCGCGCGCGGTTTTCGGTCATCCAATTTGGTGCCACCCAAAGAAAGCCACAGCTGATTGCTGTTGATATTAGGGGCTTCACTGGCTTGTTGCGGCGTCATACCGAACTCGACCGTGTTTAGAAAGAACTGAAGGAGGTTTTGGTCTTGTGTGTCGCCACCTTGCACCGCAAAAGAAAGATACGGTTTTCCATCTTTTAGGGCTAAGGATGGAGTAAGCGTTACACGTGGCCTTTTACCTGGAGCGACTACATTAAACGGATTGATCAAGGAGTCGAGCACAAAGCTTTGCAAGCGTTGGCTCATGCCTATTCCCGTATTTCCTGCTACACAGGCCGGTAACCAGCCTCCACTTGGTGTAATCGAAACAACCCAGCCTTCTGCATCCGCTGCCTCCACACTTGTCGTACCACGCAGTAGCCGATCCATATAAACGCTATCTGGTGCCGCTGATGCCCAACGAACTGTATCTCGCATGGACTGCAGGGATGGTGCAAAACTCACATCGTGTTTGGGTACAAAATCCTTCTTTGATTCGGTATTCGGCATGAATTGTTTGCTCCGTTGCTGAAGCAGGCTGGTAAAAGGATTCTGCTTACCTTCATAAGGGTATGGATCACCGGGAAGTACCTGTGGATTATTATGCTGTGGGTCAATAGTGGCCGCCCGCGCCTTGGCATAGGAATCGCTTAGCAGGCCGCGAATAGGTGCTTTAGGTTTGAAATAGGGATCACCATAATAGAAATCCCGGTCAGCAAAGGCCAGATTCATGACTTGATAAAGCATATGGATATAGGGTGCTGAATTATACCCCATGGCCTTTAGATCAAAATTTTTCAGCAGTTGCAAACTCTGCAACATAGCCGGCCCCTGGGTCCATTCCTGTAATTTATAGACATCAATGCCCTTATAATTGACCTCTAAAGGCTCTTCTTCAATAGGCTTCCAGTTTGCAAGGTCTTCTTTGGTGATTAAGCCCCCCTGCTCCTTGCTCCCCCGGACAAATTCATCGGCTATATCGCCTTTATAGAAGCGGTCATAGGCGGCCATAATCGCTGCTTTTCGATCCTTGCCTGCCGCAATAGCCTTTTTTTCAGCTTCAACAAGCTTGGTTAGTGTCCGGAGCAGATCCTGTTGCACAAAGAGCTCCCCTGCTTCGGGCGCTTCCCGTTCCTGACCTTGATGGACGAGGAAGACTTTTTTGCTGTATGGCCATTCTTTGATGCGCGCTTTACCACGTTCAATACTGTTGGCTGTCTGCGCATCAATGGGGTAGCCCGCGGCCATTTCTAGTGCTGGTGCCAGCACTTCGGCCAAACTTTTCGTTCCATATTGCGCCAGCATATAACATAAGCCACCGGGGGTACCTGGGGTAACGGCGGCAAGGGGACCGTATTCGGGCGGGAACTCATAACCTTTTGATCGAAAGAAATCAACTGTAGCTCCAGTCGGAGCGACCCCTAAGGCATTGATGCCAATCACCTTTTTTAATTTGGGGTGATAGATCAACGCCTGCGTCTCACCACCCCAGCTGAGTACATCCCACATGGTGCAGGTGGCAGCAAGCATCGCACAGGCAGCATCTACCGCATTGCCTCCTTGATGGAATAGCCGTGCACCGGCAGTGGCCGCCAACGGCTTTCCGGTAATCGCCATCCAATGCTTACCATGCAATGGGGGTTTCTCAGTGCGTTGTGTCTGTCCCTGAACCTGTGCAAGGTTGGCCAGGACTACTACAAAGGCCGTCAATAGTGTATTTGTATATCTTCTTTTCATCCGTTTCATTATTTAGCTGTTGATTTTCCTATCACAAGACATGCATTGGCCCAGTGTCCGACTGTTTGGTTCCTTTGTATTGTAACATAGGGCTACCGGATCAGGTTAGCGCAATACAGTATTTGCACGATTTATCAATGACAAGATAGGAAATTTTTAAAAACCAAAAACAAAAAGCCCATACCAACCGAAGTTGATATGGGCTCTCTTTACGGCCTTTTTGACTATGGACCTACCAATAAACTGAATACAAAGCTGTTACCAATAAGGCAACAATCAATGTTCCGATCAAAAATGCTTTATGTGGTTTAAACATTGTCGTGTCCACTTCCAAACCGGAAGGCACTACACCACGCTTGTTGTCAATCAAACTGATAATGATCATACCGACAATACAAATGGCAAAGACAAAGCCCATGCGGTCCAAAAACGGAATTTCGTAAACTCCAGTTGTCGGATTTGGAATTGAAAACCCCGTCGAAGCCAAGAAAGAAAGATCTGCCCAATCCGGTAATTTTTTGAAAATAATGGATAAGATAAATCCGCCGATCGTCGCAAATAAGGCTGCATTTGAGGTCGTCTTTTTCCAGAAGAATCCTAAGATAAACATGGCAAAGATACCTGGTGACACAAATCCCGTGTACTCTTGGATATATTGAAATCCACCCTTCTTGTCGATACCCAAATGTGGCGCGATGATCACGGCCAGAATCATGGCAACAACAACAGTTAGTTTACCAATATTGACCAATTTCTTGTCAGTAGCCTCTGTATTGAATACTTTCTTATAAATATCCAGCGAAAAGATTGTGGCGATGCTATTTGCCTTGCCCGCCAATGAAGCAACTACCGCAGCAGTCAGTGCTGCAAACGAAAGTCCTTTCAGACCTGACGGCAATAGATTCAATAAAACAGGATAAGCATGATCTGGGTTTACCTCGCCATGTTGCATCATTTCATTTTGGAATAATCCATCTTTCCACATCACATAAGCGGCAATACCCGGCAATACCACAATAATCGGCATCAGCAATTTCAAGAATGCAGCAAACAAAATTCCGTTACGAGCAGTCTTTAGATCAGCGCCTAATGCACGCTGTGTGATATACTGATTACAGCCCCAATAGTTCAGATTTACAATCCACATACCACCGATCAGAACCGTAAGTCCCGGTAAATCCAGGTAGTTCTCGTTTTTACGATCCAGGATCATATGGAAGTGGTCAGAAGCTTTCTCCGTCATCAGGTGATAGCCCTGTAATATACCCGAACCACCGTAATGTTCTGATACCAGATTCAATGCCAAATAGGTTGTTGCCAAACCACCCAACACCAAAAAGAATACTTGAATAATATCCGTATACCCAATCACCTTCATACCGCCCAAGGTAATGATAACGGCAAAAATAGCAATAGCATACATACATGCTTCCAGACTAATACCCGAGATACTGCTGACGGCAATGGCTCCCAAATAAAGGATAGAAGTCAGGTTGACCACAACGTATAACAGTAACCAAAAAACGGCCATAATCATGGCGACAGTACCATTATATCGCTTATGCAAGAATTGGGGCATGGTAAAGATCTTGTTTTTGAGGTAGACCGGTATAAAAAACACCGCAACCACAATCAAGGTAATCGCTGCCATCCATTCGTAAGTCGCAATCGCTAGTCCCATCTTGAAGCCCGAGCCACTCATACCAATAAATTGCTCCGCAGAAATATTGGATGCAATCAGGGAGGCTCCAATGGCCCACCAAGTCAGGGATCCTTCAGCAAGGAAATAATCCTTCGAGCCTACAGATTCAGACTTCTTACGATAATACACCCATAATCCATAGCCTGCAACAATGACAAAGTATATCAGGAAAACGATGTAATCTTTTGTACTTAAATAATTATTCATGTGTTGGTAATTGGTTTAATTTGATCGCCTAATATAGAAATATTTTGAATAACTATATATATCTATTGATCAAATTTTCTAAATACTCCTGTCTACCACTAATCGTTTGCGGTTCACCTAACTCAACTGCTAAATCCCTTAAGCGTTCTAAGGTCAAGGTTCCTTGCTCAAAAGAAGCCCCATTGCCACTGTCGAAGGAAGCATAACGATCGGCCCGTATTTTGCGGTATTCAGAGTCTTCCAAGATGCGTTCGGCGGTAAGCAAAGCCCTTGCGAAAAGATCCATTCCACCGATATGTGCATAGAATAAATCTGCAGGGTCAGTTGAATTGCGGCGTATTTTGGCATCAAAATTAACACCTCCACCCTGGAAGCCGCCACCTTCTAAAATGATCAGCAAGGATTCAGTCAATTCATTGATATCATTCGGAAATTGATCGGTATCCCAGCCATTTTGATAATCACCTCGGTTGGCGTCAATGGAGCCTAATTTTCCAGCATCAATCGCGACCTGCAGCTCGTGCTGGAAGGTATGTCCTGCTAAGGTAGCATGGTTTACTTCAAGATTGAGTTTGAAATCGTCCAAAAGATCATATTGTCTTAAGAAACCCAACACCGTGGCCGCATCGTAATCATATTGGTGTTTGGTCGGTTCACATGGCTTTGGTTCGATAAAGAATGTGCCTTTGAAGCCATTTTTACGCGCATAATCCTTCGCTAGGTGTAAAAACTTGGCAAGATGCTCCTGTTCACGTTTCATATTGGTATTGAGCAGGCTCATATAACCTTCTCTTCCACCCCAGAACACATAGTTTTCACCACCAAGGGCAATTGTTGCATCCAATGCAGCTTTTACCTGTGCAGCACCATGCGTCAATACCTGAAAATCTGGGTTGGTTGCCGCTCCATTCATGTAGCGCTTATGGCTAAAAAGATTGGCTGTACCCCAAAGCAGTTTGATACCACTCGCTTGCTGTTTCTCTTTGGCGTAATCCACGATTGTTGCCAATCTTTTTTCATTTTCCAGCACATTGTCGGTATAATCTACCAAGTCCACATCATGAAAACAGTAGTATGGAATATTCATTTTGCTGATAAATTCAAAAGCGGCATCCATTTTGTCCTTTGCACGTGTGATCGCATCTGTGCTCTCATCCCAAGGGAATTTGTGCGTAGGACCGCCGAACGGATCCGAACCATCACCATTGAACGAGTGCCAATAGGAACAGGCAAACTTAAAATACTCTTCCATGGTTTTACCCGCAACCACTTGCTTCGGGTTATAATAACGAAAAGCAAATGGATTTTTACTTTCTTTTCCTTCAAATTCGATCTGTGCGATCCCTTTGAAAAACTCTTTTTGTCCTTTAATAATATTCATTTTTATTTGGTATTGATTTTAATTTTTAATATTTCCTTCCATTGTTGATAATTTTCTTCGTATTGTTCCACATATTGGGGCTCCACGGTATACACAGGTTTCAGGGACTTAAAAGCTTCCGTGAAATTCGCATAATAGCCACTACCGATTCCTGCTCCCATGGCTGCCCCAACACTGCCGTCATGATCATATACCTCTACAGGAACGTTGGTCGCTCCTACGAATGCGTCGCGGAATACCGGACTTAAAAATAAATTGGCATTGCCGGCACGGATCATCTGTGGATACAGGCCATTCTCACGCATAATATCCAAGCCATAGCGAAAGGCAAAGGCAATCCCTTCCTGAATAGCCCGTAAGATATCGGATGTTTCATGTCTATTCAGGTCAATGGATGAGATCGAAGCTCCTACCAGTTGGTTATTCAACATGCGTTCGGCGCCATTACCAAAGGGAATAACCTGCAAGCCTTTACTTCCAATCGGCGAAGTAGCGGCCATGGCATTGATCTGATCATAGGATAAATCTTTTCCCAAAAGTTTCCTGCCCCAGCTGTTCATAATCCCAGTGCCATTGATACAAAGCAACACGCCGGTCCGAATCTCATCATTCCGATAGTTGACATGGGCAAATGTATTGACTCGGGATTCCCGATCGGCAATCAGCTGATCGCTCACACCGTATATGACACCGGAAGTGCCCGCTGTGGCTGCTACTTCACCGGGCTGTAATACATTCAATGAAAGCGCATTATTGGGTTGATCTCCGGCCTTATAGTTGATGGTCACTGTGGATGAAAGCCCCAGTTCTTCGGCCACTGCTTTCTTGATTTGACCATGCTCGGCAAAAACAGGTAATATTGACGGAATCAGCTTGGGATCAAAACCGTAATAGTCCATCAGCGTAGTTGACAGCTCATTTTGTTGAAAATCCCAAAACACACCTTCCGATAATGCAGAAATGGATGTACTGATCGTCCCCGAAAGTTTCATGGCAATAAAATCGCCCGGAAGCATGATCTTATCAATTCGCTGATAGATTTCGGGCTCATTCGCCTTAACCCAAGCCAGCTTGGAAGCGGTGAAATTACCCGGAGAATTGAGATGGTGCTTCAGATTGAATTCTTTTCCGATCTCTTCAAACGCTTTATTACCCAAGGTAACAGCCCTGCTGTCACACCAGATAATTGCATTGCGCAATACCTGCTGATTTTTGTCGACGACAACAAGTCCATGCATTTGATAGGCTATACCTATCGCCGTAATTTGTTTCGGATCGTACAGTCCCGTGGCATTTGCCTTGGATAATGCCTGCTTGAAATAGGCCCACCAATCCAGGGGATCCTGTTCCGCCCAATTGGGTTGTGGCGAATTAATCGCAGCTTCAACAGCAGGATACTGCGCCGAACAGACTTTTCGTTGTGAGGATGCTTCGACAATCGAAACTTTGACCGAAGAAGTACCAACATCTATACCTAAAAAATACATCTGATTTTTTTAAACTGGTTATTTAAAACAATAAGCGGAAACAACATTGCAACCGGTTGCATAAAAGTAGGATATGTTTCTGAATTTTCCAAAATATTCAATAAAATTATTTACTTTGGGGCGTGAATAAAAAAACAACGATTTATGATATTGCACGAGCGCTTGGAATCACGGTTTCAACGGTGTCCCGTGCTTTGAATAATGTACCTACGATCAGTGATGCTACACGGCAGCTGGTCCTGGCGAAGGCGAAAGAGCTCAATTACAGTGTTAATAAAATTGCTTCTTCACTCTCTTCGGGCAAGTCCAATACCATTGGTGTTATCGTGCCTACGATGCAAATCCATTTTTTTGCAGAAGCTGTTCACAGTATTGAAAAAGAATTAAAGAAACATAATTATAGCCTGCTGCTCTATCAGTCGAACGAATCCTATATGGATGAAGTAAATGGCGTAAAGACCTTATTGGAGGCACAGGTTGACGGAATCATCGCTTCCCTTTCTCTGGAAACCCAACAAATTGAACATTTTCAAGAAGTTATCAAACAAGGCAAGCGCTTGATTATCTTTGACCGTACACATAAGGATATTGCGGCTCCTGTCGTCAAGCTGAATGACTTTGAAGCAGGCTATCTCGCAACCAGGCATCTGATCGAGCAAGGTTATAAAAAAATTGGATTTGTCACCACCAACAAAGAAATTGCTATTTTTCAGGATCGTTTTAGTGGTTTTGAAGCTGCTTTGAAAGAAGCCCGTCTCCCTCAGCTGGATGAGCTCATTGTCCGGGGTGAGCTTTCTATTGAAGCGGGAGTAAAAGGAACTCAGCAAATCTTGCAATCTTCCATTAAGCCGGATGCCATTATTGGTGGAGACGACTTTACTGCTGTGGGCATAATTCAAGCACTTAAAGCCGCCAACATCGATATCCCCGAAACGGGTGTGATTGGTTTTGCGAATCAGACTTTCTCTTCGTTTATTACACCGACCTTGTCCAGTATCGATCAACAGGCAAATAAAATGGGTGAAGAATGTGCCAAACTCTTTCTAAAAATGGTCAAACAAAAGGATCCCTATGCGGATATTCAGCAGGTTGTGCTTGATCCGATCCTGATAAAAAGAAAATCTACCGGCGGAATAGACAAATAATTAATACCTTTGCCGAAATTTAAAATAAATGCAAGCCCGGCAGAAGTTTAGAATTCTAAGTATTTGCTTATTATTTGTTGTCCAAGTCCTCTTTTTAGTGGCCATTTTCGTTGAAAACACGAACTCATATATTATCCTGTCTTTCATTGGGTTGCTCTCTTTATTCATGTTGTACAGCTACTTTAAGTCACCTCTACATCATCACATCCATGAATATGAATCAATCAAAATTGCAGTATGGGTACCGATAGGGGCTATCGCCTCATATTACTTTAACCAAATTTTTGGTCTTGGCCCTGTCCTGGGCGCCGCACTGACGGGAACATTAGCATCGTTTATCCCGAATATCAACAAAGGCTCCAGCTATCTCGCTCATCTTCCCGCGGCCATCTATTGTGGCGCTTTTGTAGGCATGTCCAATTCACAAGTTGCACATGGCTTTTCTTTTATTCTGACCGCAAGCGTGTTCACAGCAGTCTTTCTGGTCATTTCAAAAAGTCTACTCAATGGGGTCGGTGGCAAACTCGGCACATTGGCTTTTTTAGGTGTTTCACTAACCTATTTATTGCTCTATCTTTTCAAATAACATGGAAACATTCATTCTATACCTTGTCGGAATTATTGGAAGTACAGCGACATACTATGTCAATACCCGATACAAACAGGGGGCTGTGCGATCCTCTGCCCTATTGACGTTGATCGTATCTGGTTTCTTATACTTCTTTCCACAGCTATTGTCCAGGTATCTAACACAATATATTCCGGCCGTATTTATCGGAGCATCCTTTATCGGTATGGTTTCCAAAACACAGCTCTCTACTTATTTTGGCCTCGGCTTAGCGGGTGTGATCTTCACGACCATCTTACTCAATACTAGCAAGTTTTTCAATGGCTATGGCGGTGCATTGGGAACATCGGCCTGTATATCGCTGCTCGTGGTATTGAGTATCCCCTATTTTAAATCACCCAGAAAAATGACGGTCGGTTTTCTACAATTACGCAAAACAATCTTAAAAAAAGGGCGCAGGAGAATGAGAAGAGGCACTGATTTATCGAAATAAGACTTAGATTTGTCAAAATAATATAGGTAGATTTACTGCATCAATGCGAACGGAATTATGCAATAATACCATCGAATTTAACGCAAATAGACCTATTGCAATTATGTAACAGAATTTAATGTAATTATAGGGCTGAATTTACTGCAATAACTAGTATAACCACATGAAACCATTCTTTTTTTTCTTCCTCATTCAGATCTTTCTGACCGAAACTTTATCCGCACAAAAAAATACGATTCAGCTGTTGAATCAAGAACGGAACAGCAGCTATCGTGGATTGAGCGTCGTCGATGATCAAACAATCTGGGTCAGTGGAAGCAATGGCACAGTCGGCCTGAGCACCGATGCCGGAAAAAACTGGCAATGGGTGAACCCCATTGGTTATGAAAAGATCGACTTTAGGGATGTTGAGGCCTTCGATGAAAATGAGGCGCTCATTATCTCTGCTGGTTCTCCGGCTTTAATACTTCGCACGACTGACGCGGGCAGAAGCTGGAAAGAGGTTCTGAAAGATACTCGTCCCGAAATATTCTACGATGGATTCACCTTCACTCCCAAAGGTATTGGAATCGCATTTGGTGATGCTATCAATAGAAAGATGCCTCTATTGAAGACGATAGATTTTGGACAGACCTGGAAGGATATATCCGTCAACCTAACATATACCATTGCGGATGGCGAGGCTGGTTTTGCAGCCAGCGGTACCTCTATCTTTAGTCTGCCGACGGGGGATTTCTGGATCGCAACAGGCGGAACGGTGTCAAATATTTACAGCAGCAGCGATCAAGGCGAGACCTGGCAGCGTTACAGCTGCCCAATCGTTCAGGGACAAAATACTACCGGGCCTTTTTCCATTGCATTTCGTTCGCCAAAAAACGGCATCGTCGTCGGTGGAGATTACCGGAATGACAGAAACAGCGAAAAAGCCTGTTTTCTGACCCATGATGGTGGCAAAACCTGGCAGGCATCAAGTCAGCCCATATCGGGCTTTAAGTCAGCAGTGATTTATCTTTCAAGCAAACAGCTGATCTGCACCGGAACCTCTGGAACTGACCTGTCAGATGATCAGGGAAAAACATGGCATAACATTTCCCCAGAAAGCTACAATGCGGTACAAAAAGCAAAAAAAGGGAAAGCTGTTTTTCTGGCCGGGGATAAAGGAAAAATAGCAAGGTTGGTCCAATAGGTCAACCTTGCTATTTTTTGAGCTTCCTGGCTTTTGGTACCGGATGTGAGGGACCTGAAGTCTTTTTTCCGGTTAATCAGCTTATCTGCGTGACAGCCGCGACTCTTCCAGATCTAAAGAATATTCCAGTTCTTTGATTACATCGCTATCATATTCTTTGCTCTCTTTCATCTTCGCTAATCCATCGCGACGCAAAGCAAGAATTTCCAGCATAATTTTGTTATATAATCCCCGTACAGCTGAGAGTTGCGCCCGGGTATCCTCTTCCTTAGCACGTTCGGAAGCATTCACACTACGGATAAGCTGCTCTTTCACCCGTGCTATCGTTTCAGACTCCATCATTTCCTTGGCATAATGCTTGTCGAGATAAGCAATACAATCCTTGCCGAGCCTGACACGGATCTCATCAATCTGTTCTTCGACTGACACCTGCTCATCAACTTCATCAATTTTTATTAATTTAATCAACAGGGGCAATGTAAGCCCTTGAAAGACCAAGGTGACCAAGATCACCACAAAAGTGATAAACAAAATAAGGTTACGATGAGGAAAAGCTGTACCGTCATATAAGGTCAGGGGAATGGCCAGGGCTGAGGCAAGCGAAACAACGCCCCGCATACCGGCCCAACCTACGACCAAAGGCAGCTTCCATCCAGGACCTTTTTCTTTGGTCCGGACACGTTTGAACAATAAGCGTGGCACAAAGGCAGAAAGATAGACCGCTACCAAACGTAGTACAATGACAATAACGCAGATCGCTAGGGAATAATCGATGGCTTCTTCCATGGAATATTCACCCAGGCCATTAATGATGACGGGAAGTTCGAGCCCGATTAGGATAAAAACAAAGCCATTTAACAGAAAGCCCACGGTTGCCCATACCTCCTTGGTTTGAATACGAGTATGATAATTTAAGTAGTCACCTGCCCGGAAGGAAAGGAATAAGCCGCCACTGACAACTGCCAGAACTCCTGACCACTCAAAATGCTCGGCGACGATATACATCAAGTATGGGGCAATCAAGGTGATGGGCGTTGATATGCTGGAGGACTTGGCTACGTAACGCAAAAAGAAGTATAAGATATGGCCAATGACAAGTCCAACAACAACACCCATGACGGACAGGACAAGAAATTGCGTTGTTGCTGTTCCCATTGCAAATTGGCCCGTTAGAATAGCGATAGACGCAAACCGAAAGACCGTCAAAGAGGCCGCATCATTAACCAGGCTCTCTCCTTCCAGGATCGTAATGCCGCGTTTAGGTATACTCACTCCCTTTAACACCGAACTTGCAGCGACAGCATCTGGTGGAGAAATTATACCGCCCAGCAAAAAGCCCAGCGCTAAGGTAAACCCCGGAATAATACTTACGGAAAAATAGGCAATCGCCAAGGAAGTGAAAAAGACGAGGCCGAATCCCATAATAAAAATAGACCGGCGCCATTTCAAAAAATTCCCCCAATTGGTATACCAGGCTGCTTCAAAGAGTAATGGCGGTAAAAATACCAAAAAAACAATATCAGGATCTATACTGATTACCGGTGCTCCAGGAATGAGGGAAATACCCAACCCACCAATAACCAATAAGATGGGATAAGATATCTTTAACCGTTGGCTGAGTACAAATAACATCGCCATAAAGAAAAACAGCACCATGACCAGCAGTAGGTTATTATGTATCTTTTGTCCCAGCTTTCCATCTACGGCAGATTTAACATCCTGATAAGGTGCAAGCAGCGATAGGCTATACTGCCTGATCTTCCAATCATCAGCAATCTTGCTCATGACACCAGTGCCGCGAAAGAATTTGGTATTGATGTTAAAGGTTTCATCAAACCAGGCAATCGTACTATCGGCGTTAAAACGGATATCCCTATGCTGATAAGTATAGTTCCATCCGTATTTAGGATTAAAATACCGTTCTGAGAAAGCGTCGCTATGGTTTTTATCCCAACGTTCTTGCCGGTCTGTGCCCAATATCACTGCATCCGCTGCCAGCGAGTTGACAAAAGGACCAAACTTAACTTCACCAGAAGATTTATGCCAGGCATCCAAAGTCGCATTGATCGTATCTACCGGCCCCTGCGCCTTTAAAGGAACCGTAAATAACACCAGACAAAAAAAACAACAAACTGTAATAAACGTCTTTTTAATCATAAATTATGATACATATTTTTAATTTGTGGAGATATTGCTCCATGTAGATCATAAAACAAAAAGCTGCAAATGCAGCTTTTTGTTTTATTTAATTATTTCTTCGATCTCGCGAATAATCTTTTGTGCAATCTGTTCAGCTGCTTCAGGTGTTGGCCCTTCGGAGTAGATCCGAATGATTGGCTCGGTATTGGATTTACGTAAATGCACCCATTCATTTTCAAAGTCTATTTTCAGGCCATCAATTATACTGTGCTCTTCGTTTTGATATTTCTCTTCCATTTTAGCTAATAGATGATCAATATCCAACTCTGGTGTCAACGTGATCTTATTTTTGGACATGAAATATTGTGGTAGTGAAGCGCGGTACTCCGAAGCTTTCTTGCCCAATTTAGCCAAGTGCGTCAAGAAAATAGCCACACCTACCAAAGCGTCGCGGCCATAATGCGATGCGGGATAAATGACACCACCATTGCCTTCACCACCAATTACCGCATCCACTTCCTTCATTTTAGTAACCACATTGACTTCACCAACGGCTGCAGCATAATATTCGCCGCCATGCGCTTTGGTCACATCACGCAAGGCACGTGTAGAAGATAAATTTGAAACAGTATTACCTTTTTTATGCTGTAAGAGATAATCCGCAACCGCCACCAGTGTATATTCCTCACCAAATAGCTCACCGTCTTCCATCATAAATACCAAACGATCCACATCTGGATCGACAGCAATGCCTAAATCAGCTTTATTTTCGATTACAGCAGCAGATAAATCGGTCAAATGTTCTTTTAACGGCTCCGGGTTATGTGGAAAATTACCATTGGGCTCGCAATGAATTTTATAGATTGTCTGTACACCAAGCGCATCTAACAATGCGGGGATAAATGTTCCACCAGTACTATTTACCGCATCCAAAGCTACTTTGAAGTTGGCTGCTTTGATTGCCTCTTTATCGACGTATTCCAAGGCTAATACAGCATCTATATGTTTTTGTAAGTAGGAATAGTCTTTGTGTACTGAACCAAGTTCTTCTACTGCTGAAAAATCAAAATCCAGGGATTCTCCGAGGGCCAATACTTCCTGACCTTCCGCATCCGATATAAATTCACCCTTGGCATTTAACAGTTTAAGTGCATTCCATTGCCCTGGATTATGCGAAGCTGTCAGAATAATACCGCCAGCGGCTTGTTCCAAGGGAACAGCAATCTCGACAGTAGGTGTTGTCGACAATCCCAAATCAATCACATCGACACCGATACTTTGTAGTGTTCCGATAACCAGATTGCTGACCATTTCGCCAGAAATACGGGCATCTCTTCCGACCACAATTTTCTTGATTCCACTTTGCTTGACAATGATTGTTCCATACGCAGCTGTAAATTTAACAATATCGATTGGCGTAAGCCCTTCTCCTGCACGACCGCCTATCGTACCACGTATTCCTGAGATTGATTTAATTAAAGTCATTTCCTTTGAATTGATTAACGTGTAAATTTAGCATTATGGCAATAAAATATCGAATTAAAATTATAATTATTGAATATTTAATGTATCTTTGTTGCAACAAAGTTGTTTTTAAAAGAAACAATCGTTTGCAATGAAATTATTTTTACTTTTGAAAAGCGAGTTTTTAAAAGTTTGGGAATTTCATTGTAATCAACAACATTTATGATTCAACAATTAGTACACATCGATCAAGAGATTTTTCTTGCCATCAACCAGGGCTTAAGTAACCCCGTATTCGATTGGCTGTTGCCTATATTGCGTAATCCATACACCTGGGCTCCCTTATATCTTTTCCTGATCATTTTTTTCATCAAAACGTATGGAAAAACGGGTATACTGATTGTAGCAATGACCTTGATTACTTTTGGTATATCCGACGGTATTTCATCTCATTTGATCAAAAAGACAGTTAAGAGAATCAGGCCCTGCAATGATGTGGAGTTTAAGGAGAATGTCAATATCCGGGTACGTTGCGGCTCGGGGTTTAGCTTTACCTCCTCACACGCTGCCAATCATTTCTCCTTGGCTTTCTTCTGGATCGTACTTTTCCGCAGAAGATGGAAATACGTCCTTTGGCTCTGTATTGCCTGGGCATTCCTAATTTCGGTCTCGCAAATCTATGTTGGTGTTCACTACCCTTTTGACATACTCTGTGGCTCAGCGCTGGGCATCCTGGTCGGACTGGCTACAGGCTATTTGTTTAAGCGGTTCGTACCAAGCTTTTTTAAAACTGAACAAGTATAATGAATTCAATTTTATTGATTTTAATTTTATTCATACCTGCATTTGCAAGTGGAATCGCTGTTTTTTTCGTACAGAAAAAAGGAACAAATTTTTTAAAATTGATCCTTTCTTTTAGTGGAGCTTATTTATTCTCCATTACGGTATTGCATTTAATTCCACATGTTTATCAGTCGACGAATACTTCACCCGAGATATTGGGCATCTATGTACTCGCTGGCTTTTTGTTCCAGTTATTCCTGGAACAATTTTCTCAGGGCATTGAACATGGACATATCCATACCGAAAACGAGCATGGCCATCACAGTCATAGTTTTCCAATCGGTATTATGTTTAGCCTATGCCTCCATGCCTTTTTGGAGGGAATGCCGCTAGCAGCAACACATCAAACCGAACTCGCATTGGGTATTTCAATCCATCATATCCCGGCAGCATTTGCTTTAGGCAGTATCCTGATTAGCACACACCTGAAAAAAAATACGATTATCATCACACTTGCCTTATTTGCAGCGATGACGCCATTTGGATTTCTATTGAGTAAAGCCATTAGCGCTGGTGAGGTGGGTAATATACAGCAGTATTTTGATAAGATTATGGCTGTGGTTATCGGTATATTTCTACATATATCCACCACCATATTGTTTGAGTCCGGATCTATCGATCATCATAAATTCAACAAAAAGAAAATGATTGCAGTGATTACCGGAGTGGCCATTGCCTTGGCAAGTTTTGCATTCGCTGGTGAACACGATCATGCGCATGGTCATGGCGAAGGAGACCATGCGCATGATCATGAACATCATGACCATGCACACTAGTTAGCCTCTGAGTTTGTCCAATAACGCACTGAGCTGTATGGCTTCATCTGCTGTGATTCTATCGGATAAGATATCCGTCATCAACATCGGTTCCTCTAGATTTTCAAGTATCTTCAAGCCTTTATCTGTGATAACCAGATCAACAGCACGTTTATCACCATCAGATTGACAGCGGGACACAAGTCCTTTGGTAACCATTCGATCCATCATCCGGGAGATATCGGGCGTTGTGCTCAACATTCTGGATTTAATCAGGTTGTTGGTTGCCGGTTTTGGGTATTGGCCCCGTAGGATACGCAATACATTAAATTGTTTTAAAGTGATCCCCTCTGCGGCTGCCCTTTGTTCAAGTTCATTATTTAACCAATTGTACGTGTATAGGATGTTCACTGTACAACGATGCCATTCATTACTGAATTTACTTGCTTTGATTTCGTCCTCGATTTTCATTTTGGTTGATAATTAATCCCTTTTTAATCGTAAAGATAGCTGATTTTTGTGCTAAATACATAACTATGACATTAGAATCATTCTAAATGACAGAAAATCTGTATATTTGAAGGATATTAAAAAATAGGTAGATGCGTAATAAAAGTAGCTTAGATAAGCTCAAAAAAGGGGAAAAAGCGGTGATTATTGATTTTGATTCGCACGATATTCCAGCCAAATTTTTCGAACTCGGCTTTGTGCCTGGTACAGAAGTAGAAGTGAAACATATCGCACCTTTAGATGGTCCTATATGTTTAAATATTATTGCTAATAACGCCTTGATTGCCATTCGCAAATCAGAAGCTAAAGTCATCCTTATCGATCAGAAATAATGAATAACCCGATTATTGCACTTTTGGGTAATCCAAATGTGGGTAAAACCTCTCTTTTTAACCGGATTACAAAATTAAATCAGAAAGTAGGAAACTATCCTGGCATCACCGTAGAAAAACGTGAAGGCCAAGTTAAAGCTAACAACAGAACCTATCGCATTATTGACCTCCCGGGGACTTACACCTTGTTTCCTAGCTCAATGGATGAAGAAGTCGTCTTCAACACCCTGGTCAACAAAGAAAATAGCTTTAGGCCGAATCTCGTTGTCGTCGTCGCCGAACCGACCAACCTAAAAAGGTCGATCATCTTATATCAGCAGGCACGCGAGCTTGGACTTCCGGCCATCTTTGTCATTAATATGATCGATGAGGCCAAAGAAAAAGGAATAAGCATAGATATCGCAAAGCTCGAGCAGCTACTCAATACAAAAGTATACGAAACAAATGCGCGTACAGGACAGGGAATAGACCTGCTGATCAAAAATTTTGAAGCAGCACCGCCGATGTATATCAGTAAGTTTCAGTTGCCAACAATAGCCAATGAGGCCTTGGATGAAACCAAAAGGCTGTTTCCTTTAGATACAGAATACCATACTTGGCAGTATCTGGCTAAAGGGGAGGTTTCATTTTTATCCAAAGAAAAAAACCTTGCAATTCAGCAAATTCGTGACAAGTACCAGCTAAAAGCGGAGAAACTACAAAAAGAAGAGGCCATCCTTCGGAGCAAATCCTTAGATCATAGCTTATCCGAAATTTATACCAAGGACGATGCATTCAACAAAAATAAAACCAACGCAATTGACAGGATATTATTGCACCCAATCTTCGGTTACCTGATCTTCTTTGGCATCCTCTTCTTGATTTTCCAGGCAATTTATACCTGGTCAGGGCCAGCCATGGACTTTATTGATGGTCTTTTTGGTGATCTTGCGGTGTATACCCAAACGATTTTGCCCGCAGGTCCCCTGACAGATCTGTTGAGCAATGGTATTATCAAGGGTATCGGTGGTATCGTTATCTTTATTCCCCAGATTGTTATTCTGTATATTTTTATTTCCATTATGGAAGAAACTGGCTATATGAGCCGTGTGGTTTTCCTAATGGATCGTTGGCTCAGACCTTTTGGATTAAATGGAAAATCGGTCATTCCGCTGATCTCTGGTGTCGCCTGTGCAGTACCGGCGGTCATGTCCGCACGTAATATTGAAAATGCCAAGGAACGACTGGTCACGATACTGGTTACGCCATTCATGACTTGTTCCGCCCGACTCCCCATTTACATCGTATTGATCGGATTGGTTATCCCTGACACCAAATATGCCGGATTTCAATTGCAGGGTATGGTTTTATTTGTCATGTATCTCCTGGGGATATTTGCCGCATTGTTTTCAGCCATCCTGTTGACTAAAATTATTAAATCCAAACACAAGTCCTTCCTCATATTTGAGCTTCCAACATATAAGTCTCCGGACTGGAAAAATGTCGCATTGAATGTATGGGAGAAAACGGCAAGTTTTGTGTTCGGCGCAGGTAAAATCATCTTAGCGATCTCGGTTATCCTTTGGGCACTGGGCAGCTTTGGTCCAAATGACAAATTCAGCAATGCAGAAGCATATGTGACCCAAAACAATCCTAACCTTTCGGCCGAAGATCTTGACCATGAGATATCTTCTTACCGCCTGGAGCATTCCTTCCTAGGCTATCTTGGCATGGCAATTGAACCTGTCGTAGAACCCCTGGGATACGACTGGAAAATGGGAATCGGTTTGATCTCTTCATTTGCAGCAAGGGAAGTTTTTGTGGGAACAATGGCAACCGTATATAGTCTTGGCGATGAAGTGGATATTGAAGATGAAGCTACGAAGACAACCGTATTAAGCAAAATGCGGAGCGAAATTAACCGTAACACGGGCTTACCGGCCTATAATTTTGCTTCAGGCATATCGCTGCTTTTATTCTATGCTTTTGCCATGCAATGTATGAGTACAATAGCAGCCGTAAAAAGAGAAACAGGTTCGTGGAAATGGACCTTAATTCAAGTTGGTTTTATGACAGGCCTGGCTTATTTCAGTGCCTTGATTGCGTATCAACTATTAAAATAAATTGACACGTTGTGCAAGTGCTATCGTCTGGACTTTCACAACCTTTAAAAATTAAAAATCATGGATAATTTAACAGTACAATATCTCATCGTTGGAATTTTGGTGTTAGCGGCTGTATGGTATGTCTTTAGAAATGTCCGCAAATCGCTGAAAGGTAAATCAAGTTGCTCCAAGGGTTGTGGATGCAGCTGTGGAACAGTGGAAAAACCACAAAAAGCAAATTAATTTATCTTTTACTGTATCATTTACAAACAAAATTTCGTTCTCAGGTAGAGTGGCCAAAAATCACACTAGCTACGAACAAAAGAAACGCTATCATTCTCATGGTAGCGTTTTCCATTAAAAAGCATCTTTCAACAGAATAAATAAACTTCACCTCCCGATTTCAGCAAAAAGCAAAGCCGAAGGTGCATAAAATACCTAAGTGTTTTGTTAACTTTATGCGCTTAGGTCAAAATACCATGATAACAAAAGCAATAATTTGTGGTACTTTGCAGCTAAACTGCTTTGTCTATCCGCGGTAAACAGGAGAGAACTAAAAAGCTAGTACCAACATAAATAAGTAACCGTATTAACCATACAAATGGAGAAACAGAATAACAAGGATTCGAAACAATTAAAAAGGGGACTTCAAAATAGACATATTCAGTTGATCGCTCTGGGCGGCGCCATAGGGACTGGACTATTCCTAGGAATCGGAAAAGCAGCGACTCTCGCGGGGCCAGCAGTAATACTTGGTTATGCCTTTGCAGGAATAATAGCTTTTTTCATTATGCGGCAATTGGGAGAAATGGTCGTTGAAGAACCAGTTTCGGGAAGCTTCAGTTACTTCGCCAATAAATATTGGGGGGCTTTTGCCGGTTATGCTTCCGGCTGGAACTACTGGGTGCTTTACATATTAGTGAGCATGGCTGAGTTAACCGCTATCGGTGTATATGTCCAATTCTGGTGGCCGGAAATCCCATTATGGGGATCGAGTTTATTTTTCTTCTTTGCCATTAATGCGTTGAACCTTGCTTCTGTAAAAATTTATGGTGAGACCGAATTTTGGTTTTCGATCATTAAGGTTGTTGCCATTATCGCCATGATTGTATTTGGTGTCTACCTCTTGGTCAGTGGCACAGGTGGGGAGCAGGCAAGCCTTAGCAACCTGACATCTCATGGCGGCTTCTTTCCCAAAGGCTGGTTTAACCAGACGAGTGATGGAAGCTATGAAGGACTGCTATCGGCCATGGCACTGATCATGTTTTCCTTTGGTGGACTGGAATTGGTCGGTATTACCGCAGCAGAAGCTGAACACCCTGAAAAAAATATCCCAAAAGCCACCAATCAGGTGATCTATCGGATCCTAATCTTTTACGTCGGTGCGCTAATTATCCTATTTTCGCTCACACCGTGGACAAATATCACAGCCGATACCAGCCCCTTCGTTCTGGTATTTGACAAACTCAATGGTTTTGAGTTTACCCTATTCGGAAAAACATTCCAGTTCACAAAAATTATAGCCAACGCACTCAACCTGATTGTTCTTACTGCGGCGTTATCTGTCTATAACAGTAGTGTATATAGCAATAGCAGGATGCTCTTTGGACTCGCTGAGCAGGGTAACGCACCAAAGTTTTTATCCAAACTCAACAAAAACCACGCACCTATAAATGCTATTTTGGTTTCGGCAGTGTTTGCTGCAATCTGTGTTTTCATCAATTATGTCGCTCCAAAGAATGCTTTGGAGATCCTGATGTCGCTGGTCGTATCTTCGCTGATCATCAACTGGGTGATGATTTCAATCACACACTTATATTTCAGAAAAAACAAACTCAATGTACTTGTAAAAACGAAATTCCCCTCGTTTCTATATCCATTGAGCAATTATATCTGTCTGATCTTTCTGATCGCTGTACTGGGCATTATGTGGGTAACAGGCATGAAATTGCCGGTTGAACTGATCCCTGTTTGGCTCCTATTATTATATGTGAGTTACGTTATAATCAAAAGAAAGAAATAGTAGTTTACTGAACCTTGATCTAGCAATAAAAGAAGCCTTATTCATTGCATGAATAAGGCTTCTTTACTAAAATTTAATTCGAGTATTCCTTCTCGAGAATAGCAAATTCATAATTGTCGCTCCAACCATCTTTTAACGGTAAAATTTCCCGTCTGTGGGCTTCCTTGATCATACCGACTTTCTCCATTACTTTAGCGGAAGCGATATTTCCAACAGCACAACCGCCTTCAATTCTATGAAAATTAAGTTCCTTGAAACCAAAAGTCAGGATTCGTTTTAATGCTTCTGTTGCATAACCTTTATTCCACATTGCCGGAAGAAGCTTAAACCATACTTCAGCATTCCGGTACTGCGGTTTAACAACACTGATATTTATTAGACCAACAAGTTCCTTTCCTTCAATAGTTTCTATATAAAAGGTATAATCCTTTCTAGCATCAGATTCATTAATTTGTGCTGACCAGGCAGCTACCATTTGCTCCGTATGTGCTATGCCATCTGGCAATCCACTCGGATTAAATAATGCTGTTTCAGGACACATTAATAGGGAATGAATCTTTTCCAAATCTATTTTCTTTACGGCTCTGAGTTTGAGCCGCGCCGTTCTAATTTCCATTTTTAAAATTACACAAATAGCCTAAATTTCGGTGGTCATTTGGCGATAATAATTAAAATAAGCCCAGTTGCGTACCTGCATCTGGTAGGCGAAATAAGTCTTTCCGCAAGGAAGGCAAGGCGCCATTTCCCATATATTTTTTTACTGACAATTTAAACAGATGCTGCAGGCTCTCAGCCATATTGCCATCCCCTTTTATCCGTCTTCCGAAATCAGTGTCATTAATCTTTCCTCCATGACAAGCCTCGATCCAATGCAATACCTTTTCAGCACGATCCGGATAATTCTGATACAGCCAATCTTTAAAGATACCACCGATCTGTCCATTGAGCCGCACAATCGTATAAGAGGCCGTAATTGCTCCAGCGTCTGCTCCCGAACGAATCAAATCTGAAATCTCATCGCTATTGATTCCCGGAACGATGGGTGCCATCATTAGCATTACCGGTACACCTATCCCCGTCAATCCCTCGATCAGTTTTAACCGCGCTGACGCAGTAGCGGTCCTGGGCTCCATCTTCTGCCGTACCTCTTCACGTAGCGAATTAATGGTCACGGCAACGGATACCAGGTTTAATGCAGCAAGTTCGCGCAAGAGATCAAAATCCCGCCGCATCAATACATTCTTGCTGATAATGGAAACGGGATTCCTGTATTTAAGCATCAATTCTAAAAGCGAACGTGTGATGCCAAGTTTTCTCTCGATAGGTTGGTAGCAATCCGTATTGCCGGATAACATAATCAAATCAGGTTGATAGCTCGACTTCCGAAACTCATGCTCCAAGAGCTGCGCCGCATTATGCTTGACCAGGATTTTGCGTTCAAAATCCAGTCCTGCACTAAAGCCCCAGTATTCATGCGAATTGCGGGCATAGCAGTAAATACAACCGTGCTCGCAGCCCTGATAAGGATTAATAGACCTTTCAAAGCGCAGGTCCGGGCTATTGGATTTGGAGATAATGGACTTCGGATGCGTCGGAATAAATTGTGTTTTTTCGACACCAAGAAATTCCTCATCCAGCCCCTCAATATGTTCTTGTACGTATTGATTGGAAAAAAATTTGTTGTTGGGATTGATCTGTGCCCCTCTACCTTTAAAGTATGATTCTGATGGATCCATAAATCAAAATTACTAAAATAATTAGTAATTTTGATAATAATATTTCATTCTATCTTCTCATTTGAATTAAGTACACAAAAGAGATTAAGCAACAAACAAATTCAAAAATTAACACACAAACTGATAACAGGTTTTAATAAAAATATTGATCCAGAAGTCTCCAAAAAAAGTTTTCTTCACTTCCGTATTGCTTCACGACACGATTCCAGACCACCTTATTAAATTGAATCTCGTTACCGAAACTATCCTTGTAAATCCACTTGTCAAATATATCTTTTTCAAGAGAAGCACTGTTATTATCACGCGTGTATTCCAGTCCGCCGCGCATATTTCGTTTAAGCTGCGTTCTGCTACCGTCAAACTCCTCTTTTACATCCATATTGCCGAATATATCCTTCCCTTCTTCTAATTTATAGCCTTTGTTGTCCTCAACAATTATCTTATCAAAAATGTCGATCTTGAAAGTGGCCTTATAATTTGAACGGCGCCGGTTTTCGCGTATTAACCTTTTCATCATCCTGATTTGAGACTCCTTATTCCCCTGCAAACCAGGCGCTATCTTATCAAGATATTTCTTCTCAAATTCCACGTTATTCTTATGGCTGTCCGAAAAAATAAGTTCATCAAAGATACTCTGCTCTAAGCTAGCTGTATACTGTCCATCAGTAGATTTAAATTGGAGATTGCCAAAAATATCGGTATTTATATCTCCGCGCTGTGCGAATAAATAAGTTGATAATAATATTAAAGTTAGCGCAACTAGAATCTTTTTCATATAAACAGAGGCTTTACTTAGATAGACGATTGGAAGCGCATTTGGTTTATTCTATTTGTTACAAATAAAAAAAGAAGACCACATTTTTTCTATAAATTACTTGTCCTAGCAAATGCACGGAAAATTTAGTATAAAAAAGCCAAAAATCCAGACAGATATCACATTACTAAAACCAATTTCTATTCCATCCTTTGCAAGATAGGCATCAGGAATACCTATGATCTGCTTTTTCATTTTGCTTTTCCCACCGACTTCGAAAGTAAAACGTTTATCAATTAAAAAATCAGCTACAGGCGAAATATTTATCTCATGTAATCCCATAAACTGATTTAAGAAAAACGTTTCCCGCACATCTTAGCTCGAAACTCCAACAACAGCTCTTCCATAATTACTCAAATAAAAAGCAATTTCAAGCAATTATTGCTTTTTATTTGAGCAAAAACACCAATCAATTTATTTACTATCAGTATACAACAAAAATCACAATACTAAAAAACGATCATGGATACAATCTAGGCCACTTCTCCATATTCCAGATATAGATTAGATGAGCTGCTTCAATTACCCGTTGAAGATGTGTATGAAACTTGTTCAGATAATTATCGCCCCTAGTATCACCTGCACAGGTATAGTCCATACTCACTAGCAACCACCAATAAAGTGCATCGCGTACATTGGGCAAATTATATGTTTCCCATAATTCATAAAATACCTTTCGCGGTGTATTGCGTTCTTCTTTATTAAGGTAAGTTAAATTGTATGCTTCCCACTGAAACTGTTTTGGGTTATGAGAATTATTAAAATATCCTATAGCATTGTTCATTTCATCCTGATCAGGCATAAAGGTTTTTCCATGCATCTTATAATGATGTCGAAGTTCAGAATCTGGCATCCAATAGCTCTTATCCAGACGGCAAATCATAAAGATACCTTCGATCAAAATCTCTATAAATTCGTAACGAATAAAAGTTTGTAAAGTCTGTTCGTTATTCATGTTATAAGATGGTCTGATTGCAGCCTCTTTCCATTCATCGAGATGTTCTCTCCAAGCTGGGAAATTCTCCCAGCCAAAGAAAAGATTAATTACATTAAAAGGATTTCCTATCTCCTGCGGATGTAATCTCCGCGGAAAATAGTCATAAGGTGTAGGGTTTGCAAATGGCATCGTTATTCTTTTTCTTCTTGTAGAACAATATGAAATAAATAAGCTAATTCAATAAGCTGGGCACAATTCGTTTTTAAGCTTTCTATTATTGCATCGTCGGGAGATGGACTTCGTTTTCCAAAAGATGCTTCAAAACAATCTGATAACAGAGATCTCAAATACCCTAATTCTCTTTTGTATCGAGAAAAAATCCAATTAAGAGCAGATAAAGGCTGTGACCTTTCCTTTACCCCCACATAATTCGTTTGATAATTTAATGATTCAAAAAAAGAAGAGTAAAATGTATTTTCATCAATATTATCATCATCTTTCAACCCAATGCCCCGCCGCTTATACGGTTTAAATACCCAACAAAATTCCGCGATTCTTAAAACAGATATATAAATATTATAAACACGCTTAAAATCAGTAATCTCTTGCCTATGTAAGACAGAATCCAACCACCAAAACATTTCGTTAAGAACTGCTTCAATAGTAGATTTTCTAAATATATCAAACACTACTATCTGTGGACTTATAATTTCGTCGATTGTTAAATGCGACGGATATTCGCCGAAGTTTGCATATAAAAATTTCCTTGAATCCGGGATATAATCTTCATAGCGGTTTACCAAGTAAGCCATTTCTGTTAATTTCTGAAAAAGAACATAGGTATCGTAAACTTCTCCACCATCCATCTCTAGGCAAATACTTTTTGGCAAAAAAGTATATTCCCCCCATTTTGAAAGAAGTTGAATCCAGTCGAGATGAGTTCTATTTTCAAAAATAGACCTGTAAAATGCATAAGGATTTTCAATTTCATCCAAGGACAACCAACGAACCTTCCCCTTAAACCGGTAAACCACTTCCATATAATCATCTTCGCGTCTAAATGGCTTATATTTTTTATCAAATTCCATGTGCAAACAAGAATATTCATCAAAGTAATATGTGCTCTTATAGCTGTAACAAAACTTTGGCCGATATCTTTCTTGATGATTTAACACACTTACGTCACACCCCTTACCGGCATTTTCTTTATAAATTATATATAGCCATGCCAAATCGATCAACCTTCGATTTAACTCTAATTGATATGTCGCATTCGAAAGATATAAATCAGGATAGATTTCGTTAGACATCACGGTTCTTAAAAGCTTATCATTTGCGAGCAAGTGACTTTCGTAATCAGTCGCATCAAAAAAACTCCAATAAAGTGCGAGCAGGCTTTGATAAGTTATATCATGTTTGCTCGTATCCAAATCAATTATTCCAATCTGTTCTAATGTGTTCATAATTTCAAAAGTTAATTAGCATTCTGTCTGTACCCGGTTCAACATAATGAGATAGAGCACTTCCAGCAGTTCCTCTAAGCTCTGAAACAATGAAATTATGCCATTATAATTATTTGCAAAGATGTTTTCTGAACTAACTAAATACAGCATAAATTCATGAAGATTTCTATGGAGCAAGCCATATTCAAAACCTTTTATCTTATCGATCAGATCAGTGAAAGTCACTTTCGATAAATGATGAAAAGGAGGTTTATCACAATCCGACCAAAAATCCCCTAATTCCGAAAAATCTCCGATCATAAAATGTTTATCATCTTCAAAATAGCTTTCGTCTTTCAATGAAAGTTGCCGAGCAAGATCAATTAACTTGTGGTAGGTATGGAATATACCGCCCCTATCCCCCATGATTCCCTCTTCAAGGCCTCCATGGGAATTCATTGTATAAAATAGTTTTCGAAGAAATTCCTTTAAATCTTCATATTCCCATTTACAAAATATTCTCATTATTGTCTTTACAGGTTGCTTTCCCTCTTCCAAAGAAAGATAGCTACTGCTGGCATACACATTTTGTGACTCTTTCATTCCATTACATTTATAAATAAAATTCATTATTTCAACCATCACCATCAGTCGCCTAAACTCTGGAATTTCACTTCCCACACCACATCGGTCGCCGACATCCAAATGCCGCCAGTCCACTCCCATATCCCACCAATGTCGCAACACATTCATGAATCCCTGGAGCCCATCTTCTTGATTAAAAATTTTTGTAATCACTGACTTCAAACTATGGTCCAACTCAGTAAAAAAAGAGCAATAGTTATCCTCCTTGAATTCATGAAATGTCAGAGCATTGCAGACAACTAAAAGTTGTGCACAACTAAACTCCTTGTCAACTAACCAAGCTACATTAAGAAGCTTTTGCATTTTACCCATGAAGTGATAAAGTGTATGTATCCCGTTACCAAAAGAAAAGAGATAGGGTCGGTAGTGACAATGCTTCCATTCCCACAGTATATATTGACAGTCAATCAAAGAATAATTTGAAAACACATCTTTAAGGGCAATAGTTGGGTCTTGAAGTTCATTAGCATTTAATGAATAAGGATAGTCTTCGTCCCATATCCAGACGGACCGCCTTTTTATTGATTGCTTTTCTATCATAATTCAGTTTATTTATATATTTAATCTATACAAATGTAAAAACTAAATAAACAAACAAAAAATAAATTGTAAATATTTTCTATACAAATAGAATAAAAAACTTTAAAAACACTGTATTCAAAAAATTCACTGTATCTTTATACAAGCCTAGATTTACCCTATGATCATCCAAAGAGAAAGCACGCCATATTCACATGCTAAGCACCTTCAATCCGTCTTGAGTCCGTGTTCACTCCACGTTGACAGTGACTATACCACGCTCACAAACTGGTATGATCCCCGAAACACCACGCTCACACTTCCTTTCTTAATCGAATCTATACTGTATCTCAACGAGAACTATAGCGAACCATAATGGTAGCCCTTGCCAATTTAATAATCGTGAAGTACCATAAATTTCAAAATTTTTAAAGCCCAGTACATCATCATTTCAAATCTTTTAAAAGTTGTAAAAAATTGTTTTTCAGCGATTTAAAACACTAACTTTAGCTATGGCAATAATTGAAAATGGATATTTGAAAGGTCAAATTGGGAATTTGGTCAATCGTAAAGTTGGAGATAAAAATGTCGTTCAGGCCAAATCATCTGACAAAATGCGCCAAACAAGATGGACTGAAGCCGCCGCTTCAGATTTTGGGACAGCGAGCGCTGCAGGTGCAATAATCCGGCGAGCCTTCAATACTGTACATCAAAAAATACATGATGGCGGCATGCACAACCGACTGGTTAGACGTATGCAACGCGTACTGCTTGGCTATGGCAAACACAACGCCGGCTATCAAAGAGTCAGTCAAGGAAATATACAGCGATTGGTCGGCTTTCAATTCAATAAGAATTGTCATCTATATGATTACCTCTATTTCGATACCAATGTGACTTTCGCAGCTACAGGGGCTATATCAATACTTATACCCGAATTAAAACCCGAGCAAAATTTCTATTGGCCTAAAGCATGCAGCCATATCATCCTAAAATTTGAAATTATAGGCCTGTCTTTTGCTAAAAGATGTACTCAAACAATAGGCTCCCATGAGACCGAATTAACACGATACGATAATCAACAACATAAAGCAAGGACACTTACTTTTGATTCACCTGATAAAGATTACGATACGATTTTAGTTTCACTTTCGACCCTTTATCTTGAAAAACGAGGCCGTTATGCCGTTCTTCTTAATTCGATCGACCTAAATCCAGCAGGCATCATAGCCGCTCACAATCTCAGAAATTCTTAATGACAAAAAAATCCCTATACTGTAGCTACAGTATAGGGATTAGAATTCTTATGCTGAATTTCAGATCAGCTTTATTATTTCATCAAGAAACCACCGCCTAAGAGATCATTTCCTTCGTAGAATACAGCCGACTGTCCGGGCGCGATACCTTTTACATTATGCACAAAATCTATACGCACTTTATCGCCCTCTTGCGAGATAGTCGATAAGGCGCCTGAGTCTTTATAACGTACCTTTGAAATAGCTTCCATCGGTTGATCGAGTCCTGCATATTTGACAAAGTTTACATTACGAACGTACGCGTGTGACTTTTCAAGTTCATGCTCCTCACCCAATACGACCGTGTTACTTTCAGGAAGAATTTCGATCACAAACATCGGCTTACCCAAGGCTATGCCTAAACCTTTACGTTGACCGATGGTGAAATAGGGATAACCAATATGTTTACCGACAACTGTTCCGTCTGAAAGGATAAAATTGCCCGGACCGATCTGTTGATCCAATGTTGGTACCTTATGTCTTAGGAACGCACGGTAGTCGTTATCCGGTACAAAGCAGATTTCGTAGCTTTCCGATTTATTGGCGAGCTCTTTCTGTCCCATATCCAAGGCCATCTGACGGATTTCCTTTTTCGTAAAGGATCCTAATGGAAACTGTGTACGCGCTAGGTTTTCCTGCGATACTCCCCATAGGACGTAGGATTGATCCTTATTTTCATCCTTACCCTTTGATATCACATAACGGCCATTATCATGCATACGGATATTGGCATAGTGACCCGTAGCGATAAATTCACAATCCAGTTTATCGGCACGCTTCATCAAAGCTTCCCATTTAATGTGGGTATTACAAAGAACACAAGGATTGGGTGTACGCCCAGCAATATATTCCTCTACAAAATTATCAATTACAAAGTCTCCAAACTCATCGCGTATATCTAATATATAATGAGGGAAACCATAGTTTACGGCTAATGTACGAGCGTCGTTGATACTGTCGAGGCTACAACATCCCGTCTCCTTAGATGAACCACCCGCGGACGCGTAATCCCAAGTCTTCATCGTGATACCTATGACCTCATATCCTTGTTCGTGGAGCATGACAGAAGCAACGGAGCTATCGACCCCTCCACTCATTGCAACTAAAACTCTTCCTCTTTTACTCATCGCTATTTATTGAAATGCAAAGATACAGCTTATTCCTTTTTCTCTATGTTAGTTTCTTGTAATTTTATCTCGATCAAAATCAACACTTTCGAAAAAAGAACGAAAATAATCCATATAAAAATTTTAGAATTCAAATTATCACACTATATTTGCATCGCAATAGGGGAACAAACCCATAGCAAAAAAGCGGTGCCATAGCTCAGCTGGTAGAGCAAAGGACTGAAAATCCTTGTGTCCCTGGTTCGAACCCAGGTGGCACCACGCTTCAATCTGATGATCACAGATTTAAATAAAAGGTCAACTGGTGCCATAGCTCAGCTGGTAGAGCAAAGGACTGAAAATCCTTGTGTCCCTGGTTCGAACCCAGGTGGCACCACAAAAAAAGCTTGTTCAAATGAACAAGCTTTTTTTGTTGCTACTCCGCGATAATCGAACGATCTAAATGAACATAACCGCCATCAACGTGGATCAATTGTCCTGTTGTATGGCTTGATTTGTCTGACAGCAAAAATACGGTGGTATTTGCAATTTCTTCTGCTGTTGTCATACGGTGTTCTAAAGGAATACGATCTGTGATCTTTTTCAAAGTTTCCGCTGGATTTGACAAAGTTTGTATCCAGGTATCGTATTGTGGCGTTGCGCATTCAGCAACAATAATCGCATTTACACGGATGGAATATGGCAATAGTTCTACAGCCCATTCACGTGTTAATGCATTACGTCCACCATTTGAAGCAGCATAAGCAGATGTATTCCCCTGTCCTGTTTCGCCCGTTTTGGAAGAGATATTGACAATACTGCCTTTGGATGCTTTTAGAGCGTCCAACGCATGATGCGCCATCAGGTAATAATGGATGAGGTTTTTATGTAATGAGGCTACAAATTTTTCGTAATCACCCGAAGCTAGGCCCACCCCATCATTCTGTCCAGCATTGTTCACCAAACCATCTATACGACCATATACCTCCAGCGTTTTAAGCACTGCTTTTTTACAATCTTCAGGTTTAGACAATTCAGCCTCAATACACAAGGCATCAATCCCAAACTGTTTTACCTCTTCCCTGACTTTTTCATTATCGGCCTGTTTACGTCCAACAATAACAGGAATAGCCTGTTCTTTGACCAAAGCATGCACGACAGCACGCCCTATTCCTTTGGCGCCGCCTGTAACAATAACAACTTTATCTTTTAAATGAAGATCCATATTACTTTTATTGAATTGTGTGTTTCATTGATGCGTAATTTGTCCGCATCAATAAACTCGTTTCACTGGTTATTATTTAAAGCCTATTTGGACAGCATATAGCTGGTTAGGCTCAATTTTTAACTGCTATTGATAGCTTCAATATGCACACTTTCCCTTTCATGCATATTGAAGCTTTCAATTATAGGTTATATACACGAATCGCATTCTCCGCCCAAAAAGCTTTTTTTTCCTTTTCGGTAAAGTCGCCCAATTTATCCGCTACAATGGCGATACTTTCCTCATAAGAAGCTGCCAAAAGACATACTGGCCAATCCGATCCAAACATAATCCTTTCTTTTCCAAAACGCAGAAAAATATGGTCGACATACTGTTTGAAATCGTCCAATTTCCAGCCAGACCAATCCGCTTCTGTGGCCAATCCCGATACCTTACATACGACATTTGAAAAGCTAGCAAGTTTGTCAATAAATACTGCCCACTCATCAAATTCCTTTGATTTAATGGGAGGTTTGGCAATATGGTCCAACACAAACTGAAGGTTTGGATTTTGCCTTACACATTCCAATGTGGCCTCATAGTGCCTTGGACGGATCAGTAAATCGTAGGTATAACCAAAGGCTGCCAATGCTTTCAAGCCATTCAATACAGCCGGTCGAATCAAAAAGTCTGGATCCAGTTCTGCTTCAACCACATGACGGAACCCTTTGATTACCGGCGATTCTTTATAGTGAGTCAACTGTTGTTCGATATCTTCGGCCTGCAAGTCAATCCAGCCAACAACACCTTTGATAAAAGAGTAGCTTTTGGACAGTTGCACCAAATAATTTGTTTCCGCGTCAGATTGATCGGCCTGAACAGCGACAGTACCTGCAATTCCATTCCGTTCTAGGACAAACTGAATATCCAGCGGGGTAAAATCTCGCTTAATGACATCCATCTCGTCGGTAATCCAACTGTCTCTAACCGGATCAAATTGCCAAAAATGCTGGTGGGTATCTATGCGCATAATAAAACCTAAAATAGTGGATAAAATTAACTTCTTGAATAAGCAACCACAGTCTGCCGCGATTCGCCAAGCCCCTCTGCCCCCAATTCGATCACATCACCTGCTTTTAAGTAAATAGGAGGATTGAATCCAAGTCCTACACCCGCAGGAGTTCCCGTCGAAATTACGTCACCTGGCAATAAGGTCATAAATCTTGAAACGTACGAAACCACATGTGCGATCGAAAAAATTAGATCTTTGGTATTTCCATCTTGATAGGTTTTTCCGTTCACTTTCAGCCAAATGCGTACATTGTTAATATCTTTGATCTCTTCTTTTGTCGCCATAAATGGGCCCATCGGTGCGAAAGTATCACAGCCTTTCCCTTTATCCCAGGTGCCACCGCGTTCCAATTGATACTCGCGCTCGGACACATCATTGTGAAGTACATAACCAGCAACATAATCCAAGGCTTCATGCTCTTCTACATATGAAGCCTTTTTACCAATGACAATACAGAACTCAACTTCCCAATCCGTTTTTACGGAGTCCTTAGGAATCATCACATTATCGTATGGCCCTACTAAAGAAGTCGTGGATTTCATAAAAATGATCGGTTCAGCAGGAATCGGTGCATTTGTTTCCTTAGCATGGTCCATATAATTCAATCCGATGCAGACAATTTTAGATGGGCGCGCAAAAGGTGCACCGATACGCTCGCCCTGTGGGACTTCAACCAGCTTACCGCTATTGGCCTTCACAAATTCATCCAACCGTGCTAAACCATCTTCCGCGAAAAATTGCTCATTGTAATCACCGCCAAATGCACTTACATCGTAATTTACACCGTCAATTTGAACACCGATTTTCTCTTTGCCGAAGGCTCCAAAACGTATTAATTTCATATTGTTATAGATTTGAGATATGAGATAGAGGTCTCGTATCTAACATTTAATTATTCAATTTAATAAAACCACCATCAATAGGATAATCGTTACCAGTAATAAAACCAGCATCGTCACTACAGAGGAAAAGCGCCAATTTAGCAATTTCTTCCGGTTGTGCCATACGACCTATCGGTTGGCTTGCAGAAAGCTTTTCAAACATTTCCTGCTCCTGTCCAGGGTAGTTCTTCGCAATAAAGCCATCCACAAAAGGTGTATGTACACGTGCTGGCGAAATACTGTTGCAACGGATACCAAAAGCCATGTAATCACGTGCTACCGACATAGACATCGCATAGATCGCACCTTTACTCATCGAATAGGCAAAACGATCCGTAATCCCCACCCAGGCAGCAATCGAAGCGAGATTCAGGATAGCACCTGAGCCTTGTGCTTTCATGATTGGCACAATTGCATATAACGCATTATAGGCACCCTTTACATTCACATTAAAAACACGTTCAAAGTCTTCGGATTTACAATTTTCTAAATTACCAACGTGGGCAATGCCAGCATTATTCACTAAAATATCAATTTTCCCGATATTTTGAGCTATTTCACTAATCTCTTGTTGATCGGTTACATTACAACGATTAAATACAGCCTGCCCGCCCAGCGCCAAAATTTCTTCTACTACAGCATTTCCACCTTCCTCATTTAAATCCAATATATGGACTTTCGCTCCTTCTTGAGCAAATTGCACACTGATAGCACGGCCAATTCCACTACCTCCGCCTGTAATAACAGCAACTTTTTGTTCTAATTTTCCCATTGTTATTCTATTGTTAGTGTTAAAACTAGATCAGCCTCGTCCATAGATGCGGGCAAATCCAATCGTAAACTATGATCTTTATTACTAAATTTAACCTCCTTATTTCCGATAAATGTTTTCACTTTCTTAACTCGATAAGGGAGTTTTTCGATATACAATTCCTTTTTCTCGCTTTTAAGAATATGTAAATATACCTGATTACCTTTTCGTGTCAACGCATAGTCGTCCGTAGGCGGTATCCCTCCTGCTTGCGTGCCATAAATTGTCTCGCCATAAATAGCCAACCATTTACCGAGATCCTTGAGCCTGTCCTGTTGATAGTCCTGAATCTCGCCATTCGGCATCGGCCCTACATTCAGTAAAAGGTTTGAACCATGCCCTGCGGCCTTAACTAAATACGCCAATACTTCTTTGAACGATTTGCGTGTCCGATCTTTCAGTTCAAACCCCCAAGATCCAGCGATGGTACCGCAAACCTCCTTAGGCAGTTTGCCAACATCATCTGCGCTTGTTCCGAAACCTGTAGTGTTCTCCCCAGGTAGATCACGTTCAAACATTTGAAAATCCTCCCCTTCGAAGGGTGCTAGATGGTGATTGTTACCAACTAAACATTGCGGTTGTAACTCATGGATCAATTCGTAGATCTCTTTAAAATGCCAGTCTTCTTTGGGTTTGTCCCAATGACCATCAAACCAAATTCCATCAATTTGGCCATAACTCGTAAGTAACTCGGTCAACTGATTTTTCATAAATTGCACATAATGATTCCAATCACCTTTTGTAGAATCACGTCCAGCAATACCGCGGCCTGTTTTCCCTGCAGGTAGGTAGTCGTTCCGATTCCAATCCAATAGCGAATAATAAAACATGACTTTTATTCCTTCTGCACGACAGGCTGCCACCAACTCTTTTACAATATCACGTTTGAATGGCGATTTCTTTACAATATTGTATTCCGAAGTTTGGCTATCCCACATGGCGAAACCATCGTGATGCCTAGTTGTGAAGGTGATGTATTTTGCTCCAGCCTGTTTAAATAGCTTTGCCCATTCGTTTGCATTAAAAGCGATGGGATTAAAAAATTTAGGCAACAATGCATATTCCTCCAAACTGATATTCTGGTTGTTCATGACCCATTCACCATCCCCTAACACACTATATACTCCCCAATGGATAAAGACCCCGAATCGAGATTGCTCAAACCACTCCCTATTTTTTAAATTTTCAGGGCTTGGTTGGTAATGTTGTTGGCCATAACCATAGGTGACTAAACCTATGAACAAGACCAGACTGCAGATGACATGTTTTAGTTTCATATGTGACTATTATTTATTCGTTTCCAGTGCCATTCATGAACGCGCAAGCATGTTTGTCTTTCCTAGGACGATACGGATATCCATCGCTATTTGTGCTATTTTTAGTCCTGCTATTTGACGATGTTCGTTAGCTTTGCTTATTTACAACGAAACACCTCTCCGCCAAGGAATAAAATCATCCTGCCCCAACAATACCGCTTTAGGTCTGACCTCACCCGACGCAACTTGAATCACATAATCAAGGATACGATGCGCTGCTTGCTCTATAGTCTCCGTTCCTTCAATGATAGTCCCACAATTGAGATCTATGATATCAGGCATTTTTTCAAAAGTTTTGGTATTGGTCGATAATTTTACCACGGGTGTAATCGGATTTCCTGTCGGCGTGCCTAGCCCTGTTGTAAAGAGAACGATATTAGCGCCAGCTGCGACCTCTGCAGTGGTGCTTTCCACGTCGTTACCGGGTGTACACAACAAGTTTAACCCTGGCTCATTAGCTAAGTCAGGATAGTCAACTACGGCCGTCACAGGCGAGGTACCACCTTTTTTGGCAGCTCCTGCAGATTTTATCGCATCTGTTATCAGACCGTCACGGATATTGCCCGGTGATGGATTCATGTAAAAGCCCGAACCGTCCGCTTCTGCTTTCGCATTGTAAGTTCGCATTAGGCTCATAAATTTCTCTGCAGTAGACTCGTCCACACAACGGTCACTAAGCTCTTGCTCTACCCCACATAATTCCGGAAATTCAGCTAAAATAACCGAACCACCCAAACTGACCAGGATATCCGAAACAAAACCTAATGCCGGATTGGCCGAGATACCTGAGAAGCCATCTGAACCGCCACATTCCAGACCAATACATAGTTTATCCAAAGTGGCTGGTTTGCGTTCATTTTTATCAGCTTGCATCATACCAGCAAAAGTCGCTTTTATCGCCTTTTGCATCAATTCTTTTTCGGTCCCTTCCTTTTGTTGTTCAAAAATGTACAAGGGACGGTCAAAGTCAGGATTTCTTTTTGCTATCTCAGCTCTTAGAATCGATGCCTGCGCGTGTTGACAGCCCAAGCTCAATACAGTGGCTCCCGCTACGTTTGGATGAGTTATATACCCAGCCAATAGGCCACATAAGGCATCGGAATCCATACGAGTACCACCACATCCCATTTCATGATTTAAAAACTTGATCCCATCGACGTTTTTGAACAAACGCTCCTGCTCACTGGAAGTCGCATTGCCCAATAAATCCTGACCAAGAATTTGATTTACATCGGCCCCAGATTTATATAACCCAATCAAATCTTCCACTTCAGCGATATAATCGTTGGCTTTCACCTTATAACCTAGCTTTTCTTCGAAAGCGGCTTTCAACGTCAATACATTTCGATTTTCGCAAAATACCAAAGGAATGACCAACCAATAATTTGCAGTCCCCACTGTACCATTTGAGCGATGAAATCCGTTGAATGTTTTATTTTTAAATGCTGTTACATCCGGTTTGGTCCATACGGTCTTGCGATCCCCCATTCTAAAGTCTTCGGATGCATGGCGTAGATTTTCCGTTGTAATCAATTCACCTTCACTTAAATCCCCATTCAGCTTACCCACCAAGACACCATACATCAATATTTCGGCATCTTGCTTCATCGGCTGAATTGTAAACTTATGTTTCGCCGCAACGGCTTGCTTTAAGGTAAACGCTCTACCTTCAAAAGCAATTGTTGTCCCTTCGGCCAGATCCTGTAAGGCAACCAGGACATTATCCATCGGATGGATCTGTAAATAGCGTTGTATGGCCATAATTTAAACTAATTCAAATATTTTATTCATCATTACCCATTTCTCTCCCGGTTTGGCTCCCGGGATCGCAGCCTGATATTTCCACATCAGTTGCTCCCATTCCTGCACCTTTTCATTGGCTGCATCCATTGCGGCTTTCTTTTCAAATGAAAAATCCTCACTCACTTCCATATTCATAAACAGTCTATTCTCAAAACGATAGATCTCCATTTGCGTTACCCCAGCATCCAGGATCGAACGTTTGATTTCTGGCCACACCGCACGGTGGTAATCTTCATATTCTTTGATCAATTGTGGATCGTTGACAAGATCCAAGGCCATGACATACTTTTTCATTGCTAACTATTAATGTGATTTAAGATTTTCAGTTTCGTCGATATTTACGTTTCTATTTTGATAGGCAAAAACCAATACCACAATAAAACAGACTAAAGGGACAAAATAGCCGTACTGAAAATGGCCTGTTTTATCAGATATTAAGCCCAAAAGTGGGGGTAATAATGCCCCGCCTACAATAGACATCACAATCAGACTGGAAGCAGATTTGGTATCCGCTCCTATACCTTGTACACCAAAAGCAAATATGGTCGGAAACATAATAGACATAAAAAATGCGATTCCAATCAAGGCATATAGTGTTTGTACGCCCGTCCCAAAAATAACGAACAGTGACAATGCGATCGTGACAAAGGAGTAGATGATCAACAGCTTGGAGGCAGACACAAAACGCATGAAGAAAGTCCCGATAAATCGGCCCAACATAAATGCTAGTCCCGCAAAACCAGCATAGTCTGCTCCATCTTTGCCTGATATCCCAGCTACTTCAGTTGCATATAGTACCAAAAAGCTTAAAATACAGACTTGCGCGCCCACATAAAAGAACTGTGCAACTACCGCCCATCTTACATTTTTATGTCTCAAAGCATGAAAAAAGCCCGCCTTTCCTTCTTCTTCATCATCTTTGATATCAGGTAATTTGGTAAAGAAAAACAAAGCCGCAATCAATAAAATCAATATACCCAAAACGAGATAGGGCAATTTTACAGATGCTGTCTCGGACTGAATGTAGGCTAGTTTTGCTTGTTCCGCCATTTGCGCAAGTTCTTCCTGCGATTTGGGTTCGTGTGACAAAATAAATTTCCCGCCGAATATAGGTGCCAAAAAGGCTGCAAGTCCATTGAATGACTGTGCAAAATTAAGCCGTTGAGCAGATGTGGATGGATCACCCAATATCGCTACATAGGGATTTGCTGCCGTTTCTAAGATGGTTAAACCACAGGCGACAACAAACAAAGCCCCCAAAAAGAAAACATAACTGATCGTATTCGCAGCGGGGACAAACAAAAAGCAGCCCAAAGCAAAAAATAGCAATCCGATCAGAATGCCGGCCTTATAACCATAACGTTTCATAATAATTCCTGCCGGAATCGCCATCACAAAATAAGCGATAAATACCGCTGAATCAACCAAAGAGGCCTGGAAATGCGATAAACTGAACGCATTCCTCAAATGTGGAATCAAGATCGGATCAAGATTATGGATAAATCCCCAAAAGAAGAACAAGGAGGTCACCAAAATCAAGGCAAATGTGTAACTCTTTTTGTTAGTCATATAATCAAATGGTTATAAGTAGTTATTTTATGTAAAATAAGCCTAAAAAAGCTAGACAATATTCAAGTATATTATCAATTTATTAAGCTATATTACCATACATAAACTAAAATATGTAACTTTAATGCATATATTTCATAGTCATGAAAGCACAATTACTGCATTTAAACAACGACCTTACCCATTCATTTAACGCAAGAAAGGACAATACCCCTCAATACCACAATATCTGGCATTATCACGAAGAGCTTGAATTAATTTATTTTGCAGCAGGGTCTGGTACACAATTTATTGGCGATAGTGTACGACGTTTTGAATCTGGAGATATTACATTGGTAGGCTCGAATCTGCCGCATTATTGGTTGTTTGACGAAATCTACCTGCGGAAAAATAACCCACAAGCCGCAGATATACGGGTGCTGCATTTTAAAGAAAACTTTTGGGGCAACGAATTTATCAACCTTCCTGAAAACAAAAACATCAAAGATTTGATGCGGATTTCAAAACGGGGAATTGCGCTTTCTCAATCATGTAGAGCTAAGGCTAGAGTACATATCGATACGGTACTCAATTGTTCGGGTACTTCGCGAATTATTCATCTCTTGCAAATCCTGATGTGCATTGCAGCTGATGATCGACATGACCTCTTAACAAGTGCAAGCTTTACAATACAGTCACAAGATCAGGACGCTGACCGTATGCGCATTGCTATGCATTATATCGGTGAAAATTATCGGGATCAAATCCGTTTGCAGGAGCTCGCTTCATTGACAGGAATGACACCTAATTCATTCTGCCGTTATTTTAAATCACAAATCGGAAAAACGCTCTTTCAATTTCTTATCGAAATGCGTGTAAAAACCGCTTGTAATCTATTATTGGAAAATAAACAAACGATCAAACAGATCTGCTTCGAATCTGGATTCCAAAATTTCTCGAGCTTTCATAAATATTTCAAGAATATTACGGGTACTACCCCTCTAAATTATCAAAAATCAAAAAGTTAGTACAATTTTCCCCAACAAAGCCGAATCTTCCATGGTTTGATGTGCTATTGCTGCTTCATAAAAAGGAAACACTTGGAATAACCTTGGCTTAAAATCGTCAGAAATGATTTTGGGCCAGACTTCTGTCCAAATCTCATTCCGTAACGTTTCTTTAAATTGATGATCTCTCGCTCTTAGGGTACTTCCGGTTAATACAATCCGTTTTTGCATCAATTTAAGCAAGTTTAATTCTGCTTTAGCGCCTTGCATGGCATTGATGTAAACCAGCCGGCCGTCTGGATTTAACAGATTAATATTTTTTTCGAAATAATCACCGCCTATACTATCCAAAATCACATCAACTCCAAGGTCAGCCAATACTTGTTGGAAGTCCTCTTTTGTATAGTCTATAGTTTTTGAAGCACCCAAAGACTGGCAAAAAAGCCCCTTTTCTGTCGAACTGATGGTTGTATAAACCTCTGCTCCGAACAAGACCCCCAATTGAATAGCAGTACTACCAATCCCGCCTGCTCCACCATGTACCAGAAAATGCTCTCCGGCCCGCAGTTTCCCCCGGCGAAAAACATTGTCCCAGACCGTGAAGACCGTTTCTGGGAGTGCGGCAGCTTCTTCAAAAGTTAAATTGGGCGGAATAGGAAGACAATGGCCTTGATAGACGGAAACATAGCTAGCATATCCACCTCCAGCAACCAATGCGCATACTGGATCACCAATGTTCCAATTATCGACCAAACGTCCTTTTTCCACGATGACACCCGCCACTTCTAGTCCCGGAATACGCGGATCGACACCAGCGGGAGCTGGGTAATTTCCTTTTCGCTGGAAGACATCAGGTCTATTCACACCTGCGGCCCTAACCGCGATTAGCACATCCAGATCCCCAACCTGGGGCTGGTCAAGCTCTTCAACCTGCAATACTTCTGGAGCTCCTGGCTCGGTTATAACAACTGCTTTCATCTGTAAATATTTTTTTTCGCTTTAACAAGTGTATAGCGATATTCCTATTTTTCCTCTCCTCCTTCGATGGAAGCTGATCTATTTATTAATTTCTATCACCCAGCTCGTACAGATGATATGTCGACAGGGACAGCTCATCATGATTTCTTTGGATATTTTTGTAACCGGATATTGAGCGAGAGCATAAAATAACGGGCTAGGCGATTATTTTGAACATCCAATATATCGTTACCGACAACAGCACGGGAGATTCCCGTATTCTGATTCATCAAATCGAATCCCTGAAACCGCAGCATACCCAGATTATTACGTCCAAAAGTATATTCCAGATAGGCATTAATGATCGTTGGATTGATATTGCTCCATGAACTTGAATACCCTGAATTAAACTTTTGGGACAACTCCAGTCCTATGGTAAAATGCTTACCCATATACGCCTTTGAACCCAAGCCCACAATCCCCGAATGTGCGGTAATATTATCCTGAACCGGCCAGTCAAAAGTTGCTCTATTCAACGAATAATTCCCATTTAATTCTGCTTCAAAGATATCATTCCAGGCATATCGAAATTGAATCGCCTGTGTGAATAAAAAATGGCCCCCAAAGCTTTTCTTATCATTGACATACGAGATATTGTTGTAGTAATCAGCATTACCATTTAAACTCATCTGTAAGTTATCCGAAAAAAGTGACGCTGTAAAGAGATAATAGCTTTTGATATCATAATACCCCTCGGTATTCACATAGCTCGTTTTCTGCACTGTCGAATTGGGCGCTATGGTACGGTTTGCAACAATTTTATCATTAACCAAATTATATGCAAGACTAGCCTCAAGATACTGTCCATTACGGGTCATTGATTTTCGATATTTTGAAACGATACTATGGGCAAATTCAGATTTTAAATCCTTGTTTCCAATGATAATATTCTGTGTATTTGTATTATCCACGATGGGTTGTATCTGATAAAAGCTAGGTTGATTGTTACGCCCATAATAGTCAATGGAGAGATCCTCCTCTTTTGTAAATTTCCATTTCAATCCGGCAGATGGAACAAAATTTACGTTGGAATAGGAGGTTCGGATCGCTTTGTCAGTAGAGCTTCCCGCTAATTCCGAAGGCTGTACAGCGAATCCAAAATTAACTTTGACATCTTTGCTTATATCCTGGCGGTAGATCATACCAATTTTATTGCTCGCAAACGAATAATCATATTTAAGACTAAGCGAATCCACCAATATAGGCCCTTTATCCAAATTACTATTATCGAAAGTAGTACGACTAGCTGCTATCTTTGTATAATCGAAGTCATAATTGATCTCCAATACTCCACCCAGATCCACAGGTTCCACAAGAGACAAACGGCTTTGGATATTTTTATTCTCATTATCCGATTGAATCTTTTGATGTAGGGAAGTTTTCGTTGTAGCTGGTGGGGTGACACTACTATCCACGGCAATGTTAGCATCCCTCACCTCGTCATCCTTATCCAATGCGTTAAAGTCAGCATGAAAAGTATACAATATTTTCCGACCGGGTTTTTCAAAACTACGTACATAGAAAAGATCGAGGGCTGCACTCGGGCTCTCACTGTTGTTAACTGCACCATAGTTACCCGTGCTACTCAGTTTATTATTTCTGATCTGCCTATCTTTCAGGGTTTGGCTCGAAGAATTGCTCCAAGAAAATTTGGGCGATATCTTCAATTGGTCTCTTTTTGATAGTTTCATATCAAAATCCCAATCCATTTTATGTGTCCGGTCAACTGACTTTATTTTGTAATCTTCGTAATTACTGATCGAATTATTAATCCCTTTTCCAGATCCATAGATGGATTGCAAAAAGGAGTTTCCTTTAGTATAGTTGTTTCGTTGGGTAAAGGAATATTTTCCACTTGCATTCACAGTTTTGGAAAGTGGGCTGGAAAAACTGGCTCCAATAGAACTTATCTTATTAACACCGTCAGTTGGATCAGCGAAATCCGCCAACTCCCCCATTTCCCGCTCACGTTCACCCCCATTTGGAGAACCAAATGAAAAGAGATTGGTGTTTGTATTATTCATGGAAGATACGATAGAATATTCCTTTCCATTGTCAAATCTATTTACACCCACGCTACCTAGGTAACGCTCGGCAGAACCTCCCCCCAATGTCGCCTGCCCAAAGGTGATTTTTTTCTTATCTTCCTTAAGAACAATATTAAGTACTTTCTCGGACTCCGTGCTTTTGATCCCTTTGGCCGTGGCTTCATCGCCATAAAAATCAATGACCTGCACGCTCTTCACGAAATCTGCAGGAAGGTTTCGCGTAGCCGTAAGCACATCGCCACCAAAGAATTTTTTACCATCAACTTTTACCGAAGATATTGCTTTCCCAAAAGCATAGACTGACCCGTCTCTGGACACCTGTACGTTTGGCAAGGCTTTGAGCGCCTCCTCCAAAAGTGCCCGCCGATCGAATTGAAAGGCATCTAAATTAAACTGAACAGTGTCTTGCTTATAGACGATGGGCTTATATTTTTGGATAACAATTTCCTTTAATAAGGAAACATGTGGAAACATGGTCAATTTTCCCACATCTAATTTAGCTGTGCTGCTATTATACAGTGGATAACTCCGTTCGAGAATACTCAACCCTAGTTGACTACAGCTTATTCGAATATCGTTGCCCAAAACGCGCACAAAATGGAAATATCCTGTGGCCGACGTTGATGAAAACAGTGTATCCCTAGAGCTCGTCAAATGTACACTGACGCCTTTCAGAGGATTGCCTGCAGTATCTACAACAATTCCATAAACCTCTTTTTTTGTCGCCTGACCAAAAGTATTTTTAGGCAGAAAAAACAAGCTTATAATGGATAACAAAAGTATAAACCGGATTATATTCCCGCCCCTTAGTTTCATCAAACAGACTTTGCAATAATACAATTCAATATAAGAATTCTTAAGCTATTAACGTAAAAAGTTGTGATTTTGTATAAAAAAAAACGAGTTGTCAGGAAAACAACTCGTTCTTTCAACTAATTTTTTATAATCTTTTACTCACCACCGAAGCTGACTTTAACAAGATGTTTGTCAATTTCCCAACGGCCAGTACCATCTTCACCAATGACATCAAATAATTCTAGTATACGTCTTGCAACAAATTCCTCCTCTACTTGCTCTTCCAAGAACCATTGTACAAAGTTGAAAGTCACATAATCCTTTGCTTTTGCACATTTATCAGCAATATTGTTAAATTGCTCTGTTACAAACATTTCTTGTTCCAACGTTTGCTCAAATACACCACGGAATGATTCAAAATCTTGTGGAATACCAGTGATTTCTGGTGAAATAGCACGTCCACCACGGTTGTTAATGTAGTTGAAAAGTTTCAACATGTGCTCGCGTTCTTCATTAGATTGTTTTGCAAAAAACTCGGAAGCATTTTCCAGACCTTGGTCATCACACCAAGAAGACATTGCCAGATATAATGCTGAAGAGTGCGCTTCAACTTTGATTTGTGCATTCAGTATATTTTCGATCTCTTCTTTCAAAGAAGATTTTAATTTCAATAAATCTTTCATATTTACCTTAAGTTTAATTTCTAAAACAATGTCAAGCGATTTACCTCATCACCCGATTACATTACAAAGATACATCGGATTTGGAAAATCTGTATAAACAATATGCAATACGAATTCAGTCTAAATTAGACAAATAAAACACAACTTGTTTAGAATCAATACAATTACAAATACCATCCATTGATACTTTCAATAAGCTATAAATTTAAATAATGGAATCCTATAATCCATGATAACCACCGATTTTCTACACCTATTAAACCGATAAAAAAGACACTTATTTAATTTTAATTTAAATAAGTGTTAAGCATAACAAAAAAGCGGTGTATCTTTGTTTTTAGATACACCGCTTTTGTTGTTATATTGTATATAATATACTCCTTTTATGCCAAAACAGCAATTGGAGATACTCGTAGACAGGTTCTGATGACTGAATTCAACTCCATCATAAATTTAGCTCCATCAAGCAGTTCGCGAAGCTGAAGTACATCCTCTACAGCAAGAATAAAACATCTTTCCGTACGAAAAGGCATAATAATTTCAAAATCGTATGCACGTGTTGTATCATTCAACATGCGTTCAACATCAATGGCATCCATACGCTTCTTGAATTTCAAAAAGTCTGAGACTGAAAATGATGTTGTTTCATTATTATACTCCAACCAAAAGCAATTTTTACGGCTACACTGATAAACCGTACCGGCTGTAGTTGAAAACACTTCTTCGACGTGCGCTAATGGACAAACCAATTTTGACATTTTTTATTACCTTCTCTTTTAAACTGATCAAAAATAAATATTATTTATAATCAATCCAAGTAAAATAGGTGTTTATTTTGATTTAATATAAATAAACCATCTTATCATGTATATACTATTTCGGCCACCCTCGCTACCTCATCATAGAAAATGCGACTGATCGTGGTGTATTGCTATCGTTCTCCCAGTCGCCCTAGCCTCTCTGTTTTAAGAATAAGCAAAGTCCTACGACAGTTTCAAAAAAAGGAGGTCGAATTTATGTCGACCTCCTTTTCTAAATAAAAATGTATAATATTTTAATCGTATTCTTCCTCTTCTTCTTCCGTTACAGAAAGTACTTCTTTGCGATTACTAATAACTGTATTCTTTGTTTTTGTTTTATGTTTGTTAATCTGTCTACGTAAGGATTCTACGGCAATATCCGTCGCCTCTTCAAAACTCTTCGCCTGCCCTTTTGCGAAAAGTTGGCTACCTGGAATATTCAGTTTTATTTCTGAAATCTTATTTGCCTCGTCATCGACATTTTCCAATCGCAGGTAGCATTCACCACCGATAATTGAATCCAAAAACTGCTCTAATTTTCCTGTTTTCTTTTTAATGAATTCGATTAACTTTTGATCCGCATTAAATCGAATGGATTGCACAGTAATGTTCATTTTTCCTCCTTTTTTTAAGCTTTTGGATGAGCTTGTTTATAAATAGACTTCAATCGTTCTGCTGAGTTATGTGTATAAACTTGCGTTGCCGCTAGTCCTGCATGCCCCAACAGTTCTTTAATTGCATTTAAATCAGCCCCATTATCCAATAGGGACGTTGCGAACGTGTGCCTCAAAACATGAGGACTTCGCTTACCTTGTGTGGAAATCAGCGTTAAATACCGATGAACAACATCATAAATGAGCTTGGCATACGCTGGTTTTCCTTCTTTTGTAACGATCAGTAAGCTGTTATTAGTATCAACAAATTGCGATGCTTTTTGTTGCAAATAGTTTTTCAATTCTTTTACTAAGAGACTATTTATTGGAACAAGTCGTTCTTTGCTCCTTTTACCCAATATAAGAATATTTTTATTAAAAAAATCTATATCCTGTTCTTTAATTTTCAACAGTTCAGCCAGACGGATTCCTGTTCCAAAAAGTAATTCCATCACGATATAATTCCGGCATGACTCAAAATCATCATGCTCTTGCTCCAAGTGATCCAACAAACGAACCAATTTATCTTTCTCCACAACTACGGGCAGTTTCTTTGCTGTTTTTAGTGCCTTAATGAGGGTCATTGGATTTTTATCCAAATGTTCTTCACGTTGAAGAAACTTAAAATAGGTTCGTAGAGATGACATACTCCGATTGACAGAACTGGCATTTTTACCGGCTTCCATCATTTGAGCGAAGTAATGACGTAAATCCCGATAGCCGATGTCCGATAATACAAGTCCCTCTACATTTAAAAATGACTGAAACATTTCCAATTCATGACGGTAGGCAACCACGGTATGTTCCGAATACCTCTTTTCAATCTGTAAATACCTGATGAACTCCTTTTCCAACATAATTTCCCTCGCTATACTATCCTTAAATTACAAACTTAAAAGCACAAAAAAAAGGGAAAAGCATTGCTTTTCCCTTTATATTTTTAAATTCTCAGCGAATCAATTAGTTAGCCACATCTTGATTCAAAGATTGTTTGTAAATCGCTTTTTTCACTTGAATGCGACGAGTTACAGATCTCTTTTCATAAGCTTGACGTGAACGCAACTCTCTTAAAACTCCAGTTTTCTCGAATTTCTTCTTGAAACGTTTCAATGCTCTATCTAAAGATTCTCCTTCTTTTACATTTACGATAATCATGCGTTGTATATACCTCCTTTCGTCGCTTTTAAAATTTAAAGTGGGACAAAGGTACGATAATTCCATTGAATAAGAAAAGAAAAATAAATTTTATACTAATCCAAATTCTTCCAATATGACTTTCAGGGGTTTCTCCTTGGTACACAATGCAATATTCCAGCCCAATTGTTTTGCCGTAGCCAAATGTTGTGGGCTATCGTCAATAAATAATGTCTCTGCTGGATTCAACCGCTGCTCGTTCATAACGAGTTCGAAAATTTCGGTGTCCGGCTTGCGCATACCAACTAAATGCGAATAATAGGTTTTTTCAAAAAATCCTTCATTATCAGCAACAGCATATTTTTCATGAATAGCATTCATACAATAAGCGTAATGGATAGCATTGTTATTGCTCAACAAAAATGTACGGTACTTATCTTTCAATTGCAATAATATCTCATGATGTCCTTCCGGGACCCCAATCAACAAACTGTTCCAGGCAGCATCAATTTGCGTATCGGTCAATCCTGGATTCTTGGTAATTTCCCGAATCCCATCCCTAAATTGTGCTGCATCAATTTTTCCCTTGTCAAAATCGTCAAACAGTGCACTTTGTCCATGGTGCCCAAAAACTTCGTCTACATTTCCTATACCTAACTGAGTAAAAGCAACTTTCAACTTTACAAAGTCGATCATGAAGATTACATTCCCATAATCAAGAACAATATTTTTAATTTTTTCCATCGAATTATTTTGAAATACCGATACAAATATCGATAATTGCATCGTCAAAAGGGCATAACTAATGCCGAAATTGACGAAACAAATGACCCGCTCCTATAGCTCAGTCGGTTAGAGTAGAAGACTCATAATCTTTTGGTCCCTGGTTCGAGCCCAGGTGGGAGCACAAAGCAAAAAAGTCGCTTTTCTATACAGGAAAGCGACTTTTTTTTGTTTTTTTACATCAATTTTTCATTGATGAGATGGCCATAGATAAGCTCCCCCTACTCGGTCCCAGTTTTGCATAGTTTTTTGTTGGACTTTAGGTAAAAATGCAATAAATATGTAACGGTACTTTTTACGTGCTAAAGAAAAAAATTATGACAACTGTAAGTGCAAAAATTTATGAACACCACAAAAATTCGATGTCACCTACAAGGTGAATATTTGTGCATATCACAAAGGAGAAAGAAGGTTTTTGGACACCAACTGAAGGGATTAAAACCTAATTTTCCTTTACCTACACCAAAATTGGATTTTATTTTTTTATTAGATTACGTTTTAAAAATTCGTCAATTACATCGACGCACTTATCCACCCAAGGATGGAAAAGCCAGAAAGGGTGTATCTGTACATCGAATGTATACACTTGATGTGCCGTCCCCCAACGCTTTAGCATACCAACCAATTCATCTTGTCCAGCATGGAATCTAGGAAGACCACTATTTATAAATAACATCGGAATTTTCTGTTCTTCTCTGGCCCAAAATATGGGTGAAGCCTCTTTCCATATTAACGGTTTTTCGGCAAAGGTTCCTCCAAGCCAGAAAGTATCTGGGGAATCGGGCTTTCGCTCTAAATTGAGTGAAAGCGGAGCCATGAAATCCACCACTCCATCCAAATTAATAATAGCTTGAATCTGCGTACTGTGTTTGGACTCAAGAAGTGGTTCAAATTTAGGTGCACTACCTGTCAATCCAACCAAACTTGCCAGGTGACCTCCTGCGGAACTTCCTGCCACCACGATACGGCTACTGTCTATATCGTACTGATCTGCATGATTTTTAAGCCACAAAATTGCCGACTTAATGTTGATTAAGGCGTTTGGATATTTTGCCTCCAAGGATAACTGATACTCCACTGGAATGCATACATACCCTTTTCTCGCCAATAGCTGTGCGATGGGTACATCCATTTCCTTTTGACCCGAACGCCATCCACCACCATGGACCCATATCACCGCCGCACGTTTTCGCCGGTCATTAGGCCGGATAACATCGAGATGTAGGTCTCGAGGGCCAAAATCTGTTCGAGTTAGATGTGTATATACCAGATTACGTGTCACCTTTAGATCTCTTCCTAGGCTGTCCATGGCTGGTCGTGCATAGGGATAGCTTTTCTTTATCTGCCGCCATACATGCATCGTGTTATAGGTCGTATCTTTTGGAATGTAAATATTCTGCGCACGCCCCAAATTACAATATATAAACAATAATAGCGTGCTCCAGAAAAGAGGCTGCGGGAGATAATTATTTTTCCATTTCATCGAGCATTTCTTTAACTTTCCAATCATCCATTACTTTTTCGAGTTTATAAAAATCCCGTTTGTCTTCCGACAACTGATGTGACCAAGACACTCGCTTTGAAAGTTCCGATGCCCCAGCGCCTTTCGATCCCAATTCGGCGTAAAACACAGTTTTATCCTTATCTGGGAACAACGTATCACCCTTCCATTCATTCCAGCCTTCAGGGATAATATGAACTCCTAAGTTACAATCTACCAGAACCGTATTTGCGTAGGGACGCCATGGCCTGCCAAGAAATACTTTATCGACAGACTCATCCGCAGCTACAAAATCACATTGGTCGAAAACGTAGCCATACCGTCGCCCCTGTGGTGTGGCAGCTGCCGTGACATACGAATTTCGCAATGAGAGCAATCTACATCTCCTAAAGAATGCAGTGCCTGGCCCGAAGATAAAATCCGTCGTTCCGCTGATACTGCAATCAGAAAAATAGCTTCTTGCACCGTTTTTACCCAAGTACAAGGTATCCTGAAATCCCAAAAGACGACAGTTGACCAGTGCAATCTGGTCCCCCTCTAGATGAAGTGCTACAGCCTGCCCTACTGGCCCGGCTGCATTTTCGATAGTTATATCCTTTATGAGCACCCTGTTTGCGCGCACCAATAGCGTATAACTACTGAAAGTCCCAAGCTTAGGCCGCCCTGTCTCATCTGGACAATCAACCAACTTACCTGCATAATCATCAAAAACGATCTTGGTATTGGCAGCATCCTCACCAACAAGCTGAATATTTTCGACATAAGTTGGGATAACTATTTTCTCATGGTAAATTCCCTTCCTGATCCAAATCCGAACAGCATGTTCTGCACGAAATGCGCGAACTGAATTCACGGCTGCTTGTATACTCGTAAAATCACCTTTTCCCTCTTTATCTACCGTAATCAATTCCGAATTGGCAGCCTGCAAGCCAAACCCTGTGAACAGTATACTAACAAGTAAGCATACAGACACAATTTTAAATACATTTATTTGTCTCTTCATTCTTATGTTCATAACATAAATTGTGTTAAAGAAATTATTATATCATTATTCGTTCCTAGCTAAAGCTTAATAGTATTATAACTATTTTTCTACTCGAAGCCAATCCACTTCAGCATAGCCACTATCATTGCTATGTCTTTCTCGACTAGCATAGAGACCTAGTGTAGCACCAACCCATTTACCGGGTTTGGCCTGAAATTTACTTTCCACCGATATATACCTTTTGCCATCCAAACTATATGACCATTGGCAAGATTTTCCATTTTTGACCTCTACACGGATATAAACAAAGTCCTCAGACAAAGGAGCAACGAACTGTACACTTTCCTCAGTGCCGGTATAGGCCCGCGAACAACTACCATAATAAAGGTGAAATTTACCTTTATCCTTACGTATAAAAAGCTGAGCATAATCTTCACCTACCACCACTAGTCCTGCTTTTTCACCAAGCTCCTTCTCGCTAGGGCGTAATCGCATTTTTGCTGTCGCGCTGAAATTTTCGGCAGGGAATTTTTGTGTCAATATATTGGGAACCGCCATCAGATTTTTACTTCCTTCAGGAAGCTGCTGGCTATAAAGCCGAAGTTTACCTTCGTGTGATGGCATAAGCCAGGTACCATCCGGATTTGCCTGCCATTGCCACTGCAATCCTAAATGCGGAGAATCAAACTCATCCGATTCTTGAGGATTCACCTGAGCGATAACCTGTTTTCCTACATTAGGTTTTTTATAGGTCATCACGGGCGTCCCTACTCCATTTCCATCTATGTCCTCGCCTATGATAGGCCAATCTGCTTTCCAAACCATAGGCTGAAGATGGACCACCCGTCCCATGGCTTCTTTATCCTGAAAATGGAAGAACCAGTCTTCTCCTGAAGGTGTGTCTACCCATGCTCCCTGATGGGGTCCATTGACGGTAGACTTATTCTGGGCCATAGCTACCTTGCGCTCATATGGTCCATAAATACTTTTCGAACGCAAAATCAGTTGCCAGCCCGTTGATACGCCACCTGCTGGCGCAAACAAATAATAATATCCATTCCTCTTATATACTTTGGGGCCTTCAATTGTAGGATCCAATTCATGTCCGTCATAAACAATCGTACCTCGATCCAATACACGAGTCCCATCGGTATCCATCTTGGCTATCGCGAGCACGCTCTTCAAGCCTGCACGGCTCCCTGCATAGGCATAAGCTAAATAAGCACGACCATCTTCATCCCAAAAAGGACAGGGATCTATCAATCCTTTACCTTGGAAAACCAGCGTAGGAGCAGACCATGGCCCTCGAATATTCTTCGTCTTTATTTGATAAATCCCAAAATCCGGGTCGGGATAATAAATGTAAAACTCTCCATTGTGATACCGAATGGAAGGCGCCCATACCCCACCACCGTGTTGCACTTTACTAAACACCTCTTCCGGCAACTGCCGTTGCAAAGCATGTCCTATAATCGTCCAGTTGATCATATCTTTAGAATGTAGAATGGGCAGACCTGGACTGTGATTAAAGCTTGAGGCAATCATATAATAATCTTCACCTACACGGATTGCATCTGGATCGGAATAATCCGCATTGATGATAGGGTTTTTGAACTCTCCATTTCCCAGATCCGGGCTCCAGACCTGAGAATTATAATTTTGTCCGAATGTCAATGAAGAACTACTGAAGGTCATATAAGCCATCAGGCAAATATATTTCCATTTTTTTTTATCGGTATTTAGCATAAAATTCTAGTATAAAGTTTTTATTAAATTCTTAAGTCCATAATTATGGAGAGCATTCCCTGCAAAGGGATTTTAATGCGAAGGCTATGGCGTTAGCATATCCCCTATTTTATTTCACAACAAATTCATAAACCCCATCTTTAACTGTCGAAATATCATAAAGCGTTGTTTCAGGAATTTCAAATGAATTATTTTGTATTTTTATCAATGGTTTTTTGATTTCATCAACGTCAAAAAAAGAGTTGGAATTTCTGCCTTTCGCTTTTTTCAACGGCTTCCCTTTTAAATAGATTTTACTCCTATTGGTGATACGAATACGGCAATTGCCACCTAAGGTAGAACTGACCTTTAATTCCGTTAACTCTCGATTTTTCCAGCTCATATCTATAATAAATCCCCCTCTAGTGACTAAACCTTTCACTTCGCCATTCGGCAACTCATCAGGCCAAGCAGGTAATAAAAATATGCTACCGTCATATGATTGCACCAACATCTCGGCGATCCCAGATGTACAGCCAAAATTACCATCAATCTGAAAAGGCGGATGGGCGTCCAGTAAATTAGGATAGGTACCTCCATTTTGTCCTTTCTGTTCCTCTGGGGCTGGGCTCAATTGATCCTTGATCAATTTATAAGATTGATTTCCGTCCAGCAAACGAGCCCACCAATTTACTTTCCAGCCCATAGACCAACCTGTCGACTTGTCTCCGCGGTAGATCAATGAGTTTTTTGCTGCCTGAGCAAGTTCAGGGTTGCGAAAAGGTGAAATCTGACCTGATGGAAACAATCCGTATAGATGTGATATATGACGGTGACGATCATTTTTTCTATCCAGATCTTTAAGCCACTCCTGAAGCTGACCATATTGCCCAACTTGCATGGGTGGTAACTGTTCAAGACTTCGTTTGACAGAATCCCGCAATGCGCCATCAGCATCCACAACGTAGGATGCACGGATAAAATTATTAAAGACATCAAACACAAGTTGATTATCCATTGTCGTGCCTGCTGAAACCCCTACGCTACCTGTTTCATAACTATTTTCTGGACTGATTGAAGGACTTACGACCAGCCATTTTCCAGATGGATCCTCTGTCAAAACATCCAGATAAAATAAAGCCGCCCCTTTCAACACGTGATAATAATCCTTCAAAAATTCCTTATTTCCTTTATATAGATAATGTTGCCAGATATGTTGGCTCAACCACGCTCCGCCCATAGGCCACATACCGTAGTACCCTCCATCTACGACACCCGTGATGCGCCATAAGTCAGTGTTATGATGAGCATTCCACCCTCTGGCATGATACATTTCCCGAGCACTCTCCTGACCTGTAATAGCAAGGTCCTTTAACATGCTAAACAATGGTTCGTGCATTTCACTTAGATTCCCTACCTCTGCGGGCCAATAATTCATCTCGGTATTGATATTTATCGTATACTTACTATCCCAAGGGGGAGAAAGTTCAGCGTTCCAAATCCCCTGCAAATTGGCAGGTTGGCCTCCAGGTTGTGAAGAGGAAATCAGCAAATAGCGGCCAAATTGAAAATAAAGTGCAACTAATTGTGGATCAAAGTTTGTTGCAAACTCCCGAATACGCACATTCGTCGTTTTTTTTGCCTGTGCATTGCTACCAAGGTCCAATTTCACCCGATTGAAGAACTTCTGGTATTTTCTCACATGCTGCTCCAGTGCTTTTGCGTAAGAAATTCCTTTTGCCCTTTCAAAAATTCGTGTGGCTTTTCGTTCAGGATCGATGGAAAGATCCCTGTAATTTTTGAAGTTTGTTCCAATTGATACATAAAGGATTACTTCGTCTGCATCTTTGATTGTAATCTGCTCGCCATGATGATTAACTTGACCACCTTTAACCCGCGGATAAACAAATCCGTAGAACGCTACCTGCCCTTCTTTGGAATCCACTGTACCTCCTTTTCCCCGCAGAAACAATGCACCATTATTTATGCCCAGGCTAATATTTTGATGTGGACTTTTCCAGTTTAGATCCATTGAAATACTCTTCGCTCTATCAGCAGTAATGCGGATCAACAGCAAACTGTCGACCAGTGACGTGAACATTTCCCTTCGATAATTGACTCCATCAACTTGATAAGAAACAGTAGTTATCGCCTCATTTAAATCCAGCTCCCGTTGATATTGAATAGGGTTATGGTGAGTCGGAAACCCAAGCAATAGACTACCGAAAGTTTGGTAAGGCATACCATAATCCAATCCTGCTGGTGCAGCTCTAGGAAATGCGAGATTCGACAGTTCTTGCGCTTCTCTGTTCCTGCCTTCAAGGAGAAGTTGACGGATCTTTATAAGATCTGAATATTTTCCTTTGGGTACATTGTTCCCAGGACGTCCCGCCCAAATCGTTTCTTCATTCAGTTGAATCTCTTCTTGGGAAACTCCACCGTATACCATGGCACCGATACGCCCATTCCCCAAAGGCAATGCTTCGTTCCAATTCGTCGCTTCTTTATCATAGTTTAATTTCAATTCTTGCGACGAACTAAACTTCCAAAGCAGCAATAGAACACTAGAAAATATAAGATGTTTGATATTCATATCAAGATATAGATTTATGGTTTAATCATTTTAATTTCATGAAGCCAAGCTGTCAATATACTTAGCCAAGTTGCCGTCGACCCTGGATTGTTGACCACTGCGATGGCATGTCCTCCTTGTGGAAAAATATGCAAAGAGGCTGCTATGTTATGTGCTAGTAAAGCTTGATAATATAAAAGGCTATTTTGTACAGAGACAGTCCTATCATTTTGGGCATGCACCAAAAATGTGGGCGGAGTATGCGCTGTCACCTGAGCCTGCAAGCTAAACAGCTCTCTTTGAGAATCGTCAACAACCTTACCCAATAAGTTACCCACGCTTCCTTGATGGGCATAATCACCCTTCATCGTAATTACGGGAGACACCAAAATGCTGAAATTGGGGCTACTGCTTAACTGGTCTATAGGATCACCCAGGACTTTGATACGCCGATCTATGCTAGCTAAGGAGGCAGCAAGATGTCCTCCTGCCGAACTACCCATTACCCCAACACGATCGGGATCCAAATGCCAGTCAGCGGCTTTAGCGCGGATTAACCGGATGGCCCGTTGTGCATCCTGCAGGGGTGCCAGTGATCTATTGATCAAATCAGGTGAGTGTGGCAAGCGATGGATCAGTACAAAGGCATTAATACCAATGGTATTGAACCATTTGGCCAACTGTGTTCCACTGATGATATAAGCCAGTCGGGCGTAGCCTCCTCCAGGAATGATCAATACTGCAGCTCCTGAATTTTCTTCTTTTGAGACCAAAAAAGGAATAATCCGAGGCTCACCAACTTGATACACGCGTTCGTTAGCAATACTATCCGAAAGCTTCAACCCTTTACTATTTGGCTTCGTGGTATCGTATAAGAGTATTGATTCTTGACCGTGTGTCAGTACATATGCAAAAGAGAAGAGAATCGTCAATAACTTTTTCATTTACATTGAGATTTAAGTAAAAAAAATTATAGTTAAGCCTGTACATCCAGTACTCCAGATCTTTGAACATTCGTATGAACTAATTAATCTTGACAGCATTGGTTTTGGCTCCGTGTTTAAAACTTAATTTCCTTTTATCTATGTTCGAATTACTAAATACAATATTTGTTGCGTTGAGTCCATTCACTTCTAATTCAGGAGATATGTTCCTATCAAATCTCAAACCTTCAAACCGCAAGTTAGAAGCATTTTCAATATAAATAGTTGGTGTTTCAGCATCTTTCGAATGCAAGAATGCATTTTTCACCACAATACCCGTTGCATCTTTCAGTTCAATCACTTTGTTGGCAACAATATTAAGATTAGTCATGCTGACCTGCTGGACGGGCATCTCTGGCAATCCACGAACAAAGATGCCAACATTAGCTCCCCTACATGTAACTGCATCAATTGATATATTACGAAATTGCGGAGTTTCAATACCTACAGACGGAACTTTCTGAACTTCGTTTGCCTTTGGAGGTTTCGTCCAATAGTACATATCAAAATATATAGCCTCCTGTACAATATTATTCATATTGATATTGCGGATATGGATATTCTCCACTACCCCCCCTCTGCCACGTGTAGTCTTAAAACGCAACCCTTTGTCAGTCCCCATAAAAGTACAGTCCTCTACAAAAATATCCCGGGCGCCACCGGACATTTCACTCCCCACCACAAAACCACCGTGCCCTTTATAGACTTTGTTATGGCGAATAATAACGCGTTCGGTCGCAATTCCACGTTTGCGTCCCTCTTCATCTTTACCTGATTTAATACAAATGGCATCGTCACCCACATCCAGAATACAATGCTCAATTAGTACATTGGAACAAGATTCAATGTCAATACCATCTCCATTCTGGGCATAATCTGGGTTTTTGATTTTCACGTCTCTTATGGTCAGATGCTGCGTCATAAGGGGATGTAAATTCCAGGCGGGTGAATTTTGGAAGGTTACACCTTCAAGTAATACGCTCTTACATTTGGTCAAAACTAACAAGTTAGGCCTTAAATAATCTTTAATCTCCTCAAAGTCAGCCAAACTTTTGCCCTCAGCCAACAAGAAAGAACGTTTTTCTTCATGGGCAAGCTTAGATTTCGCACTGGGGTACCATGTTTTTCCATCCGCGCTGATTAAACCACCAGATGCAAGTTTAGTCTTCCATTCGTTTTCTGTCAATGCTCCTTTACCAACCATCCTCCAAGCATCTCCATTACCATCGATAACACCTTTTCCTGTTATGCCAATGTTCTCAAGCTCTGTACCACTGATCGGGGATTCGTTTCGTGCCGAAACTTTTCCTTCATAATTTCCTGCTACAATGTGGTACTGGTTAAAGTCATCTGTAAACTGCAAAAATGCGTTTTCTTCCAAATGAAGGTTCACATTGCTCTGTAGTGTTATAGGTCCAGAGAGCCAATAGCCTGCTGGCACCAGTACTACACCGCCACCACGCTTATTGCAAGCGCGAATAGCTTCATTTATACTGCTTGTATTTAGCGTAAACCCATCTCCATTTGCACCAAACTGCTCGATATTAACAGTGTCCTTTCGAAATTGAGGCAGTACCACCTCGGGAAGGTTATTCCAATGGTATTGACTTCCCACCGACTGTGCAGCTACCGGCTGCCACAGCCCGGGCATCATACAGATACCAACTATTGCCAGTCCTTTTTTCTTGATTTTCTTAAACATCTTTTGTTTTATTATTCTATTATACCCCTATCTATAAATCACTTAGATCTGACCAAATGTAATGGAGGCCACCAGTTCATTGAGATAAACCTCTAGGTAAGTATACCCTGATTCGGTCAGATCGTTTGCCTGTTTTCCCGGATAATTCTTTTCAAGCCAGCCATCTGGTATTCCATCCTGGTCATGATCTTGAATGGCTGTGCCAGGCCCCAAAGACGGCCAGGCCCCAAATCGATTGTCCACAGGATCTGGATTAATATCCTGTTGCGAGTCTAGCAAACCTTTGCGAGGATACTTTAGGCTTTTCCATTTTCCTCCTTCGCCATTATGAGGGCTCTTTCCTTGAAAAGTAGCACTACCACTACGTGTTTCCCTAATGATGCGCTGATCTACAGCATCACGTACATAGGAGTTACCAGCATAGGTCAATACTTTTTCGTAAGCTGTTTGTGCATCGTGTGTATGGATAGTTCCCTGTAGGGGTATCTCCTTATCTAATCTGATTCCCAATTGGGTCTGTTCGCCGACGATCCGTACACCCCGCCAATTATCTGCGGAGATGCTGGAATTGTGGGTCAGTAGATTACCGCTCACAAAATACTTGCCCCACACATCTTTGATTTTTGGGAAAGGGTGCTCTTCTGTTTTGGCATTAATGGCTATAATTCTATCCTTTATGTTGCTGCTCGTGGCGGGCCCAGGTTTATACACGTTATTAATGATGTTAACATGCATGGCTTCACCGCCATATGCTCCGTTGCCATTCCAATTGTAAATTACATTATTGCGGATATCGGTCGTATCCCTTCCTGCGTAAAGCGCCCCGGGTCCCAATCGGGGGCTTCTGCTATCGTGATGGGCAAGGAGATTGTGGTGAAAGGTTGCATGGACTCCTCCCCAAATCGCACCATAGCCGTGTGGCCCCTTGGAATGTCCAGAGAGACGCAGACTCTCAGAAATAATGCACCATTGCATGGTAAAATTTTTATTGTCATAGAAAGAAGCACATTCATCTGTACTCCAGCTAATGGAGCAATGGTCGATTATGATATGCTGTCTTTGGCGTCCTCCAAGAGCATCCGCTCCGTCTGCATCGCGGCCAGCGAGCTGCAGATCCCCCATACGGAAACGCAGAAATCGCATAACGATATTATCTGCATCTACGGAAACAGGATTTCCGGCTAACGTAATTCCCCCACCGGGAGCAGATTGCCCGGCTATAGTCAAATCTCCCTTGTCTATTGACAATCGTTTCTGAAGCCATATTGTTCCACCTACTTTAAACAAAATTGTTTTTGCCCCATCTTGTCGTAGGCACCAGCGTAGCGAGCCTTCTTTTAATTGCGCATCACCTCTGTCATCGTCACGCAATGTATTCACATAATAGACTGCACCAGCCCGGCCTCCTTTTGTAAACATTCCGCCGCCCTCAGCTCCCGGAAAAGCTGCAATATGCTGAGCACAAACACGCGTGTGATTAAATATCAAACACAACATTCCGCACCATATCAATTTCTTCATACTATCCTTTTTTGATTTAGCATTAAGCATATTTTAATCTATTCAAACCAACGCGGATCTCCGGCAGTACCACGCCCCCCAAATCCGTTGCCTGCTTTAATTCGGAAGTCTTTATTCATCGGATTTACAAATAAGTCTTCCGCGGTTCCGCTGAAAATGGTGATCTCCGAAAAATCCCGGGAAGTTCTCTCTATCTGCACTTCATTTGTCCGGTAGCTCCCAGCAAACGATACGTTAAGCGCAAAGCTAGCATGATCATAGCTCGTTGCGTTTATACGCCCCCCACTGTTCGTTCCAGCGATAATATTGTTGCTTCCGACAAAAGCTAAAGGCAATCGAGCCGTATCAAAGCGGAGCAATTGAGCCATTGCTGCATTTTGATTGTAAAAAGTACAGTTGCCAACCACTACTTTTCCGATAGCGACGCGGACGTCCATCAACTGCGTTGTCAGATCGGTGAAGGTACTATTGGTTATCGAGATCGAATCTACACTTGCGGTACTGCCTCCGATATTGATCACACCATATCCTCCAATTTTATCGACTATACAATTGTCAAAGTTTATTCCCTTTACGGTTACCGTATTGTTAAGGCGCACCACCCCACTACCTAGTCTTTCTATATAACAATTTTTAAAAGTGTAGGCAGCTACCCTCGCTCCATTCTTATCCTGAGAGATTAAAAAAGAGCTACCGTTGGCGTGAATTTCGAGGTTTTCAAACACGACCTCACCTATCACAAGATCGGTCAACTGCAAACCCGAAAGATTTAACTTAGGATGGTTACCGCTAGCATCTGAGATGCCGGTCAGGTTTAGGTTACTGATTCCTGCAGGCATAAGTAAATTAGCCAAATCGTAAGTTTTACCGCCTGTAAATACCAATACGATATTAGTTTTTCCTTGGGTAACTGCTGAGCTTATCAGCGCAGGAATATCGTCTCCAGGATTTACTATTATCATCTCTCCTCCAGCTATACCTAAGGTTTTAACTGTCTTTGCCCCCCGCTCGTTTTCCTCGTTAAAAATTGCGACACGATAGTTTGTACCAGATCGTAAGCCTTCAATTTTGACATGACCATCGGCTTTATTAGCAGCGGACAAGACTACCTTCTGCAATTCGGTATTCTTCACCGGTTCAAAAACACTGACATGAGTTACACGATCTGTTACAGGCCAATAGAGCTCGATTTGATCCACACCAATATTCAGTTTATTGATTAACTGTTCTGCAGCTGTCTTAAAATATAATTGCGAATAATTCGATTCTTCACCTGTTTCTGTATTTACTCCTTTCATCCTGACAGAATACCCTGTAAGGCCGTCCAGATTATCAAATAAAGTCCGATATTCAACTCTTGCAGGAATGGTGGATGGTGCAAACGGAGTCAACGTATCAGCTAGTATTTCCACTGTCTTAACAATTTCGCCAAACTGCAAACTATCCTTACTAAATTCAAAAATATATTTCTGCGCAGCTACTGTTTTTGTATAGGTAATTTCCACTGAAGTTGCACCGACTACACCAGTAGTAAACTTTAGCGATTTAAAGAGCCGCTGATGTGAAGCATCCACTTCCCAATCGTTAGCCTTCTTACAACTAAGAAGGTTTAAAACCAGGACCAGCAACATTATGCTATTTAAAAGTATCTTTTTCATAAAACTATTTGCTAGATGTTAATAACCGTAGGCATTACTCAGGTAGCCCCTTGCTTCCCGAATATCGTCGATATATATCGGATAAACGTACCTATAATTACAGACGCCATTGCCCATTTTATACTGGTTAAGCTGCGCTTGAATTTCAGCGCCATAGGTCAAGGTGGATAGAAATTCCGAATAATTGTATGTAGCCATCAGTCCTGTTCCGGCCAATAATGTTCTGATCGGCCAAATTGTATAATTGTATACTTTTCCGGATTCTACTTTTTCTGGCTTGGCAGCATCTTGAGGGAACCATCTGACAGAAATGTAGTCCCCACCTGGAACCGCTGGCAAATCACCATAATAATTTAATGAAGCCTTATCAATATATTCGTTGTCTTTATAACGGAAATAAACTGTCGAAGGAAATTGTGCTGGCTGATAGGTTTTATCAAATATTTTCACTGGTTTGCTATGATCGTACATAAGACATAGCGCCATTTTCATATCCTCGATTTTTTTATAAAGCAGTCCCCAACGAATCAAATCTTGTTTACGGATAGACTCACCGCCAAACTCCCAAGCGCGTTCATTAATTACTGCATCCAAAAAATTAGCATCATACGCTTGTATTTTGGAAGATCCGGCGCCAAATGCTCTTTCACGAACTTTTTCCAATGCCTGCCTTGGTGACATTTTAGCCGTTTCATGTACTGCATCAGGGTTTTCAATTTGACTTTGAGCTTCGGCATACATGAGATAAATATCGGAGTATCGCATTAGTATCCAATTGACTCCAGTAGCGATACGGCCTGTTGCGGTCTTGTGCATCGCGAGATATGAATTAGACATCCAGTAAATCCTCCATTTACCGAATTTGACATCATTTGGGTTATTGCTGACATTCTCTTTATTGTCAGCTCCATAGCCAATCCAGCTAAGCGTCACGTCACGCCTTTTATCTTCCCTGTCAAAGGAATAAAAATAATAAGCGGTTGAGGTTACATAACTACCACCAAATCCACGGGAGCCATACTTTGAATTTCCATCTACTGCATAGCCCATCAAAGAGCCTATATCTCCATTGTTTCCCATACCAAATGCCACCTCAAACAAATTTTCATTTGAAGCATTTGGACGATTACCACATACGGAAGACCATACATTCTCAAAATCTGGATCTAAACGATGTGGATTTTCTGCTGAACCGATCAATTCAGCGGTCTGTTGTGCCGCGATACGGTAATATTCTTTCCAGTTTTTGGGGCGACCTACATAATATCCATTGTTGGATGGTATTGTAGAATGCTTCTCGGCGGTTGAATTGGGAAATGCTTTACTGTCTCTGAGGGACCAGCCTCCAGCAAATAATGCCACACGTGCCAGCAAACCTTTTGCGAAACCTTTGGTGACGCGTTCTACTGTACCATACTCACTACTTCCCCCTTTGTAAGGAAGATAGGACTGTGCTTCTTCTAAGTCCCTCACCAAATAATGATATACAGTATCCTTATCGGATTTTGGCAAATACACATTAGATAAGTCAGACTTGGAAGCTTCTTTTTTATAAGGAATATCACCCCAATACCGTGCAAGTTCAAAAAATGCGAGAGATTTAAGTGTGAGAGCTTCTCCCAAAAGTGGTTTCATACTGGTTGCTTCACTCGCTAGAATCGGTGAATTGCGGATTCCGTCGACGACTGCTGTTGCCATTTCTGCAAACTCAAACAAACGTTGCCACCTTGTCGTGGAATTGTTGACATGTCCGAAATAATTTCCTGCACCAAAATCATCCGTCTGTGAAATATAACCGGTTTCACTGAATTGACCATTAGATTCGATATCTGACACCCCTTGCCAATTGACAGAAAGCTTTTGTCCGTAGATATAAGTATCGGTCATTTTGCCGTATAATCCCATGACCGCAGCCTTGGTCATTGAACTCGTCTTAAATACAGTCTCTCCACTTAAGGAAGAAGGAGAACTGGTTTCAAGATATTTTTTGCATGAACTCATACAAGCTAGTATGACAACAGCAATGATGATTATATTTTTCATCTTCTTATGTTTAAAATGTAACATTTAATCCAAACAACACCTTTCTCGCTTTCGGATAGGCAGAGTATCCCACACCGGGGGTTAATGGATTACGTTGTGTGTCGACCTCTGGATCCTGCCCACTATATTTTGTCCATACATGCAGGTTATAGCCGGCGACATAAAGACGTAGATTTTGCATTAGTAGACGTTTGGCGATATGTGTAGGCAAGGTATAGCCGATTGTCAGATTGCTCAGGCGAAGAAATGAACCATCTTCGATGGCCCAATCGGTTAAAATACGACCATTTGCAGCCATAGGATTCCACATCGTCTTTTCTTCATTGAGCGCACGGAAAAGCTCGGGGTTCGCATCATTTCCAAACATGATATTCGCACCAGTGACAGGGTTTATCGTGGTAAAACGTTGCGAAAGCCTCATGTCATTACTAATATTCTGATACCGTTTAGAACCTTCATAAGCCATGAAATCTATTTTATCTGCATTATATATGTCGTTGCCGTAAGACCAGTTAAACATACTCACCAGGTCAAAGCTTTTGTACTGCACATTCAACATCAAACCACCTGTGTGTTTTGGTTGTGCTTGGCCAATCACCGCTCTGTCATCCTCCAATGTAATTACCTGACCTTCTCCGCCCAACTTCTCAAGTTTAATATGACCTGGGCCAAAATAATTACCGCCCCTGGACATCACTTTCGAAGCATCCACCACTCCTTCATTCAATAGCCATCTATTTTGTGTACTATCAAAAGTAAAATCATCAAAAGAATAGAATCCATCTTGTTTAAAGCCATACATCAATCCTAGAGGCTGTCCAACAATGGCCCTAAAATCGTCGCGTCCAAAATCCAGCCAGGGAGAGGCTGGCGTAGTCATTTCATTCAGACCGTCAATCAGCTTACGAATCTTATTACGGTTAAAGGCGATGTTAAAATCTGCTGATAAACGAAAATCTTTTTTTTCTACCAATACCGCAGAGGCCGAAAACTCAATTCCCCTATTGGAAGTACTACCTACGTTCTGATACTGGTTGGCATAGCCGGAGCTCGATGGCAACGGAACCTGAAGTATTAAATCGTTTGTAATATTGTTGTATGCATCGACAGTAAGATTCAAGCGACTTTTAAACAGGGAAAGATCCAAACCTATATTGCTAGACACCGTGCTTTCCCAGGTTAGGTTTTCATTCTTCAATGTGGTTTTAGTCCGCAGGGCGCTCTGCGGAGTCTCGCCGATATAATACAATTGATTTGCTGAATTGATAAAGTCATAATCCTGCCGCCAGTAAGACCCGACGCGCGCGTTGCCCACCGAACCATGGCTCAGGCGCAATTTGGCATCAGTAAGCCAAGCTTTAGTATCTGCCATAAACGACTCATCCGAAAATCTCCAAGCGAAAGCCGCACCTGGAAAAAATCCCCATTGGTTGCCTGGAGCAAATACATTTTTACCATCAGCCCTACCTGTCAAGGTCAGGATATAGCGATCGCTGAAAGTATAGTTAATCCTCGAGAAGAAGGAGGTCGTCCGTGATGGTTCACGAATGGTCGAGTAGGTAGGCGATGGAGTACCATAATTCCACATCGCTAATACATCATCGGTTGAGAAATCTTTAGGATAAAATTTAGACTCTAGCAGCATATCATTTTGCTCGTTATTTGTCATCTCCTGTCCCCCAACGATCGTAAACCGATGCTTATTTTCTTGCAATTTAAAATCGTAGGTCAGCACATTTTGGAATGACCACAACGCTCCTTTTTGATCTTCTCGTCGCGCTACGGGCTGACCACCGTTGGCACTGGACTGTCCGGTACCTTTTATCCAGATATTATCTGTAAAATTTTTATTGAAACCATAAGAACCTTTGGCGTTAAAACTTAATCCTCTGGTAATTTTCCAATTCAGCCCTGCGTTAAATATTAAATTAAAGCGATTTTGATCTTTATACTCATTAACGACGTTCACAACGGGGTCGTTCAGTGAGCTCAGTGCTTCAGCTGAGGTGATATCTTCCGCTCCGCCGAGGGCCCCTTCGGTCAGAGATGCAAGACTACGAACGGGCGCATACTTTACGGCTTCCCGCAGCTTGCGTCCATCAGAGATACTGGGTCCAGTGATTTTTGTATTTGACATCCGCGAGTTAAATTCAAAGGAAAGCTTAGGACTGATCTTTTTATTGAGCTTTGCACTCACATAATCCCGCTGATAAGCCGAGTTTAGCATAATATAGTCCTCATCATCGCGTGTATAGTTTAAATTATAGGTAAGGCTTCCGTCCTTGTCACCTCCCGTCATTCCCAAACTATAGTTTTGTTGCAGCCCCGTATTGCCATATAATTTATCCTGCCAATTAAGCCCACCTTTGGATTTATAAATATCCACATCTTCCCAGAGTCCGTACATGGAATTAAAACTGTTATTCGCAGCCATAGAAGGATCGAGCTCACGCTGCCAATATACATACTCATAAGGCGACAGTACCTCAGTAAGGTTATAAACTTTACTTGCCGCCAAATAGGAGTTGAATGTAATTTTTGGACTTCCTCCTTTCCCAGACTTGGTCGTAATCAAGATCACCCCATTGGCCCCTTCAGAGCCGTATATTGCAGTAGAGGCCGCATCTTTCAGTACATCAATATTTTCAATATCTGCCATCGGAATATCATTGATATTGGCTACACGAAATCCATCAACAATATATAAAGGCGAATTGTCCTGGGTAATGGAACTTCCTCCACGCACGCGGACTTTTATCTGTGCATCAGGCGAACCTTCCGTTATGGTGACATTCACACCTGGTAAACGGCCGGATATGGCTTGAAGTACAGATACCGTAGGGAGATCTTTCAATTGTTCGGCATTGATAGATGCTACCGATCCTGTCAGATCTTTCCGTTTTGTCGTTCCATAGCCGATGGCTACAACTTCATCCATCATTAGCGTATTATCAGCGAGAACTACATCTATTTTCGTACGTCCATTGACCTGAACTTCTTGGCTTTTTTTTCCAACATAGGCAAACACAAGAACAGCATCCTCGGGAACATCTTTAAAAGCATAACTTCCCAACTGATCAGTTGATGTCACCATACTGCTTGATTTTATACGCACGGTTACCCCTGTTATGGGAGCTCCGCGGTCATCCAACACCTTACCTTTGACAGCAATAGACCTTTGGGGTATCCATTGTACCTGCTTACCGGGACTATCCAAGAGCACTGCCGTTGTCGCATAACCATCGCTTGCCTGAAAGGCAGTTGAGAGAAAGACCAGTAAGAAACCAATATTCGTACGGCTCCGCCAATTGTAATAAGGCACATCCCTGACCCCATCTGAATGCAACAAATTTTTACGCTGCTGCGTAGAACGAAACAAAGAAAACTTTATTCCGTCAAATGGTTTCAATTTGTTATTTCTCATAAGATTTTGTTTATAATTTCTTGGCTATTTAGTTCAACTTCTGCGAAATCACATCCATATTTCGGGCTTAATGGAGATAAATTTGCGAGGATCCCACTTATCATCACCCAGAATAACCTTATCATAGGTATAACTAGAGGCTTCCGCATCGGTTAGTACTACTTTTGACACTCCCAACTCGTTATTACTGTTTTTAAATCTTGTCTTACGATTCTCGTGGTCGATGTAGTCTCCATTTTTCACATAAATACGGTAAGGTTCACTGCAATCTTTTAGTGGACTGTCAATTACCTCTTGTATAGTCTTATAATCATCATTTCCATCGGTAGATACTACGACACTATGAGTACCATCTAGCACTACAGTATTAAATGTACTAGCACGGCTAAAAAAAGGACTGCAAAATTGAACATAGGTTAATAGGATAGATACGAGAGTTTGTCTAATCATTAGAAGTCTATAATTGGTTCGTTTAACATTAAGTTTGCAGCCTATGGCCAGCAATAATCAAAGCTAATGGAGCACAACAAATTAAAGGTTCAATAATTGACAAAAAAGGTTCAATTTTTATATAAAACTAATTATCAGTATTTTATATTCAAAAAAATTAAGATTATTATTAAAAAACATTCTATTTTTTTCGCATGGCATACTCTTTTGGAGAGATCCCAAACATATCCTTGAAACTTGTACTGAAATATTTAGGGTTATTAAAGCCTACGCGATAAGCTACATCGGATACGTTTTCCAAACCGGCATCAAAATATAACTTCGCCTTTTTCAGGCGCAACTCGCGAACGAATTCAACTGGAGCCATATTTGTCAGGCTCTTAAATTTTTTGTAAAAGGTATTACGAGCCAAATTCAGCTGTTCGGCAATCAAATCAATGTTAAAGTCAGATTGGTTCATATGCCGTTCCACCACTTCGACTACTGTTTCCAAGAATTTCTTATCCTTGTCGTCAATTTGAACTTCTGATACTTGAACTACAGGAGCATTTCGTTCAGTAACCTGTTCAAAATAGGATCTTCTTTTCCGAAGTAAACTATTTATAGCAGTTAACAGAAAAGCTGGTTCGAATGGCTTTGTGATATAATAATCAGCACCATAACTCAATCCTTCAATTTGAGTTTCAACAGCGTGTTTAGCACTCAACAACACAAAAGGGATATGGCAAATACGCGCATCCCGCCGAACTTCTTTCAACATTTCAATGCCGTCCAATTCTGGCATCATCAGATCACTTAATATAAAATCAGGCATAATGGAACGAATCTTTTCCAACCCTTCTTTACCGTTCGTAGCTATTTCAACGCGATAATGAGAATCCAATTGCCCCTTTAAAAATATACGTAAATCCGCATTGTCTTCTACTAACAATAAAGTTTCATTTTTGTCTGTATCAAAAGTTACCGGACTATTCTTATCCGGATCGGAGCGCTGAAGAGTAAAAGAATTAAAACTAAGGAATTCTTCGACACTTTGTGGATTTGAATTATTGTAAATTGGAATTTCAACGCTAACATGAAGTCCGTGGCTTATCCTGTTTTTTGCATAAATATCCCCATTGTGTAATAACGTAAATTCTTTTGAAAGTGCTAAACCTACTCCTGTACTTTTTCTTTTATGTGCTTTAGTATTATTTTCGGTATAAAATAATTCAAAAATATAAGGCAGTGATACATTTGGAACCCCAGGGCCCTCGTCAATGATATGGATACACATTTTATCTTGATGCAGGTTTAACTGGATTTCCACTGTACTTCCCTCGGGTGTATAGTCTAGTGCATTTGACAACAAATTGAAAAGGATTATCTCAATTTTCCCCTGATCCAACTGGACAATCAGTTCTTTAAAAACTGTAACAAATTTAAGGTTCACCTGTTTTGCCTCGGCAGATGCGATAAAGGCGAACAACACATCAGATATCAATACCACTATATCGAATTGTGTAAGATGCAATTGATGCTTGCTTTCCTGTACCTTTCTCAAGTCTAATAATTGATTAACAAAAAGTTCCATTCGGGTAGCATTCCGATGAATAATATCCATATAAACCTGCTTTTTTGTATCCGTTTCTTCACCTATCAATTTCTTTACCGGGCTTATGATAAGTGTCAATGGTGTTCGCAATTCATGGGAGATATTGGTAAAAAACTCCATTTTAAGTGCTCCAAGATGCTGTTCGAGGAGTACTTTCTGTTTTAAATGAATCATTTGCAGACTTATTTTAAAAACAGCGTAGGAAATCCCCAGAATCAAAAGGCTGTAGAATAGATATGCCAAATCGGTCTTCCACCATGGTGGATTAATCATAAATTCAATCTTTCTGTAAGGCATTCCCTCATAAAGATCATCTTCCCCCTTTATCTCGAGTGTGTAATCGCCTGGATTTAAATTGGTATAGGTAATACGTGTAATCTGATTATTAAGATGCCAGCTGGTATCAATCTCCCTTATACGATATTGAAAATTAGGGTGCATATAGCGTGGATCCGAAACTGTTACATCAAAAGATAGGTTATTTTGATTATAATTTAAGATAAGACGATCGGCATATTGTACACCGACTTGTTGGCCTTTTTTTTGGGTGTTAATTACAAATTCCTTATTATTAATCAAAAGCCCAGTCAGCAGAAGCTGCGGTTTGCTATTTTTCTGTTGAAAGGATTTAGTGTCGAGACAAAGCATACCTTTCGTTGTACCCCAAAAAATCATTCCTTGCTTGTTCTGAACCACCGTCTTTTCTGAAAATCGCATATTGCCAAAACCGTCGCTTGCATTAAAATTTACGAATCTCTTTTTTTTGCAGTCAAACTTGGACAATCCACCTTCTGTTGCTAACCAAAGGTTATGTTCTTCATCTGAGATACAGCTTAAAACATAATCATTAAAAAGCCCTTCTTTGGCTGTATAATGTTCAAATTGAAGAGTACTAAAAGGGTCACCATTGCATTTTGTTAATCCACCTCCTGAGGTACATATCCACATTGTTCCATAATGATCTTTGTATAGATATTGCACATCATTATCTCCAATATGATCTCCCTTATAATACACAAAGTAAAAATTATCCCTCTTTTTGATTGGATTGACAACCAGAACACCATAAGTTGTCGCTACCCAAACCATCCCCTTATCATCGAGGGTTAACTGCCGAATTCTGCTAAATGCATCCTTCCGCAATCCAGGCTTTTGCAATGCTACCCGTTCAAATTTCGTTCTTCCATTGATTTCAGTGGCACGCAGTAGACCCGATCCATAAGTTCCGATCCAGATAGCCCCCTGTTTATCCTCCAACAAAGAATAAACTTGGTTACTACTTAATTTTTTGTTTGTCGTACTAAATTGTTCGAGTCTATATGAAGTTCGCGCCTTATTTTGCGGCACAGCCTTTAACAATCCATGTTTCTTAGTACCAATCCACATTGTTCCCCTACGGTCTTCCAATAGGCTATAGACGGACGAAAGCGCCTCTGAATCCATGCCGCTAAAAGAAACTGGCGAAATTTTTCCTTGATCAAAAACTGATATGGGTCCAAATTTTTTGCCAACCCAAAGTCTTCCCAACTGATCAAATAATAGGCTACGAACTTCAGTATCCGATGCTTCCCCTTGTTCATTCCCAAAAGATTGGAATGACACCCCTTTGTTGTAAAAGACTATCCGTGCCATTCCTTCCCCCTCTACGGCAAACCAAATTACGCCAGCAGGGTCATATAGGATATCATGGACAAAGCGAGGAAAGTCGATCTGTTGACCATTGATTGACTTAAAAGAATAGCTGATCTGGGCATTCTGTTCATCAAAAAAGCCGAATCCGCCCCCACGCATACTGATCCAGACTCTTTGCGATGCATCCTCAAAACAATTAAAACTCACCGTTGAACTCTTTTTAAAGAAAGGAGAACTAAAATAGTTGCTTTTAAAATTGTTCAAATTCAGCAGAACCACACCGTTCCCCTCTGGTTCAAGCCACAAACGTCGCTTACTATCTTCATAAATCCCAGTAAGGCTTGTTCGAAAGTGATATATTGTCTTTACTGTATGTCTCACGACATCAAATGCAATAAGTTCCCCCAAAGAGGTTGACAGGAAAAGCTGCTTTTGATCGCGCGACATACGCATTTCATTGATTCGTCCTTTTGTTACCGTTAGCACCTGTAATTTTTTCTTTTGTTTATTGTACACCAACAGGTTATTTCTTACGGTAGAAAAGTACATGAAATCTGAAGACTCAGTAATCTTAAAGATTCCATTTGACGTCAATTCAAAAGATTGAATAACATGTGGCTTATTCCCGTTTTTTGAGGTTAATTGAAGCAAATGAAGACCGTCTTTTGTACCAATCCATACTTGTCCTTCAGCATTCCTATGAAAGAAACTCAATTTATTTGATGATAAATGATTATCTAAAACCTTATTGTCTGAACTAAAAATTGAATAGTCAAAATTTTTACTTTTCGCATCAATACAAAATAAACCATCATCTGTGCTGCCGACCCATAACGATTGTTTATCGATTGCTAAAATTTTGTTGAACTGTATTGATTTCTTTTGTGTAGCTTCCACCTTTTCCGATATCGAAAAAAACTCTTCAGAAGCCTTGTCAAAACAATAAAGTTTCATATCATAAGTAAGAAACCAAATATCGTTTTTAATACCGTCAATCATCTGGATAATTCGACGACTTGCAACATCATACTTCTTGAGCTCTGTGGAATTAAAGGTTTTGAAATGCTGACCATCGTAACGGTTGATTCCGTTCCATGTCCCAATCCAAAGAAAACCATCCTTATCCTTCAATAAGCCTGTCAGATTACCATGAGAGAGGCCTTTTTCTCCGCCGAAATGATCCAACCTAAAGTTTTCTTGACCTAGAACAGTGGGCATATAAGCGACAACTAACGCTAATAAAAATATCCACGATCTACTAAATTTTATCATAATGAAGATTAGGTTTATCCCTCGCAGTTTTGAAAATTTGGTTAGTACCTAAAATTAGCTTTTTATTTACACATTACTTTATTTTTTCTACGCAAACGATCTCAAAAATACGATATGGATATACTGCTCATTCTTTTCAAATTTCAATCGCGTTTTGATATCAATAGCTATTGAATTTTATTGTTTTTACCGCAGATTTTGTAACGATAGTATAACGGAGCTAGATTTTGATAAGTAAAAAAATCAATAAATTGCCTTAGCAAACCAGAAACAACGTTTTTGCTTCAGGAATGAGGTACCTACGAAAAGACTCACAATCTTTTGATCCCTGGTGGGAGCACAAAAAAATCCTCGTCGGATGATGAGGATTTTTTTGTGATGGACTTTCTTTATATTTCCTTTCGGTTATCATCAGAATCGATATCAATCAGTTTATTATAGGGGTCTATGCCAACCTGAATAGGTTTTTGATCAACAACCAACGTGAGTTTATTGTTGATCTGATCAATGCGATGCTTTTTCAGATAAAGCTCATGGGGCTTGCCATTGTTCTTATCTGTGGATTTTGAAAAAACCCCAACCTCGATATAATCTTTCAGAGGCAAAGATTTCAATGTCACCTGATCCGATTTTTTAAATAATAGCGGTTTATCCCCTTGATCATTATAACTCTTTTTTCCATTGGCATCCACGCGATACTTGGCAACTTCAAATTGAATATCGACCTGATATTTTCCATTTTTTAACTTTTTAGTGCTCACCTTCTCCACTTTATTATTGTACAGGGTGATTGTTTCGAACATGTCTTTGATCAGATAGCGCAATGAATCGGGTGTGGCCGCTCGAATGTAATCCACAAATTCCAAGGATGTTGTATAAGGTGGGTTTTGGAAGGCTGTCTTCTCCAGATAGGCTTTTGCTGTTTGATTGAAAACCTGCTCTCCCAGATAATCGCTCAGGGCATATAACACCAACGAACCCTTTTGATAATGGATATACATTTGGTTTTCGTTGTACATCAATGGCCGCTCACCTAATTTTTCTGCACTTCTTCCTGTCAGATAGCCATCCAGTGCTTCTTTGAGAAACTTACGCATCTGTCCTTTTCCATATCTTTTTTCCAGTACTTTTAAGGAGGAATACTCAGACATACTTTCAGACATCAATGTGGCTCCTTGAGCATTGGCACCCACAACTTGATGTGCCCACCACTGGTGTGCTATTTCGTGTGCTGTGACAGCATATGGATAATCCACCGCATCATCTTCTTTCTCATCCACATCCGCTATAAAACCTATGGCTTCGGAAAAAGGAATCGTATTGGCAAAAGACTGTGCGAAAGTTCCTGCTGTTCGAGGAAATTCCACAATACGAAGTTGTCGGTGCTGATACGGACTATATTCTTTGGTATAATAGGCTAGAGAAGCCTTGCTTGACGCCATCATCCGATCGAGATTGTAGGTATGTCCTTTGTGGTAGTAGATTTCCAAATTGACACCATTCCATCGATCTTTTTTTATTTCATACCGAGCCGAATTAAAAGCAAAGAAATTCAGAATAGCCGAGTCCATTTTATATTGGTAATATTTCCTTCCACCTTTCTCCCATTGCTTCGTCAAATATCCCGGAGCGATGGCCAACTGATCGCCATCTGTACTCACAGTTGCCGCAAACCGAATCCAGTCCGCATCATTTGAAATGTAGTTATTTTTCCTTGCATTGGAATCAGTAGGTGAGGCCATACGGTCTCGATACGGCAATCCATATTTCTTGCGAATATCATTATCCACCAGTTCGCCCCGATCTATATAACCAATATTTGGAAACTGCATATTGTTGATAAATGTTCCATTGCCTTTCACGGGAGATTTCTCATTCACCCAAGTGTTGGCTGGACTGACTGTACTAAAATTTAAGACGATGGAATCTCCCGGCGCCATTGGCTTGTCAAGTTTGTAGATATTGAAATTGTAAATATCATCGACAGAAATCAGCTTATGAGGGACATTGAACGAAAAGGTATAGTCATAATCATTATAATTAACAAAAATGGAATCTATTGCGACTGCAGTTTTATTCTTTAATACATAAGAAGCCTGTGCTTTAAAACTGCGTGCAGAGGGGTAGATATCCATATTGAACTTGATATCGACAACCCTGGGTTGGGGCCGAAATTGATATTTTTTATATTTCTTTTCCCATTCCACGGATTGTTTTTCATGATCAAGGCTTGTATAATATGGGTTTTTGATGTGGTTCTCATAATATATACCAGCCCCAATTCCCACAAAACCGATAAAACTCACGATAAGTACAGTTATACTGCTAGGGCTCAGGTTTGTTTTTAATATGGCCCAACGTTCCTTCGCTCCTGAGAATCCACCTCTACGCCATAACAAAAGCGCTATCGTAAGAAAGAACACCGCGAACAGTAACCAATATGTTCTATAGGTCAAAAAAGGTAAGATATAGCCAAAACCATCCATGTCGGAATAATCAAGACCAGGCCCCTGGTTAAACTGATAAATGGCCTGCTCCACACCTACCAAAGACAAAAATGGCAATCCGATAAATAAAGTTAATAGAATAAAAAAACCAGCCAGATAATTCTTAAAGAGTGTATGCACAAACATGGCCACAAAAAGCCAAACTATATTGGCCAACATACCATACACCATTAAGTGCATGAAGTACTGCCCTATTTCGAAATTATAATACTGATGATAGACCTGAAATGCCATACAGGTGAGCATGACGACAGCAAGTAGGGTAAGCTGCATCATAATGATCGCGATGATTTTGGACCCCATGAGCGTCCAATTCGGGACTGGTGTTGCATCCAATAATCCTCCCATACGTGTGATGCTACCACGGTGAACCAATAAACCGGTAAAGAGAAAGGTTAAGATCAACAAAAAGAATTTAAAGGTTGTCCCGGGTATCATCAGCATTTTCCAGGTAACGGGATAAGTCGAGGTGCCGAAAATTGCACCAATAGTACTCGCCATCAAGAGGATAAATATTACACCTACCAAAGTCAGAATCAAAAATACTGGATTCTTAACAATATAACGATAGTCATAGCGAGCCAGTGTCCAAGTCGTCTTTAAGTAATGGTTGATTGAAAAATCGTAACTTACTTTTGGTAGATTGAGGCGAAAAACGCTATCAAAGTTATTTTTTGTCAATCGTTTTCCTTTCTTACCCGTTTTTACCGAAATGGAATCCTGTGAGAAAGAAAATAGCATGTAAAACCCACCAATAAACAATGCCGCTACAGCGAGCCATATCAGTCGGTTATAGATAATCGCTCCGAGAAAAGGTAGATTGTTTGTGTTCTTTTCTTCGGGAGACCAATATTGCGTATAGTACGAAATCGCACTATCACCAAAAGGATCTATCAGTGCGCCTAGATAACGGTTATCGGCATCTGTAGTCAGGTTTTGAACAAGTATCTGTAATATAATTAGTACCAGCACCGCAACAACACCTACATAGACATTGCGCGTAAAAGTGACTAAGACGAAAATAATCGCGCTAAGAATAACCAGGTTGGGAATAACCTGAATGAGATAGGTCTGAAAGTAGGCTGAAACATGTACTGGTCCCAATAAATCTGGGTTGATCCCAGGGATAAACTGCGCGACAACTATACCTAAAGTGGAGGACAATACGATGATGAGTACAACAGCTATTGATCCAAAAAACTTACCCAATAGATAATCGGTTTTGGTAAAGGGATAACTAAAAAGAATAGTGTGTACATTATACTGAAAATCCCGATAAACACAGGCGCCCACTATAGAGGGTATTAAGAAATAAATAATGGAAGACATCCCATTGATCATCTCGTTAATAGCCCAAGGCGAATTTCTAATGGTGTTGGATGAAGTGGTCGCCGTGACACCATCAAATATCCCCAAAGACGAAAGCATGATGAACAAAGCCAGCACAAAGAATAAAGCCATGTAGATATAAATGGCAGCGCTCTTAAACCAACGCGTAAACTCAAAATTAAAAATTGGACTAAACATGGCGCTGGTCGTTTTTTAATGCGACAAAATAGACATCTTCCAGTTGGCCTTGCGCATTTACAAAGGACTCATCTGGCCGCTCATGACTATAAACTCGAATATTAAGCGTATTGTCTTGATTATAATTCGTAGAAATGACATTATACTTCTGAGTATATTCATCCAATTGATCCCGGCTAATAATACGCACCCAGATTTTGCCCTCCAATTGTTCTATCGTTTCCTTGGGGGTGCCACGCAACAATATTTTACCCCCATTGAGAATGGCCAGTTCATGGCATAGCTCACGTACATCATCCACAATATGTGTGGAGAAAATAACGGTATGATTGGTACCGATCTCTCGCAATACGTTTAAGAAACGATGTCTTTCAGCCGGGTCCAGTCCAGCTGTGGGCTCATCAACAATAATCAATTTTGGGTCATTCAATAATAACTGCGCAATACCAAAGCGTTGTTTCATCCCACCCGAATAGCCGCTGACACTTTTATTACGTACATCCCAAAGATTGGTTACCTCAAGTACGCGCTTGATGATAGCCTGTCGGTCAGCACTGGTTTTAATCCCTTTGAGTTTTGCAAAATATTGCAACAAATCCGTCGCAGAAAGATTCGGATAAACACCAAATTCCTGTGGTAGGTAACCTAAAACTTTTCGCAACTCCATCTGCTTCCCGAGCACATCAATGTCGCCAAAGGTAATACGGCCATGATCAGGCTTCTGAAGGGTTGCTATGGTGCGCATCAGGGAGGATTTCCCAGCTCCATTTGGGCCGAGGAGACCAAACATACCAGGTTTTATTTCCAAATTTACTTCGTCTAGGGCTTTTACACCATTAGGATAGGTTTTACTGAGGCTTTCTATTGATAAATTCATAAATAAGTTTAACTGTTAATAATTCGTTAGTATAACGAAACGACAATTTGTTACAACAATATAACAAAAGTTCGTAAGAAATTAGGTAGAGTGACCCATTTTTTCAATGAATCCCGAAATAAAAACAGTTATTGTGGAGCAATGCCAACAACTAAAAAAAATTAATCAGATTTCCTTATTAACCCTTCAAACCCTTATCTCAAATAGACTTACTGTAGCATTATGGTAATGTGCCGGTAGATCGGCAGTATTGCAGAGCTTCTTTAATCCCAAAAAATCAAAACCGCATTTGGTATAGTGTTCAATAAGTCCTTTGTTTTCCCCTACTGTATCCAAACGGACAAAATCCTTATTGTTTGCAATAGCATATTCAATCGCCCAATTCACAATATATTGAACGAGATTCTTGCCTCTGAAATGGGGATTAGTGGCAATGCGATGAATATACACTGCTGGGTCTTCATTCCTCTCTTCCCAGATATCGGGATCGTCGAAAGTTGTCGCCCAGACGCAGCCAATACACTGATCCACAACCATTTTCCATTGCCTACGCTCTTCCAGTTCCTGCTCAATAAGTTTGCGGTCAAATTCAGGCCAATACACCATGGATTTTGCTTTTTGAAATTCAGTCGCAATCCTATAAAACGTAAAAATCGAATCAATATCGTTAAGTGTGCTATTTGTTATTTGTAGTTCCATAGTATTACTAAAGTATCGCCAATAAACTGAGTTTAAAGTACACACAAAGCTAGATGTCGAATACGAATTGTAATGGGTACAGATCGAGTTTATCCTATGGTACCAGTTTCTAGACCATAACATCTCGCAATAGAGGTCACATTGTTGTAATTGAAGGAGCCACCAAGAATTCTACTGATCTGAAAATCGATGTATTGGACATAGATCCCCTACAGCGAGACATACTTTATTGAATCCCCAATATCCACCTGACGTCGAAAATATCAACCACTTCCACCAATGGATCTGTCTCATTATTACCCAATACAGATTGACCATCACTGGCTGCCAGCTTGGCCACAAGCCTGCCACGGTCCATCACATCCATACATGACAAAAATACGGAAAGATAATTTCCGATTCTTCGTCCATCATCATGCACCAAGTCCGAACCATAGATGACCACACTGGGAGAAGTAAGAGCGGCACTTACAATAGGTAACTCTGAATACCCTTCTATCTTTCTATCCATCTTGTCAAAATGTAACCTCCCGCCAAAACACGACTGATAAAACGTAAGTGCCGCTCTACAATTCCCTGAAAAAGTGATAAAAACCCCGCTTTTTAACCGCTCCATATCCTAAACAAATTAATTATGCGTCTGGTATTACGGGTTCTACAAGCTTTTTCATTTTTTCTAACGATTCCTGCCATCCCAGGTAACACATTTCAGGGGGGATAATTTCAGGAATACCTGTTTGCTCTATCTTAAGTTCAGTACCGCAGCTGACTGCACGCAGTGAAACTGTTGTCGTCATTTCCCCTGGCAGGTTGGGATCATCAAAACGGTCAACATACTTGATAAATTCATTGGGTGTAATTTCCAAATATTCACCACCAAAGGAATGACCATTACCCGTACCAAAATTAATAAACGTCATCTTGAATTGACCGCCTACTTTAAAATCCATTTGCTGTACAGTACAGACAAAACCATAAGGAGGTAACCAAGTGGCATGTGCTACTGGATCCGCGAATGCACGGAAGATTTTTTCAGAACTTGCCTGAATAACCCGATGTAAAGAAACACGATTTGTTTTCATCTCGTTTGATTGTTTATAATGTAAATAGATAATACGACCTTTTTGTTCTTTCTAATAATTTTCAATAACCTATCCCTTCCGATGATTAGGATACCGCAGATGCGCCTGTATATGCATTCTGCTGTGCGGCACGACTTGTACCAACTATCTTTGACCGATAAACATAAGATAACATCAGGATACCCAGTACAATAAGAGGCAATAACATATAGGTTATATTTTTATCCACGCAGGCATGACTGATAAAGGCAAACAGCAAACTGAATGTAAATCCTGCATAAGCCCATTCTTTTAATTTAGCCGGAAACTGCGGAATGGCAATGGCAATGACTCCGAGCACTTTACAGATAATAAGGGTATAAGCAAAATAATCCGGGTAACCTAAAGGTTTGGTTCCTGCATTCACGTATTGCGGCGCAAATAGTAATGTGCCCAGTGGCATAGCGCCTTCCCAGATAACAATAAATATCGTCGCTATCCAGAAGATAATTTTTTTCTTTTTCATGATGTTGATATTTTAAGGTGATTAATTCGTTGATTCAACATGTTTTACAAAATTATTAAGGATTGACTGCCAGCCTTGTTGCTGTAATTCAGGATCATTCATTTGTTCTGCGTCGAACGTAGTGCTCATGATTGTCTTTCCATCTACTTCAGAAAAAAGCGTGCTTACTGTGCGACCATCTGACATGGTATAAGCGATTTTCCGATGCAACTCAACCTTATCGTAAGTTCCTTCAAAATTAAACCCAAAACTACCATCCTTCGCTTCCATGCGATTTTTAAAAGTGCCATTCACACGCAAGTCGTTTTGACTGCTCGGACAATGCCAGCTTGGATCTGCAGTATTCCATTGCATGATATCTGCAGGTGCGTTCCATTGCTGCCACACTTTCTATACTGGTGCATTGATTGTGGCTTCCACCTTGATTTTTGTTTGTCTTTCCATGATTTCTTTTTCTTTGTCTATAATGATATAGCAAAGATGCAAAGGATTTTAAAGGCCGGCGTATTGTAAAACCGACAACTTTAGGGGTGGATTACGACAAAAACAATTTGTACCTTTATCACATAAACCAAAAAGATATGCAAATCTCTGTTTTTGTTCCCCAATACGGTACTATCGAAGGCATTACGCCAGCATTTAGAACCTTTCATACGGCCAATGAATTTCTGTCGGCTTTTGGAAAAAAACCGATATTCAATGTTGAGTATGTAGGTCTTAGTGAATATGTACCGGCCAATAACGGCGAGTACACCATAAAAACGAACCGTTTGCTGCAAGATGTTGAACGTACCGATTTACTGATCATACCCCCTACTTTTGGTGATATAGACGCTGGTATAAGGGACAATGCCGAAGCAATACCCTATTTTAGAAAACTTCACTTAAAAGGTACCCGTTTGGCCAGCTTATGCGTAGGAGCTTTTCTTCTGGCAGAAACAGGGCTGTTAAATGGAAAAAAATGCTCGACCCATTGGGCTTATATCAGTGAATTCAAGGAAAAATACCCCGAAATAGAAATCGAAGATGGCGCCGTTATTACCGAAAACGATAATATTTACAGCAGTGGTGGTGCCAGCAGCCTTTGGAATCTGATTCTGTATCTGGTCGAGAAGTTTTCTGACCGTGAAACGGCTATTATGATCGCAAAATATTTTGCACTGGATATCAGTCGGGACAGTCAGTCTCAATTTGCCATATTCCGCGGACAGCGAAATCACGATGATGTGGATATCCAGAAAGCACAGGATTACATCGAACTGAAATATGAGGAAAGAATTACTGTTGAGGACCTTGCTAATTTTGTAAACATTGGCCGCAGAACTTTCGAACGTAGGTTTAAAGAAGCGACAAACAATACACCGGTAGAATATATCCAGCGTGTGCGGATAGAGGCCGCCAAGAAATTCTTTGAGGCGTCAAGGAAAAACGTCTCCCAGGTGATGTATGATGTCGGCTACACAGACACCAAAGCCTTTCGGGATATCTTCAAAAAAATAACAGGCCTTACCCCCATAGAGTATCGGAATAAATTTGCTAAAGTCGCCTAGGAGAGGAAAATTTAACAGCAAAAAAATAACGCCATGACATAGGAACAAAAAACAACAAGCCACACAATTGTCGTGTGGCTTGCTGCTGCTGAGTGCGCTTTATACTTAATTATTCAACATCATTTCCCGTATATACTTTACGGGGGAGTTGCCAAAACTTAAAAATTTCTCATTAAAGGCTTTCAGTTTAAATTGAGCACCCTCCTCCTTTTTAACAGCTTCTCTTAAATCATAGATTTCTTTATATCCCGTAAAATAGGATGTGAGCTGCACACTGCTAACCGATACTCTTTTCCACTTTCCAGCAGCTTCTGCCTGTTGTTGAAACGCTTCGTTGACTAGCAGGTGCATGGCATCCTGCTCACTCATATTCTTCACATGTACACTATAATCCAATATCGCATTACATACAGTACGCAGATGCCATTTATACCACATTAGCCACATTTCAGGCGCATTGTCGCCATAACCATTTTCCAACATCATCTGTTCGGTATATACCGCCCAGCCCTCGATCATCGCGCCGTTGCCTAAAACACTCTTGATTAAGCTAGGCGATTGATTGGCATACACCAGTTGCGTATAATGCCCAGGAATCGCCTCGTGAATATTCAAAATCTGCAAAATATAGTGATTGTATTCCCGCAAATAACTTTCTGCAGCTTCTTTGGTCCATCCAGCAAGACTACCAACATTGTAGTATGTGTTCCCTCCTTTATCATAGGGACCTGGAGCGCTAATAGAGGCTCCGGCCACACCAGCCATGTAGGCAGGTTCTTTCCGCACAACCAAAGGTTTGCTATCGTCTATGTATAGGAGATCCTTCTTTTTCACAAATTCCACCAATTTTGGTATCTGCGCTTCAATAGCAGACTGAAAATCTTCTGCTTTGACGTGGTTGACTGACAAGGTATCGATCATCTTGCGGATCAGCACCAAACTATCTGTGGGCTGTACCGTTTTTCCAAAATACGTTGGCCATAGTTCCTTACTGATTTTATACATTTCGGCATGTAAATAATGCTTACGTGCCACAGCCGCATCGTAAATCTCTGCCGCGGTAGCTCCCGACTGGATGTCAAACTTAAACTTTTGATCGTATAACTCCTGACCCAACCTAAAACTTCGCGGTGATGGATTCGGATTCGTTTTTAAAAATGTGACAAATCCATTGATTGCCTTTACAGCCTGATCGGCTTTCGCTTGAATAGCTGCTTTTTCAGCTGCTGGAAGACTAGATTTTTTTAAAGAATCCCGCAGATCCGTTTCAAATACAGATAATCCGCCCAAATTTTGCTGTATGGCTAGATCTGTCAGTACTAAAGCTGGATTCTTGATCTGTCCTTTCGCGGCTTCATAATAGGCCGGAATTTTCGCCATACGCTGTTCAATAGCATGAAGGCGGTCGTGTAGTGGAGCATAGTTCTCTGCCAGCATAAAGGCGATGGTTCCGCTTACATTATAAGCAGAAGGGTTCCATTCGTAAGCCTTTTCCTTTTCGATTGACCATACATTGGATTCCAGATAATTCTGGATCAAATGATAATCTGTCTGTTGCGAGAGATTCAGATCCTTCAAGTCAAAACTTTTCAGCTGATCGAGCTGTTGTTTCGAAAATTCCAAACGTAGTGTTCTGCTTTTTGCATCGGGTATCGTTAACAGCGAATCATATCGATGAAAACCTACCTGTGTAGCCCATTCTGGATTTTCTTTCCAGAGCTGCTCGATGAATCGATCTTCATAAGCTTTAAAATTCGCATTGGAGCTGGTATCCGCAAGTTTTTTTTTGGTATTGGACCCCGATCCACAGGATACCAGTATTCCAAAACTCAGGATAGTGAACGTATATATTATCAGTTTCATTGGAGTAATTTGATTAAAAATAGCGATTGTTGTTGATTGTTGACCAATCACCTCAAGGATTTTACAATTAAACATGACAGTATTGTTTCGATTGATAACAAGATATCCCACTACCCACCAACAAAGAGATGTATCTAGCAGCACCATCGCCTTTTTCAAGCTGCAAAGGTTATAGTCGCCTTCAGGATAGATTTTGAAGATCTCATAAATTATTAGAATTTTATAAGAAAAAAATAAAACACAAACACCTAACAAACAGCACATTATAAAGAAATAAAAAAATATTTAAAGCCTTATGTCCAATTTCTTTAACTTCAATCATTATTGTAGTGTAAAACAGTTACACTTAAAACAATAATTAAAATGAAACAACGGATCAATTTTTTCGCGAAAGGCCAAAATGCTATGAAAGCTATGTTTGGATTGGGTACTTATTTAGGTAAATGTGCAATCGAGCAAGAGCTTTTGCACCTCATTTATTTTAGAGTATCACAGATTAATGGTTGTGCTTACTGCCTGGATATGCATTCAAAAGATCTGCTTGCCACTGGCGAAAATCCACAACGTCTATTTTTATTAGACGCTTGGCGTGAAGCACCACTCTACAGCGCTCGCGAATGTGCTGCCTTGGAATGGGCCGAAGCAGTAACAAAAATAACGAATGGCGATGTACCTGACGAGGTTTATGCTATTGCTAACCAGGAATTTTCTGAAGAAGAACTCATAGACCTGACTTTGGCCATAACAACAATCAATGCATACAATCGTTTTAATATTTCGTTCCGTACAGAGGCCGGTGGATACAAAGTCGGCCAACATAAAGTGCAGACAACATAACAAGAGGTAAATAAATTTATTTAACAAATTAAACGTTAAGCATGAAAGATTTCATCTTATTATTTCGGCAGGCAGGCAATGAACAAGCTCTTTTGACCGAGGAAGAAATTGCCAAAATAAACAAAAAATGGCAGGATTGGATCGGTGAGATTGAAGCACAGGGCAAACTGTCCGACCATGGTTCAAGGCTCGAAAAAACTGGAAAGGTATTAAAACCGGGTGGAGTTATTACAGATGGTCCTTTTGTAGAGATTAGAGAAAGCCTGGGTGGATTTATTGTTATATCCGCAGAAAATCTTGAAGAAGCGACAACGTTGGCACATGGTTGTCCCATTTTAGAATCTAGCGGCAGCGTTGAAATCAGGGCACTTTTGGTTTAAAAAAAGCTAGGCAGTTGTATCTTATACAACTGCCCTATTTTGCATAATGGACTCCAACTTTTTAAAACAGCTTTTTCAGCAAGAATTCACCAAAATTGTTGCTGTGATTTCAAAAGGCTTTGGCCTACAACATATTGAAATTGCCGAAGATATTGTCAGTGAGACTTTTTTGCTGGCTACGGAATCATGGCAGGCAAAGGGTTTGCCTGCAAACCCAACCGCTTGGCTTTACGCAGTAGCCAAACAAAAAACCTTAAGTCACTTTAGACGGAATAAAATTTTCGATGACAAGGTAATTCCGGAAATACATCAAAATCAGATTGCCGTGGATTATACCGATGAATTTAGTTTCACGCAGGAAAACATCAAAGATAGTCAATTAAAAATGTTATTTGCTATCTGTACACCTGCGATTGCAAGTGAGGCCCAAATAGGTCTGGCACTGCGGATTCTTTGCGGTTTTGGTATTGAAGAAATTGCCGAAGCCTTTCTTTCAAACAAAGAAACCATCAACAAGCGGTTGTTTAGGGCAAAGGAGAAACTTCGCACAGAAAAAATCCAGCTTGAACTGCCATCAGAACAGGAAATCATCCAAAGGCTGGACAACGTATTGCATATTATATACCTCCTGTTTAACGAAGGGTACTACTCCAAGACCCAGAATCAGATTCTAAGAAAAGAGCTTTGTATAGAAGCATTGCGCCTGGCGTTAATGTTGTCCGCATATGAAAAGACAAATGTCCCAAAGACAAACGCGCTCATCGCCTTAATCTGTTTTCACTCTTCACGCTTCGATGCCCGACACAGTAATGACGGTGAATTTATTCTGTATGAACAACAAAATGAGAAGCTTTGGAATCAAGCGTTAATCAATCAGGGAATTTATTTTTTGAATCAGTCCGCCATTGGCGATCAGCTGACCTCGTACCATATCGAAGCAAAAATTGCGCAATGGCATTGTGCAAAAGCAGATACGGTGGAAAAATGGAGCCAAATCCTTCAACTGTATGATCGTTTGCTATTGGTCAACTACTCGCCTAGCGCCGCACTCAACAGACTATTTGCCTTATTTAAAGCGAAAGGTGCAAAAACTGCCCTGGCCGAAGCCAAAAAGTTAAATCTAGCAGACAACCACTTTTATTTCGCACTCTTGGGAGAACTTTATAAAGGTATAGATCGGCAAAAAGCAATCGCGAACTTTCAGCGCGCACAGGCATTGGCAAAAAACTCCCTGGAACAGGAAACTATCCAACGCAAGATCGCTATGCTTTGAAGTTCGCGATTGCTATACACTTTCAACTCGGCTAAGCCGACTGTCAGCCAATCAGCGGCTCTCTTTGGAGCTTTGCCAATAGGTTATAAATAAATCATAAAGTTCGTTAGGTTCGATCGCTATGACAGAAGCTGAGTACATGATATTTAGCTGTTGTGATGCTGCATCATAAGCCATCTTCCATAACAGGGATGGAAGCCGGTCTTTATAATTGGAAGCATTATCTAATGTGACAACCACTAAGGTATCTCCCCCCACTTTCTGTAAGTTTATCCCTGTGACATCATGCCAATTTCCTATACCGAATGCTTTTGCCATTGGGGTTGTTTTTCCTGAGAAATGACTTTTATTTAATGTAATCTGAGCGGACTTGTCCCGAAGGTTTAATAAGCTGCTCACCAAAAGGATTAGCATAACAAGCAATGCTCCGCCCGAAAATACAGCGGGTTTAACTTTTAATTCACCGTCAAAGAGTCCAATACAGTACAACAAGATCAATAAAAGAACAATACAAATTACACCGGACATACTTAGAAGCTTAGCAGTTTTGCTTCTATTTCTATATAAGTTAGTCTCCTGATCCATCTTAGTTGCCCCAGTTTACATTGAGATTATGTTTTTCAGCATAGGCTTTTCCTAAAACATATACTTCATCAAATGTTTTATCAATCCCGGGCATGTAATCTTGTTGTATTTTCTGAAGCAATGCCTGCTTTTCTTCGGCAGATCCTTTTGCATCACAAAGTTTAGCATAAGCAGTGTACTCATTTTTATAGACTGGCAGCACCTTTTCAAATAAAGCAATAGATTTTTCTTTTAATGCTTTTGCATCATCATCCGAAACATTGAATGCATTGATGTCTTTTAATGCTTTTTCGACGGTTTGGATCTTTATGTCCACAGATTTTTGAGCCTCATCACCCGTTTTCTTACTCGATGGGATATCAGCAAATTCAACAGTCTCCTGTTCGAGGCGTTTACCAAAACGGTCAGGAGCAAAATCGGCTACAAGATTGGTATTTAGAACAACTTTTCCGAAAAAATTTTCTGGGCTTGGAGCCTGGCAAGCAGTAAAAAATAGACTCGCCGACATGAAAATAACAAATAGTAAGTGCTTCATATAAATTTTTATTTTGTCCGAAATTACCTAATATTACTTAAACCGGCAAACCACCTCATTCTTCACTATTGCCTCGATAATAAGCTAAAACGACCATATGTCGCGCTAACCCCGATATTATCTTTTGCATTTCACTTGACCAACACGCTAATTTTTAATAATTTAGCAATGACAGAACAACAGATTAAAAACCGCTGATTATGGGCTTTGATATTAGTTACCATCCTATTTCTGAAGAACAGATTAACGCCTGGTACTTTGAATTGATTGCAAATCCAGAAAAAATAGAAAAGCTAGCATCCGAGTATCAAATTGATGATTTCTATAAAACAAAATATCAGGATACGATAAATGCCGGTCGGGAAACGGATCAAAATGATTATTTCGACAAGACACACGGTTTCTTTATCGCCATTGTTCAAGGTTTTTTCGAAACTTACTTTTATGTCCGTGGCAGCGCATTATCTTTCTCAGCGAATAAACAGCTAGATTCCTATTACAAAAGATGGGAAGAATTTATTCCAATAGAATCACTCACAACAAAAATACAAAATAGGTTGGTTGAAAATTATTGTTCAGGTGTGTATATTGCTGCCGATCAAGTAGTACGCTTATTGAATGACTATCAGTACAATCCAGAAATTAAATCGGAATTGGATCAATTATTTTCTGAGGGGCGCATTGTCATTTTTTTAAAGGCATTAAATTTTGCCAAGGAACGTAGTCTAGGCCTTTTGGAAGCTACAGAAGTTGTGGAGCCTCAGCCTTTTGATCTAAATGAATCTAAAAGTTATTCTAACCTTTTTAACTGTGATAAAGAAGGCCCACTGCTCTATCAAATAACAGCGTTCGAACAGATCAAAGACATCGAGCAGCGTGATGGTCTTCCCGAAAACGAGGTCCTACACAATGTAAAAATCGAAAAGGTACATGTCGAACCAGCGGAAACCGATACAGAGAAGACAAATAGAGTCGCCAAAAAGAAAAGCTTTTGGAAACGATTATTTGGTTAATATTAGCACAAAGAGAAACAATGAGCCAAATTCCTTCCACACATTCACCTGACAATGAAATCGTCAGCTCCAGAATCGTACATGCAGCGATAGACCAAGTCTTTGAGGCATGCGCCAATCCCGCTCATTTGGAAAATTGGTGGGGTCCGGACGGATTTACCAATACGTTTGAAGAATTTGACTTTAGGCCCGGTGGGCGGTGGAAATTTATCATGCATGGCCCCGATAAAGGAAACTATCAAAATGAATGTATTTTTTCAGAAATCATTTACCCCAAATTAATTACCTGGGATCGGCTATCTAAACCTCTTTTTCGAATGGAGCTCTCCCTATCTGATATTGCTCCGGGTAAAACGAAATTCGGCTTCCGAATGATCTTTGATAGCCCAGAAGAATGCAACAAGATCAAAAGCTTTGTTATCAATAAAAATGAAGAAAACTTTGATCGCCTTGAACGTGAATTAAAAACAATGATTTGATTATTTCCGTCCAATAATTTTATTTACTGCTATGTACATTGCCTTTGTCCTAATCGTTGCTTTTTTCGCCGGATTAAATTATCTACTTCGTTCCGCTATTAAAAAACAACATAAAAAGATATCTTCTGTTGAATATACTGTTATCATTGGCTACATCCTGTCCATGGCGCTCTTTGGAACTGGTCTGTTCACACATTCCAGTCAATATCATGAGGCTGTCGATCCCGTTGATGGCGACTGTTACTTACCTTTCGGTGGAAAACACGCCTTATCATTGTTTATCTATTTTGTTGCTTTCAACGTCGCTATACTTGCTATTTGGATAAAAGGCCGAAAAATACCTCCCATCCCTTTAGTCCTAGCCCTTATTATTTTGATGTTGGGATCTATAATCAGTATCTTTGTACTGACTCAGGTGAGCTATCACGATACATCCACCTTGAGTAGTTATGTCGGTAATGAAGGAACATTCTATTTTATTTTCACACCACTTTTCTGCTTCTGCTTTGGTATAGGTTTTATCTGGAAGATCATTCAGGAGGAGAAGGCAACAGCGATCCACAGAACTTATCGAAATCCTATACTAAACAAGATCAATGAGCAGCTTGCATCCAAGCTAGACTATCCGGTATGGGCCCTGATCTTGCTCGTTCCTTTCTTTGTCATCATGACCGCTCTTCTTATCCTATTTGGTCAGGACAGCGACTCAATAGCCAAAGTATTTACAGAAACCACCACCTGGGCTTTTTCTCAAAAAATGCACCCACCAGTGTTAGATCACCGTGGGCATTACCTCTGTACCGTGGCTGCACAAGGTAATCCAACAATTGTAAAACCGTTGCGTTTGGGCAAGCGGCATGGGAATACGATCATCGTTAACCGTCAACTATTGATAGCCAACGCCTTTGAGGAGATTTTAAGTGATCTATCCCCAAGCTTGCATCGTTATATACGTTATTTTTACGACAGATACGGATATAACATCTCCATTAAAATCAACTCTACCTGGGCATCAAACTTAACTTATAGGGCAATGAAACCACTGGAATACATTTTTCTCTTCTTTCTCTATATGCTATATGTAGAACCCGAGAAGAAAATCGCCAAGCAATACACATAATCATTTTCAATCTTTACATCCTTCAAATAAGCACCTTTATTGGAGCATTGCAGGACCATGACATTTTTTATATGGATCAGACAAATTATTTTATTGTCCTAACCGGAGGACCCGGTGTCGGCAAAACCACCTTACTCAACAAACTACAAAAAGAAGGCTATAGAATCGTGCCCGAAGAAGCACGTAGAATCATTCGAGAACAATCGAAGAGCAATAGCGATGGCTTACCTTGGAAGAATAAGCAATACTATGCTACACTAATGCTGATTGCATCCAATGCCAGTTTTCTGAATGAAATAACAGAAAACGCCCAACAGCAACAGTATGTTTTTTTTGACCGCGGTATTCCTGATACACTGGCCTATATCGAAATGGAGAACCTTACTGTTGCAGCACCACTACTTGAAGAGGCTAAAACATATCGTTATCATAAAAAAATCTTTATCCTTCCGCCATGGCAAGAAATTTATGAAACTGATCATGAGCGAAAACAGACCTGGGAAGAAGCTGAAGCGACATTCAAACAGATGAAAAGTGTATATGAGCGACTTGGATATGAGGTCACAGAAGTACCGAAAACAACGGTCGAACAACGTTATCAATTTATATGTAAATCGCTAGGGTTAGCCGGTCATTGATCTTTCATTAGCGTTTCGATGCGACGGTCTGGAATTAGCCACATAATGGCCACCGTACCGTACATCAGCAGACTAATGTATGGATTTATAAAAGATATGCCGATTCCAAGAAAATACAATGCTGTAGAAATGTTTTCTTTGGTCTTTGATTTGACGGCTCGTTTTAAAGCGGACTCTTCACCTTCCGTCTGGATCACAAAATATTCAACAATATTGTAGGCTATGGAACACATGATCAATACAACTCCATAAGCAATAATAGGATCACGTTCAAAATGGGATTCACCAATCCAGTTGGTGGTCACAGGCATCAAGGAGAGCCAAAATAAAAGGTGTAAATTCCCCCATAGTACTTTCCCATTGACTTTCTGAACAATCTGAAACAAATGATGATGATTATTCCAATACAACCCAACATAGACAAAACTGACCACATAGGAAATGATTTTTGGGAACAGCGGTTTTAAACTCGCAAAAGTGTACCCCTCTGGTACTTTTAGCTCAAGTACCATAATGGTAATAATGATGGCCAGTACACCATCACTGAATGCCTCCAGCCGGCTTTTAGTCATTTTTATACATCGGTCTTAAAAATTGATATTGCAAACCTAGACGAAATACATTCAATCGTACCGGTCCGAGATTGGCGCCAAGTATCCCATCGTGATAATCCTTCAAGCCCCAAGAATAGCCTGCAAAAACTGTATAGCGCTCATAATTAACATTAAATTGTAATCGCGGACGGATATCCACATCGATTACCTTCCCTCGATCGTGGGTAAAACTTGTTTTATCGCCATTCTTGTCCTCAATACTTCCATCTTCTTTGATACTCAACGTCTTCGCTACATCAACCCCGAATTGCATATCCATTGTCATCGGTTCAAATGTTACACGATAGCCAAGGAAGGGATTAAAATTCAAAAATTGCTGATTGAGTTTAGTAAGCCCACGGCTACCATTTACAAATTCGCTACCTTCTAGGTCAACCTTTGTTTGCAATCGTTCAAAAGCTCCTTCCACGCCTAAAAGAAAATTATTCGCAAAAACATAACGGTAATTCACTGCGCCACCCAAATTGATTCCATATTTTTTACCGTAAGGATTATTGGTGTAATAATCCTGCTGACCAGAACCATTTAAAGTGCTCTTAGCGATGCTTCCAGATCCCGTAAAATTGGAGACACCAGAAGTTAAACCGAGACGAAGTTCATGGGATTGTGAAAAAGCCGCAAAGGGTACAGTACAGGCTATACATGCAAGAAGTAAAAATCTCTTCATCATAAAAAATATAAAAACAATCTAAAATTAAGAAAATTTAGGCGATTCAAGTTACATTGCCATTTTATTTTTTATACTGTTATTTTTTGTTCCATCATGCAGTATATTCTGTCAAATTCAGGTAGTGAAACAAGTCCTTCTTTTCCATATTTCTTGAACTACATCAATGGAATTGAATCAAATGGACCTTAATTTTGTTGTATTAAAATCAAAGGAATACATCATATGAAATATATCTTAGAGAATCCTGTCAGCGGTCATATTGGCCAACAAAAATATAAAACGACCATCCTGTGGCGCAACGGCGAATTTATTACCGATGAACCAGAAAAATTGGGTGGAAAAGATCTCGGTCCTGACCCATACACCCTACTGGTCTCTTCCCTCGTTTCCTGTACATTGGCAACCTTACGGATGTATATTGACAGAAAAGGACTTCCTATTGATGAAATTCAGGTCACAGCCAATATGTACTTACGAATTCAAAAGGAGCAAGTGGTAACCTATTTTGACCGAGAAATTTCGTTCGGGCAGGCGGTAGAAGAAAACACGGTGTTACGACTACAACAAATTGCTGATGAATGTCCGATTTCTAAGATATTAAAGGGGAATGCCGTTGTGAATACAATCATGAAAACAAACTAGCAGATGAAGAATTTAATCATTATTGTGTTTGGCAAAAACGAAGAAATTCTCCAAACGCTGGAGCGTATCATAGTGGGTACAAATGGTTGGCAAGCCATCATTCAACAGGATCTCGCCACTTGTAAAGAATACCTCTCCAATTACCCAAGCGACATACTGTTGTTGAGTTCTGGTTTATCGGATCAGGATGAAACTGAAATCGTAGATCATCTTGCTTATTTAGACCATACAATTGGCTTGATAAAACATTATGGCGGTGGAAGCGGGCTTTTAAAAAACGAAATTTATAGTTTATTCCCAGATTTGGTTCTTGACAAATAATTGAATTCGCGAAAAATAGCTCGATTTTTTTTAGAAAAGCTATTATTAGCTACCTCCATTCTTTTTGTAACACACAGCAAGCTTTAAATTCTCAATACATCTTATTTATTAAACTAGTTCAATGAAAATTAATCCTTAGCAGGCTAATTTTGAACTCATAAATTGTAAGACCATGAATAGACAAAACTTTATAAAAAAAGGGCTTTTAGGTTCCGGAATATTTGCAGCGAGCGCTGCTTCAGCAGGTGTTGTAAGAAATGAAATCGACGAAATAGAACCTTTGGAAACACTGGATGCTGACACTGTACATTACAATTCAGATCAATTGGAAAACCATAGTGTATTCCATAAAGCAATGAGCCGAGGTTATGCCGATCATGGCTGGTTGCAGAGTAACCATACCTTTAGTTTTGCCAATTACCATAATCCCGAACGTATGCATTTCGGTGTACTCCGGGTGCTTAATGATGATATTGTTGCCGAAGGCCGCGGATTCGGATTACACCCGCACGACAATATGGAAATCATCAGTATCCCTTTGGAAGGTGATCTCGAACATGAAGATAGTATGGGCAATCAGGCGATCATCCGAAAAGGTGATATCCAGGTAATGAGCGCGGGAACAGGCATCATGCATAGCGAATACAATAAAAACACTGATCAAATTGTTAAATTTCTACAGATCTGGGTATATCCAAACCAACGCAATGTAGCACCGCGATACGATCAGATCACATTGGATAGATCACAAAGACACAATAAATTTCAACAGATCCTTTCCCCGGATCCGGCAGATGAAGGAGTGTGGATACATCAGGATGCCTGGTTTCATATGGGTAATTTCGACAAAGGTATCGAAACAAATTACAAAGTTAAACAAGCTGGAAATGGTGTTTATATTTTCGTCATCAGCGGAAGTGCCAACGTAGCGGGACAAGAGTTGGGGACGAGAGATGGCTTTGGCATTTGGGACGTTTCGGAAATTAAACTCACAGCTACTTCGGCCGATACTGAAATTCTTCTGATGGACCTCAACATGATATTAAATTAATGAAATAGTTTTGAAGCTACAAAATATCCGTTGATAGAATCGTTTTATAGCTATTATCGGTCAGGTTAGAAGTAAGCCCTAATAAAGCTATGCTGTTGATCGGATTACTACTGCATAAGAAAGGGGAAAGTTAACATTCCCCTTTCTTTTTATTCACATTGCAAAAATATACTTTAAAAGCTAATCGAATTGAGTTTTTTATCAACTAGAATACCATCTATCGCTTTTAAATTGAAGTTAACATTACGTTTGGCTTTCAATTTGATCTTAAAAAGCACTTCCGAGCCATTCAGTGTTTCCTTATTGCCCAAATTCACAAAAGTAGGATACAACGCTTTACTTCCGTTTGTATGAAGACGGTCATTGGTATAGTTGTTCATTTTCTTCAAATGTAGCGCATCTATTCCCATAAACTCAAAATCACCCTGATTATAAGGCAATGCGAAGCTAAGCGCATTCACTGCTTTAAGGTTTTCTCCGCTCACTGCGATTTCAACGATATCACCAGAATTCAAAGCTGTCTTGGATACCGTCAATTTCAGCTTACCGCCAACTTTCTCCTCTTTGCCTGATTTGGCCCCACCTTCGATTGACACGGCAACATTTGAGATATCATAGGCATCAATCAAATTATTTTTATTAACATCACCATTACTCACATAGCCTTCAAAATCACCATCCCCCATTCTTAATCCGGTATAATTAATATAAGAAGTCAGATCATTATGGTCGATCAGGCGATCGTTGTTGATATCGCCGGGTAAATAGCTAGTCGATCCAGGCACCTTAAAGACATAGAGCTCACGGCCTGAACCGAAACCTCCGACAGCCTCCGAAACCGAAATCTTAATAAAGCGCGCAACAGGATGCTGACCAAAACTAAAGCCTTTCATTTCACCATCACGTTTCCACTCAAAATTTCCAGCCTCAGACCAGGTATCTTTATCGTTGCTATAGAATACTTTACCTTTTAAAATGATACCGTTGCCACCATCTGTCCGAGGAAGGTACTCGAACTTATCCAGCTGATTGACGGATTTCAGATCTAGCGTAATATCAAACGGAACGGCAGTTTGGCCCCATTTGGTATGCCACATATCACCTTCGTCATAGTTGAACAGTTTATTGATACCGTTCCCCCCTTGATTGTCTACAGAGGTCTCTGCTTTAATACCTTCGATCGCAAACTCCAACGGATTAGCTTTTGTTTTTGCACTAAATGTACTCCAATCAGAAACACCATCTTTATTAACGGATCTAATTTTAAAACTATATTCAGTCTCTGCATCCAGCCCTTCAAACAACAATTGATTATCTTTAATGGTCGAATACATCAGATCATTAAACGCAATCTCATAATAGTCTGCATTAGCGGCCTTCTCCCATGTCGGTGTTAATGCGTAGGCGTGGGTATTACTCTCGGTTACATTGGCAGTAGGAGGCCTAAGCGCTCCTGTTTGTGCCAAATGCGCGTCATTAGGTGTGAATCTCAACCCATCAACTTGTATTTCTAGCGCTGCTGATGACACATCCTGCTTACCGATACGTACTAATACCATCGGATTTTTGATCAGCTTGACCTTTTCAAATTCGGATCCCTTTGTTGCAAACTGATTCAGATCAGGTCGTGCATCGTAGAAGTAGGCATTTTCCAGGTTCTTAAATTCAGCCAGTGAATGTGCCGCCTGAAGTTTTATCCCTTTTTTATTGACTTTAGCAGTCACTTTCTTCGGAGCAGCGGTTACATTAAAACGGACTTCGGTCCCTTTCACTTTTTCGAATCCCTCAAATTCCCCCTCTGACGGCGCTATTGTAAACAGCACTTTGTTGTCTTTCTGTATGGAAGAAATCTTTGTATTGACGCCTTTTCCATAACGATAAGCTTCTGTTTTTCCATCGTCATCATATTCCGTGAATTCAGAATTTCCAAACGGATATACCTCATAAATACGCTCATCCTTTTTGATCTCCTCTACATTATTATTTGGATTCGTAACTGGAATAATGGCTCCATTTTTAACAAAAACCGGTAGTTTCCAAATTGGTACATCAAAATTATTGATGATACGTCCACCGCTATATTTTTCACCGGTAAAGTAATCTATCCATTCTCCATCAGGTAAATAGATACCGTTTCGGATGTCATTGCCCTTCTCATCTACACGAGTCTCCTGATAGATCGGTGCTACCAAAAAGTTCGGGCCATACAAATACTGATATTGTGTCGCCTTTCCAAGTGTGTACTGATTTGCCTGCTCCAAAAACATCGCACGAATTATCGGCAGGCCATCGACAGCTTGTTTAGCTATACTATAGCTATAAGGAACTAATTGAGATTTCAGTTTCAGGTAAAGACGGTTGATGGAAGTCGCAGGTTCTCCCAAAGCATGTGGATACTTTTCGTTGGATCCCCAGCCATCCATATTCAATTCCATCGGTGTCCAGGTTTTCCATTGAAAGTCCCGAATGTTCACCTTAAAGTTTTTTCCACCAAAGATTCCATCCATGTCCGAAGTGATATTTGGTTGTCCAGAAAGACCAGAACCGATATACGTCGGAATATGGAATCGAATATATTCCCAAACCCCACCAGTCTGATCGCCCGACCAAATACTGGCATAGCGTTGTGTTCCTGCCCAACCATCCAATGAAATAATAAACGGTCGTGCATTGTTACCATAATAAGGCATTGTATGGCCCACATCAGCAACACCATTTAAGCCGAAGGAATAACCAGGCCCCACCCAGGCGACGTCTGTCTTTAATACCCGGACACCCGCATCACGTACTTCCTTGACAATATCTCTTTGCAGTAATGCACTAATACTGTCTTTAGGATGCAAGTCAGACTGCGTCCATAAACCAATTTCCACGCCATTTTTACGAGCGTAATCGCCAAATTCTTTGAGGTTCTTAATGTTACCATCCAATGTTTCAGTCTGACCATAGCCAGCACCATAGCCATCATTTGGTAGAATCCAACCCAAAGGCATATCATGCGCTTTATAGCGATCTATAACAGCGCGGGCCGAAAATTGGTAATTTCCCTTTTCGCCATTCAATGATTCTTTTATGCCGCCATTTTCTTTTTGACTTTCTTTATAGCGTTTTCCATCCTCAAACAGAATTCCCTTTTCATCCTCCTTCCAAAAATCTCTATTATATGCATTGAGGTGACCTTCATACAAGCCAAATTTTGGCAGAAGTATAGGATTACCGGTTAACTGGTAAAAATCATTGAGTAAGGGTACCGTACCATCATTAATCATAAAAAAAATATCCAGATAATCTGTGTCATGGGATAATTTTACGGTACCTTTTGTCTTTGCCCCAAATGCGTAATTCCCTTTTTTGAATGTATGCCACATAAAGCCATAGCCATTCGTTGACCAAAAATAAGGTGTAGGCGATGCTACTCCGCCGTCGGTCCAGCTATTTTGATTTTCTATTGCAATGATCTTACCCTTATGGGAGAACCGTCCATTTTGTACACCACCGCCGAAAAAGTACTCATCCTTATTTTCTTTCAACGCTAAAGTTACTTGTTTAGATTCGAAAGCGATGGGCTTTAAGCTCTCGACGACAACTTTATTCGTGATACGATTGAGGATGCTAAACTGGGAGGTCTGTTTATCTATGGAGAATACAATGTCTTTGGTTGTGATTGTAGCACGATTTCCTTCGTCTTTTACCTTCAGCTCATTCACTGCTTTGCGTGGTTGTTCAACAAGGATTTTCGCATCAGGTTTTGCTTCCGGATCACGGATAATACCACCGTGTATATCCTGAAACATTCTGAAAATATGATCTCCATAGAAATCCAATATCAGTCTTTGGTTGTTTTCATATACAATCTCCACTGTTGTTGGATTAATTTGCTGTACGGCAATAATTTTACTAACAGTAGCGGTTTGTTCTATCTTATAATTAGTAGTCAGATGAGTCGTCGCACTGACCTTATTCGATTGAAAAATAAACGGAGAAGCCAATCCCACCAATAAACTAAACTGCGCCTTTGTACCCCAAAAAGATATCTTCATGTGTATGATTTATAATATTAAATAGCATTGCTGCATTTTCATCCTTAAGACGCTTGCAAAATGCCGTTAAATTAACATAACAATAATACAATAGTAAATCCAAGTAAAAAAGGGATTGCGAAATGCAAACGATTGTCCAATAATAATGTTGCAGGAGTCAAGTGAACTGAGCAGATCTTTTCCATCGTTGCGACCCGGTGTCTGTTTTGAAAAGGAATCTGAAAAAGTAACCAAACGCAAGAAGCCCTTGACTGTTTCCAGCAAGGGCTTCCGTGTAAAAAAAGGCACCGACCTACTCTCCCA